>NZ_JBQAIE010000047.1:0-734 GCF_051918845.1 Bacillus cereus group sp. MYBK101-2 | reverse complement strand
AATAACAGTAAATAAGAATCTATAAAAAACTATAAAAATTTACAATTACAGGTTTTATATTTTACAGAATTCAACCTATAATATTTTCAGGTGATGAAAAGGGGGAAAAGGATGAAAACAACACGTACTTGTAAAATCAATTCTATTACAAAAGAACAAACGGAATATTTAATTACTTTGATTCGTACGTTCGAAAGTGCAAAACGATATAGTTTTAAGCGTTTGATTGAGGGCGAAAACGAGAAAGAATTGATAAAAAACTACAACCTAAATATTTGTTAAATAAACGTTTTTGTGAAGATGTGATTTTACAAGCGCAAACAATCCTTTTCTCTCAAAAAGAACTTCTTCCTGTTTACCTAGAAAACAATCAAAAAAAGTTAGAAAAGACGTTACAAAAAATAGCTGATTATGAACGCGGCAAAAAAAGACCTAAACAAGTTGCATTAGAAACTTGTTTAATTGGTTTAAGAAAACGAAAACAAAAATTAGAACAAAAAATTGAAACGTATGCAAAACATATTAAAAATAAAACATTACCTCCTATTATTTTTGGTGGGCGGAAAAATTTCTATGAAAGAATGAAAAACAAGATATCCAATCAAGAATGGAAAGATTTGCGGACACGACAATTATATTCTCGTGGAGATAAAAGCAAAAAAGGGAATTTGAACATGCGCATTACAGTTGATGACTGTGGGCAAGGATGGTTAGAAATTGCAAATCCATTAGGA
>NZ_JBQAIE010000046.1:0-839 GCF_051918845.1 Bacillus cereus group sp. MYBK101-2 | reverse complement strand
GGTTCGGGCCTCCATTCAGTGTTACCTGAACTTCACCCTGGACATGGGTAGATCACCTGGTTTCGGGTCTACGACCACGTACTAAACGCCCTATTCAGACTCGCTTTCGCTACGGCTCCGCCTCTTCAGCTTAACCTCGCACGGGATCGTAACTCGCCGGTTCATTCTACAAAAGGCACGCCATCACCCGTTAACGGGCTCTGACTATTTGTAGGCACACGGTTTCAGGATCTCTTTCACTCCCCTTCCGGGGTGCTTTTCACCTTTCCCTCACGGTACTGGTTCACTATCGATCACTAGGGAGTATTTAGCCTTGGGAGATGGTCCTCCCAGATTCCGACGGAATTTCACGTGTTCCGCCGTACTCAGGATACATTCAAGAGAGAACGAAGTTTCGACTACGGGGTTGTTACCCTCTACGACGGACCTTTCCAGGTCGCTTCGTCTACCTCGTTCCTTTGTAACTCCGTATAGAATGTCCTACAACCCCAAGAGGCAAGCCTCTTGGTTTGGGCTATGTTCCGTTTCGCTCGCCGCTACTCAGGAAATCGCATTTGCTTTCTCTTCCTCCAGGTACTTAGATGTTTCAGTTCCCTGGGTCTGTCTTCCTTACCCTATGTATTCAGATAAGGATACCATACCATTACGTATGGTGGGTTTCCCCATTCGGAAATCTTCGGATCAAAGCTTACTTACAGCTCCCCGAAGCATATCGGCGTTAGTCCCGTCCTTCATCGACTCCTAGTGTCAAGGCATCCACCGTGCGCCCTTTCTAACTTAACCAAACTAAAAATTAAAAAATATGAGCTACACTGTTATCTAGTTTTCAAAGAACATAC
>NZ_JBQAIE010000045.1:0-1423 GCF_051918845.1 Bacillus cereus group sp. MYBK101-2 | reverse complement strand
GGTTCCGTCAAGAAGTCTGTGTAATTTGATAAGGCCCAATACATTGGTTTATCCAGTATGAATTTATAATGATTTGGTATGTGAAAAGTGAAGCTAGCTTCACTTTTCACATACCATTTTTTAAACGGTATTTTACTCCGATAACTCTGTTTCTCCATATCTTTCTTTAAATAGTTTATAGATTTTTTCATGGGCTAGACCAAATCCAGCTGTCCGTTTAGTGGTCCAACTATTGTTATAATTATTTGATACTAAATATACGATTTTCTCCACGGATTCTATACTTGGAAGGCTATTCATTGTCTTTAAACGCTTTCTGACTTCTTTAATAGTTCGCTCAATCATATTCGTTGTGTAAATATAAGATCGAATCTCTTTTGGATATTTATAAAAAGTAAGAAGAACAGGTAAATCTTTTTCCCATGAATCCACTTCTTTTTTGTATTTCTTGCCCCATTTCTCTTTGACCATTTGAAACGCTTCTTCCGCACTTGGTAAATCTGCAGCTCTATACACTTGTTTAAAATCACTTGAGACTTCTTTCTGATCGGATTTTCTTACTTTAGACAATACATTCCTCATTTTATGGACAACACAACGTTGAACATCCGCTTTCGGATATACACTTAGAAACGCTGTTTCTAAGCCAGTTAATCCATCGAAAATACCTAGTAAGACGTTCTTTACGCCTCGCTCATGTAAATTTTCTAGAATCTCTCGCCAACCACTTGCCGATTCTCGCCCACCAACGTAAAACCCTAAGATCTCACGCTTCCCTTCCAACGTAATGCCTAAGGCAATATAAATCGCCTCTTTTTCAACCGTATCGCGGCGCACACTGAAAAATAAGCAATCTAAATAGAGTGCGGTGTAATTCGACTCTAATGTACGGGATTGCCAACTTTCGATATCATTCCTAATCTTTTCGGTAATATTAGATACAGTAGTAGCTGAGTAAGGATTACCATCTAATAAACGTTCTACAAACTTCCCGACTTGTCGTGTGCTTACACCGCTTTGATATAGACTTAGAACCGCTTCCTCTAACCAACCGTCACGACGTTGATACGGTTGAAATAAGGAGGTTTGAAAGTCACCGTTCCGATCTCTTGGGACAGACAAATCTTCTATTCGTCCAAACTTTGTATCCAACATTCTTTGATAATAACCATTTTTAGAATTAGGTTCGTTTTGAGGTTCTGTCTTTAGGAAGTTTTGAATTTCCTCTCTAAGAATCATTTCTAATTTCTCTTGTACAAAGTCTTTTACCATAGCTTCAATTTGTTTACCTAAGTCTAAATTGGGTATACTATTATTAGGCATGAGGCAAAGTCTCCTTTCATTTTAGGTTCTGGATAAACCTAGGGGGTACTTTGCCTTATTTTTTGCCTAAAAATGTTTACACATACTTTTATACATCATC
>NZ_JBQAIE010000044.1:0-1498 GCF_051918845.1 Bacillus cereus group sp. MYBK101-2 | reverse complement strand
TTGAACTGTACCCTATAAAATGGACAGTTTAATAAAAAAGCCCTGAAAAATCAAGCACTTAAAAGATGGTTCCGATATTCGATCGGAGCCATCTTTTTTAATGTCCACTGATAACGATTATAATTATACTCCTCCATATAATCCTTTATGTTGAGCTCAAGGGATTCAAAGGTTTGACAATCTTTGTAATCTAATTCATCTTTCATATGACCAAAGAAGGATTCCATTGGTGCGTTGTCTAAACAATTGCCCCTACGGGACATAGATTGTTTGATCCCCATTTCTCTTACACGTTTCTGAAATTCAGGGTGTGTATAATGAATACCTTGGTCTGAATGTAGAAGCGCTTCAGGATGGATGACTTCTCCTAATCTCTCTTTCAAGTTATCTAATGTTTGATAGACGATATCCATTTGTAAAGAAGAGGAGACATGATAGGCTAAAATCTCTCGTGTTGTACTGTCTTTTACACATGATAAATAAGCCTTCTTTCCTTGTCCATAAAATAAATAGGTAATATCGGTTAACATACTTTTTTCAGGCTCTTCTTGATTGAATTGGCGATTTAAAAGGTTCGGACATGTTTTATGTTCTTGTGTCGCTTTTGCGATGTGTTTATAAGGGTTTGCTCGGCGAATCTTTGTCACAAGATTATATTTACGCATAATACGGTAAATACGCTTGAGATTCATACAAATTCCTTTTGTCTTTTCCAACACCATTTTGATAGAACGACCACCACATATTTTTCCTTTTCGATTAAAAATTTCTTGGATCCATTCATAATCTGTTTCATCATTACGTTCTTTTTCTAGATGTTTATCTGACTGATGAAGCCACGCATAGTATCCACTCCGACTTACCCCAGCCAGTGTACAAAGGTAACGCACCATACGTGGGAATTGGAAGCGACGTATGGTTTGTTCAATCAGTGCGTATGTTTCTCGTGGTGTTAACGCTTCTTCTGTAACGCCTGCCTTTCGAGTTCGTCTAACTTTTTTAGGAATGTCAATTCCGCTTCTAAAAACGCAATACGTGCTTCCGCTTTTTTTAATTTTTCATCAGAAGAGAGAGCTTTTTCCGAAGGGCGTCCCGTGCTTCCTTTCCCGCGGCGTTCTGTATAAAAGCCCTCTTCACCAAATTGTTCAAAGGTTCTTCGCCAGCGTTTCAAGCATTGTTTTGGTTTCTTCTCACCAATCACAGCTAAGTCAAACCCATTCTCTAAAAAGATTTGGCTAGGACCTTTTCCTTGTTGATTTTCTTTTACCGCTCTTATTTTGAAATCAGGACAATAGCTAATCGAACGTTCCGACGCTTTTAATACATTTTTATTTTTTTCTAGCTGTTTCATTTGAATCTCGTTAAAAATAATTTTACTCATTCTCCGTACCTCATTTCTATCGTTGATTCCATTATAACGAGGTTTTTTGATAAAAATACACAAAAACCCCGAATCATGGGGCTTTTTTTTAGTGTCCATGATTCGGGGTACAGTTCA
>NZ_JBQAIE010000043.1:0-1585 GCF_051918845.1 Bacillus cereus group sp. MYBK101-2 | reverse complement strand
CGCAAGGAAAAACGTTGGAAGAAACGATTGTATTTAATATGACCAAATACAGGTTCCACCTCTATTTTTCGCTTTCCATATAATTCTTTACCTTCTTTTGTACGTAAACGTTCTCGTACTTCTTTTCGCTGTTTTTGATTTTTGACAGAGACACTGATAGATTTGGTTTCTTTTCCTTTGGCACATGTTTCTTGAAATGGACAGCCCAAACATTCTGTACAACGATACGTTCTTTTGATAGAAGTATAACCATTGCTTGTTTGTTGTTTGCTTTCATGTGAAAAAATAAGGCGTTTTTCATTTTCGCAAATCCATTCATCCAGCTCTTCATCATAAGACATATTTTCTACGCGACCGATTTGTTTCGTCCAAGCTTTCGTTTGTTCTTTTTCAAACGTATTGTATTTCACATATGCTTTCATATTTTTCTCTTCGCAGAATGCATAGTTTTCTTCGCTTCCATAACCAGAATCAGCAACCACATTTTTAGGTTTTACACGATTGTACTTCTCAAACATTTCAAAATGAGGAATGAAACAAGTTGTATCTCCCGCTTTTTGATGAATACTAAACCCTGTAATAAATTGATCCTCAGTTCCGACTTGTAGATTGTATCCTGGTTTAAGCTGACCGTTTTTCATATGGTCTTCTTTCATCCGCATAAAGGTCGCGTCTGTATCTGTTTTTGAAAAGCTATTTCTTTCTTGAAAGGTTTCTTTATGAGCTTCGTACTTTATTTTGCGTGGAAGAAGATCCTTTTCCAACTGACGCTTCGCTTTTTTCATCGTTTTATTTTTCGGTTCATCTTGTAGGCGTTTTTCTAAGGTTTGAATAGTTTGTTTAATTTTTTCAGAAGTGACAGGACAAGCATCTTTCATTTGTTCTTCTTCTAATTCCGCTTTCTGATCGTCTTCACTTGCTTGTTCAATTGTCGCGACAATCTTTTGGTACTTCTCATCTAGCTTTTGATCATATTTTTCGGTGGATTTTCTCCATACAAACGTATATCGATTGGCATTTGCCTCTATTTTTGTTCCATCTAGAAAATAATCTTCGAGTTTGACAAGTCCTTCTTGTTTCAATAGGTCGATAAGAGAGAAGAAAGTTTCATAAATCACGTCTTTCATACGCTCTGATCGAAAACGATTGATTGTACGAAAGTCTGGTGTTTTTTCGTCAGAAAGCCACATGAAATGGATATTTTCATGGAGTTGTTCCTCGATTTTTCGAGAAGAATAGATTCCTTTTGTGTAGGCATATAATAAGACTTTCAACATCATTTTTGGGTGATAAGGTGGTCTGCCACCACCTGGATAACGTGATAAGAGGATAGAGAGGTCCATTGCTTCTACAGCTGTATGAACCACACGTGAAAGATGATGTTCAGGAATATGAACCTCAACATCTAATGGAAAAGTGAGTTGTTTTTTGTTATAATCTATAAACATAAGAGAATCGTTCCTTTCTTTTGATGATTTGGTTGTGGTGACTTAATTATATCAAAGATGGACGATTCTTTTTTATATTTTCTGTAAAGAAAGAGGTTGCCCAAAAGTAGCTATTCAGCTACTTTTGGGACAACCTC
>NZ_JBQAIE010000042.1:0-2259 GCF_051918845.1 Bacillus cereus group sp. MYBK101-2 | reverse complement strand
CATATTATATGGTTAAGTCCTCGATCTATTAGTATTCGTCAGCTCCACATGTCACCATGCTTCCACCTCGAACCTATCAACCTGATCATCTTTCAGGGATCTTACTAGCTTACGCTATGGGAAATCTCATCTTGAGGGGGGCTTCATGCTTAGATGCTTTCAGCACTTATCCCTTCCGCACATAGCTACCCAGCTATGCCCTTGGCAGAACAACTGGTACACCAGCGGTGCGTCCATCCCGGTCCTCTCGTACTAAGGACAGCTCCTCTCAAATTTCCTACGCCCACGACGGATAGGGACCGAACTGTCTCACGACGTTCTGAACCCAGCTCGCGTACCGCTTTAATGGGCGAACAGCCCAACCCTTGGGACCGACTACAGCCCCAGGATGCGATGAGCCGACATCGAGGTGCCAAACCTCCCCGTCGATGTGGACTCTTGGGGGAGATAAGCCTGTTATCCCCGGGGTAGCTTTTATCCGTTGAGCGATGGCCCTTCCATGCGGAACCACCGGATCACTAAGCCCGACTTTCGTCCCTGCTCGACTTGTAGGTCTCGCAGTCAAGCTCCCTTATGCCTTTGCACTCTACGAATGATTTCCAACCATTCTGAGGGAACCTTTGGGCGCCTCCGTTACACTTTAGGAGGCGACCGCCCCAGTCAAACTGCCCACCTGACACTGTCTCCCGGGTCGATAAGACCCGTAGGTTAGAATTTCAATACAGTCAGGGCGGTATCCCACCAGCGCCTCCACCGAAGCTAGCGCTCCGGTTTCAAAGGCTCCCGCCTATCCTGTACAAACTGTACCAAAATTCAATATCAGGCTACAGTAAAGCTCCACGGGGTCTTTCCGTCCTGTCGCGGGTAACCTGCATCTTCACAGGTACTATAATTTCACCGAGTCTCTGGTTGAGACAGTGCCCAAATCGTTACACCTTTCGTGCGGGTCGGAACTTACCCGACAAGGAATTTCGCTACCTTAGGACCGTTATAGTTACGGCCGCCGTTTACTGGGGCTTCAGTTCAGAGCTTCGCTTACGCTAACCCCTCTCCTTAACCTTCCAGCACCGGGCAGGTGTCACCCCCTATACTTCGCCTTACGGCTTCGCAGAGAGCTGTGTTTTTGCTAAACAGTCGCTTGGGCCTATTCACTGCGGCTTTCCGTTAAGAAAGCACCCCTTCTCCCGAAGTTACGGGGTCATTTTGCCGAGTTCCTTAACCAGAGTTCTCTCGCACACCTTAGGATTCTCTCCTCGCCTACCTGTGTCGGTTTGCGGTACAGGCACCTTTTATCTCGCTAGAAGCTTTTCTTGGCAGCGGGGAATCAAAGACTTCGCTCCATAAGGAGCTTCCCCATCACAGCTCAGCCTTTACGATAAGCGGATTTGCCTACTTATCAGCCTAACTGCTTGGACGTGCACAACCAATCGCACGCTTCTTCTATCCTTCTGCGTCCCTCCATTGCTCAAACGATAAAGAGGTGGTACAGGAATATCAACCTGTTGTCCATCGCCTACGCCTGTCGGCCTCGGCTTAGGTCCTGACTAACCCTGAGCGGACGAGCCTTCCTCAGGAAACCTTAGGCATTCGGTGGACGGGATTCTCACCCGTCTTTCGCTACTCATACCGGCATTCTCACTTCTAAGCACTCCACCAGTCCTTCCGGTCTGACTTCACTGTCCTTAGAACGCTCCCCTACCACTGATACCATTCGGTATCAATCCGCAGCTTCGGTGGTGTATTTAGCCCCGGTACATTTTCGGCGCAGAGTCACTCGACTAGTGAGCTATTACGCACTCTTTAAATGGTGGCTGCTTCTAAGCCAACATCCTAGTTGTCTAAGCAACTCCACATCCTTTTCCACTTAATACACACTTTGGGACCTTAGCTGGCGGTCTGGGCTGTTTCCCTTTTGACTACGGATCTTATCACTCGCAGTCTGACTCCTAAGGATAAGTCATTGGCATTCGGAGTTTGACTGAATTCGGTAATCCGATGAGGACCCCTAGTCCAATCAGTGCTCTACCTCCAAGACTCTTACACTTAAGGCTAGCCCTAAAGCTATTTCGGGGAGAACCAGCTATCTCCAGGTTCGATTGGAATTTCTCCGCTACCCACACCTCATCCCCGCACTTTTCAACGTGCGTGGGTTCGGGCCTCCATTCAGTGTTACCTGAACTTCACCCTGGACATGGGTAGATCACCTGGTTTCGGGTCTACGACCACGTACTAAACGCCCTATTCAGACTCGCTTTCGCT
>NZ_JBQAIE010000041.1:0-2547 GCF_051918845.1 Bacillus cereus group sp. MYBK101-2 | reverse complement strand
TTCATCCTGAGCCAGGATCAAACTCTCCAATAAAGTTAGTTTGTCTAGCATCATAAAATAAAAATTGACGTTTCACGTTGTTTGTTTCGTTCAGTTTTCAAAGAACTACTTATTCGCTCATTTGCGACTTCCTTATGTTAACATTTTCATCTTTCAATGTCAACTAAGTTTTTCATTTCGTTTTTCGCTTTCGACGTTATTGTCATCGGCGACTTGTTCTATATTACACCTCTAAGTATTAATCGTCAATACGTTTTTTTAAAAAACTTCATTTTTTAAAACCCTATTTACATACCTCTTCTATTAGAATATATAAGCAACCCATATAATACTCTATGGGTTGCTTTCCATCATAAAAACTATTGTTCTTTTGAAGGTACCGAACAGCTTTCATCTGTACAAGACATATCGCTTCCACCTTCTGAAGAAAGCTCTTGTAACTTAGGTACAGGATTCTCTTCTTCCCACACTTTCTGAAGTGCACCAACAAAAGTTTCAAGTGGTTGTGCACCTGAAATAGCATACTTTTGATTAATAATAAAATAAGGTACTCCTGAAATTTGATATTGCTGAGCAATCGCTTCATCAACTCTAACATCATTTGCATATGCGCTTTTATCATTAATAACCTGTAAAGCTTCTTGTTTGTCTAAACCTGAAGCTTCAGCTATAGTAGCGAGCGTATCCACATCACTTAAATTTCTTGATTCAGTGAAATATGCAAAAAGTAGATTTTCCGTAATCTCTTTTTCTTTCCCTTGATCCTTTGCAAATTTCGCAAGACGATGCGCATCAAAAGTGTTCGTCGGCTTCATCTCATCAAAATTAAAACTTAAACCCATACTAGCTGCATGATTACCTAGCTGCACGTTATTACGTTTCGCTTCTTCAATACTAATCCCATACTTTGATGCAAGTACTTCATTAATACTTGTTCCAGAATAGATTGGAGCATTTTGGTCTAATTCAAAACTTTTAAACTCAACTTCAACATCCTTCTTATGAGGAAATTGCTCTAAAGCTACTTCTAATCTACGTTTCCCAATGTAGCAAAACGGGCATACAAAATCTGACCATACTTCAATTTTCATAGAAACACCTCATTAACATGTAGTTTTCAATCATTGTAGCACTGGCACTAAGGAATTCAAAAATTTATGCTTCCAGCCTTATATACTACAACCTAAAATAAATCTATAAATAGAAAAACGATAATCAAAAGTATTACCTTCTGATTATCGCATATATAAATCTAATTATGCTTGAATATATCTTTCCACGAACCTCCATACGGTATTCCAATACGTATTTGAATCTATCTTCTCAGCTTCTCCATGTCCAGCACCTGGAACAATTAATTTCTCTTTTTCTACTTTTGCAGCATTATATACTTCATCTAACATTTCAAAAGGAACGAATGTATCCGCATCCCCATGAATGAATAGCATCGGTGTTTTACTTTTTGCAACTTGTTTAATAGCTGAAGCTTCTTCTAAATCATATCCAGCTCTTAATTTTGTAACTGTATTTGCCGCATTCATAACAGGAAACTTCGGCAAGTGGAATAGATCTTTTAATTGATACGTAAATTCATCAACAACAGTTGAGTACCCACAATCTTCAATAATAACTTTAACGTTAGAAGGTAAATCCTCACCCGAAGTCATCATTACAGTTGCACCACCCATTGAAACACCAAAGAGCCCTATTTCAGCATTAGGATCTTTCTTTACAATTTGTTGAATCCAAATCAAAATGTCTTTACGATCATGCCAGCCCATACCAACATAATCCCCTTCACTATTCCCGTGCCCACGAAGATCTGGTGCTATAACGTTATACCCTTGTTCATAAAAGTTCCGGATATATTTCGTCATTTTCGATGCCCTACTATCATATCCATGAACTACAATTGCCCATTTATGACTAGATTGTTCATTCATATATTCATAACCCGTTAATTTCAAGTTATCGAAAGAATTTATGTGTAGTGTATTAGGTTTATGATTTGATACAAAGTTCGCATCCTTTTCTTCATTTGTAGCCAACACATCTCCTGATGCATTCACTGTTTCTACTAAGTGAGGGTTATCCTCTAAAAACTCTTTCTCTTGTTTCGCATTCAACGCATAATTATAAAAATAATTCCCAACTAACATATAAGTAATCGCTAGAAGGACTAAAACTACTATAGTAATTACACCTATCTTTTTCATATTATCTCCTTTTTCAAAATTAAGTCTTCTTATATTCAAATACTCAAAAAACAACTGCACTATTTTAACACACCGACAGATTACTTCTACAAAAAATAAAATAGAAAATCTTATACTACATATCAAAAATAATGAAAGAAAATAAATATAAGAGGATTAAAAAATAAGGATTAGGAGTTAGAAACATAAAAAAGACGAGTCATTCTGACTCGTCTTAAGCTTGCTTGGCGACGTCCTACTCTCACAGGGACAAGGTCCCAACTACCATCGGCGCTAGAGAGCTTAACTTCCGTGTTCGGTATGGGAACGGGTGTGACCTCTCTGCCATCAT
>NZ_JBQAIE010000040.1:0-2602 GCF_051918845.1 Bacillus cereus group sp. MYBK101-2 | reverse complement strand
CAAAGTCTCCTTTCATTTTAGGTTCTGGATAAACCTAGGGGGTACTTTGCCTTATTTTTTGCCTAAAAATGTTTACACATACTTTTATACATCATCAATATATCAGCGATTATTGAAATTTATCGACCGTAACTCAAATTATATCGGCGATTTTTGCAATATATCGACTTACCGACAAAACTCGACAATAATGACAACATAAAAAAGCTGTCTCCAGTAGATCACCTATTGAAAGACAGTTTCTTCTATTTATACTATTTGTTTTCCGTGGTGGCACCTAATACAGCAATTTCAATATTAAAAAGCTCAATTAAAGCATCCTTTAGTTGAGCGCCCCATATTTCAATTTTTATTATTCAACTGTATCTAATAACTCTACAACTAATTCCTTAGAATCTTCCCAGCTATGATATATTTCTAAGTGCCATTTCATTAATGACCTTGAGTATCCCTTTTTTTCTATCCAAAGTCCACTTTTACACAACAAAAAAGAGATAGCAGATTATGCTATCTCTTTTAATATGACCCGTACGGGATTCGAACCCGTGTTACCGCCGTGAAAGGGCGGTGTCTTAACCACTTGACCAACGGGCCAATTACTGGCAGAGAAGAAGGGATTCGAACCCTCGCACCGCGTTCGCGATCTACTCCCTTAGCAGGGGAGCCCCTTGAGCCACTTGGGTACTTCTCTATAAATATGGCTCCGCAGGTAGGACTCGAACCTACGACCGATCGGTTAACAGCCGATAGCTCTACCACTGAGCTACTGCGGAACAATTATGGTGGGCCTAAATGGACTCGAACCATCGACCTCACGCTTATCAGGCGTGCGCTCTAACCAGCTGAGCTATAGGCCCATAATTGAAAAGCGGGTGAAGAGAATCGAACTCTCGACCAGAGCTTGGAAGGCTCTTGTTTTACCACTAAACTACACCCGCATTAAATTGTAAATGGTGAGCCATGAAGGACTCGAACCTTCGACCCTCTGATTAAAAGTCAGATGCTCTACCAACTGAGCTAATGGCTCATTTTGAAAGTGGTGCCGGCTAGAGGACTTGAACCCCCAACCTACTGATTACAAGTCAGTTGCTCTACCAATTGAGCTAAGCCGGCTTGCGACTTCAAAATGGTGGCTCGGGACGGAATCGAACCGCCGACACGAGGATTTTCAGTCCTCTGCTCTACCGACTGAGCTACCGAGCCTTTATGTAAAAATGGCGGTCCCGACCGGGGTCGAACCGGCGATCTCCTGCGTGACAGGCAGGCATGTTAACCACTACACCACGGGACCTTGGTTGCGGGGACAGGATTTGAACCTGCGACCTTCGGGTTATGAGCCCGACGAGCTACCAGACTGCTCCACCCCGCGACGATAAAATATTTAATTAAGAAAAAATGGAGGAGGTAGAGGGATTCGAACCCCCGCGCGACTCTCGCCGCCTGTCGGTTTTCAAGACCGATCCCTTCAGCCGAACTTGGGTATACCTCCGAGATATAAACTTCTAATGGTGGACCTTGTAGGACTCGAACCTACGACCGGACGGTTATGAGCCGTCTGCTCTAACCAGCTGAGCTAAAGGTCCTTTATGGTAGCGGCGGAGGGGATCGAACCCCCGACCTCACGGGTATGAACCGTACGCTCTAGCCAGCTGAGCTACACCGCCATAAATGATATTAAAATAAGTGGAGCCTAGCGGGATCGAACCGCTGACCTCCTGCGTGCAAGGCAGGCGCTCTCCCAGCTGAGCTAAGGCCCCATGTTTTTTGGGAATATCGGGAAGACAGGATTTGAACCTGCGACCCCCTGGTCCCAAACCAGGTGCTCTACCAAGCTGAGCCACTTCCCGTTAATAAAAGCGCGCCCGAGAGGAGTCGAACCCCTAACCTCTTGATCCGTAGTCAAACGCTCTATCCAATTGAGCTACGGGCGCATATGGTGCCGAGGGCGGGGGTCGAACCCGCACGGTGGTCACCCACCGCAGGATTTTAAGTCCTGTGCGTCTGCCTGTTCCGCCACCCCGGCATGTCATATTGAAAATTGGAGCGGAAGACGGGATTCGAACCCGCGACCCCAACCTTGGCAAGGTTGTATTCTACCACTGAACTACTTCCGCAAGACATGTATGAGTTATTTAATTAAAAGTGCGGGTGAAGGGAGTCGAACCCCCACGCCAAAGGCGCCAGATCCTAAGTCTGGTGCGTCTGCCAATTCCGCCACACCCGCATATTAATTTATTTAAGAAAAATGGGGCGACTGATGGGAATCGAACCCACGAATGCCGGAGCCACAATCCGGTGCGTTAACCACTTCGCCACAACCGCCATGATTTCTGGTGCCGACTAGAGGACTTGAACCCCCAACCTACTGATTACAAGTCAGTTGCTCTACCAATTGAGCTAAGTCGGCTAAATGGTGGAGGATGACGGGATCGAACCGCCGACCCCCTGCTTGTAAGGCAGGTGCTCTCCCAGCTGAGCTAATCCTCCATTTGCCTGGCAACGTCCTACTCTCACAGGGACAAGGTCCCAACTACCATCGGCGCTAGAGAGCTTAACTTCCGTGTTCGGTATGGGAACGGGTGTGACCTCTCTGCCATCATTA
>NZ_JBQAIE010000039.1:0-2614 GCF_051918845.1 Bacillus cereus group sp. MYBK101-2 | reverse complement strand
TACCGAACACGGAAGTTAAGCTCTCTAGCGCCGATGGTAGTTGGGACCTTGTCCCTGTGAGAGTAGGACGTCGCCAAGCAAAAACCTAAGTCGTTTCGACTTAGGTTTTTTTGTGTTTATTTATATATATCAAATGTCATAATCCGTAAATTTAGTAATCTTAATGAGAGAAAAGGATGAAATAGAGACGTTTTAAAGTCAACTACCCCCACTGATTAAAGTTTCAATTTATACAATGTCTTTTCACTTTTAAAGGATTTTATTCATCAAAAAATCTATAATTAAGATAATTAATATATATTATTGATGGGTGTGGGGGATTATGAAAGAAATATGCATGTTATTAGTGGCTGTTATATTATGGGGGACAGCCATTGCGCCAACAAAGTGGGCGTTAGAATCTATTCAGCCATTTACTTTGTTATTTATTCGCCTTTTCTTCGCTGGTGGAATTTGTTTGCTATTTTCATTTAAACAATTAAAAAAATCGGTTGTACATAAACAAGTGCCGTGGAAAAGAATGAGTTTACTATCTTTTACTGGTGTAGCTGGTTACTTTATGTTCACATCCTACGGTATTTCTTTAACAAGTGGATTACATGTTAGTATTATTGATGCTGCTTTACCGTTAGTTACAATTCTTTTTTCAGCGATCTTTTTGAAAGAAAAAATTCAGCTTAATTATTGGATCGGTATTGTATTGGGAGCTGCTGGAGTACTTCTTATTACCATCCCATCTAGTAACGGTAATCAAGAAGTATCTTTAATAGGAGATACCCTTATTTTATTAAGCACTTTCTTATTTGCTTTCTATACAGTATTATTGAAAAGACCAAAACAAGAACAGTATTTATCAAACAAGGTTTTTACAACATTAACTTTAATTATTGGAGCTGTTATTTTATTACCATTTGCAATGGTAGAAACTTTTTACTATGGTTTCCCAGAAATCGAAACATGGAAGACTGGATTTAGTGTAATGTATCTTGTTATAGGCGCAACAATTTTAGCCTATTGGTTTTGGAATAGAGCATTAGAGACAGTCTCGGCATCAGTAAGTGGATTATATTTAAATGCCTTACCGTTAATAAGTATTGTTGCTTCAATTGCTTTATTAGATGAGTCTTTAACTTGGAAGATAGTAATGGGAGGAAGTTTAGTCTTAATAGGAGTAGGATGGGCAGATAGACAAAAGATAAGTAAGTTATTAAAGAAGAATAACTTGAATAGTAAGGAATGCTAAGTAACATATTGTATATAGTTTAAATATAAAAAAACACCTTATATATATTAGGTGTTTTTTTATTTGGCAAAGATAATAGATTGAAATCAGTATAGGTATTCTTTACTATATTTATACGTATTGAAATCATTTTGAAATATTGTTTGAACGAGTTGTATACATTCGGTATCATAAAAACTTTCGAAAGTGGGGTAGCGAGGAAATAAAGGGTCAGTAATATCGGCTTCGCTAAAATTCCCTTTATAAATCATGGCGGGAGTTTGATGATGCCATGATATTGAGAACTCATTTATTGGTGCAGTTTTTAATTTGAAACGCTTTTCTAATGCTCTCATATCCTGATCGAAGTTTTCTAAGTATATATAATTGGTCACATATTCTTCTTCACCAGCGATATATTGTTGTGTGAAATGCGGGTTAATATCATTTCCTTGAGCATCATTAATGAATAGATAGTATAGAAATTGTTTAAATGAGAGGCCTTTGGAGGAGTTTTCATCTTGATATAAAAACTTTCGGATGGGCTTCCATTCGGGATTTTCTATATAGGGAGGTGCGATTAAGGATACGAAAGAGCTCACTGCTCGTCTATAAGGGTTACGAACAAGCTTAAAAGTTTCTTTTTGTTTTTCGCGTAATGCTATACCTAGTCGGACACTATAGGCAGGTGTACTTTTGTATATGTCATATTCATAATTATGAATGAAAGGACTATAATTTAGAGCTGTCTGTAATAAGTCAATCTGATAAAAAAACCACTTAGCAAGAGAAGTACAACCACTTTTTTGGCTCCAAAATAGAATGATAGGAAAATTCTTATGATAATGTGGGTTTCTTGAATGGGCGTTGATGATATGTAATAAGGGAGGATCGAACAATCTCTACACCCCTTTCAGGTATTTTAATTATATGTATGAAAAATAAAGAGGAATATGAGTAGCTGTTTCATCTTTTCTAAAAAAGTGAAAGATTAATATTGACTATTATTGAATAGGGGTGTAATATAGAAAAAGTCGCCGATGACATTAACATCGAAAGCGACAAACGAAATAAAAAACTTAGTTGACATTGAAAGATAGAAATGTTAACATAAGGAAGTCGCAAATGAGCGACCAAGTAGTTCTTTGAAAACTGAACGAAACAAACAACGTGAAACGTCAATTTTTATTTCAGATGCTAGACAAACTAACTTTATTGGAGAGTTTGATCCTGGCTCAGGATGAACGCTGGCGGCGTGCCTAATACATGCAAGTTGAGCGGATGGATTAAGAGCTTGCTCTTATGAAGTTAGCGGCGGACGGGTGAGTAACACGTGGGTAACCTGCCCATAAGACTGGGATAACTCCGGGAAACCGGGGCTAATACCGGATA
>NZ_JBQAIE010000038.1:0-3808 GCF_051918845.1 Bacillus cereus group sp. MYBK101-2 | reverse complement strand
ATCAATATTCCCTAGCTTGTCCCATGTCTTTCTAGTCTGCATAAACTTCTTTTTCGGTACCACTTTTCCTTTATCCATTCTACATAACACATGAAAATGAATAGCTACTCGTTCTTGAAACTCCATAACGTACACATACAAGAAATCAGGATACAACACTTTCATTTTCTTTACCCATTCTTTCAATTTCTCTTTAGCTCGTGTTATATCAATCAAATTTTCTTTGAATGTTAACGTGAGAAAATGAGTCCATTCATCAAAGTTAGCTTGTATCTTATTTTTCAATGTACGTATCTTTCTCTTTTCGTTATCTTCTCGAATCTGTAAGACATCTTTATAAGCATCTTTTATTCTTTTCAGTTCTTTCATTGCTTGTTTATCATGTTTAGTAGCTGAAGGGAAACGATCCACGTAATTCTGAAGCTCATTATCCAACTCTTTACGTATAGTCATACTAATTTTACGATTCTTAGCTCCCTGTTCTACCGCTTCATCATTTCTTTTAAATCCACGCCATATAGGTTTCTCGTATTGACTGTGTATGATATGAAAGCCAGATATAACAAGCTTCTCATCGTAAGGTTCAACGTAATTCGGATAAGATTCTTTTGTTTTCTCATAAGCAGTTTCTTGTTCAATCATCATCTCTTGATACCGTTGAAGCTTTTTCTTGTATCTATGTTGTTCTTTGTAATCCACCTCAGTGCAAACCTCCTTTTCTTTTAAAATTAGTTCAAATTAGCTCAAAATTAGTGCAAAAGATTTTTCTGTTAAGGTGGCTTAAACCCTTATGGTTCTAAGGTTCAAGAGCTCTACAGGGAGAATAGTTTTTTCCCCTGATTTGAGTTGTATATTAAATCTATTACCCCCGCCCCCACAGTCTCACTTTTAACCAATGCATCGTGAAACCGCACTTCAGATATAGCGGTTAAATCCCACCTTTGTATTTCACATTAACTCAGATGCATCACAAAAGACAAATGTTATTTTCTATACATCATAGCGAAGCCGTACAACCTCCCAATAGCACGGCACATGGATTTGCTCCTGTCTTTGCTAAATGTCGAAGTATAAGACTCCTAGAAGCTTTAAATCGTATTTTAGCGAGGCCTGAAGAATCCCCGTCGAATCCTCGTCAGAATTTAGGGAAGACATTTGCCCTTACTTATATCTTACCAGAGTTTGCAGTTTGACCCTCTTCTGCGACCCGCCTGCTACTTTAATAGCTAGGAATGTTGTTATATCAATGTTTGTCGGAAGTATACTCACAAGCCAAACTAGGCCTTTTAGATGTCATCATCTACACATAGGCAATAAAATTGCTACTAGGATAAAAAAATATCCTCGCCATATGTCGCAAGGTATGTGTTACTTGTTGCCCTATTCATCTTTCCATGCCCACCCAGGAGGGTAAGCCTACGGCAGTATACACGCCCCATAATATTGATGGCTGCTGCCGTTATGATCCACGCTCTAAAATGAGGAGACCTTTGGCGTACTATCGTTGTTCGTTCCACTATTTATCCTTCTGACTCCTCGTTCAAAGCAGAGACTCTGAATTGGCAACCATTTGCCGTACTGCCAGCCGTTTAAAAGAACACGGCAAGCATTCCGCCAAGGCTAACGCCTATTCCACTCTTTCTTTCAAGAGCCTTCCGAACATAATCGTTTCACTATGATTGAAGTAGTTTATTTGGCGTACATCTGTATGAAGTATCATTCAAACGCTCCATAATGACGTCTGTTGAATGATAAGGCTCACGTTCAGGTTTTTCCCTTTCAAATAATTCAAGTAGCTTTAAACGGTAATCATTTGCTTCTCTCTGCCCATCATTCGTATTAGGATTATTGTTCTGATTAATCAACATTTGTTTGTAACTGACCATCTTTGTATACCTCCTCATACAGATATCGTTTTATACGTTCCATACATCGTTTAGGAATAGGTCTTTCCCCTCGTTCCATACGGCTTAAATATGGAGCGTTTGGCAGTCCTAACAATTCACATAGTTGAGGTTGTGTGAATCCATCAAGAACCCTCTTTATACGTAAGCGTTGATAAAGCGGTAATCCATCTACATCAACAAGTACATTTTTCTCATCAAAAATCATCTATCATCAAACCCTTTCGGAGTGTAATTATGTAGCCCACCCAGCCTAGGAAGTGGGCTCTATGACAATAACTCAGATAGAACAATAACCAACATTTACTCAAGATCAATTTATTTTTAACCCTTAGAAAGTGAAGGTGCAATACTTTTTGACAATAAAATTGTTCATTTAAGTACACTTTTGCGAACAGATATAAAGACACGGTTTTATCACGTTTCTGTTGTTCGTTAATGTTCGAAAATAGTTTACGAATATTCGTTAATGTTTATGGAGTTTTACGAACAAAAGTGATATAATTTAATTAAGGAACAATTGATGGGAGGAAGGGAAATGAACATAAAAAAGTTTGGATATGTCCGTGTCAGCAGTAAAGACCAAAACGAAGCAAGACAGATTGAAGCTATGAAGGAACAAGGCATAGAAGAACGTGACCTATTCATTGATAAGCAAAGTGGAAAAGACTTCAGCCGTGATAAATACCAAGCATTGAAATCATGCCTACGTGAAGGCGACATACTATACATACATTCTCTGGATCGCTTTGGAAGAAACAAAGATGAGATAGAAAAAGAGTGGAAAGAGATTACTAAAGATATTAAAGCAGATATTGTTGTACTGGATATGCCATTACTAGATACAACAAAGCATAAAGATAACATGGGCACATTCATATCAGACCTTGTCCTACAAATACTTTCATGGATGGCAGAAGAAGAACGTAAGAAGATTAAGCAAAGGCAACGTGAAGGAATAGACGTAGCTTTAAAACAAGGTGTGCGGTTCGGCAGACCTAAAACAGAAGCTACAGAAGAGTTTTACCAAGCATACGGAAAGTGGAAAGCAGGAGAAATTACCGCCACCAAAGCTATAGAAGAAGCAGGGATGAAGCGTACAACGTTCTATAAGCTAGCAAAACAGATAGAAGAACAATAAAAAGAGACCTGCAATTAAAACAGGTCTTTTACAACACTGATAATAGTCACTACATCAGCGACTAAACCAACTAACGCTATGATAAGCATACATTTTTCCATGTGTATTCACCTCATGCATAATATAGCAGTTGGCACCTGTTTTTCTCCGTATTAGCAAGGTAAATAAAAAAAGCCCTGCCTAAGCGACAGAGCCATGTAAGTTTATGACAAGTTAATGCATGTTATTGTATTATACATAAAGGTTATAATATACTATCAGTATCATATTAACATTTCACTGTCGGCAAACAGTGGGATTAGTTCTTGAGTATTAACTGATTGTAGCACTTCATTGTAATAGTGTTATCAGTCTCAGTTTGTTGTATCTCATAAGTTTTTTCCTTGAGTCGCTCTACTCCTAACTCCAATAGGATTGCAGCGATTCTTTTTTTATCTCTTAAAACAATTTCTTCTTTCAAACCACTTGAAGCCCCATACATTTTGGAACCAAACAAGAGTACATCATCCGCACCCTTCTCCAAATAGCTGGTGAGATAATTACCAACACTCCATATAGTAACCATGCGTTCACTCGCAGAAAGTTCCTGTAACTCCGTTTTTGCTTCATTCACGTGCTTTTTAGGGAGATATTTGTATCTGATCCCTTTTATATCAATATTCCCTAGCTTGTCCCATGTCTTTCTAGTCTGCATAAACTTCTTTTTCGGTACCACTTTTCCTTTATCCATTCTACATAACACATGAAAATGAATAGCTACTCG
>NZ_JBQAIE010000037.1:0-4019 GCF_051918845.1 Bacillus cereus group sp. MYBK101-2 | reverse complement strand
TCACACCCGTTCCCATACCGAACACGGAAGTTAAGCTCTCTAGCGCCGATGGTAGTTGGGACCTTGTCCCTGTGAGAGTAGGACGTCGCCAAGCAACTGTAAGACGAGTCAAAATGACTCGTCTTTTTTGTGTTTAATGAAGTAATCTTGTAATTAATGTCGCCTCTATAAGTACGTTTATCTAACAAGAAACACCTTGATTTAATTATGATTTCACATGTAAATAGTGTACCTTCAGAAAAATATGGTCAAGTTGGTTAAACTGTCTATTTGTTAACAAGAATATATACAAGATAATGCCCTCTGTAGCCTGTTCACCCCTTCTTTTATTTCTTCAGTTGTTAAATGTCCGTACCCTATAATAATTTGATTATGATGTTTTCCTTTTTTAATGGCGTGGTCTTCCACGGGATATACTTTTACTTCGAGTTGTTGAATTTCCTCAAGTAATTCTTTTGTGAATTGAACTTGATTGAATTCAACAATCAAGTGTAATCCTGTAGAATAGCCGAAAATATTGATCTTATTTGAGAATGCTAATTTTAATTGCTGGATAAGGAAGTTTCTTCGATTTTTATAGAGTTTTTTCATCTTCATAATATGCCGTTCCAAATGATCTTCGGTAATAAATTTAGCAAGAACAAGCTGATTTAAAGAAGGTGTATGTAGATCTGAAAACCATTTTACTTTGCGACATTTTTCAATAAGGTGTGAGGGAAGAACTAAGTATCCCATCCTAAGGGCCGGTGATAAAATTTTACTAAATGAACCTATATATATAACACGCTCGGGATCCAATCCCTGTAATGAACTTACGGGTGAGCCTTCATATCGAAATTCACTGTCATAATCATCTTCAATGAGGTAGCAATTTGTTTTTCTTGAGTAGTTAATCAATTGAACCCGTCGTTGAATCGGTAATGTTCCACCTAAAGGAAACTGATGAGAAGGAGTAATAAAGATAAATTTTGGATTTTTATTTACAGGTAGCAAAGATGTATCCATCCCATTATCATCAACTGGTATAGGATAAAGGAAGGCTCCTGAATTTTTAAAAATTGTTTGAATGTCATTGGTAATAGGATCTTCTATTATTACTTCATCACCCGTTGATAAAAGTAATTTAGAAACAAGTGTTAAAGCTTGAGTTGCACCAGAAGTAATCACTAATTGTTCTGGATGACAAAAAACTCCTCTTGTTTTTAATAAATAGCGTGATAAAGCCTTTCTTAATTCGGGACGCCCTTCGGGAATATCGTATCCAAACGTAGAAGGGGGTGCTTCGTGCCATATTGTGTGAGACAAATTTGCCCATCTCTTGCGTGGAAATAAGTCTAATGCTGGTATCCCTGAACGAAAATTAATGATGTTACTGTCTTTGTTTATTTCTTCGCACCAAGATAAAGAATCAATTAGAGTTGATTTTTTACGTTGTTCTAAATAAGTCCCCTCAGCAATGAATGTTCCTGCTCCCTGTCGAGCGACCAAAAAACCTTCGGAAAATAATTGATCATAAGCTTCTAAAATTACATTCCTAGATACGTTTAACTCAGAAGATAATTCCCGTGTTGATGGTAACTTTTCTCCGGACTGTAGGTCTCCATTTAATATTCGCTCACGTATTTGGTAATAAACCTGTCGAATTAAACTAATATCTAACGATCGATCAATAGGTATCCAAAGCATATAAATGCTCCCTTCATCAAAATTGGTACCATAAAAATTTGGCTAAAATGGTACTAATACGAACCATTTTAGCATGCTATAGTTGGATCAAATAGTTCTAAGGGAGATGAAAATGTGATGACGAAAGAATTTCAAGTAGCTCAGGCATTTAAATCGATTGCACGAAATGAACATATAAAATCCTATGTACAACAATCCACGGAGCTCTATGTGTTATTGTTACAAGCTGCGAAACGCTTTGTCACCGGAGAAACGAGACATGAGGGGATTGTGACGGCAAAAGAACTAATTACAAAAGGGTATCATACTTCACTGGAGTATATAGGGGAAAATAAGCTAGATATAAAGGAGTGTTATAAGGCAAAAAATGAGTTTTTGAATCTTATTGGGGACGTGGGTGCTCTTTCTATAAAACAAACAGTATCACTTGATTTATCGCATATTGGATTATCTATAGATCCAGAAATATCTTATATTCATTTAATGGAGTTGGCAGAGAAGGCAAATGCACAAGGAACTACCCTTATGATAAGTATGGAAGAATCATCTAAGGCAGAGGACATTCTTTCTATTTATAAAAAAACAACAGAGCAATATCCTAACGTAGGGATAACAATTCAGGCACATTTATATCGCTCGAACAAGGATATTCAAGAACTCCTACATTATCCAGGGAAAATACGAGTTGTAAAAGGTGCCTATCAAGAAGTTCCGGATATTGCTATGCCTAGATCAACCGATTTAAATCAGCAGTATCTTCAAATTGTAGAACAATTAATTGAAAACAATCACCCTGTATCTATAGCTACACATGATGAAATTCTTATTAAAGAGATGGAACACCGTCAATATTTTAGTCAATCTAATGTAGAGATAGAAATGTTATATGGAATTCGTCCGGATATGCTAAGTAATTTGAAAAACAAAGGACATAACGCTAGAGTATATTTGACTTATGGGAAAGAGTGGTATTTGTATTTATGTCACCGGATTGCTGAACATCCAGAAAATCTATATCATGCGGTGACAGATATGATACATTCATCTTCAGAGCAGCGGAGTCGGGAATATTGAATATACCTTTTATCTTAAATGTAAAAGTTATTTTGGCTATGGTTATTGCGAGGGAGTTTAGTTGTAGTAAGGAAGTTAAATAATTGTGGCTGTGTCCCCAAAGTAAGAGTTAGATTTTTCTTAGATTAGAAATTCAGGCTCGTTTATATCGGAATTTTAAGCTTGTAGTTAGAAATAAGTGAATTTGTAATTCTATATGTATTTTAAAAAGAAGGATATATAAAAGAATAATAAAATTACATGTCATAGGTATAGGATAAACATACTTAAATGTTATAAAAAGTGATACAAACAAAAGAACGCTTGTTCCTTATCGGTGTGTTGAGTATACTAGATCAATTGAGGCTCGTATTTTTAATCCTGTATATATGCTGAAAAAGAAATGCTATTAATCGGTTCGGGCCTCGAATGTAGTTTGTATGCATATCTTAAGTTTCTGCTAAGAGGATATAACGGCTATTACCACTAGGCTGTATGGAAATGGATGAGGCCTAAAGATGAAAGAGATATAAGATGGATATTTCAGTGACGCAGGATAGTTAGTAAATATATTTGTATATATTTATGAGTAAACAGATAAGCAAGGATTACCTCATATAAGGGGAACTCTATAACTAGAATAGTATACAAGTTTATTATGAACTTCTGTATCGTTGTTTGTTATAAGAATACGTATATCTTTAATCCTTTCTAATGGGGTGCGTGATAAACAAGGAGGTATTTTGGGAATAACTTTTTAATTACACATTAGTCTTTATTAATATTGTTTGTTTCACTAAGTAAAACCTTTCATATAAATTAAGTCTATAGGGCTAAGATAACTTGGATATATTTTGGAAGAGGAGATTAAAGAGAAGTAGAAGTTGCTTTTCTAGTAATGTAATTTTTATAGATTCTTCTCTAGGTTAGAGAGTGTCAAAATATTAACTTGAATATATTTATAAAAAGGTATTGACGATTGCTACTTAGAGGTGTAATATAGAACAAGTCGCCGATGACAACAACATCGAAAGCGACAAACGAAATGAAAAACTTAGTTGACATTAAAAGATGAAAATGTTAACATAAGGAAGTCGCAAATGAGCGACCAAGTAGTTCTTTGAAAACTGAACGAAACAAACAACGTGAAACGTCAATTTTTATTTTATGATGCTAGACAAACTAACTTTATTGGAGAGTTTGATCCTGGCTCAGGATGAACGCTGGCGGCGTGCCTAATACATGCAAGTCGAGCGAATGGATTAAGAGCTTGCTCTTAT
>NZ_JBQAIE010000036.1:0-4209 GCF_051918845.1 Bacillus cereus group sp. MYBK101-2 | reverse complement strand
AATCTTTAAAAACACTGATATATCAACATTTTTTACACTTTTAAAAGTCTCTCTCTTCTCACTCTATATATAGGGTTAAAAGTTCCGAAAGGAACAGGTAGTATTTTTTGAGAACCCCATTCAAAAAATCTCCACCTTGTCCGCTTTGCTCCCTCCTTGCAAAACTTTTTTCGGCTGGTTTTTGACTTTCGCCAAGCCGAACAGACCAAAAACGAGAATTTAAGTTGCTCGACTTGAACAAGCAATTGTACCAGCCGAACCACCCAGTTCTCCCAACCGATACATTATTCTTTTGCAATATGTATTTGATGCATATTTAGGGGCTAGCCCCTCGCTACGCTTCACCCCAGCCTTCACCATTCCACCCAAAAACAAGGGGAAAATCTTAAGCGAAAAAATAATAAGCCGTCCATATAGACAGCTCATTTACATAATCTTCGAAAGCGGAAGTCAATAAATCTATCATATATCTTCAGCGATTTATTGCTGAAGATACAACTGTTTTGATAATGGAATACCCTTATTGAAAAATTCTGAGT
Organism: Bacillus cereus group sp. MYBK101-2; assembly: GCF_051918845.1. Classification (NCBI taxonomy): domain Bacteria; kingdom Bacillati; phylum Bacillota; class Bacilli; order Caryophanales; family Bacillaceae; genus Bacillus; species Bacillus cereus group sp. MYBK101-2. The sequence goes on along the minus strand of NZ_JBQAIE010000036.1, from coordinate 3,670 downwards.
AATCGTTTAAATAATAATCTGCTACATCACTTTGACCTTGAAACATGCATGTTATGATTCCTAATTCTTTTGCAGGTAGCAAATCTAATTCTCTATCTCCAATAGCTAGATCAATTTTGTGTTTTTGATGCAAGTAAGTATATGCTGATGGGTTGGGTTTGCGAGGAAAACCATTATCAATCGTAACCATATCTACAAAGTATTTGTCCCATCCATAATATTTTAAAATTGCTAAAACTCCATCTCTGTGTTTATGTGTCATGATTACATTCTTATCTGCAAATTTCAAAATTTCTTCCACGCCATCAAATGGTTTCATGTCTTTTGGAGACAATTCCTTTTTTAAGCTTTTAATTTTCTCTTTCTGGTCACTAGAAACATTATAGTAGTCTAGTGCATGTGAGTATGAAATCTTTAATTTTTTATAAATCTCCTGTTTATCTATCTCTTCTCCAAGTACTAGAGAGAGTATTTTGGTATAGGCAGGATATGTATTAAAAAGTGTTCCGTCAAAGTCCCATAAAATATTCAATTAAATCACCCTTTCTATTCCATTTTATCACAAGAATGTGGTAGCCATACTCTTGTTTTCTTTGTATACTCCATACACTATCAGTTAACATAACGTCTCATTATCGGTAGTGAAGACAAAGGCGGATCCCTATTCCCACAAGGAATCCGCCTTTGTCTTTTTCTATGATTCTATGCATTTTTTTATACATTCCTATTATGGCGGGCTTTTCGGCCTCCCCATAGTTCCCTATGTCTTCCGATTTTTTGCATAAAATCTTGCATACTCTTAGCGTGGTTTTTTTCAAAATGCTGGTGGTACTCCTTAATAACAAGTTCATAGAATGTTGATTTTATAAATCAAAAGAGAGGGGAACCTATGTAGTGCTACTTGAGTAGAAAATTAGGTTTTTAATTAGGTAGAGGTAGCTGCATAGCGTGTGTCAACGGTACCGGACCGAACCCGTAAGGGGGCGGGAGGATAAGGAGTTGACACACTCACTATGCAACCCTCTTGTGGTTGTCAAAAGGTACCCTTTTGACTCTGCCAACCGGCGAGGGAGCCCCTCAAGGATTGAGGGGTTGGGGAGTTGGATTAAGGGGGTCTGGGGAAGAGTTCCCCAGCAGGTTTGGACAGAGTCCAAGGTTTTGTTTTTTGTCATGCAAAGCATGGCTTGGCGATAGCCAAAACAGCCTCGCAGAGCCTTTTCATTGTGTACATGGAGCGTAGCGGAATGTCACAATACAGAAAAGGTTACTTTGCCAAAGTAACAAAGCTTCTGGTATAGTGGGAGCAAGGAGTTGATTCGTCATGAGCATGTCAGTTTCTTTGAAAAAGGCAACGAACAAAACCAATATCAAACACAATAACAGGACAATGAGCGAGAAGGAAAAAGAGCGGAATTCGCATATTGATTATTCACGTTCTGACGAAAATAAATATCTTGTTCAGAAAGATTTAAAGGAATTATATCGAGAAGAATTTGGAGAAGTGTTGGAGAACTATAACGCCAAACAAAAACGTAACGACCGAAAAATTGATGACTATTACAAACACATTCAGTCCAGTAAAAAAACATCGCTTCAGCAAGAAATGATTATTCAAGTTGGAGATAAAGATGATTTTTCTAGTAAACAAGATTTTGAAAGGGCTAACGAAATTTTAGAAGAATGGTTATCGGAATTTGAAAAACGAAATCCAAATTTAAAAATTTATAACGCAGTCATTCACAATGATGAAGCGAGCCCACACATGCATTTGAATTTTGTTCCAGTAGCAAGCGGATATAAACGTGGACTTGAAAAGCAAGTATCATTTGACCGAGCGATTACGCAACAAGATCCAACTTTAGATAAAACTCGTCCTTTTGATGATTGGCGAGAAAAAGAGGTTAATTTGTTAGGCGAAATGTTAAAAGAGCGTAGTATTGAACGAAAAATTGTTGGCACAAATGATTATAAAGATGTTCGTGAATACAAAGAGAGAAAAGATTTACAAAGAGAAATTCAGCAGTTAGAAAAAGATTTGGCAAATAAGAAAAATAAATTGTTAGAAATGAGTGAACGATTACCAGGAGAAATCAAGATTAAAGCTGAGAGAGAGAAGAAAACAGAGGTTGTTCATAAAGGTTTATTTAAAAAAGAAACAGTAGAAAAACCAACAGAGAATTGGATTGTTGGAACTAAAGAATTAAAAAGAGTGCAAGGAATAATTAATGCTGGATATTCAGTGAAAAAAGATTATGAGCGTTTGCAGCGTACAGATTTAGTTCGAGAAAATAAAGAATTACAAGGTAAAGTTGATAGTTTAGCAGATGGTTTGGTTGAAGCTATTAACAAAAATACAGATTTGGAAGATGAGAATAGAAAACTACGTAAGGAAATAAGCTCGTTAAAAGCCCATATAGGAGATTTAAAGGAAAACATAAAGGTTTTATACCACAACACGAAAAAAGTCCTTGGAGAGCATTTTAAGGCGTTTAGAGGACTTGTTAAGAATGAACTGGATATGAATGGTGTAGACAATCAATTTGAACGTGAACACAAGAAGGAACTGAAGCATAAACAACGGAGACATGACATGGAGCGTTTTTAACAAAGTGAGTAAAAGTTTCTCTAAATTTTGTTTGACCATTTCTTGGGATTATATGTGTGATAAAATAAAAACGAGCCATGCTCCAACATGGCTCGTTTCAAAGGGTATTCAACGAAAATACCTAAAAATCAATATCTGTTTATAGATTATCATAATTTTATTATTAGGGTAATACCATAATTATGATTTTTGGTATTTATGTTGGTGCTCACAAAATGAGAGGAGCAACAACACATGACAAAAAAGATTATTAACTTTGGACAAGCTGAACAAAAAGCGAGAAAAAGAGATTTAGAGATTGAGCAAAAACAATTTGAAGAAGAACATCATGGGATGGATCAAGACGCAGTAGATGAAGCTTTAAAGGTGTTAAGTAAAGCTACTGGTGGTAAAGAGATTTACATAGGAACTAAAAAGAGTCCTCAATCGAAAGTGAGGTTTGCTCAATCAATGCAAGAGAATCTAGGCTATTTGTATAGGCAAAAATATTTAACAGATAGGGAGAAGATTTTTTTAACTGAAATAATTCCTTATATTGCTTTTTCTAGTAATTGTATTGTTCTTGATATTAAAGCGAAAAACCCTGTACCCGCAAATATTACAGAGATTGCAAAATTAATAGATGCTTCTAGACAACCTACAAGTACAGTAATCAATTCTTTAGTTAAAAAAGGAATTTTATTTAAAGGTGATTCAGGCGTTGAAGGAAATAATGCTAAAGCTTATGCAGTATTTATTAATCCTCATGTGGTTTATGCAGGAGATAAGGACAATGTAAATGAAGCATTAAAAGTTATGTTTTATAAAGCTATGAAGATGCCTATTTTAAAGGATTTACCTAATAAGTTTTTTTGAAAATAAAAATCGTAGTTATCAAATCGATAACTACGATTTTTTATTATTTCGTGTGTCACAAATATGTGACACACGTGTCACATATTTGTGACACACGAAAATCTTTAAAAACACTGATATATCAACATTTTTTACACTTTTAAAAGTCTCTCTCTTCTCACTCTATATATAGGGTTAAAAGTTCCGAAAGGAACAGGTAGTATTTTTTGA
>NZ_JBQAIE010000035.1:0-4438 GCF_051918845.1 Bacillus cereus group sp. MYBK101-2 | reverse complement strand
TTTCGTTGATTTTACTGGGTTCATGAAAGGGGAAATTAAAAATGACTAAAAAAGAGCATTTGATTGATGTACAACCGATTCGAAGCAAAGAAGAAATTGAAACTATGAAATGGGCACTTAAACGCCATTGCAGTGAAAGAGACTACATGTTGTTTCTAATCGGAATCAATACAGGCTTACGAGTAAGCGACCTGCTCCAACTAAAAACAGAACAGATCGTTGGATTAAAAAGAAAAAGAAAAAAGGAATTCATTGTTCTTGAAGGCAAAACGAAGAAAAAACGTATAGTTACTATCACATCTATTTTCGCTGAAGTACTTTCATATGCTGAAGGACTAGAAAGCGAGTGGCTTTTCCCTAGCCGTAAAGGAGATAAGCCTATAAGCAAGATACAGGCGTACAGACAGTTGCAAAAAGCAGGGGACTTTGCAGAAGTAGAGTCAATTGGCACTCATACCATGCGTAAAACGTTCGGTTACTGGTTCTACAAGCAAACAAAGGACGTTGCTATGTTGCAAGGCATACTGAATCACAGTACACCGCAGATTACACTGACTTATATCGGAATCAACAAAGAGGAAAAAGACAACGTATTGGACACATTCCACTTATAAAATACAGTCCATGAAAGGAGGTGAAAATATGCAAGTCCAATATAGCCATGAAAAAGGAAAATTCCAGTTTGTTCTTGATGACTATGTAACTATCATCGTTCGCTACTTGTATGCAGAAGATACAGAAGAGGAATTGTACTATCATGGAACAATCACACAGATACACGCAGAGGGCTTACACGCCGTTCTAGACGATGACAAGAGCAAGGAGCAATACTTTGCCTTTGCAGACATAGAAAAGGTGATACAAGGGCATTTAATACCGTTCCTAGGTGGATATACTAGAAGACAAGATATATAGCCATTACCAGCGATTCCATGGCACGGCACATGCAAATCCCTGCTCCCTTGCTAAAAGTCGGATACAGTCAAATCTGAGCGTTCTGAGTAACATTCTAGCGACTCGCCGTGTTCCTTGTAGAATCATAGGGAAGAAAATAGACTGGTAAAGGGAATCGTCTTTACATAGTGGAACATTTTTTTCTAGTAAAGCAACAATTTATACGATAAATGCAGTAATACCAAGCATTCGAACACGATAACGGACAAAATCACAGTTTTTGGGCATAAGAAAACAGGGGGTAGGTACTCCCCCTTAAAAAATCGCTATATTATTGTTGTATCAACGTTCTTTACGGTTATGATAGAGTTGAATCTACTTTACGAAACTAGCATACATATAATACATGAAAATTTTCTTTTTTCTGTAGGGCTTGAATCTTTTTTATAAATTCGTATATACTTCGGTTAGATATTTATTTTTCGGTTGCTCTTATTGTTTCGCACACAATAGGAGCTTTTTTTATGCCTTCTTGATGCTTACGTATCATTTCATAATGTTTCGTTTTCAAACGATTGCACCCCTCATCGATAATTTCAGCTATTTGGTCTATATCATTATCGAACGCTTTATACACCAATGCCAACGTAGGAGCAAGACTTCTTTTAAGCCACTCTTTTGTTTCCAATACCGTTTTTTCTTCAGTGATCGTAGTTAATGGCAACTTTTCAACTTCTCCCAAGAACTTGTCCCAAAACTTAGCGGTTTTCCATCTGCGTTTATTCGTATCCTTACTTTTCCCTTTTTCCACAAAACGGAGATAGTGTTTCAATATACCGCAAACAGTTTCACCAATGGACTCTTCTCCATCTTCTTTACTTGTGATAATTTCAGCAACTCGCATTGCTTTTTCATCTCGTAACTGCAATTCCGTTCTAATCCATACTTTAATATCTTCTGACACATTGTAATTTGTACCCTTACGTTCCGCTAGCTTATCGTATATCCGAATTTGAATATCAGATTGCGGAGAACCAAAATATAGTGTCATCCCATTTACATCACCAGAGTGTATTTTAATAGTTTCTAATACCCTAGCAAGTTTAAACGGAGATATTAATTCAGCTTTCTTAATCTTGTTTACCAGTTTCGGTATAGTAAACATACCTTCAAAATCATCAACCGCCGTATCTAATCTAGTAAGATAGCCCTGGTGTGCAAAAATGGACTGAAACAACTCTTTCCAAGTCTGTTTCCCAAGATTCTCATACTCACGGCATCCTCTACCTTTCAATTCAAGATGTAGACCCATATCCTCACGACCATTAAAGTAAATTACAATACTTCCATAACGGAAAGATTCTTTGTAACCATAATTTCCATCACCGTTAGAAAAGTCATCAGAATTTAGCTTCAAAACGTCAAAAATCAACTGCTCCATCTCGATATTTTTGAAAGTAGCTCCAACCCAGTCTACACAAGCTCTCAGCCCAGTTTCGGTTGTACGCTCCACCCCCATGTTATGTGTACGGGGGTTCGAGTATGGATGTAAATATTCTTTCTTCATTTCTTCACCCATTTTCTATTAAAAAATTTCAAGGAACACGGCGAAAAAAGATTCGCCTTGTCTCCAAGATTAAACATTAGCAAACTCATTCGTCAACCGATTCTTTTTATATTCTTCTAGTATCTGATATAGGAAAACCCTATAGGAGCGAAAAAAATAGCACAATTTGCTGAGTAGCTATTTGTATATGTTTGCGTATTTTCAAATCTTTACATGCCCATACCCCCTCTTACATGAAGCCTACGGCCGATGAAAAGAAAACCCCGTCCCCCACAACAGAATGTTTCCTTCTCATTTCCGTATGGATCATTGCTGTAATTCCTGCTGCATGTATCAAGTCAATGCTACTTCCATTGTCCGTATTGCTTTTTATTCCATGGTTCCATTGACGCACAGATTCCACCCTCTGCACTCTTAAGGAATTAACGCCACCAGGGGAAACCACCCTGCTGGGTCACTTCCTACGAGTGTAAAGCAAAGGGTCACTATACATAAATGGACTTTCACGGCATAAACGCACTACTCAGCACTCACTACAAGAAAAGAGAGCCACAATCAGCCCTCTAGTCAATTAAATCGTTTGGTGTAATGTGATTCTTGTGTACCGCCATGTATTCGTAAATTCCATTTTCCCAGTTAATCGGCTCATATGCAGGCTTATCTTGACCAATTAGCTCATACATCTCTATACGGTGCTTATTGGCTTCTCGTTGCCACTCAGTAACGTCAGGACGTTCATTCTCTTCTTCCAACCGCTTAATCATTGCTTCTGCTTCTGCATCAAGTTTTTGCCCATGTACTTTTCTCATGATTTTCTCCTTTCAATCCATCCTAGTTAATTTGTTTGGCTTAGCTCCAGAGTGCAGAGCTACATACTCGTAATAGCCGTTATTTTGGTCGTACTGCTTAATTGGATGATTTAGTGTGATTGCCAATTCAAGCTCTTTTATGCGTTTCTCATTCAATTCTCGCACGGCTGATGATGTACTCTCATACTCATTCACTCGTACAAGTCGTTCAAGTTCAATTTGCAGCTGCTTCATCATTTGTTTATCCATGGATCATTGCTCTTTTTCATAATCAAAAGCTAATTTTCCGTTTCGATAATACTTGTCGCCATACAAGTAAATACACATTTTCTTCATGTGCTTTCTAGGTAAAAGCATGTCACATTGCTCCACTCTAGATAACGTCACTTTCGGAATACCAAGATGCAAAGCCAGTGTTTCTTGCGTGAATCCATCTACAAGGCGTTTTGTCTTTATCTGCTCATGAAACGGCATAAGACGAAACTCTCTAGTTTCATTTAACCAGTTCGCCATTTTGGTAGTCCTCCTCATACAGATACTGTTTGATTCTCTCAATCTGAATGTGAGGTCTTTTACCAGTTTCAAGAAGCTCTTTGCCACTCTCAATGCTAGAAACTCGTGAAAAGTACTCTAATCCAAGAATTTCAGCTAGTTCTTGTTGGGTAAAACCTTCAATTTGTCGTTTAATACGGAGTTGTTTGTGTAGAGGAAGACCATCTGCAATAACAATTGTTGTGTTCTTGTGTTCATCGGGATTGAATTTATCCCATGTTGTAAATTTCATATGGAATTGTCCTTTCTGATTTGAGGTTGTAAAGCGAGGTAGCGACAGGGAGCGAAGGAGCATCAACTCTCCCCATCACTATATATAAATCGTAACCATTTCCCTTTTTACTTGTCTATATATTTTTTACAAATTTAGTAACTAATTTACTGGACTTCTTCACTAGTTCAATGTAAACTTTTAGATAGAAGTATACATTCGTTTTGCTGATTTTATTGGGTTCAATCCATTTTGGAGGAAAATCCAGTTTTACATATAAAAAGTATACATTCATTTCGTTGATTTTACTGGGTTCATGAAAGGGGAAATTAAAAATGACTAAAAAAGAGCATTTGATTGATGTACAACCGATTCGAAGCAAAGAAGAAATTGAAACTATGAAAT
>NZ_JBQAIE010000034.1:0-8573 GCF_051918845.1 Bacillus cereus group sp. MYBK101-2 | reverse complement strand
ATGATGGCAGAGAGGTCACACCCGTTCCCATACCGAACACGGAAGTTAAGCTCTCTAGCGCCGATGGTAGTTGGGACCTTGTCCCTGTGAGAGTAGGACGTCGCCAAGCAACTGTAAGACGAGTCAGAATGACTCGTCTTTTTTGTATGCTTTCATGCCTCTGTTAATTGCTTGTTTAACTCCTTCTAAATAGGCAAAGCCATGCCTTTTATCTGGTTCTAAGTAAGTACCTTCTGCCCATTCATTCCACGCATTAATAAATAAAAACTCGCTGTTGTAAAGAGAATAGGTGCGCTGGATTTGCTTACTTAAATATATCGTGAACTTCTCAGGAGTAGAGCCTACGAAAATGCTGCTATTTAAATCTTTGCGGCGTGCTGTGTTATCCCAGTCAACAAAGGCACCGGGAAATGTTTTTTTCTCTGAAGGAGATCGCTTTAATATATACATCCACACTTTATCATAATCCCAAGCGTTTATTTGTTTACTAGATTCATATATTATCTTATTTATGTCGGAAGAACTATCGTGAGCAATTGTATAAAAAGGTTCGAATTGAATGCTAGCATCAAATCCATTTATATTAGGAAGTGGAAAGCTGTTTAATGTTTCTGCGAAGTATATACCTTTCAAACCATTTTCTTGTGCGAGTGTATTCCAGTAGTTAAGCATTTGCTCACAATTAGGTATATGCCCAGGACGATAAATAATGAATAGTGGTTTATTATCTATACGGATATACCTCTCATCTTGGAAAGCTTGTAATAAATAATCAAAGTGTTCTTTCCAATCCGATAACCCTCCGTAATTTTGAGGCATTAATATGTGACTATCAAGACCATCCCAAGTTTTTGTCCATGGTTCATTTGCCCAAGATAGGCAAAATGGAAAATCTGGTTCGCCCATCTGAAGTACCTCATTAAATGGTCTCTCCAATAGCCTCTTCCCTTTAAACCAGTAATGGTAATAACAAAAACCATATATGCCGTGTGCTTTGGCAATTTCTGCTTGCCATTTTCTTACGGATGGGGTGGTTAAGTCGTAATAAAAATCTTGATAAGGTTCTCTAGGTTGATAATGTCCTGGAAATAAAGGTCGTGCACTTTTAGTATTTGTCCATTCAGTAAAACCTTTTCCCCACCATCGGTCATTTTCTTTTATTTGATGAAACTGCGGTAAGTAAAAAGCAATTATTTTCAAGATATATCCCCCTTATGTGCTTCGTAGTTCAAGTGGTGGGAAGTTATTTTTGATTTTTCGAATCTAGTTAAAGCATGAGAACTGTTATTTACTTACTCTGTTTATGCCTCATAATGAATTTTTTTGTACAGTTTGCTTGATATGGAAATCTTTAATGATTTAATATATACGGCTGAAATATAAAATGATCTTCATTATACAATGAGTGAAAAGAGTTAATCTTTTTGGAGAACAAATAGAGCTTGGGGTAATCGGTTTGTATCATCGAAAAAGTCCCGCAGCTTTAAATACTTCTCATAGTGGTTTTTAATATAAGTTCTAGGTATAATGGTTTCCCCGTAGAAGCTACTATTTCTAACGTCTCCAGCTCCCGTAGGGCTGTGGACGAAATTGCCGCTTTCATAATCCGAGATGGCACGATTTATATCTGGAAAAGCTTGAGATAAAGTTTTATGCCATCCTGTCTGAATTAATTCAGGGTGTTCCTTAAATTGTTGACAAAAATCGAGAAAATAGCGCGCTTGTGTTGTGGCGATGAAGATTCCACCTGGACGAAGAATTCTTGAAAATTCCTTTATCCAATTTTCTGCAGTTTCTTCGGATAAATGTGAGAATACAGAATAAGCGAATATGATGTCTAATGAATTGTCATTAATAAATTCTGCAGGAGGTTGTGGGGGAGCTACTTTATATCTGCCTCTTCCTAACGTTTCGTTACAAAGGTTAATCATTACAGGATCTACATCAATACCAAGTAAATTTTTATGGCGAACATCTTTGAAAAAGAAGCGTATGATTCTTCCCCAGCCACAACCAAAGTCTAAAATTTTCCGTTCTTTATTCAAGGGAACGCCTAAATTATGAGCATATGTTTTTACAAGTCTATAAAACAAATATGCTTCATAAAGAGCATGTTCATAGGAAGCACCTACAAACTGTTGTTGAATTTCTTCAGGGGGGAACATAGGTACTGGGATACCATTTATCCTTGTTTGTGAACAACTTTGTACAAATAGATGAAGAAGTTCAACATCAGAAAGCGGGCTAACAAGGTTATCAAAATCACTTCCTAACTTAAAGTCATCCATTTGTTAACCTCCAAATTATATGGTGCCTAAAAATCATTTTCTTGTTTTCTACTAATAAAAACATGTAAAAATTCAGCATCTAAGCCTAGTGATTTATCCTTTTGTAAATAAACTAGGGTATACATATTTGCATGTGTATAAATATATTCAATCATATCTCGGCCCCAATCAAATGTTACTAAAGACCCATTCTCATCAATAGGATTTCCGTGATAAATTGGCTCTTCAATATACTCAATTCCATCCTCATTGATTCTTGCCCTTTGCAAAGTTTTTGGAAGTGTGTGGTACCAAGGGACAGTAAACACATGAGCACCGCCAGGCTTTAATACACGCTCTATTTCTTTAAAGGCTTTGTTTGGTTCCATTACATGTTCAAAGACATCTTGAGTAATGAACAAATCAAAAGATCCATTTTGGAAAGTCATGTTTTCTAAGTTCTCGCATCTAATCCCTTGAAAGTATTGGCCGAGAGGATAGTTTTTAAAGTATTGAGAGTATGTATAGTTTTTGCAGTTTTTTATTAGTAGTTGAGTTGTAATCCCCCCAGGTGAGGATTCGTGAATATGATAGGAACCCCATTTCGGAAAAAATGTATTTAAAACATGAATTAAAGCTCGCTGCCTTGGTATAGAGTGGCATGTAGAACATAAGTAGTGATCTCTAAGCCAATCGTTATGCTCTATAAATGTAGTTTCCTTCTCACAAATAACACAATATCCGTTATTATGTTTCAAATTACCTTCCACATGACATCACTCCTGTGTAAAAAATGTATATGGCACATGCGTCAATAATTAGTGAATTCAAAGAGGGTAGGTGAAATTTAGGGAATCTATAACAGTAAAATTGGTAGAAGGGAATAATTAGCAGGGGAGAACCCCTCTCTAATTAAAGTTTCACTTTATGCTATGCGATACATTCGCTTTTATTCATTGAAGAATGTATCAATTTAAAATATCCCTTTCGTGTACGGATACATTTCAAAGTCTTGTGCATATATTTCTGTAACTAACGCCATTGTTTCTTCATCATAAAAACTTTTATATGTCGGAAAGCGAGGGAAGGTGGCATCTGTAATGCTGAGCTCTGCATAGCTTCCTGTATACATCATTTTATGAGAGCGATGATGATCTGAATTTGTAAGTAGCGCTAAATTAGATTTAACTAAATCATACGTGTGTTCTATTTTGGTGATTTGTGTATTAAAATCTTCTAAAGGAATATAGTGTTGGATGAAATTTTCTTCACCCGGAACGTATTGCTGACTAAAATGTATATCCATTGCTACGGAATTGGGACCTAATGCTCGAACGTAATATAAAAATTGTTTAAATGATATTCCTCGGTTACTATATTTGTCATTATATAAATACTGGCGGATACTTTCCCATTGAGGAATTGCATATGGATTGTCAGCAAGTAATAAAAATGAGCTGACGGCCCTTGTATAGGGATTTCGTACAAGTTTACAAACAGCTTTTTCTGCCGTTAGAAGCCCATTTTGTAACTCTGGTATGTAGTTGGTGTTGTTTTTATATACCCAGAATTCATAGTAATGAATAAAGTCATGGTATTTCTTTGCTTCATTAAACAATCCGATTTGAAAAAAGAACCAATTAGCTAAAGTAGTGCATCCGCTTCTATGGCTCCAGAATAGTATAAGGGGAAAGTCTTTATGGAAATGTGGGATTCGATCTTTATGTAGAATTACATGATTTAAAAGCTCTTGATTTACATTCTTCATACATGTAGTGCTCCTTTTTGAAAGTTTTATTTATGGAGAAGGGGAAAGCTTTTACTAATCCAATATATTCATAGGAATGAGTAAATATTATGAATGTTTTTTCGGACGGTTTAAATAAGGTAGTGATTCTAAAGGGAAAATATAAAATAAAGATAATGAAAATTTATAAGGGGCATACAATTATAAGAGACTCAATAATAGAATTGACTAAGTTTATTTATTTGTATTTCTAGGTGTGATAAGCAAAAATCTTATTACTAGAGAGGATATTATGCGGAAGAATAATTATTTAATAGTAGGTGGAAATAGTTTCATTGGTATTAACCTCGCATTAGGTTTATTGAAAAAAGGCCAAAATGTAAAAGTATTTTCCAGACATATAAATAATTTTCCTCAAAATATTATAAGTGAGGTTGAATTTATTAAAGGTGATTTAGCAAATGTTGAAGATATATATAAAGCCTTAGTGAATGTGGATATTATTATTTATTTAGCTGCAACGTCTAATGTAACAACTTCAATTGAAGATGTTTTCGGAGATATAAACAGTAGCCTTTTTTTTCTTAATTTCATGGAAAGTGCTAAAAATTTCCCCATTAAAAAAATCGTATTAGCATCTTCTGGAGGCACAGTTTATGGTGAACCGGAATATCTGCCTATTGATGAGGAACATCCATTAAAACCACTTTCTCCTTATGGAATAACAAAGGTGTCGCTTGAAAATTATTTGTACTTTTATAAGAAAAAATATGGAATGGACTATGTTGTATGTAGATATTCTAATCCGTATGGAAAATATCAAAACCCGTTAAAGAAAGTTGGAGCAATAAATTGTTTTTTGTATCAGCATCTCAGTAATGAAAAGATTAATATATATGGGAATCCACAAGAGATTATTCGAGATTATATTTATATCGATGATTTAGTGGAAGTTACTATACAACTATCGCAATTAAATCACTTGAAATTTTGTGTGTATAATATAGGCAGCGGAAAGGGTCTCTCTTTAAAACGAATTATAGTAGAATTGGAGAAATTAACGGAAAGAAAAGTGGACTTTATCTGCTATAAACAAAAGCAAGAACACGTTCAAAAAATCATTTTAAATATAGATAGAGTAAGACGAGAATGTAATTGGGAACCGAAAGTGGATTTCAAAAGTGGAATTAGATTAAATAAGCTATGGATTGAAGAGTTCTTATATAGTAAAAAATAATAAGCCATGCCCTACTTCTGTATAAGTAGAGCGTGGTTTATTATTTTATTTCTTTTTTTATTACCCAAAGATCTTGATGTTCCCACCAAAAACCTTCAGTGTATTTTTTGATAATAGGATTATAAGGTAATAATTTAATTTTGTCACATACGTAAGAGGGGCTAACGATCGTTTGCCCGTATTGATGAACATCTAAATCGAGTTGTTCGCTAGAGGGAAGAAACCAATAACCCCGTTCATTTAAAGCGGGAAAGCCGAAGTACTTTTTACTTTGGTATCCATGAGTTGTGAAAATGAATAAGCCGCCAGGGGAAACAGCGTTATACAATGTCTGAAGCCAACGAAACCAAGTTGTATCAGGCATATGAGAAAAAAAGGATAGACAAAAAACGATATCATACGTAGACGAGGCTAATTTTACTTGTTCTGGTTCAGGGTGAGATAATAGAGATGAAGTATGTAATGTGTTTTCAATAAAAGTAATAGCCTCTTCGTGTATATCGCAAGTAGTTATACTTAAGTTCGTTTGCTGATTTAATAAATGACGTGTTACGCAGCCATATCCGGATGCGAATTCTAATAGTTGAATTGGAGTGTCTACAGGAGGATAAAAGGAAGTAATTAAATCCAAGAGTGTTTCTGCTGATTTTCTTCCATCTTTAAAATAATAATCTATTGCTTCTTTTTTAGATGGAAAGACTGGATTTGTGATAAGGAATTGAAAGATATGATCCTCTGGGTGGATATTTGCACTTACATTGTATTTTTGTGCAATTTGAGAAATCAAATGTTTATTTGCCTCTATAAATTCTTTCAAAGAGTAACACCCCTTAAATAATAGTAATGTCTTACAAGAGATACTGATGATAAAGAAAATATATAATTAAACCTTCAAATATGTTTCAAGGTACTTTCTATATGCATACATTTTCTTTTTTGAAATGTCGTCGATAGTAAAGGTGTCTTTAATGAAATTCTGCATTTGTACAACTTCACTGTAATGGGAATATGAATCTTCTGTTCTTGTTACGCTATTTGTATGTCGTCTATGATAGTTTAGAGGTTTTGGATTAAAATAAATGTTCCCCTCTTTAAGGAGAGAAACATAGAAAAACCAATCACCAGCTATTTTAAACTTTTCCAATTGTTTTGCTATTGTTTTTATATCTATGTTTTTAAAAACTACACTTGAGACATTAGGTATGGTGTTTTTGATAAGTAACGTATCTTGTATTTCATCTATCCCTTTTCGGATATAAGAACTCTGCCATTTTTCCTTATCAATATCATTTGTGTAATCCAAATAATGATTGGCCAAGATATTTCCTTGTTCATCTATTTGTTTTGATTGTGTGTAGCTTAAGGCAACATCACTATCTATATGAAACCCTTGTATTACTTCTTCTAAAAATGTCTGATCACATAAGTCATCGGCCTCAGCAATCCAAATATAATCACCGGTTGCTGCAGAGACACCTTTTATCCATTGTTTAAATACAGAACCAGAATTTTTATCATTAATAATTTGCTGAACTTTCAGGTGGTGTTTATTTTCATTTGAGAGCAGCTTTTCAAATATAGATACGCTATTGTCAGTAGAGGTATCGTCTAGGAAAATTAGTTCGTAAAGGGGATAGGTTTGATTTAATATTGATTTAACTCGTTCCGGTAAGTATTTTTCGTAATTATAGTTCGGTACAATGACGCTTATTTTTTTATAATTATGCTCAAGCAAGTTTAATAATTGATAAACGTAATCAAGAAAGTTGAAATCTCTTTCAATAAGTTCTTGGCCAAAGGTCCCTTTTTGTAATCGTAAATCTTCATTCCCGATAAGTTCATATATTTTTTCCAGCATCATAGGTAAGTTTAAATAGTCTACTAATGCGCCGGTTTGTTCCGTAACAACATCTTCAAAACCTCCAGCGTTTTTGAACCCTATAACAGGGACTTTTGTATCTAATGCTTCTAAAACTACGTTTGGAAAAGGATCTTCTCTTGAAGTTAATAAATATAAATCAGCACCGGCGTTATATAAACCGATATCTGGAGTTGGGTCCACTAATGTGAAATGTGCTGTATATCTTGGGGAGATTGTATTAAAAAAATGAACATCTGTTTTCCCAACCCAGATAAAATGAATATTCGTATGCATCTTTCTTACTGAGTAAGCAATAAGTGAGAATAAATCTATTCCTTTTCGATGATCAGCGAAACCTACCCCCAAGATGATTTTGCTATCGAGAGGCAGATTGTGCTTTTTTCGTAAATCGCTTCTCGCTTGTGCAATATTTTTCTTATAAGGATTATGGTTGAACAAGCCCTGAGGGAGAATGTGGCATTTTTGATGATTTAATTGGGTAATTGTACGGAATTTTTCATACACGTATTGTGAAGGGAAGACAATTTTGTGAGCAGATTGGGCAATGTTTCTTGCTTTTCCCTCAGCAGAGTACTGTTGTATTAAATGCGGCAATTCATGTATTAATGAAATAACTTTAATATTATGTTTAGCTAGTAATGCAACTATATCACCACTTATGACGGTACTACATATGGCGATGGTATAGTCTTTTAATAATAACTTCTTTATTAATAATTCGACTTTTTCTTCTGTTGGGTAGTCTTCCTCTAGGCAATAAACAGGACCATACTTTTGAAAATCGTGGATTAAAATACCGGTTCCAATAGAAATAATTGCGACGGAGTAATGAAAATTTTCTTTAAGGGCTTTAATAGTATGTAAAGAAAGCAGCTGTGCTCCGTGGAAATGGGCATCATGGGATACATAAATGATTTTCTTATTAGCATGCATTTCATAACGCCTCCTAATGTAATTAGATTTTAGTAAATGTACGATGTATTTATAATTCCTAGAGAGAAGTGGTAGGAGATAATTGTGAATGTAACCGAAATAAAAAAGCTACTTTTAATATATATTTGTGTGGCTTGATATTCATTCTTTATAAAGTAGAAACTGTCGATTATAAAAATGACTACACTAGTTTATTAATCTTTAGGGAAGGAGTATAAAAAACTTTATAATTTATAAAATAAAAAGGATAAAAAGTATTGACGATTAGAGTACAGAAGTGTAATATAGAACAAGTCGCCGATGACATTAACGTCGAAAGCGACAAACGAAATGAAAAACTTAGTTGACATTGAAAGATGAAAATGTTAACATAAGGAAGTCGCAAATGAGCGACCGAGTAGTTCTTTGAAAACTGAACGAAACAAACAACGTGAAACGTCAATTTTTATTTTAGATGCTAGACAAACTAACTTTATTGGAGAGTTTGATCCTGGCTCAGGATGAACG
>NZ_JBQAIE010000033.1:0-10197 GCF_051918845.1 Bacillus cereus group sp. MYBK101-2 | reverse complement strand
TGGTTGTGGTGACTTAATTATATCAAAGATGGACGATTCTTTTTTATATTTTCTGTAAAGAAAGAGGTTGCCCAAAAGTAGCTATTCAGCTACTTTTGGGACAACCTCTTTCATGTATTGACCTTTTTATATGCGTTTGAAACGGCCGACAATTTCAACTGTTTCAGTAATGTTCATAAATGCTTTATTATCTACTTGACGGATAATACGTTTCATTTCGCCTAACTCATAGCGAGTCACGACAGTGTAAATCATTTTTTTCTTATGGTTTGTATAGCCGCCGACAGCATCTACCATTGTCACGCCACGTATGCCGTGATGTAGTAGGGCGCTTTTTATTTCCTCGCCTTTTTCTGTAATTGTCATTATCGTTAATTTAATATGTTTCGTATGCACAGCATCGATCACTTTGCTGACTACAAATCGACTAATTAACGTATAAAGTGTAATATCCCATCCGAAAATAAATCCTGCTACAACAAGTAAGATTAAGTTGAATACAAATATGATTGCTCCAATTGAAACATCTCGATATTTCGCTACAATCAATCCAACAACATCAAAACCACCTGTTGAAGAAGCAAATCGGAATATGATTCCTGAAGCTGCTCCGCAGATTACACCGCCGAATACAGAAGATAGTAAAATATCGTCTGAAACTTGGTGTACAGGGATAATGTTCATCGCTAACGATGATACAGCTACAAAGTACGCTGTTAAAAAGGTTGTCTTCTTGCCTAAGTAAAAGTGACTTAAAATAAGAAGAGGAATGTTTAGTAAAAAGATAAGTGCACCGATATTGTAGTGCATTAAATAACCGATAATCATCCCTACTCCAGCAAATCCACCGCTAATCATGTTATGCGGGATAAAGAACATATTCATAGAAATTGCATACAAAATAGAAGCTACGAAAATAACAACCAACTGTATGATAAATTCTAAGTGAAATGTTTTAGCTGCTGGGAAGGATAAAAAGGCGGTGTCGGGAACGTAATCGGCGTCTCCTAGTTGACCCATAGTATGTTTCATCTCCATATTCATTTTTGATTACAAGAAGAGAATAAAGGTTTTTTCAAAAACTGGCAATAGTTTTATTATAATGCAAAAATTTTATAAATTTCTAATAAATCAAGCCTATTCATTGATGTGTGTGAATATACTAAAGAAAGCGAATACAATGTTTCTTAATTATTATTTTCTTGAGAAAATATGCAAAATACTTTTTTTTGACGATAAAAGGAAATAGAGAATGTTTGCCGAATGTGCTAAAATGACCTTATTAAGGATGTGAAGCGATGGAATTTTTATTGCAGGATGCAATTCTATATATATCGTTTGTAACGACAGCACTTTGTTTATTAGAAGTTTTCTTCCTTGCTAACGTTTCTCGCTTTGTGCGTCAGCAAGCATCGAGCGGTAGACAAAGAGCATTTGCGTTAGTTGATACATGTGAAGATAGTGCGGGGAATGTACCGCTATTTTCTATTTTTTATAAATATGGAATGATTCGTTCTGTGCGCAGACAAGAATCGAGTGAAGAGAATGACGAGGTCGGTCCGTATACACCAATGTTTCGCTAAATAATTACGAAACATTGGAGGAATGAACATGTTAAAATCATACCGAGCTGTGCTCGTTAGTTTATCATTATTACTTGTTTTTGTTTTATCTGGTTGCAGTAATGCAGCCCCAATTGATGCACATAGTACGGGAATTTGGGATCATTATTTTGTCTATCCAATCTCGTTTATGATTCAATTTGTTGCTCATCATATACCGGGAGCTAGCTTCGGGATTGCTATCATTATTATGACGCTCGTTATTCGTTCAGCAATGATTCCATTAGCTGTTTCGCAATATCGTAGCCAAGCGAAAATGAAGAAAATGCAACCTGAATTGCAGAAGTTAAAGAAAAAATACGGTGATGTAAGTAAAGATCTTGAAAAACAAAAACAGTATCAAAAAGAAATGTCAGAACTAATGAAATCAGGCGGTTGGAATCCACTTGCTGGTTGCTGGCCAATCTTTATACAAATGCCGATTTTCTCTGCTTTGTATTATGCCATTAGCCGAACAGAAGAGATTCGCACATCTTCGTTTTTATGGGTGAACTTAGGACATGCAGATCCTTATCATATATTACCGATTATTGCAGCATTAACGACATTTATTCAGATGAAAGTTTTCCAATCTAATATTACACCTGGAGAACAAGTACAGATGCTAAAGATGCAGCAAATTATGATGCCAGCAATGATTCTATTTATGGGATTCGCAGCACCATCAGGACTTGTGTTGTACTGGATAACAGGTAACTTATTTACAATGACACAAACAATTGTATTAAGAAGAATAATGGAACGTGAAGAATTACAATTACAAAAAGCATAGAATAACGCCGCTCGTGATGAGCGGTGTTTTTTTGTGAAGTCGTTAAGGAAATGTTAAGAAACCAACATTACTATAGGCATTGTATACGAGAGTGTACATGCATTAGAAATATGAAGGAGGAAATTTCCTATGAAGAAGAAAACAGTTGGGTATTTAGCGATTGCAGGTGCTTTATCATTCGGAATCATTGGGGGAGTCGGCATCCCGGCATTCGCGGCAACGAATACTCCAGCAGCTGAGCAATCTACAAAAACGGCGAAAAAAGATTTAGATGACGCTACAAAACAAAAAGTAAAAACGATTATGAATGATACAAAGAAACAGTTAGAGGAGCTAGGTGTAAAGCTTCCAGAGAAAGAAAAACATAAAGAAATGTTTGCGGGATTAGATGAACAGGCGAAAGAAAAAGCGAAATCAATTTTAGAGCAAGAGAAATCTGGAAAATTAACAAGAGAACAAGCAAACGAAGAATTAACAAAACTAGGAGTGAAGTTGCCGGAAAAGGGTAAACACAAAGAAATGTTTGCGGGATTAGATGAAGCGACAAAAGAAAAAGCAAAATCAATTTTAGAGCAAGAGAAATCCGGCAAATTAACACGTGAACAAGCAAAAGAGGAATTAACGAAGTTAGGCGTGAAAATGCCGGAGAAGGGTAAGCGTAAAGATATGCTTGCTAATTTAGATGAACAGGCGAAAGAAAAAGCAAAATCTATTTTTGAACAGGAAAAGTCCGGGAAATTAACACATAAGCAAGCAAAAGAAGAATTAACAAAACTAGGTGTGAAACTTCCAGAGAAAGAGAAGCATGAAGACATCTTTGCGGGATTAGATGAGGCAACAAAAACAAAAGTAAAAGCGATTTTAGATAATGAAAAGAAACAATTAGAGGCATTGAATGTCGATCTTCCGCATCATAAGTTTTTTATGAACAAAGAAGATAAATAAGCGAATTACATATCTTTCGTGTGGGCAACCGGAAGATACGTATGCGAGGAGGCTGTTTTTGGAACAGTCTCCTCTTACTTATTGTCGTTTTTTGTTGGTAAATCGATATATTTCGAAAATCGCCGATATAAATTAAGTTGCGGTCGATATATTTTGAAAATCGCTGATATAAATTAAGTTGTGGTCGATATATTTGAAAAATCGCTGATATAATTTTTTATCGCTACACTGTTCCAAAGATACTAGGAAATTAGAGAAGTGTCGTAACTTCTGTTATAATATAAGAAGAGAAATATTTCGCATGTTATATAAAAAAATATATTGATTTTTTCTAACAATTCAATATAATGAACAATAACTACAAAATTCGACATCGAGAAGTGATGATGAGGACACGATCAATTTTTTACGATTCTCAGAGAGGGAAGCCTTTGGCTGTGAGCTTCCTAATACGAAAAAATGGATTACCACCTCTGAACTGCAGCAGTGAACGAACATCTAGTAATTGCTTGCCGGCAAAAACCGTTATTTTAGACTTGAGAAATTGGTGAAGTATGTTACTTTGCGAATTGAAACAAGGGTGGAACCACGAATATAACACTCGTCCCTTTTTTAGGGAGGAGTGTTTTTTTATTTCATTTTTGCATCACACTAGGATTGGAAGGAGGATACGCAGCATGCATCATGATGAGAAGAACAAAATTGGTTTAACGGTAGCACTTTCTATCGTAGTAGGAACGATTATTGGGTCTGGTGTGTTTATGAAACCAGGCAGCGTATTAGATTACTCAGGGAGTTCTAATATGGCGATTCTTGCTTGGGTAATTGGTGGTCTGTTGACGCTAGCAAGTGGTTTAACAGTAGCTGAAATAGGAGCGCAAATCCCGAAAAATGGTGGGTTGTATACGTACTTAGAGGAGATTTACGGAAGTTTTTGGGGATATTTATCAGGCTGGATGCAAACAATTGTTTATGGGCCAGCTATTATTGGAACATTAGGGCTATACTTTAGTTCTTTAATGATTAATTTTTTCTATTTAGATAAAGTATGGAATTTACCAATTGCGATCGGAACAGTTGTGTTCCTTGGCGTTGTAAATAGTATGGGAACAAAATACGGAGGTATCGTTCAAACGATTACGACAATCGGAAAGATGATTCCAATCGTATTAATTGTTGTGTTAGGTTTCTGGAAAGGGAATAGCGATATCTTTAACGTAGTTGTGCCAATATCAGAAAATCAAAGTATCGGGATGGCAATTTTAGCAACGTTATTTGCTTATGACGGCTGGATTTTACTTGCTTCGATTGGCGGAGAAATGAAGAATCCAACAAAGTTATTACCGAAAGCTATGACAGTTGGGATTTTAATTGTAACAGCTGCTTACGTATTAATTAATTTGGCATTATTGAATGTATTACCAGCAACGCAAATTGTAGACCTTGGAGAAAATGCAACAGCGACAGCTGCAGGAATGCTACTTGGAGAATACGGCGGGAAAATTATTAGTATCGGTATTATCGTTTCTATTTTCGGTTGTTTAAATGGAAAGATTTTAACGTTCCCACGTATCCCGATGTCGATGGCAGAACGTGGACAACTTCCATTTGCTAAGTTTATTGCAAAGGAAAGTCCAAGATTTAAAACACCAGCAAATGCGATTACTGTTGAAATCATTTTAGGAATTATTTTAATGATTATTAGTGATCCGAATAAGCTATCTGAGATTTCCGTATTCATTATTTATATTTTCTATGTAATGACGTTTATTGGCGTCTTCATTTTAAGAAAGCGCAATAAGAATAAAGAGCGTGCATACAGTGTACCGTTATTCCCAATCGTACCAATCGTTGCGATTTTCGGCTCGCTCTTTGTAATTGGTAGTGCCATTATCAATGATCCGGTAAGTTGTTTCTTATCAATTGGAATTGTCTTTACTGGGCTGCCGGTGTATTGGTATTTAAATAAGAAGAATAAAGTGTCATGATTGAAGGGTAGGTGTATCATACGCCTACCTTTTTTACTGTAAAAAAATTGTACTTGTTTTCAATTTCTATTTTGGTTACTATAGTCGTAGTAACCAAAATAGAAAGCGTGGGGAAAGACTTGAATTTTCGTGTGTATATTTTAGCTATCGCGGCTTTCGTAGTCGGAACGGTTGAGCTAATTATAGGAGGAACGCTTGATTTAGTTGCCAATGATTTAGGTGTATCTATTAGTGCAGCTGGTCAGCTAATCACAATATTTTCAGTAGTATTTGCTTTATCAGGTCCTGTTTTATTAGCATTAACAGGAAAGTTTGACAGAAAAACATTGTATGTTGGGGCATTATCAATTTTCTTAATCGGAAATATTATTTCAGCATGTAGTGTGAATTACGGGATGTTAATGTTCTCAAGGGTGATTTGTGCGGCGAGTGGTTCGCTTATTATTGCACTGTCAGTAACACTTGCTTCTAGCGTTGTAGAACCGCATTTTCGTGCGCGTGCAATTGGAATCATTTTCATGGGGATTAGTGGATCACTTGTACTTGGAGTACCGCTTGGCCTTGTACTCGGAAATGCATACGGATGGCGTGCACCATTTGTACTCATTTCAATCTTAACAGTTATAGCAATCGCTTGTATTTCTCTATTTTTAACGAAAGTACCACCGACATCGGTATTATCAATAAGAGAGCAAATTGCTACGTTAAAAGATAAAAAAATCGTCAGTGCACAGTTAACGTCATTCTTATTTTTAACAGGTCATTTAACACTATATGCATATTTAACACCATTTTTAAAAGATGTTATGCATGTGGAAGCGAATTGGATTAGTGTATTTTACTTCATTTTCGGAATCGCAGCGGTACTTGGAGGCGGCCTTGGGGGCTTTCTTGCTGACAAATGGGGATCGAAGAAAAGTATTATCTCAATTATTATCGTATTTGCGTGTGCAATCTTCCTATTGCCGATGATGACATTCTCATTCCCGCTGTTCATTATTATGATGGGACTTTGGAGTATGCTGAGCTGGGCTATTTCGCCAGCACAACAAAATTATTTAATTGAAATTGCACCGGAATCAGCTGGTATTCAGCAAAGTTTAAATAACTCTGCCCTTCACTTAGGAATTGCGCTCGGTTCAACAGTAGGCGGAGTTGTTATTGAGAAATCGTCTGTTATATATAATGCTTGGGTAGGAGGCGGCTTTATTATATTAGCGCTGCTTTGTGCAATTTTCTCGATTACGAGAGGACGTTCTACTCAGTTTGCAAAAGAAGAATCTATCGTTTGATAGGTTCTTTTTTAATTTGTAAAAAATTGCAGGTTTTGGTAGGCGAATGGAGAAAGTTGTATATAGCGAGGTGATAGAAAATGGCATATGATTTAGTAGGAGTGATACTAAGCCTTATACCAATATTTGTGGTCACGTTTATTTTTAGATGGGTCCGTTTCATTTATCAAAATTCAGAGAAACAAGTGGAGCAAAATGAGAAAATTATTGAGCTGTTGATGGAGATAAAGGAAAAAGATAAGTAATATGTATTCATTTGAAATTTGTTTCTCGTAAGATATGAAGGCACTTATAAAGTGCCTTTTTTAGTATGTTTGAAAATTGAAAATATGTAATGTTCATTTGTCAATAGCAGCATGAGAACAAACAATTTTAATGTTGCTTATTACTTTGAAACTTTCTCAACAATTCGACAAGATACTACAAAAAAACCACCTATTCTCTTTTTTTCACTATAAGTACAATGAAACAGTAAGATTGCTTCATGTAGAAATTTATATATGGTGGTGGAGAGAATGAAACGAAAGATGGTAGGGAAATGGTTTAGTTTTTTAAGTGCTCTTATTATTTTATTAGGAATTGCAATGCCGCAAGTGAAGGCAGAAGTAATGAACAGAGAAACATATAAAATGGATTGGAGTTATAGTAAGTCGAAACAGCGTGAAATAAAGACAGAAATAATTAAAACGGCTTCGGGTAGTATTGCGTATTGTTTAACGCCTGATTTACGTTCTCCCAATGGGGATGATTTGCCTGAAATGGGGAAAACATCCGATGCTGTATATCGTATTTTATTAAATGGATATCCTCAAAAAAGCCCATCTGAATTAGGGGTAGTGACAGTAGAAGAGGCGCATTATGCTACACAATTAGCGGTATGGATTGCAGCAAATGAATTAACGGAAGAAGATTTAGTTGCAAAAAATGAACGAGTACATAATCTTATGAAGCGTTTAGTAGAGGTTTCAAAAAAAGAAACTGAATCACAAGATATATTTTTTAAAGTTAATCCTGTAGATCCACAAACTGCTACACAAAAAGGGAATTATTTAGAAACAGGATTCTATGCAGTGCAAACAAATGCGATTTCTGGCTCTTATACAATTCTTCCTGAAAATGCTCCTAAAGGGCTTCGAATTGTAAATGAAAAGGGAGAAGAAAAAAGTATATTATCAATTAACGAAAAATTTAAAATATTAATCCCGAAAGATACGAGTAGTGGTAATTTTAAAATGAAAGTGAAGTCTACTTTAACAAATTTACAAGCAATAGCTTTTAAAGGATCAGAAAAAGTTCAAAATACAACGGTATTGTTACAAAGAAATAGTGAGAAAATCAGTACAGATTTAGTGGTAAATTGGGAATCAGTAGGCTCTTTAAAGATTATGAAATTAGGAGAAAAAAAGGAATTATTAAAAGGGGCGGTGTTTGAAGTTTCTAATGAAAACTTTAAACAAAATGTTACGACTAATGATAAGGGCATTGCGGAGTTAGGTAATCTTCCAATCGGTATATATAGCGTCAAAGAAATTCAAGCGCCAGCTGGATATGTGTTAGACGGAAGTGTTAAAAAAATTGAAGTGAAAACTGGTGAAACTGCTGTATTAGAGTTGAAAAATGAAAATGTAAAAGGTGAATTAGAAATAACGAAAGTAGATGTAGCGGATGGGAATACGAAATTACCAAATGCAGAGTTTACAATCTACAACGAACAAGGGAAAGAAGTAGTAAAAGGAAAAACGGATGAAAAAGGTGTAGCGAAATTTAAACTACCATACGGAAAGTATACGTATAAAGAAACAATAGCACCAAATGGATATGTAATAAGTGAAGAGACGTTCGGATTTGAAATAAAAGAGAATGGAGAAATTATTAAACATATTGTTCAAGATAAGAAAGTAGAAGGTGAATTAGAAATAACGAAAGTAGATATAGCGGATGAGAATACAAAATTACCGAATGCAGAATTTACAATCTACAACGAACAAGGGAAAGAAGTAGTAAAAGGGAAAACGGATGAAAAAGGTATAGCGAAATTCAAACTACCATACGGAAAGTACACGTATAAAGAAACAATAGCGCCGAATGGATATGTAATAAATGAAGAGACGTTCGCCTTTGAAATAAAAGAGAATGGACAAATTATTAAACATATTGTTCAAGATAAGAAAGTAGAAGGTGAATTAGAAATAACGAAAGTAGATATAGCGGATGGGAATACGAAATTGCCAGATGCAGAGTTTACAATCTACAACGAACAAGGGAAAGAAGTAGTAAAAGGAAAAACAAATGAGCAAGGTATAGCGAAATTCAAACTACCATACGGAAAGTACACGTATAAAGAAACAATAGCACCAAATGGATATGTAATAAATGAAGAGACGTTCGGATTTGAAATAAAAGAGGATGGAGAAATTATTAAACATATTGTGAAAAATAAGAAAGAAGAAAAGCCATCACTTCCTTCTAAGCCGAATAAGCCAACATCGAATGGAGAAGTGAAACCTTCCGCTGATGTGAAGCAGGTGCAACAACATAATACTCATAATGAAGTGCGATTACCAGCTACTGGTGGCGTCGGCAATGAATTTACGGTTTTATTCGTTTTAGGAATTAGTTTTATTATTGCTGGTGCTTATGTGTTAAGAATGAAAAATAGAAAAGAAATGTAGAAAAAAAACGCCTTGTAATAGAGGCGTTTTTTTAGTATCTCAACTTCATCAATAAACTTTTAATTTCCTCATCTTCCATAAAGAGGTCATGGTGTTTCTGGGTAATCTTTGCAAGTGCAACGTCGTGATAGAAAAATTCTGTAAAGAACTTTACGAAAGGTTGTGACATTGTTTTCATCGCTTGCCATGACTCTTGTTCTACACCAGCAAATAAAATTTCACGATCGTCAACGATGAGCAGTAAGTATCGCTCTAGCGCGTTAGGCTCTTCGGCTGGGATTAGAAAATGCATGTTTTCTAAGTCTGTTTTTACTTTTCCAACTATAAGGGATTCCGTTTTGACGCCTTGTTTTGCTTTTTCTTCTAATAACGGAAGATATTCTAAAAGAGTATCGTTCCAAGCTGAAATGCGAATTGATTCTTTTGCACTTTCGATGAGCTCTTTACTTTGAACGCGAATAGAAGATTGCATTTTTAAGCTCCACACACGGTCATCTGTAAATGATTTTTTCGATATAGTTGTCTCTAATTCTTTAATATTGGATTGAAATTCTGTCGTTAATTTTTCAATTGCTAGCTTGAGTGGTAATGCTGTATACATCTTTTTCTTCTCCGAAACAGAATCCATTACCATTCCTTTATCGATTAGACGTGCAAGCACTTCATATATTTTTGCTTTTGGCACGCCAGAATGCTTCACAATCGTTGTAGCATCTAATGGCTCGTTGCTTGATACGACAACTTCGTAAGCTTGGCTTTCATATTGTGAGAAACCGAATTTTTGTAACATAGTTACCTGGTTTAAAATTCTTATAAAAATCTATAAATCGTTGGCGAACCAAGTCAAATGCCAACTACCGAAAAGGAATCTCACCTTTTTCCTGTCCGTAAGGGTTGTGACCTTTT
>NZ_JBQAIE010000032.1:0-11291 GCF_051918845.1 Bacillus cereus group sp. MYBK101-2 | reverse complement strand
CTACTGGACCTACTGGACCTACTGGATCTACAGGAGCTACAGGAGCTACTGGACCTACAGGAGCTACAGGAGCTACTGGACCTACAGGAGCTACAGGATCTACTGGAGCTACAGGATCTACTGGAGCTACTGGACCTACAGGAGCTACTGGATCTACTGGACCTACTGGACCTACAGGAGCTACAGGATCTACTGGAGCTACTGGACCTACAGGATCTACTGGAGCTACAGGAGCTACTGGATCTACTGGAGCTACTGGATCTACTGGATCTACTGGATCTACTGGATCTACAGGAGCTACAGGATCTACTGGATCTACTGGATCTACAGGAGCTACAGGAGCTACTGGACCTACAGGAGCTACAGGATCTACTGGAGCTACTGGACCTACTGGATCTACAGGATCTACTGGAGCTACTGGATCTACTGGATCTACAGGATCTACAGGATCTACTGAAGCTACAGGAGCTACTGGATCTACTGGACCTACTGGAGCTACTGGACCTACAGGAGCTACTGGACCTACAGGAGCTACAGGATCTACTGGAGCTACTGGACCTACTGGATCTACAGGATCTACTGGAGCTACTGGATCTACAGGATCTACTGGAGCTACTGGACCTACTGGATCTACAGGAGCTACAGGAGCTACTGGACCTACAGGAGCTACTGGACCTACTGGAGCTACTGGACCTACAGGAGCTACAGGAGCTACTGGACCTACAGGAGCTACAGGATCTACTGGAGCTACTGGATCTACAGGATCTACAGGATCTACAGGATCTACTGGAGCTACAGGAGCTACTGGATCTACTGGACCTACTGGATCTACAGGAGCTACAGGAGCTACTGGACCTACAGGAGCTACTGGACCTACTGGAGCTACTGGACCTACAGGAGCTACAGGATCTACTGGAGCTACTGGAGCTACTGGACCTACTGGAGCTACTGGAACTTTTTCTTCTGCTAACGCTAGTATAGTAACTCCTGCTCCTCAAACTGTTAATAATTTAGCACCTATTCAATTTACAGCACCAGTTTTAATAAGTAAAAATGTTACATTTAATGGTATTGATACTTTTACTATTCAAATTCCTGGTAATTACTTTTTTATTGGTGCTGTAATGACTTCAAATAATCAAGCTGGCCCTGTTGCTGTTGGTGTAGGATTTAATGGTATTCCAGTTCCTAGTTTAGATGGAGCTAATTATGGTACACCTACAGGTCAAGAAGTTGTTTGTTTCGGATTTTCTGGTCAAATACCAGCTGGCACAACAATTAATTTATATAATATTAGTGATAAAACTATTTCAATAGGTGGAGCTACAGCAGCAGGATCAAGTATTGTAGCAGCTAGATTATCTTTTTTTCGCATTTCTTAATTAATATTATTACAAATAATATTAATTATATAAAATTTTGCTTTTTGGCTAGAGTGCTGGCTCGTCGTGTGGGGGCGAAACCCCACGAATTACGTATCTATTTTAGAATAAAAACTATTTTTGGACGATTGATCTAAGCGATTCGGCTTGTATACTTGTTTGTTCAAGTCGAGAACCATTGTTTTGCTTTTTGTCTGTCGGCTTGGCGAAAAAATCATACAAGCCGAAAAAAGTTCCGCAAGGATAATTTTTTTAAAGGTGGAGATTTTTGAGCGTTATTTGCTCAAAAATACTACCTGTTCCTTGCGGAACTTTTAGCTCTATATATAAGAGTGAGAAGAACAAAATGAAAAAAGTTAATAATATCAAGGGTTCATAAGATGTTAGGTGTCATGTTTTCATGACACCTAACAATTGGGAAATAACAAAAAAAAAAGAATACAATAGAAATTTGTATTCTTTAAAACAAATAAACAGGAAGTTTATACTTCTTTTTTCCCTTTTTCTTCCAATTTAAAATTTTGTAATGAATCTCTAAAAATATGTTGTGTTGCTTTGTCTATACCATCCTTTGGACTACAACACATAATATTAGGATTTACAAACCATGTACGACTTGTACACACCCGACCATCTTCTGTTGTTACCCCTGCTTGCGCAACAGCTAATACTCCTTTTTTTAACAAAGTATTCATTGTACCTGAAATATTTTGACGAGCTATTTTAAACTTTTCACTCAAATATGTGGGAGATGCTGGACTACCTGTTTCACGTTCTACAATAACATTAGTCTTAAATTCCACAAATGAAGCTAATTTAAATAAAAAAGCTTCTTCTTTACTACTCAAATAACCAATCTCAGTCAAATAATTGATATTATCCATTATTAATTGCACAAACCTCACCCGATCTAAAGGTTTTCTCTTTTTTCCTATAAGGGGTAGCGTCAGGAAAATGCGTATTTACAACGCTAAGGAAGTTCCAATCATAAAAAAAGCCGATTTCCAGTCTCTCAAGGAATCGACTTTTTAATTTAGATTGTTGAACTAAAGCACCCTTTAGTTTAAGTGTAACTATTCACAAAACAAGAATACAAAAAGGGCTAGCAGCTGCCAACCTAAAACGTTCTATCTATTTGAAATATACTTTTAGCTATTCATCACTGCTGTTAGGTAATGAAACTGGAATATATTTGACACCTATTCTTTCACTATTGAGAGCCTCATAACAACTTCGTTTCCTTCCATTTCTCCCGTTTCTGAAAAACCAACTTTTTGATAAAGTTTTTTTGCCACTAAATTTTCTTCAACATAATTTATTTGGATATAGTCGAATAAATTTTCTTGCTTCAAAAATTCTATAGCTTTGTTTAATGCTTCTTTACCATAGCCTTTTCCTTGATATGCACTCCCTAACATAAATCGCCAAATCTCTACTTTCCTATTTTCTATTTTATAGTCAAACATTATAAATCCTACAATTGTATCATCATTATAAATAGCATAAGGCTTGGCTCTTTCGTAAAATACCCAGGCTTGTGCCAACGATCTCATATTTGATGAAACAAAGTTTTCCTGTTCTCCTACAAGTTCTAAGTCAAAAACTTTTTGGTAGTTATCAGCGTTTATTTTCTCTAATCTAATCATCTTATACATCTCCGAGTTTTGTTTAAATACTTGTTCTTGCGATAATTATAACATAATTTAAAAGACTGGGCAGGGGTTTATATATAACACTAAAATTTGTTGAAGTCTTAATATATATTTTAAATAACTTGCCTTTCACTAACCTGCCCCATTAGTTTAAGTACATTTTTTCACAATCTCAATAGAGTAAGCCTATTGGTACATAATTAAATTATCGTTAAATTAGGACTTCATAATTTCTCATAAGACTTGTATCAAAATGCTTAACGTTGTAAATCCGCATTTTTCTGACGCTACCCCAATACTAACATAAGAAAAGCAATGACTGCATGATGAGTTTTTATATTTAAATTAAATGCCAAATTCGCAATAATACTTCCGATAGAGATAGCACCAATAAAATCAAAAGTATTCATTTCAGCAATAATTTGCTTTCCTAGTAGTTTAGCTCCGATAAATAAAATCGAAAAAGCTAATAGTGTTCTCAAAATAATCTCTATATGTTCAGACACAAGTAGCTAACCCCTTTTGAATTAAGTGTTCGTATTATAACAATTTATATAAGGATAGTATGTGTCATTGTAAAAGAATTTATTATGTTCAATAGTATTAAATAATTCAAAATTAATGTCATGGTTATTCCTCTGTAGCTCCCCTTGACATCGGGGAGCTACTCCCAATTTTAGAAATTATAATAACACCACTTATAAGTAACAAAAAAGCTCACTCCTTATTTATTTTTATATAGGAGTAAGCTTTTCTCTATTATTAAATTCTAATTTATTTACCAAATAGACGACTCCAAAGCGATTTCCTCTGTTCTGAAGCTGCTATTAATCGCTTACTGTCTTGTATTTCTCTTAATACTTGCATTAATTGAATATCTCTTTGTTCTTCTCTTATTATTCTTTGAGCATCTGTTTCCTGTAAAAATTTACTTTGTTGATCCAATCTTTGAATTAATTCTAAATTAAGCTGTTCTAAACGTTCTATACGTTCTGATAATACTATTATCTGTTCTGTATCTACTACGCTATCTGTAGCAACAGTTGCTATCTCATTTTCTATAACACTTGTCATTGCTAGATTTACAGCCTGTTCTAGTGTTACGTTCTTCTTGTTCATAGCTGTTAATAGCCGTTCTATAATTGCTACATCCTTATGATAAAAAATTCTAGAATTATTACTACCGCGCTCGAAAGGATACCCAACTTCCTCCAGAGCAAGGCAATATTTACGCAAAGTACTTGAGCCAATCCCTAAATTCTTGGCTACCTCAGATCCCCAATAAGTTTGAGCCATATTTTGTCCTCCCTCTGCTTCAAGCTGTTCTCCAGTTGCTATATAGTCTTTTCCTTCTTTGAAAAGGTAACACCTTCTTTTTAAAATTTAAAGAAGAGTTTTCAATTGTTTTTTAAGATTAACAAAAGTTTATTTTTTTGCTTTTTAAAACACAGTTATAGATTTTATAATAAATCTTGATTAATAACCAACTGTATTCCTATTGCCATGACTATAATCTTCTTCCACAGCCAATGCATCTGCTTTAGTAACATGAACGGTACCAAATGAATGATTTGGAGGAGCATATATCGAATAAAGTTTTAACGGAATATTACCTGTGTTAATTACATTATGCCATGTTCCTGCAGGTATCATTATTGCAAAATCATCATAAGCATTTCTTTTGAAATTTAAATTATCTTTACTCTTTCCCATTTGAACAATCCCCTGACCTTGTTCAATACGTAAAAATTGATCAACATTAGGATGTATTTCCAAACCGATATCTTCACCAACATTAATGCTCATTAAGGTAACTTGTAAATGTTTCCCTGTCCATAAAGCAGTACGATACGTATTATTTTGCTTTGCTGCTTCATTGATATTAACAACAAATGGTTCTGATCCATAATCTTTTAACGAAATACTTCCATCACCATTGGAAAAACGAAAAAAATCAAATCTGTTTGCATGCTCTATCTCATTAGGAAAAGTACAATAAACAGACTGTCTTCCATAGTTATACATTGGTATTGGTACATTAACATAATAAGGATATTGATATCGATACATAAAAGGAATATAGTGCATTTTTCTCAATCCTTCACAATTTTATAAAATTATCCTATGCACTGGTTAAGTCAATGTACTTAAAATTCAAAGTGACTTTTGTAAAGAAAGATTTTTAGCCTAAAACACTTATTTCATTAAATGGACCTTTAACTTAACAATACAATTGAAGTTTAAAAATCAAAAGAAAAAAACTATATCAACAAAGTTTTTCATCAAACTTTGTTTTAAAATTATCAATCTTTTTTATACAAGATTTTATACAATTTTTTGTACTAATACAGGACATTCGTAAACCGGAAAAACCATAGTATCTCAACAATGTATAAAATCATGCATAGGATGACAAACAAAGAAAAAGCGGAATCCTTATTATATCAATGGATTCCGCTTTTTCCTTGCTGCCGATAATGAGACGTTATGTCAACTTCACATGAATATGATATACAAAACAAAAATACTATTTTAGATGCAAACACATATAAGATATCTAAAGTTATAGATGAACAGAATGTACTATTGAAGAATATATAAAATATATATCAAATATA
This sequence comes from Bacillus cereus group sp. MYBK101-2, assembly GCF_051918845.1. NCBI lineage: Bacteria > Bacillati > Bacillota > Bacilli > Caryophanales > Bacillaceae > Bacillus > Bacillus cereus group sp. MYBK101-2. The sequence continues at coordinate 5,639 of NZ_JBQAIE010000032.1, read as the reverse complement.
GTACAAGCCTATTCATTACATCCTTAGTAAAAATAAAATTTTATGGCTTTTGGAGGAAAATATATGCCCAAAAAAGTTCTCTTGTTTACAGATTTGGGAATTGATGATGCGTTTGCTATTCTGTACACCTTTTTTCGTAATGATATCCAACTTGTGGGGATTGTAGCTGATTATGGAAATGTATCGAGAGAGAATGCTATAAAAAATATTAACTATTTGAAGTATATTTCGGGAAGAAAAGAGATACCCGTATTTCTCGGTGCTTCTGTACCTTTAACAGGTATATTGGTTCAATATTTTCCTGAAGTACATGGAAAAGTAGGACTAGGACCTATCATTCCACCTGAAATCCCTTATCCAATTTATCCCATGAATGATATTTACAAAATTATAAACTCAAATTTAGACGATCTTACAATTATCAATTTGGGAAGACTTTCCTCATTGGCTACGTCATTTATTTTGAATTTAGAAGCAATGCGGAATGTGAAAGAATACATTTGCATGGGTGGAGCCTTTTTTTACCCCGGAAACGTGACTGCTGTGGCTGAAGCTAACTTTTACGCAGACCCTTATGCAGCAAACTTAATTCTGCAGCATGCGAAGAATTTGACAATTATTCCATTAAACGTCACCCAACACGCGATTGTTACACCTGAAATGGTTCAACAAATTGATGCATTTCACCGGAATACACAAGACCTTGCAGGACTCATCATCAAACCTATGTTAGACTGCTACTATAATTTCTACTCTAAATCGAATCCTGGCATAGGAGGAAGCCCTATGCATGATTTTTTAACAATATGGTATTTGTTGAATCCAGATGCAGTTCGTCTGTCAAAAGTGCCCATCAAAGTAATTCCCGATCTAGGAGAAGGATTTGGTCAAAGTATCGCAGACTTTCGTTTTGTGACAAATCCAGGTTATAAAACACATAATATCGCTTTTCAGTTCAATTATGAAAGATTTAAGAGAGATATTATGGAAACATTTTTAAGGAAAAGACTATAGCATATCCTAAGTAAAGATAAAAATACATATTAAAAAAAGAATTATTTATAGTTGGATGTATTGTAGTTGCTATGAGTTTACTAAAATAGAACTTCCTATATCGTGAATTATGTAAATAAGCCGTCCATATGGACGGCTTATTTTTGTTTAGCCTGATTTTGTCCTTGTTTTTTGGTCTACTTTTTGCTTTTTGGCTAGAGTGCTGGCTCGTCGTGTGGGGGCGAAACCCCACGTATTCCATATCAATTTTGGAGTAAGCACTATTTTAGGACGAATGATCTAGGCGGTTCGGCTTGTATACTTACTAGTCCAAGTCGATCGGCATTGCTTTGCTTTTTGTCTGTCGGCTTGGCGAGAAAAGCATACAAGCCGAAAAAAGTTTTGCAAGGACATAATAAAAAAGAAAAGACGGTAGTCTTTAGGTGAGGATGAACGAACCGACTTTTTTATTATGAAGGTGGAGATTTTTGAGCGTTGTTTGCTCAAAAATACTACCTGTTCCTTGCGGAACTTTTAGCCCTATATATAAGAGTGAGAAGAGCAAAGTAAAGAAAGTCAGTAATATCAAGGGTTTAACAAGGGTAGGGTGTGGGAAAATTCCCACACATGTGTTGTTAAATTCCCACACCTAAAAAATGGAAAATAATAAAAAAAAAAAGATGTCAATAACAAATGACATCTAAAATAAATAAATCGGTAAGTTATGTTTTTTCTTATCTCCAGTTATTTTAAAATTTCTAAGAGACTTCTTAAAAATCTTCATAGTAGCCTTGTCTACTCCATCTTTAGGGGAACAACATAAAACATTAGGATTCACAAACCAAGTACGAGAACTACAAATGCGACCATCTTCAGTTGTCATTCCAGATTCTGCAACAGCTAAAACACCTTTTTCCAATAAACCATTCATTAAATGAGAAAGATTACTTCTATCTTTTCCTAACTTCCTTGCTAAATAACTTGGTGTAGCTGCATCTGCATCTACTTCTTCAGAATCTTCATTTGAACATTCAATTAAAATATTAGTTTTAAACTCTATATACGGTGTTAAATCAATCAAAAAAGCTTTTTCAGCATTTGTCAGATATCCCGTTTTACATAGATAATTAATATTATCAGTAATTATCTGCACAAATCTCACCCGATCTGTAGGTTTTTTCTTTTTACCAATAAAATATTCTTCTCCACCAGACATTTTACTTAATACTTGTAGCATAATGACTCTTTCTTCTTCAGAAAGTCCGCCACTACCTTCAAGTTTTTCATAAATACTATTAATTTTACTATCTCTTTCTTTTGCTTTTTTTTCAGCTTGTCCAAAATCAATAATTTTCTTTGTCATATCTAAGTTAATTCCTCCTTAATTGAGGGAATCAACAAAAATACCTATTTTTTGCTATTTGATTATAAATCAAATTATGATAATCTATAATCAGATAAGTGAAGTTTAGGTATTTTCGTAAAATACCCTATGAAAAGAGTCATGTTCCCGCATGGCTCTTTTTTTCATTCTATCATGTTTTTAACAACCTTAAAGATAAAAACAAAGTTTCCCTGTTTTTTTACCGTTCCATATCAAATCCACGATGTTTATTCACCTCTTTTTTATGCTCACGTTCAAATTGATTATCTACTCCCTTGCTACCCAATTCATTTTTAACACTCTCTCTAAACCCCTTAAATTGCTCTTTTAAAACTTTTTTCGTTTGTACATATAAAACTCTTATATTCGTCTGCAAACCCTTTATATGAGCTTTTAACGAGCTAATTTCTCTATTTAATACACCAACTTCCTTTTGCAACTGGTTTTTTTCCTGTTTCAATGTTCTATTTTCTTTCATCCAACCGTCTGCAGTCATTTTTAAACTTTCATACTCTTTCACAAAGTCTGTTTCTCTCAAACGCTCATGATCCTTTTTGATAGTGACCGCTGCATTCACTTGCTTTGTTACTTCTTGATATTGTTCTGGTGATAACACATAATTTCTTGTCTGTTTCTTTGTAATTTCAGCTTTTCCAAACATTTTATCCTGTACTTCTACTACTACTTCTTTACGTAAAAATGGAATTTTAACAGGTTCATTTGGCACTCGATCACTAGCACTATCTAATTCTTTTTGCATTTGTTCTACTCTTTTTTCTAATTCCACATGACGCTGGCCAATTAGCTGCAGCTTTTCATTTTCACTCTCTACCTGTTGCTTTACTATCTCTAATTCTTTGTACGTATCAACAACATCACTTTCCAAACTCTTTTTCGTCATTTCTAATTCGTTTGTTTTCTCTTCAACATTTTTTAAATGATCGTCAATCGTTTGTAACTTAGTTTCTTTTTCCTCTACTTGATTTTCAATAGTTGACTTTGCTTCTGCATACTCCTTGTATTGACGGACTTTCATGTACTTATGTGAACCTACATTAGCACGTTCAAAATTCGGAATATATTCTTTAGCCAATTGCTCTATATAAGCGGTTTCCCTTTCTCTCCAATGCGCAATTAACTTTCTTCCCGTTCCTTCGACACCTTGTTGTTGCAAAGCTCTATCCATTCCGACACGCCTCGTTAATCCTCGACTACTTTCAAAGTTCGGTACATAGTTAATATGTAAATGTGGATTTGCTTCGTCATCATGTAAAACCATGTTATAGACTGCCAGATTGGGATTCCGCTCTTGAAACGCTTCAGCATACCGTTTTAACGCTTCTTTCTTAGCTTCCCTATACTTCGGGTCGTCTTTACCTTCTCCAATCGCTACGACCAATTCTCGTTGCTCATGCGTTTTATCATCTTTATGTATTTTGTCATAGTAATTCTCAATCTTACGGTCATTCCGTTTTTGCTTCTCGTTATACTTGTCCACCGCTTCTTGAAAGACATCCTTGTATACACTTCGGATGTCCTTTTGAACAAAGTAAATATTCTCCTCTGACCTAGCTGGATCAATGCCAGGATTCCCATGAATATTTTCCCTATTATTGTGGCTTAATGAACTTTGGTGAGATTGATTAAATGAGATAGAACCCAACATAAAGTGCCACCACTTTCCCTAGATTAATTGATACCATAAGTCTAGCAAAGCGACGAAATGGTGTCAATTAGAGTAACCCTATACGTATTTTGACGCTTTCGCATCAAAATCGATAGGGGTCTGCGACGCTTTTCGGCTTCGCCGAGCCATGCTTAGCATGGAAAAAACAACCTTGGACTCTGTCCAAACCTGCTGGGGAAATCTTCCCCAGACCCCCTTATCCAACTCCCCAACCCCTCAAATCCTTGAGGGCCTCCCTCGCCGGTTGGCGTCCCCAAAACAATTTGTTTTGGGGAACTGCCAAGAGGTTGGAAAATCAGATGCACGAGTCAATTCCTTAATGCTCCTTTCAAGAGATCAGCAAAAAAACGCTGATCTCTTTCAGTCCGCTTACCATTGACTCTTACCACTTATTTTTCTTCTCCCAATAATCACTTTACTAATTATTCAATACTACACTTATTAAAAAGTAAAAAGTTTTTGAGTTACTTTTTTTAAACGTATTTCAAATGCTTTTAAGTTGTATTAGGGGTCACCATACCATTTCAGGAAAATTGTACGTTTAGACACAATTCGGACACATTCCAAGCGTTTCCTGTACGCTAAGAGATATCTGTCCAGAAAACCTTATATTTATGAACAGAGGGTAAAACTCAACAATATCAACACGTTTTCTGACTATAATCATGTTCATAAAGCATGTAAACAAATCAATGTTCAATTAAACTTAGGTTTCTATCTTTCTGAACATGTATTTACCTTTAAAGATACTGTAAGAATAAGGTTTTGTAGTCCTTAGCGTACAATTTTCCCAAAATAATATGGTGACCCCTATTAAAAGAAATGAAACATTTATTTCAGCAGACTTTATAATTACACTTTTTAACAATACTTAATTATAAAATTCAATATAAGAACTTTTTTTAAAACTTATACATATAATAAATATTGACATAAATTCACCTGAATAGGGAAAAAAGAGATGAACTGGTCCTTCATCTCTTTTTTTATGTCAAAAAATTAATACATTTATAATAATCAATTTTATATCTTTATACATTTACTATATATAATATATTTTTTTAATAAACTAGATAGGAGGTTTCTATATGTCAAATAACAACATTCCATCACCGTTTTTTTTCAATAATTTCAATCCAGAATTAATAGGTCCAACATTCCCTCCTATTCCTCCACTTACTTTACCTACTTTACCTACTGGACCTACTGGATCTACTGGACCTACTGGACCTACTGGATCTACTGGACCTACTGGACCTACTGGACCTACAGGAGCTACTGGACCTACTGGAGCTACTGGAGCTACTGGAGCTACTGGATCTACTGGACCTACTGGATCTACAGGATCTACAGGAGCTACTGGACCTACAGGAGCTACAGGAGCTACTGGAGCTACAGGAGCTACTGGACCTACAGGATCTACAGGAGCTACTGGATCTACTGGACCTACTGGAGCTACTGGATCTACTGGACCTACTGGACCTACTGGATCTACAGGAGCTACAGGAGCTACTGGACCTACAGGAGCTACAGGAGCTACTGGACCTACAGGAGCTACAGGATCTACTGGAGCTA
>NZ_JBQAIE010000031.1:0-14858 GCF_051918845.1 Bacillus cereus group sp. MYBK101-2 | reverse complement strand
GAACACGGAAGTTAAGCTCTCTAGCGCCGATGGTAGTTGGGACCTTGTCCCTGTGAGAGTAGGACGTCGCCAAGCAACTAAAAACACAAGTCTTTTGACTTGTGTTTTTTTATTTCCCATGAAATAGGTTCGGTTCTGTTAGTAAAAAATTCGAAATATAGTAAGGAATTTTTTGAGCAGAAATAGTAAGAAATTGATAAATAAATGGGTAATCTTCAGAGCCATAGCTTCCAAGTAAATCATACCACCAATCTGTTTCGTATCTAGAAATCATACTTAAATTGTAGAGCAATAAATAATGAACGAGAAGTTCAGGCAATACGGGTGTAGGATTTCTAGGGTCAGTTGTGAGTGGTAAGTAATAAGTATCAGCGAGATATTCGTAGTATAAAGGCGTACTATATATAGGATTCCACGATTGGATAGGAGCTGTAAAAAGTAAATTGGATGCGCTCGTTTTCCCGGGGACATGTTGCACGGATAAGTGCTTACAAATTGATTCAATATAACGTGAAAATCTTTCTGAAGTCATATGAAGTCGATCTAGTATATTGACTGAAAAGGAAAGTTCATTTGCATTTGTTGAATCAATTTTATATAAAGTGGAACCTCGCTGACTATAGCGAAATAAATTTTGTAATTCAGGAATATTCCCCATTAAATCCAACATGTTAAACTTCTCTGATTCTAAGTGTTTCATGTGAAACAGCTGTTCTGCAACATGAGTAAATAGTCCATTTTTTTGTACCTTTACCTCATCTTCTAAAAATTGATATCCCTGTTTTTTCCGCTTACGAGTCGTAACGCCATGAGCTAAAACAGTAGTGGATTCAGGATAGTTTGGATCAATAGTTAATAAGCATGCTTTAAAAAGTTGGCTCATTCCATAAAACAATAACATTGGCTGAATCGAAAAGGGAGCTACCTTATATAATTCGTAATAATTTTTCCCGTGTTCTAAATAATAAATAAAAGGATAACAATTTTCAAAACCTTTTTTTTCGGCATTTTGTATTGAGGATTTTTCATAACAACGGGCAAGATAACGTTGTACATTTTGAGATGAAAAGAAGAAACTTAGTTGCTGCCAAGTACAATGTGTTTGATGCATATATTACGCTCCTTTTATTGTCTAAAAATTCTAACATATATATACGTCCTTGACAGTATTTTAACCAATTGATAAGCTACTAATAATAATTTCTGGTATCATGGGGGGAACAATTATGTGGGAATCTAAATTTGTTAAAGAAGGTTTGACTTTTGATGACGTATTACTTGTACCAGCAAAGTCAGATGTACTACCAAGAGAAGTAAGTGTTAAAACAGTTTTATCTGAAAGCTTACAGTTAAACATCCCGTTAATTAGTGCAGGAATGGATACAGTAACAGAAGCGGATATGGCTATTGCAATGGCTCGTCAAGGCGGTTTAGGAATTATTCATAAAAATATGTCTATTGAACAACAAGCCGAGCAGGTTGATAAAGTAAAACGTTCTGAAAGTGGTGTTATTTCAGATCCTTTCTTTTTAACTCCAGAACATCAAGTGTATGATGCAGAGCACCTTATGGGGAAATATCGTATCTCAGGTGTACCGGTTGTAAATAATTTAGACGAGCGAAAATTAGTTGGTATTATTACAAACCGTGATATGCGTTTTATCCAAGACTACTCAATCAAAATTTCCGACGTAATGACAAAAGAACAGCTAATTACAGCTCCAGTTGGTACAACGCTAGATGAGGCTGAAAAGATCCTACAAAAGTATAAAATTGAAAAACTCCCTCTTGTTGATAACAACGGTGTATTACAAGGGCTTATTACAATAAAAGATATTGAAAAAGTAATTGAATTCCCAAATTCTGCGAAAGATAAGCAAGGGCGCTTATTAGTTGGAGCAGCAGTTGGTGTAACGGCTGATGCTATGACTCGCATTGACGCATTAGTAAAAGCTAGCGTAGATGCAATCGTACTTGATACAGCCCATGGACATTCTCAAGGCGTTATTGATAAAGTAAAAGAAGTTCGTGCAAAGTATCCATCATTAAATATTATCGCTGGAAATGTTGCTACTGCTGAAGCAACAAGAGCATTAATCGAAGCAGGGGCAAACGTAGTTAAAGTTGGTATTGGACCAGGCTCTATCTGTACAACACGTGTTGTAGCTGGGGTTGGTGTACCACAATTAACAGCAGTTTATGATTGTGCAACAGAAGCTCGTAAACACGGTATCCCAGTTATCGCTGACGGTGGTATTAAGTACTCTGGTGATATGGTTAAAGCTTTAGCAGCAGGAGCACATGTTGTTATGCTAGGTAGTATGTTTGCTGGTGTTGCTGAAAGTCCTGGTGAAACTGAAATTTATCAAGGTCGCCAATTTAAAGTATATCGTGGTATGGGTTCTGTCGGAGCGATGGAAAAAGGAAGTAAAGATCGTTATTTCCAAGAAGGAAATAAAAAACTTGTTCCAGAAGGTATTGAAGGACGAGTACCATATAAAGGACCTTTAGCAGATACGGTTCATCAATTAGTTGGTGGATTACGTGCAGGTATGGGATATTGCGGAGCACAAGATTTAGAATTCTTACGTGAGAATGCACAATTTGTTCGTATGTCAGGTGCTGGTTTACTTGAAAGTCATCCTCATCATGTACAAATTACAAAAGAGGCTCCAAACTACTCATTATAATGTCTTATATATAAATAGACGGAGATTTTATATCTCTGTCTATTTTTTTTTGATTATGTTAGAATAACGGTTATGTGAGTACATAGATATTGGGGGTAGCAAAAGTGAAAGGTATGTTTTGCAAAAGATTCATTGCACTAGTAACAATGCTTACACTAGCTTGTAGTATGTTGTTACCATATAGCAATGCATCAGCTGAAACAGGAGCTGCTTTAAATATTGAAGCAGGTGCGGCAATTTTAGTTGAAGCGAATTCTGGAAAAATTGTATATCAAAAGAATGCTGATGAATTATTATCCATTGCTAGTATGACGAAGATGATGAGCGAGTATTTAGTTCACGAAGCAGTGGATAAAGGAAAGCTTAAGTGGGATCAGAAAATTAAGGTTTCTGAATATGCGTATAAGGTTTCACAGGATGCTTCATTATCAAATGTGGCATTAGAAAATGGTGGCTCTTATACAGTAAAAGAGTTATACGAGGCAATGGCAATCTTCTCTGCAAATGGTGCAACGATTGCATTAGCAGAAGCAATTGCAGGTAAAGAAGTAGATTTCGTAAAAATGATGAATGATAAATCGAAAGAATTAGGGTTGAAAAATTATAAATTTGTCAATTCTACAGGTTTAACGAATAAAGATTTAAAGGGAATGCATCCAGAAGGAACAACAGCGGATGAAGAAAATAAAATGTCTGCAAAGGATGTTGCAACTTTAGCACAACATTTAATTAAAGATTATCCAAAAGTGTTAGATACAGCAAAAATCCCGAAAAAAGAATTCCGTCCAGAAAAAGAGAAGTTTGCAATGTCGAACTGGAACTGGATGTTAAAGGGCTTAGTTAAAGAATATGATGGCGTAGATGGCCTAAAAACAGGCTCAACTCCAGAAGCGGGAGATTGCTTCACTGGTACGGTTGAAAGAAACGGTATGCGTTTTATTTCTGTAGTGATTAAAACAAGTTCTCATACAGCACGTTTTGATGAAACAAAGAAGCTATATGATTATGGATTTGCTAACTTTGAAATGAAACAAATGTATAAAAAAGGTTCTTCAGTAAAAGGACAAGAAACAGTACGAGTAGAAAATGCGAAAGACAAAGATGTAGCAGTTCAAACGAAACAAGCCATTTCACTTCCAGTACCAAAAGGAAGTAAAGATGTTTATAAAACAGAATTAAAAGAATCAAGTAAGGGACAAGAGGCACCTATTAAAAAGGGAGCTGCGCTTGGTCAAATGGTAATTACGCCAAAAGATACAAACGATCCTGGGTTTTTAACTGGTAAGTCGTTACAAGTGGATCTTGTAACAACAGCTGAAGTAGAAGAAGCAAACTGGTTTACTCGTGCTATGCGCGGAATTGGTTCTTTCTTTAGTGGTATATGGAATAGTGCTGTTGATACAGTAAAAGGTTGGTTTTAAAAGCTCCTCATTGTAGGGGCTTTTCTTTATTCCTATTTTTCATACCGACTTTATGAAAAAGTAGTAGACAAGCATCTGATAGTTAGTGGTAGAATGTAAGAGTATTCTTAATTTTCGCCTTTAACGGGGAAAAGCAATTCACCTAGGGGGGTTTTTGTAACATGACAAATGTAACAGGGACAGAACGTGTAAAACGTGGAATGGCAGAAATGCAAAAAGGCGGCGTTATTATGGACGTAATTAACGCTGAACAAGCAAAAATTGCAGAAGAGGCAGGCGCAGTTGCCGTTATGGCATTAGAGCGTGTACCAGCAGATATTCGTGCAGCAGGTGGCGTTTCTCGTATGGCAGACCCAACAATTGTTGAAGAAGTTATGGGTGCAGTGTCAATTCCGGTTATGGCAAAATGCCGTATCGGTCACCTTGTAGAAGCACGTGTATTAGAATCATTAGGGGTAGACTATATCGATGAGAGTGAAGTATTAACTCCTGCCGATGAAGTATACCATTTAAATAAACGTGATTACACAGTTCCATTTGTATGTGGTTGCCGTGATATCGGAGAAGCTGCACGTCGTATTGCAGAAGGTGCATCTATGCTTCGTACAAAAGGCGAACCAGGAACAGGAAACATTGTAGAGGCAGTGCGTCATATGCGTCAAGTCAATGCAGAAATCCGTCAAGTTGCAAGTCTACGTGAAGATGAGTTAATGACATATGCAAAAAATACTGGTGCTCCTTATGAAGTACTACTTGAAATTAAACGCCTTGGTCGTTTGCCGGTTGTAAACTTTGCAGCAGGTGGTGTAGCAACACCAGCAGATGCAGCGTTAATGATGCAACTTGGTGCGGATGGTGTATTTGTTGGATCTGGTATCTTTAAATCAGAGAATCCAGCGAAATTTGCACGTGCAATCGTTGAAGCGACAACTCATTATGAGGATTACGAGTTAATTGCAAGCCTTTCTAAAGGATTAGGTAATGCGATGAAAGGTATTGAAATTTCAACGTTACTACCAGAGCAACGCATGCAAGAGCGTGGATGGTAATTGAAGGAGAACTTTAAAATGGTGAAAATCGGTGTACTAGGTCTTCAAGGTGCAGTTCGTGAACATGTAAAATCAGTTGAAGCAAGTGGTGCAGAAGCTGTTGTTGTAAAGCGTATAGAACAACTTGAAGAGATTGATGGTCTTATTTTACCAGGCGGTGAAAGTACAACTATGCGCCGTCTTATTGATAAGTATGCTTTCATGGAACCACTTCGTACATTTGCGAAATCTGGTAAACCAATGTTTGGTACATGTGCAGGAATGATTCTTCTCGCAAAAACACTTATTGGCTATGACGAAGCACATATTGGTGCTATGGATATTACAGTTGAGCGCAATGCGTTTGGACGTCAAAAAGATAGCTTTGAAGCTGCACTTTCTATTAAAGGTGTGGGAGAAGATTTTGTTGGCGTATTTATTCGTGCGCCGTATGTTGTAAATGTAGCGGATAATGTTGAGGTACTTTCTACACATGGTGATCGAATGGTAGCGGTAAGGCAAGGGCCGTTTTTAGCTGCTTCTTTCCATCCGGAATTAACGGATGACCATCGTGTAACAGCATACTTTGTAGAAATGGTAAAAGAAGCGAAAATGAAAAAAGTTGTATAAGTAACTTGCAACTTGTATAAGATTATAGTAAATTGATGGTAACAATTTTATAAAATAAGCGTGTTGATAGGAAGTAGTAACAAATGTCGTTTCTTATAGAGAGTCGATGGTTGGTGGAAATCGATAGAAACAGTTTGTGAATCCATCCTGGAATGGAATGTGGAATATCTTTATGATTAGTAAACATTCCCGGTGAAGAGCCGTTATTTCTACTTGAGAGGAAAGCGGTAATGCTTTCAACTAGGGTGGCAACGCGGGTTAACTCCCGTCCCTTTATATAGGGACGGGAGTTTTTTGTGTTTTATAAAATAAAAGGAGGAGTATATAATGCTTGATATTAAATTTTTACGTACAAATTTTGAAGAAGTAAAAGCTAAGTTACAGCATAGAGGCGAAGATTTAACTGATTTTGGTCGCTTTGAAGAATTAGATACGAGAAGAAGAGAACTACTTGTTCAAACAGAGGAACTAAAAAGTAAACGTAACGAAGTATCTCAACAAATCTCTGTATTGAAGCGCGAAAAGAAAGATGCAGAAGCTTTAATTTTAGAAATGCGTGAAGTTGGAGAAAAAGTAAAAGATCTTGATAACGAACTTCGTACAGTTGAAGAAGATCTAGAAAGATTGATGCTATCTATTCCAAATATTCCGCACGAATCTGCTCCAGTTGGTGAAACAGAGGATGATAATGTAGTAGCTCGCACTTGGGGAGAAGTGAAGGAATTTGCTTTTGAACCAAAACCACATTGGGATCTTGCTACAGATTTAGGAATTCTAGATTTTGAACGTGCTGGAAAAGTAACAGGAAGCCGCTTCGTATTCTACAAAGGTGCTGGCGCAAGATTAGAGCGTGCTTTAATTAGCTTTATGCTTGATCTTCATACTGATGAGCATGGATATGAAGAAGTATTACCTCCGTATATGGTAAACCGTGCAAGCATGACAGGGACAGGACAACTTCCGAAGTTTGAAGAAGATGCATTCCGTATTGAAAGTGAAGACTACTTCTTAATTCCAACAGCTGAAGTACCTGTAACAAATATGCACCGTGATGAGATCTTAAATAAAGAACAATTGCCTATAAGATATGCTGCGTTTAGCTCTTGTTTCCGTTCTGAAGCAGGTTCAGCTGGCCGTGATACACGTGGTTTAATTCGTCAGCACCAGTTCAATAAAGTAGAGCTTGTGAAGTTCGTAAAACCAGAAGATTCTTATGAAGAGTTAGAAAAACTAACAAATGATGCAGAACGCGTGTTACAATTATTAGAGTTGCCATATCGCGTTATGAGCATGTGCACAGGCGATTTAGGATTTACAGCAGCGAAGAAATACGATATCGAAGTATGGATTCCAAGCTATGGCACATATCGTGAAATCTCTTCTTGTAGTAATTTCGAGGCTTTCCAAGCGAGACGTGCAAATATCCGTTTCCGTCGTGAGCCAAACGGCAAACCAGAACATGTTCATACATTAAATGGATCTGGTCTTGCAATTGGACGTACGGTGGCAGCTATTTTAGAGAACTACCAACAAGAAGATGGTACAATTATAATTCCAGAAGTTCTTCGCCCTTATATGGGAGGAAAAACAGTTATTAAGTAAATTTATAAACATTCATCGGTATGAGTGATTGGTAATTATGAGCGTTGTCAGTACTATGATGTAGGAGAGGAAAAGTAAAATTTTCCTTTCCTCATAATTTATTTTAGTAGGGTTGACTAACTGTTTTTCTTTTGATATTATATTTGATGTCAATATGGAGGTATACCCAAGTCTGGCTGAAGGGATCGGTCTTGAAAACCGACAGGCGGCGAGAGTCGCGCGGGGGTTCGAATCCCTCTACCTCCTCCAGATATAATTGACAACAGCGCATATAAGTGGAGATTGGAGAACTCGTTACCACACGTAACGAGTTTTTATTTTAAAACCAATCATAAAGTATGGTGTAAGGCGATTTTGTCCTTATTACACACTCATATTCCGATGATTATCTTCATAGATATGAAAGGAGTCAACATGGATCTTATTATACAAACGTTTCCTTTAGATGGAAAAACTTTATATTATGTACAATGTCCTGTCTGTAAGAACAATAGAATTTTAAACAGTGGTGCAAATGTATCACGCATTATTAGCGATGATACATTCCGTAAACTTTGTGGTTGCACTTGTGATGTAAAGCAAACTACAACAAAAGTAGAGGCACCAAAAAAAGTTAAAAAAGAAGCTGTAAAGAAAGAAGCAGCTCCAAAACGTACAGGTAAAGTATTAACAGCAGTAATTAACGGGAAAGAAATGACTGTTAAAGAGATTGCTGAGGCGTACGATATTAGTACAAGTACTGTTCGTCAGCGTATTAACGCTGGAAAACCTGAGAGTGAAATTATTGCTCCAACAAAGAAAAAGTAATTTAATAGAAAAACCCGTGCATATGCACGGGTTTTTTATTTTACAAGTTTACGTGTTTGTTTTAAAAAATGACCGATTTTTTTAATGATTGGTTCAATGGAATCGCCATCTTTTAAAATATCGTATTCATTAATGTTTAATCGTAAAACAGGGCATGAATTAAAGTTGTTAATCCAGTTTTCATAACGCCCATGCATCTCTTTCCAATACTCGATTGGTGTCTGCTGTTCCATCGGACGTCCACGTTCTTGGATACGATCAACAATATCATCGAAAGAACCTTCTAAGTAAATTAATAAATCTGGATGTGGGAAGTAAGGAGTCATGACCATAGCGTCAAATAAACCTTTATATGTTTCATAATCAGTTTCTGTCATTGTACCTTTTTCGTGATGCATTTTTGCAAAAATGCCAGTGTCTTCATAGATAGAGCGATCTTGAACAAAACCGCCACCGTATTCAAAAATTCTTTTTTGTTCTTTAAATCGTTCTGCTAAAAAATACACTTGTAAGTGAAAGCTCCAGCGTGTGAAATCAGCATAGAACTTGTCCAAATACGGATTAGAATCTACCTTTTCAAATGATGTGCGATACCCTAAAGCGTTAGCCAATGCAGTTGTCATAGTGGATTTACCGACACCTACTGTTCCAGCGATAGTGATTACTGCGTCATTTGGTATATCATATTTTTGCCTTAAATTCATTATTATTTCGACTCCTTTAAGAGAGTATTTTGAAGGGCAGATAGGATGACGTTTAAATCATCAGGATTTTTTACAAAATCCATATCGTCTCCGTTAAATTTCAATACTGGGATATCTGGATGGTCCTTTTTAAAAGCATCCATTGCTGTTTCATAATCTTTTGTGAGCTGTAGTAAGTAATTTGGATCCATATTTTTTTCGAATTCTCTTCCGCGCATGGCGATTCGCCTTTGTAATGTTTCTAAGCTAGCTGTTAAATAAACGATAACATTTGGAACTGGCATATCTTGTGTAAGGATACGATAGATTTGCATGTACTTGTCGTATTGAGAATCTTTTAATGTACGGGATGCAAAAATTACATTTTTGAATATATGATAATCCGCTACTACTGGCTTCCTTTGATTCAAATACTTTATGTTAATATCTTCTAATTGTTTGTATCTATTACAAAGAAAGAACATCTCTGTTTGAAAACTCCATTCGTCGATGTCTTCATAGAACTTTCCTAAAAAGGGGTTTTCATCAACAATCTCTTTCAGTAAGTGGAGTTGCATGTGAGTTGAAATTTCCTTCGCAAGTGAAGTTTTTCCAACACCGATTGGTCCTTCAACCGTGATAAATGGTACTCCGGTCACGCTGTTTCCTCCTTTCAATCAGTGATTTACCGTGACTACTAAAAACACAAAAACAGAATTATTGTAGCACAAGAGGGAAGCGAGCGGGTTAATTTGATATAAAAAGTTGGAAAATAGATATATGTATTAATTAAATTTTATTTGAAACGACGGTACTATATTTGCTTTTAATGTGGCTTCCATTATTTTTAAAGCATGCAGGTTATCCTGATCATCATTAGATGCAATACAGTCCTGTGGTACATACAATGTATAATTCCTCATATGAGCATCGTTAGCTGTAAAGAGGATACATATATTCCCGGCGACACCTGTTAATATTAGATTTTCTATTTTTAAATAGCCTAATAAAGAATTTAAAGGTGTTTCATAAAAAGCAGAGTAATGTGGTTTAATAAAAATGTAATCATCAGCATTTGGAGCGATCTTATGAATGATATTTTTACTATACTCATTTGTACAATGAGTAATCAATTGGTCAATATCAGACCTCCAAAGTTGATAATGGTCATTAATATAAATGATGGGGCAACCGAAGGATTTCATTGTTCTCTTTAATTGTAAAATAGGATTGGTTATAATTTCGCATTTTTTGGCTAGGATAGGCCCGTGTGAAAATTGAAAGTCATTAATCATATCGATAATGAGTAAGGCAGTATTCTTCATATGTAATCCCCTCTCTTTTTTCTTAGGGTGGATTGAATTTATAAAAGTTATCCCATGTGTAGTAAATGGAAATAAGTGTACTTTATTTGTAATGAAAGGACTATGTTATGGAACGTGATCAAGATATTTATTTTATGCAGTTAGCAATAGAAGAGGCTAAAAAAGCAGAGGCAATACAAGAAGTACCGATTGGGGCAGTTATAGTGTTGGATGGTGAAGTAATTAGTGTTGCTCATAATTTAAGGGAGACTGAGCAAAGATCGATAGCTCACGCTGAGTTGTTAGCTATTGATGAGGCGTGCAAAAAATTAGGGACATGGCGTTTAGAAGATGCGACGTTATATGTAACATTAGAGCCTTGTCCGATGTGTGCGGGTGGAATTGTTTTATCACGAGTAAAGCGAGTTGTATATGGTGCGAGTGATCCGAAAGGTGGATGTGCAGGGACATTGATGAATCTGTTAACGGATGAACGCTTTAATCATCAATGTGAAGTAGTAGCTGGTGTATTAGAAGAAGAATGCGGTACGCTGTTAACGAACTTTTTTAGAGCGCTTCGTAAAAAAAGAAAAGCGATTAAGAAATTAGAGAAAAGTAAAGAGAATTAACGTATTTGCATTTTATAAAAAAACAAGTTATACTGATAGTGCCTTTAATGAAGGCAACCGAATATTGGTTTTAACTTTGCCGTGCTAAGCGGGGAGGTAGCGGTGCCCTATACTCGCAATCCGCTCTAGCGAGGCCGAATCCCTTCTCGAGGTTATGTTGCTGTAAGGCCTGCCTTAAGTAAGTGGTGTTGACGTTTGGGTCCTGCGCAACGGGACCCCGTGAACCTTGTCAGGTCCGGAAGGAAGCAGCAATAAGCGGGTCTTCTCGTGTGCCGCAGGAGTGCCTGAACCGAGCTAACTGCTTAAGTAACGCTTATGGTACGTAATCGACAGAAGGTGCACGGCAGTTATATATGTATACAAAACTCACCTTAATACTAAGGTGGGTTTTTTGTATAGAAAATAACTTTTGGAATCTATAAACAGAATGGGTTATAATAAATGAGATAATAACCTTTGAGGGAGGCCGTATTTTCGTGTCATACCAAGCGTTATACCGAACATGGAGACCGCAAAAGTTTGAAGATGTAGTCGGTCAAAAGCACGTGACAAAAACGTTGCAAAATGCCCTTCTTCAAGAGAAAGTTTCACATGCTTATTTATTTTCTGGGCCGAGGGGAACAGGAAAAACGACAATTGCAAAAGTGTTTGCAAAAGCAATTAACTGTGAACATGCTCCGGTAGCTGAACCTTGTAATGAATGTCCTTCTTGTTTGGGGATTACACAAGGATCTATTTCAGATGTATTAGAAATTGATGCGGCTTCAAATAACGGTGTAGATGAAATTCGAGATATTAGAGATAAAGTAAAATATGCTCCAAGTGCTGTAGAATATAAAGTATACATTATTGATGAAGTTCACATGCTTTCCATGGGTGCCTTCAATGCGCTTTTAAAAACGTTAGAAGAACCGCCAGGACATGTTATCTTTATTTTGGCGACAACAGAACCGCATAAGATACCGCCTACAATTATTTCGCGTTGCCAACGTTTCGAATTTCGAAAGATATCAGTAAATGATATTGTTGAGAGATTATCGACAGTTGTGAACAATGAAGGTACGCAAGTAGAAGATGAGGCATTACAAATTGTTGCACGTGCCGCTGAAGGTGGTATGCGTGATGCGCTCAGTCTTATTGATCAGGCAATATCTTATAGTGATGAAACAGTTACAACAGAAGATGTATTAGCTGTAACAGGGTCTGTTTCTCAGCAATACTTAGGCAACTTAGTAGAATGTATACGTGAAAATGATGTATCAAGAGCATTACGTATCATAGATGAGATGATGGGTAAAGGGAAAGATCCAGTTCGCTTTATGGAGGATTTCATTTACTATTATCGTGATATGCTTTTATATCAAACTTCACCACAATTGGAACATATGTTGGAACGAGTAATGGTTGATGAGCAATTCCGGACGTTGAGTGAAGAAATGCAGCCGGAAGTAATCTATGAGATCATTCATACTCTTAGTAAAGCACAACAGGAAATGAAGTGGACAAATCATCCGCGAATTTTCTTAGAAGTTGTTATGGTACAACTGTGTCAACAGTTTATGATGCAAGCAAATGGTGCAGATCGTTTACAAGCAATTATGAACAGGATGCAGCAATTAGAGAAAGAGTTAGAACAAGTCAAAAAGAATGGTGTGCCGGCCGGTGTGCAGCAGGAAGTCAGAGAGACGCGTGCAGCACCAAAGCCAGTACGGACAGGAAGTATGAAGATACCTGTCGGACGCGTAAATGAAGTATTAAAGCAAGCGAAGCGTCAAGATTTAGAACAATTAAAAGCTGTATGGGGAGAGTTGTTAGGAAGACTCAAAGCATACAACAAAGTAGCGTTTGCTGTTTTATTAGAAAATAGTGAACCGGTAGCGGCTTCAGATGATACTTACGTTTTAGCGTTCCAATATGAGATTCACTGTAAAATGGCAAGCGAAAATCGAGAGGCTATGGATACAGTGGAACAAACTTTATTTGAATTGCTAAGTAAAAGATTAAATATGATTGCCATTCCAAAAAGTGAATGGGGTAAAATCCGTGAAGATTTTTTACAGCGTGAAGGTGGAAGTTCTGAAGAAAGCCCAGAGAAAAAAGAAGATCCTCTCATAGAAGAGGCTGTAAAATTAGTAGGGCAAGAACTCATTGAAATAAAAGAGTAATAATAATTAGGAGGAATTAATTATGATGCGTGGCGGAATGGGAAATATGAATAACATGATGAAACAAATGCAAAAGATGCAAAAGGAAATGGCAAAGGCGCAAGAAGAACTTGGCGAAAAAACAGTTGAAGGTACAGCTGGCGGCGGTATGATCACAGTTATTGCAAATGGTCATAAGCAAATTCTTGAAGTAAAAGTGAAAGAAGAAGTTGTAGATCCAGAAGATATCGAAATGTTACAAGACTTAGTGTTAGCTGCAACAAACGATGCACTTAAGAAAGCTGATGAACTTTCAAACTCTACAATGGGTAAATTTACAAAAGGCTTAAACTTACCGGGTGGAATGTTCTAGGAGGATATTGATATATGCATTATCCAGAACCAATATCAAAACTAATTGATAGTTTTATGAAATTGCCAGGAATCGGACCGAAAACAGCGGTTCGATTGGCGTTTTTCGTATTAGATATGAAAGAAGATGATGTGTTAGGTTTTGCAAAAGCACTTGTAAATGCGAAGCGAGACTTAGCATATTGTTCTGTGTGCGGGCATATTACTGACCGTGATCCTTGTTATATTTGTAACGATTCACATCGAGATCAATCAGTTGTTTGTGTCGTGCAAGAACCGAAAGATGTAATCGCGATGGAAAAGATGAAAGAGTATCAAGGTGTATATCATGTGTTACGTGGTGCTATCTCTCCAATGGAGGGAATTGGACCAGAAGACATTAATATCCCGCAACTTCTAAAGCGACTACACGATGAAACAGTACAAGAAGTAATATTAGCAACAAATCCTAATATTGAAGGGGAAGCTACAGCGATGTATATATCCCGCCTCTTAAAGCCGACAGGTATTAAAGTAACTCGTATTGCACACGGTCTGCCAGTTGGTGGAGATTTAGAATATGCAGATGAAGTGACACTGTCGAAAGCGTTAGAAGGTCGTAGAGAAGTATAAGAGGAGAAACAAAAATGTTCTTTCAAAAAAAGGGTAAATTGCGTAAAGAGTATGATGATAAGCTAATTGTACTATTAGAAAAGGTGAAGAATGAATGGTTACGTCAAAAGAGAATGGTTGAACAAAGTGTTGAACCATCTCAAGATGTACTTTGTTCTTTGAAAATAGCAGAGGCGAAATATTTCTTCTTGCTAAAAGAAGCGAAACGTCGTCCTGTAAAGATGGAGCAATGGTAAAAGGTTCTGCTGAAAAAGCAGAGCCTTTTTATTTTATTCGTTTGGAAAGATCGATTAATAGTTTTTGTGAAGAACGTGTAGCCGAATTAAGGTGAATAAGATGAAACGACTGGAGTTATATAATAAACGTTCTTTTTTATCGTCTTGTCCCATACAAATAAATGTGTATAGGTCATTCATAAGGAGGAAAAAATGAATTCTACAATTATTATTGTTGGTATTCTTGCGTTAGTTTTTATTTTCCTTGTTTTTGGTGTTTCTTCTAAGCCGTTGCGTTTTATAGGAAAAGCGCTCTTTCATGTTACTTTGGGAGTAGCATTACTTTTTATCGTAAATGTTGTAGGAACGTATTTTGATTTTCATATCCCAATTAACTTGGGCACCGCAACAATTACAAGTTTATTAGGCCTACCCGGTGTTGCTGCATTAGTGGTTATTAAACTTTATATCATGCCAAAATAAATTTATTTTGGCATTTTTTTTAAAAGTGTTGACTTGTGAATGATTAATATGGTAAATTAATAAGCGTCGTCAGGAACGAAAGAAAAAAGTTGTTGACAGGTTTAACGCAAAATGTTAAATTATAAAGGTCGCTGAAACGCGATGTTGAACTTTGAAAACTAAACGAAACAAACAACGTGAAACGTCAATTTTTATTTTAGATGCTAGACAAACTAACTTTATTGGAGAGTTTGATCCT
>NZ_JBQAIE010000030.1:0-15584 GCF_051918845.1 Bacillus cereus group sp. MYBK101-2 | reverse complement strand
AAAACCCATTGTTTTTCTACTTATGATTGGGGTTTTTATCCATATACAGGAAAAATAAAAGAAGTTGTCTCCAAAAGTTCGTTTTTAACGACCTTTTGGGACAACCTCTTTGTTATTCAACTCACGTACCCTTTAGCATAATACAATCATTAAGTTTATTACTACAAATCGGAGGATAGCATTCCATATACAATACTATCTGTCCATTCATCTTTATTCCAGAAATCTTGTATGAAATGTGCTTCCTTTCTCATGCCTATTCGTTCACACAATTTTTGTGAAGCTGTATTTCGTGCATCAAGATTAGCTTGTATACGGTGTACATTACATTCATTAAATAATTTAAATACCAAACGACTTACTGCTTCTGTTGCCAAACCTCTTCCAGTTACTTCATTTGAAAAACTATAACCAATCTCAACAGTGTCTTTCATATTTGTGTACCATACAGATAAATCACCAACTACTTTCGTTTTGTATATAACTGCTAAACTTAATATTGAATCTTTAGTAAGTACATTATTTTCTAGCTTCTTATTAAATCTTTTCTGCATGTCTTCATGAGTCCACTTATTATGTAATAGGAACTTACATGTATCATCATTATTATAAATGGCAAATACATCCTGTAAATCGGTACTCTTAAAAGGTCTAACTGTTAATCTTTCTGTTGTGAATTCCAAGTTAGCTCTCCTCCCTTCCATTCATGGCATAAAACATTTTTATAGTATTTAAGTCCCCTTCTTATATCCCACCTTGATTACATATTTCATCATAGTAAATGAAAATTCTTCTTCCTCTAAACTGCACCGTTACTGGTATTTCTTTGCGCTTTTTATTTTTTACACTTATTACAAAATCAGATAATTCTATTATTATGCCTCTAAATGTGTTATAATGAAAACAGACTCACAAAAAAAGAGTATATAGACTTGGAAGTTTCTCATATTTTACAAACAAAAAGAAACGAGAAGTCGGGTATATTTCAATCACCATACACGTAACGGTTTAAAAAACCGATCACTCTTCAATGATCTTTTTATAAAAAGATACGTACAACTAAAACTCACTTCAATATACTATACCTACCTTTTTGACTTCCAAATCATCTTATTACATAAGGAGATGAACATATGAATCAATATATACGATATACAATAGCTGTCCTGTTTGCTATTATCGGCGGAACAATCTGCTTCTGGACAAACACTCAGCTTGGAGAGAATATCATTTTTAATGGAATCGAAACACTTGTAAGCGCTTCAATTTTAGGTGGATACATTTTCTTCCTCTTTAATCCAGAAGAAAATGCGCAAAAAACAATGTTATTAACAATGATCGGAATCGTTGGCGGATGTATTTCCTACTCAATGACTAACTATACATTACCACTTCAATTAAGCTCAGCTTTCTTCCACGGTCTATGGACTTGGTTCATTGCATTCTGTCTAGCAGATGTATTCAACCTATTACAAGACAACGAAGAAGAAAACGGTCGCCAAATTGAAAGTAACTCGTAAGCTGGAAGATGTTCTTCCAGCTTTTTTATGTTGTTGTGCATACCACGGCATCACAATAAAAAGAAGTTACCCTCACGGCAACTTCTTTTCCATATACCCCATCCAGTACCAACCAGATTATATCAGCGATTTTTCAAATATATCGGTGATTTTTTCATTATATCGACGGTTCGACACAGAATATCGACTTACCGACATTCTTCGACAATCAATTTTCATCTATATACCTCCGCTCGGAATCCGAAACGAAACGTGTGCCCCGCCTCTCACCTCACTATTTTCTACCTGAATTTTACCACCATGCTTCTCAACGATTGTCTTAGCAATATATAACCCGAGTCCAAAATGCTCCTTGCTTCCTGAACGCGACTGATCTCCCTGATAAAAACGTTGTAATACTTTTTTAAAATCTCCTTCTTGAAAACCAGGCCCTGAATCATATACATGAAACTCTATTGCTTCATGCCAAGCACATACTTTCAAAAGCATCTTCCCTGACACCGGAGTAAATCGAACTGCATTCATTACGATGTTGTCCATTACTTGACTGATTCGCTCTTGATCAAATACTAAGCTTTGTATATCCTCATTATTTTCAAAGATGACATCCCAATCAATTTCTTTTTTTCTAGCTATGCATTCATATTCTTCTAGTTTTTTAAGAAAGAATGGATTTATATGTACTTTATTTAAACGTAATTGAAATGAGAAACTCTCTAGCTCATTTACTATTTGGAACTCCTCAAGAAGCTTTGTCATTCTGTTTGTGTTTCTTTCAATCGTTTGTAAATACCGATGTAACAAATCTTCATTTTTCCATAAACCACTTTGCAAACCTTCTGTATGACCTTGCACAATCGTTAATGGCGTTTTCAAATCGTGAGAAATAGCTCTAATATATTCTCTCCTTTCTTCTTCTAACTCCCATTGTCGTGACAAACTAGTAGCTAGCGCTGCACGCATATTTTCAAACGAACTGACTAATTCACCAATTTCATTTTTCGCGTTGTACTCTAAATGAAAATTTAAATCCTGCTCTTGAATTCTTTTTGAGGCCTCTGATAGTTCAACTAGTGGTTTCTTTATTCTTTTTCCCATTCGATTTGAAATAATGTAGGACAAAATTGTAATGTATATAAAGGGTGAAGCTAAAAATAAGATTACAAAAAAGGAATCAACTGCCGAAGCAGTAGATATTGTTAAATGATAATTAAACCCTATCGCTCCTTGTAAATCTCCATTCCTATCTACTAAAGGCAGATATGTCGTAACTTCATTATCATCTTCTTCACCATAAATATTTGTATTAATAACACTCGAAATCGGTCTCTCATTTGTTATTAATTTCTTGTTATATGTACCATAAGAAATATCTCCTTGCCTATTAACAATTTGATATTTAATTCCCTCTTTAGGGACAATTTTCTCTAATCCATTTCGCTCTTTCTCATTTAACAATAGTATGCCTTTATCTTTTACATATTCTTTTATCATAGGGATTTTCTGTTCATAATAATTCGCAGGAAATACTTTCCCATTCTTCGTTAGCCAATACCAACCACTAGCCGCTGTTAAAACCGTTAGTATTAAACTACCAAGTAGAACTATTAAGAAGCCAGCTACTAGCTGTTGTTTAATCCTTAACCTTTGCATCAATTCTGTACACTCCACTTATATCCAATTCCCCACACCGTTTGAATATATGTATTTTCTCTGTCATATACACTAAGCTTTGTTCTAATTTTCTTTATATGCTCAACTACAGTAGAGACATCACTTTCACTATCATATCCCCAAATCTTTTCAAACAGCTGCTCTTTCGTCAAAACTTGACCAGCATGAAGTGCTAACATTTTCACAACTTCATACTCTTTCTTTGTAAAATGAATTTTTTCTTTCCCATTCATTATTTCGTAGTTTTGCAAATCTATTAATATACTTCCATAGCGTAGAAATTCCTTTTGATCTACCATTCTTAAATCTGTCGTACGGCGCAAATTGGCAACAATTCTTGCTTTCAACTCTTTTAAACTAAATGGCTTACTAATATAATCGTCTCCACCAATCAATAAACCTTCTATCCGAGACCGTTCACTACTATCCGCACTTAAAAATAAGATTGGGCATGCATAAGACTCTCTCATCTTCTCGCAAACTTTAAACCCATTCATATCTGGCAACATAACGTCTAAAATAATGAGATCCACGCTATTATCTAATTTCTTCAAAGCTTCTTCACCACTTAATGCACTTCTTACTTCATATCCTTCCATGACAAGACTATCTTCAATAAATGTAAGAATATCTGGTTCATCGTCTACAAGTAGTATTTTGCTCGTCACGGCAAGTCCCCCCTAATTAAATATATCTTTTTTACACCAACTAAACATAGCCGCTATTGCACATCCTCCTAAAATTGTACCATTTATCAGGTAAAATGTTCCTTTCCCCTCACTTAATATTCTTAGAATTGATCCACTTCCAATTACAAAATAACTTAATTCTTCATTCACATATAAACTTGCTACTAATAAACCAACTATTACAAAATACGTAATGATAGCGTTTTGAAACCACAGACTTACAAAACTACTCAACATTGTTAAAGCACTTGCTATAAACCATAGTATTAAATAATATTTTACAGTATATAAAATAGAAGCATTCGCACTATAAATGACTTGTTTATCTAAAAAGAATGTCTCTTCTGCACGCCTTATAAAAAATGTTCCATATATATAACTCTCAATGAATGCCATTAACAAAAACAAACTTACAATGCTCATTTGAGTAATCCATTTCGCCAATAATAATTCCCATCTACCTACGGGACGAATCATAACAAGCCGATACGCACCAGATGAAATTTCACTATTAAAACTATCAATAAATAAGATTGGAAAAATTAATAAGAATAACATAAAATACCATTCTCTTGTAACTGCGACAGGAAAGTTTAAATTACTTAAGATTGCTTCTGTTCCTTTTGTATCATAAATGGCAACTCCAAAAGTATGAACCCATACGCTATGCAAAATAAGTAGCAGCCCAAAAATAACTATTAATGCTTTCGTCTTTTTTCTATTAAAAATCCGTTCAAATTCACTTATAAGTATTTGTCTCATTCTTTACACCTCACACAAAATTATCTTTTTTCCCTATCCAATAAACTGTTACAGTATTACAAACAACAATGTATAGTAATAAAACTACAGATCCAAAAAGAATCATTCTTGAACTACCAGATAAAGATATAGCAATTCCTTCATGTTGCAATTTAATTAAAGAAGAATAATTAATATAAAGAAAAGTCGGGGATTGGCCTATCACTAACGCCATCGCTGGGTATCCAAAGGAAAATATAATGAATCCCATACCGAGAAGAGTCGCACTTGTTGTCGATTTACTTATAACCGACAGCATAATTAATATGCTAGCCATTGCTATTAAAGTAAGATAAGCAATTCCGTAATAAGAAATACAGTATAAGAACACGCCAAGTGCATTCGTTTTTTCCGTATGATAAAACAAAAGAATATTCGGTTCATGCTCAAAGAAAATATAGCCAATACAATAACTGCAAATAAAATAAACACTTATAAATAGCAAACTTACCGCTACTATCGTAATTATTTTTGCAATCAAAACCTCCGAATACGTATATGATCTTTGGATTACCATCCTAATTTGACCGCTATGATACTCTTGAGCAAACACAAGAACAATTAAAACGAGTAAAACAAGATTACATATACTCATAAGCATTTCAGATAATGCAAGGACGGGGAACGAATTCGCATATGTATAATCAACCGCTATCCTTTCGACCTCTTGATTATGTTTTAAATAGTACTTAGCAGCCCCAAGTAACATCACTGGTATCATCAAAAAACAAAGCCATGTTACTTTCTTCGCCCAAAGCCGCTCCCATTCCGAGCGTACTAACATCATCATGAGCTCATCATCTCCACGAAAATATCTTCTAATTCTTTATTCCTTCCTTGCAATTCTTCCGTCGTTCCCCGCCATATTAATGATCCTTCTCGAATCATGACCCATGAATCACACATAAGCTCCAATTCACGAATTAAATGACTAGAAATAAAGAAAGTAATTCCCTTCTCACGCTGTAAATCGAGTACAATTTTACGAAGCTGCTTAATTCCAACTGGATCTAATCCATTAGACGGTTCATCCAAAATAATAAAATCTGGATTCCCAAGAAGCGCCTGTGCAATCCCTAAACGCTGCTTCATCCCTAACGAATACGTACCAACTTTATCGTCAGCACGATTTTCTAAACCGACGATTTCTAATACTTGCTGCACTTTATTTTCAAGAACTTCTCCACCAGTACGTAACGTAATCCTCCCTAAATTCCGCAAATTTTTTCGTCCTGACATATAAGAGAAAAAAATTGGAGCTTCTACAATTGCACCTACATGCTGAAGAGCTTCTTTCCGATTTTTTTGTACGCTAATACCATTAACTAATATCTCTCCTTCATTTGGTCGAATTAACCCCATAATTGTTCGAATAAGAGTTGTCTTCCCAGAACCATTTGGCCCAACAAAACCACAAATCTCATTTTTATAAACAGAAAAAGACATATGACTTAGCAACGTTCTCCCCTTCACCTTTTTCGTCACATCTCTTACTTCTAAAACCGCTTTTTTCATCTCTACCGCCTCCTTACTCTAAGAATAGAAGGTAAAAATAAACAATTTATAAACAAATAAAAAGAAGTTACCTTCACGGTAACTTCTTTTCCATATACCCCATCCAGTATCAACCGGATTATATTAACGATTTTTCAAATATATCGACGATTTCTCCACTTATATCAGCGATTTTTTCATTATATCGACGGTTCGACACAGGATATCGACTTACCGACATTCTTCGACAATTAAGACGCTCAACATACCCTATCCCCCAAGCAATTTACTGCCGAACTCTACGATTAAAAAGATAATTAATAAGATCGCGAGTATTTTTAATGCTACATATGCCACTTTAAAAACAGCATAAATGAGCAAGACGATTAAAATAATCGTTAAAATTTCCATCTAGAATTCCTCCAAGCTCTGCTCTTCATATCTTATTTTACTCTCCCCACACTTTTTATGGAACGGCATAAGACGACATAGAAAAAAGAGGATACCTCACCCATCGTAAGATACCCTCTCTTTCAGCTGCTCAAACCATTCTCTCTCTAATTGTAAATATCCCATTTCACTCTTCTCAGCGCTCTTCAATTCTTTATCGGCTTTCCTCATATAAACGTTGGAAGCTTCCATATCGCCCTCTACATATTTCACAATTCCTTGTGTACGATAATACCCATGTAAGTCTATTTTTGTAATAGCCTTTCCACGTTCCTTTGCTTCTTGCAAAGAAAGACGATCCATCTCATAAAGAGCTTTATATAAAAGATACCAACTATGAAAACTACTAACGAAAAACTTATTTTCTTTCGTTACAGGTAGTTGAACAATTGTTTCTACATACAGTATCGCTCTTTCCATTCCCTCTTGATCAGCTCTAGCATAAAAAACGAGCATAAGTCCACTCATTATATCTCTTATACTTTTATCCTCTTTTAATTTTTCCTCACTAAGCTCTATTAATCTCTCATCCCAATCTTTCGGCCTTTTATAACTAAATAATTCACTCGATACTTGAATGTTATATAAATGCTGCCTAGCCTTTTCATCATCTTTAATTAAAATAAGAAATTGCATGCCATCACTCAAAAACGTTCCTTTTATCGGTACGATTGTAGCTGCAAAAATGACAAAGTGTAAAACAGAAAAATATAAAAGATATTGATAATAACTCACCATGTATATGTAACCGGAAGTAATACCAAATAATAAACTCGTAATCGGTCCACCTAAAGTCATCCATGCCCATTTTTTTGAAAGATTCGGTGTCTCTATAGAAGGAGGCACTAACATCGCCACGCCTCCAAAGTACATCCACAATTTATTTTCTCGAATGCGTACTTTCCCCTTCTCTTTTTGAAAAGTAATCGGCCCTACTGTCATAAATTTGAAATTCAAACCGCCTATTAAACCAACTACTACATGTCCTAGCTCATGAATGGTTAACACTAACAATGCAATTCCAACTATTGCCCATAGGTTCAAAATTACTTCTAATTTCCCAGTTCGGATTACTCCGTATAAAATGGACAGAATTAGCGCCACTGTCATTGAGCCAGCTGGCCTTCTTAAAATATCCACCTTTTTCTCCCCTTAATAAATCATTTTTCTATGCATTTCGTACATATATGTTCCAACATGTAAAACCCAAATAAATGAAATCATAATAACCATAAGGAAGTCCTTCCCATCTAACAGCGCATACACAATCGCTACAAACCATGCACAAACAAGTGTCATATTTGTATAGCGATATGCTTTATATCCCGCTTCATGTACAATTTGTTGTTGTCCTTCATCTGCATTTTTCGCCCACATTTCCATTGACTGTGAATACGTTACACTCTGTTCTGGGTATAACGTGTTATATTTCTTTCTCGTTACACTTCCTAACCAAGTCGTTATCATAAAGCCGACTGTAGACAGCGTTAAACTGACGATCACCCAAAATAAATTCCCCGCAGCCACATACACTTTATAAACAGAAATAACAGAACAAACGAACCAGGACATAACGACAATTTCCATTACTCGTAAATAAATGAGTGCGATTCCAAGCCTTCGTCCGCTACTACTTTCTTCTTCATCTCTTGTCTGTAAAAGCGCCCTTGTACGCTTCCCAATATAATATATCGCCCCTACTCCAAGTAGCATCATTATAACAATACTTATAACAGATGGCATTTTGCTAGTACTAGTTGTCGCAATATCTCCTCCTACATACCCTATAAATCCACCAAAAACCGCTCCCACTAACAACTTTACTATTGCTGATTGTTTCCCCTTCACTTTACTCTTCCCCCTCCACCAACTCAAATATTTCCTCCACCGGTACGTTGAAAATTTGTGCAATTTTTAACGACAATACGATAGATGGTGCATAATCCCCGCGCTCAATTAAACTAATCGTTTGCCGCGATGATCCAATCGCTTTCCCTAAATCCCCTTGTGATAAACGATGCTTTGCCCGCAATTCTCTCACTCGATTTTGAAGCTTCATGTCTTCCCTCTTTTTCATTTATTTAATCAAATTGTAAATAATACCCTTATTTTTGTCAATTATAATTGTCATTTTGACGTTAATAATTGACAAAAATAAAGATATATTATGATGGAAATAACCTATATAATGAATGTGAAATATTAAACAAAGGAAGTGACCTATGAGTAAAACATCTACTTTTTTCTATATTCTTACTAAACTTACAGCGACTTTCTTTTTATTATCACTTATAAGCATGCTTCTCTTAACAACTAGTCAACCAACATTATATAGTTTCTTAGCTGGATTACGAGAACTACTATATGTTCCCTTCGTTCCTGTCCTTGCGGTATATGCAATTTTTTGTTCTATTTGCATAGATAAATTGAAATTAAAAACACATACAAGACTGAAGAAATTATTACTTTATATTTTTTGCGGCTATTTATTTTTTCTTCCCTTTTTAATATTTAAAGAAGCTGATCTAATACAGTTCTTGTTCCTCGGATCAATCGGAGCAGTATGTTCTCTTTCTTTCTATTTATGTACAGTCATAGCAACAAAATTTAAGTGGATACCGTATTTCGTACCAAGCATTATGCTTATTATATTTATCACAATTAACTTAGTAGATATAGAAAGGGTTGGAACATCAAAAGAACAATGGGTCGAAAGAAAAACCGATAACTCTTTCGAAGCATCTTTTCAACATTTTAGTGGTGAACATAAAGTCCCAATTGAATTAAAACGAGGTGACATATTAGAATTCACTATTGAATCACGAACTGATAATTTGAATGGCTACATAGGGGACATAAAAATGGCTAGTGAATTTCAAGAGGAAGAAAATTATTTAGCTCCAGCTGGTCCTAATACGTACCATTTCGCAGCAATTAAGACAGGTACTTATTACATTATAGTTAGCGGAAATCAATTAAAAGGAAAGTTGAAAATAGATTGGAACATCAAATAAAAAAGGCAGTGCATCTGCACTGCCTCCCTAATTTTTGACATAGAATGGATTCCATATTAACTTGCGTTTTGTAAGAATACTCGTTTTAACTGTTTGCGGAAACGAACTCCTAACGTAATTGCTACAATCGCAATCACTCCAAAAATAATTTTACCGATGTGACCTTCTAGCGCTCCAAAAATATCATGCAAGTTTCCACCTAACCAGTAACCACCAATTAAGAAGAATGATACCCAAAATAGAGCACCTGAGTAAATTGTAATTGCAAAACGGCGGAATGGTAAGTTAATAATTCCTGCAAAGTATCCTGTAAAGTGACGTACACCAGGAATAAAGAAACCGATAAAAATCAAGAAGTATCCATACTTATCAAACCACATTCTTGTTAAGTCGATTTTTCTTTGTGTTAAAAATACGTATTTCCCATACTTTTGAACAAAGGGCATTCCTAATTTATTT
Organism: Bacillus cereus group sp. MYBK101-2; assembly: GCF_051918845.1. Classification (NCBI taxonomy): domain Bacteria; kingdom Bacillati; phylum Bacillota; class Bacilli; order Caryophanales; family Bacillaceae; genus Bacillus; species Bacillus cereus group sp. MYBK101-2. The sequence continues at coordinate 5,483 of NZ_JBQAIE010000030.1, read as the reverse complement.
CCTAAAAAGTATTGGATCGTCATTCCTACACTTGTCCCAATGAAGGATAGGATAATTAAAATCGGTAAACTTAAATCACCTTTATGTGCTAAAAATCCCGCATATGCTAACGTTGGCTCTCCCGGAAACGGAAGTGCAATATATTCTAACAGCAAACCAACAAGTACAACATAGTACCCGTATTGCTGAAATAATTCATGAATCCATTCCATGTCATCTCTCCTCTCAATCACGTGCAACTTCTTACTAATATTGTATAAAAAAATTGTCGAAATAACTATCACAATAGCTTACATTTTTATTACATTTTTGTAAGACTCTCACTAAACTTTTACGTTCATTATGTACTCTCATTTTAAAACAATTTAACAAGTATACACTGCGAAAAATTAGGGCCTTAATATGCACTTTTTATCCATTTTTTAACACTTAAAAATCGTTATATTTTGTTCTTAATAAAAAACCACTACAAACTCATACTAACTTCATATTAGCTTCATATACGTATTGTAAGATTATATCGGAATTTGTTGAAAAATTTAACCAATATATGACTAAACATTAATTTGAATAAATATTAATCGCTTTTCGAAATTGAAAAAAGGGTGAATAAAAAATGGAAGCTTATAAAATGCACGATTTTATTAATACAAATGTTGAATCTCACCAAAATGAAACCGTTTTTAATTTACACATATGTGAAACAAATGAATTTGACGTAAGTTTAACAAAGTCTACAACACTATCTTTTATCGTTTCAAAAAAGAACATTAAGATTGTTACGAAAAAATGGATTAATTCAAATCAAGAAAGCATGATTGGCAAAAGCTACATCATTCCAACGAAAGCTTTTCACTACTTCTTACCAATTATTTCTGAAACGGAAGATGAATTAAATATTCAAGTTCAAAGTTTTGGACTACATGGCGAACTTTTATTAAATGAAAGATTACTTATTGATAAAAACAACAAACACAATGCCAAAATTACTACCTTCTTTGAAACATTAGATGAAAATGTAAATAAAGTATTACGAGGATTGCAAATTCATTGTATGTAAGACTATTACAATAGTAAAAAGGAGAATAAAATGAAAAAACTATTATTAAGCGCACTATTATCATTAGGAGTTTTAACTATTCCATTCACAAATGCTGAGGCAGCTACAACAAATGACCAGCTTATCGTGAATACACAGTTAAATAAAATGGATTACTATCAAAACGGAAAATTCATAAAAAGTTTTACTGTCGCTACTGGAAAAGCAGCTACTCCTACACCTAAAGGTACTTTTCAAATCGTAAATAAAATTAAAAATCGCCCTTATTACACAGGCAAAATTAAAGGCGGCGATCCACGTAATCCGCTTGGTGACCGTTGGCTCGGACTAAACATGGCAGGAACTTACGGAACAACTTATGCGATTCATGGTACGAACAATAATCAGGCAATTGGTAAGTGGACAACACTAGGTTGTATTCGTATGTATAACAATGATATACACTGGTTATTTGAGCGTATTCCCCAGCAAGCTACTGTCACTGTAAAATAACCTCAAAGCGCGATTTACGTGTAGCCAAGAATTTTATGTCTTGGCTTATTTTATTTCTTCATTTACAGTAGCAAAACAACTGTATTTACATATATAATAGGAATAGATTGTGTTAGGTAACATCCAAACATTGATAAACATGGATATTAAAATTATACAGTTATAATATTTTATAAATTTTATAATACATACTATAATAGAATTACTGTAATTCTTAAATATTCAGTTTCACTAAACAACTCCCCTTGCTACTTTCATGATTATTTTATGGCAGGGGCTTATTATATGTATAAACAATCTGAGTCATCGGAAAAATGATGAATTCGAATATTGCAGTTAAAAGCGTTATTTAGGAGGTGTTACTATGACGCATATACTGGTGATTGAAGACAACCCAGATATACAAGAACTAATTCGTGAATTTCTAATGGCACAAAACTTTACTGTTGATGTCGTTGGTGCTGGAACAGAAGGTATACTTCTTTTCCAAAAAAATTCATACGATCTTGTCCTCCTTGATGTGATGTTACCAGATATAGATGGCTATAGTATTTGTAAAATTATGCGAGGACAATCTGATGTACCAATCATTATGTTAACAGGCTTACATAATGAAGAAAGTGAAATTAAAGGATTTGAATTAGGTATTGATGACTATATTACGAAACCGTTCCATTACACCGTATTTATTAAACGTGTAGAAGCTGTATTAAGAAGGGCAGCAACGAAGGAAGCCGAAGCTGCGACTATACTACAATTCCATGAATTGATGTTAAATTCTACAGCATACGCCGCTTATGTTCATGGTAATCAAATTGAATTGACAACAAAAGAATTTGAAATTATTTATACTTTACTGCAAAATCGAGGAAAAGTATTATCAAGAAGTGATTTGTTGAATAAGGTATGGGGCTATGAACATTATGGTGATGTAAGAGTTATAGATACACACATTAAAAACTTACGAAAAAAATTAGGAATTCCTTATATTAAAACGGTGAAAGGCATTGGCTACAAAATCGAATCGTAGCAAAGACAACATCACCAAAAATATTTTCATCAAAACCTTATTATTTTGTATTCTTTTATCACTTTGTCTTTATCAAGTTATTTACTTCTTAGCTTCAAACTACGATAAAGAACGTTTTGCGAAAGAAAATGGAACGCATACTACAGAACAAGCGGATTCAGATGAACAAAACGACCAAAGTAAAATGAATCAAAATAAAGCTGTATCACAGGGGGATATGTTTAATTTCCAATCTTCTATTATAGATTATAATTCTCTCTCTACAGCTATCAACCATCTTTTGCAGCCTAGCCAAACTGCAAAAGCAAAAGAACATACTCAAAATATTTCGGGGAAAAATAGCGCTTCTGCTCCGTCTACAGAAACGGAAAAGCAAGTCGCTACTAATGATGCCTTACATAAACAAAATGCAGCAAGTAAAGCAAATGATGCACAAGATGATCCAAAATTAACAGACGCACTGCAGCAGTTAGCTCCACATATTGGCGCGACAATGCTTGCATTATCTTTGCTCGGATCTTTAATTTATGCAAAACTAATTGCTAAACCTTTTCAATATATGAGTGATGCTTTAAAAGATATTATGAATCTTGATTTCTCAGATAAAAAGCTACTCAACAAAAATACGGATCAAACAGATTTTGATTTACAAGTAGCTGCTTCACAAGTACCAAATATAGTGAAGAATTTACATGCAAGCAATCAAGATTTAAGAAATGAACTCAAAAAGGAACAACAATTAGAACAATCTCGTAAAGAATTTATGTCTATGGTTTCCCATGAATTAAAAACACCAATCGCAGCCGTTATGGGACAACTAGATGGCATGATTCACGGAATTGGAGCTTATAAAGATAGAGATAAATATTTAAAACGTTCCTATGAAATGATGCAAGACATTAACATATTAACGGAAAAAATGTCGGAATTATCCAAAATACAAAACCCTCAATTTAAACCTGATTTAAAAGTTATCTCATTAACTAATATTATTGAGGACGTTATGAAGAAAGTAGATTATTTCGTATCTGTAAAGCAGTTAAATGTTCAATCTAACATTAAACAAGATGTACAAGTTTTAGCTGATCCTAAATTTATTCAAACTGCCATTTTTAACATTATTTCAAATGCAATTCATTATACAATTGACCATCAGCATGTATATATAAAGCTTTATGAAAAGCCAAACGGTTACGCATTAGAAGTATTAAATACAGGTTCACAAATAGATGAGGATAAACTTGCCCATTTATTTGAGCCATTCTATCGCGCAAACCCTGACAAACATGGCTTAGTACAAGGCAGTGGTCTTGGGTTATACATTGTAAAACAAATACTAGATAAACATCAATTTCCTTATGGTATACAAAACACGCCTCAAGGTGTAAAATGTTCTATTGTATTCCCAAAAGCAATGTAAAAACCTACTACAATTTCATATCCCAAATTCATACTTCGTATGAGTGGCGGAATTTTGTAGAGTATATGACTCTGTTTCGTTCGCCCGTTATCCTTATTTGGATAGCGGGCGTTTTTTATTATGTAAAAGGAGGATTTTCATGGAAAAATTTAAGTATTCATTACTCGTTTTATTCGGAGCTTGTAGCTACGGCGTACTTTCAACTATTTTCAAACTCGGATTCATTGATGGATTTTCAGCCCATCAACTATTAGGAGGTCAATATGTCTTCGGATGGATCGGTCTTCTTCTGCTCGTTCTTTTCGTTTCACGTCATAAAGTAACAAAAAAGCAATTCTTTTCCTTACTAACAGTTGGCACAACGATGAGTATGACCGGTATCTTCTACGCTATTTCTGTAGAAGAACTACCAGCATCTATCGCTGTCGTCCTACTTTTCCAGTTCACATGGATTGGTGTTGTTATTGAAGCAATTGCAAACCGAACATTTCCAAGCCGTGAGAAAGTTATATCTATCATTATTTTATTTACTGGTACATTGTTTGCAGGCGGTGTCTTTGAAGGCCTCGGGCAAAGCTTTTCCACGAAAGGTATGATCTTTGGTCTATTAGCCGCTGTCTCTTTTTCATTCTATGTTTTTGCAAGCGGGCGTGTTGCTACAGAAGTTCCGCCTTATACGAAAAGCTTTCTTATGACAACAAGCGCTACTCTTATCGTATGCCTATTCTTCCCGCCAACCTTTTTAACCGATGGTGCCCTGCAAGCCGGCCTTTGGAAATATGCTTTCTTCCTCGGGTTGTTCGGCGTTGTCGTACCTGTCATTTGTTTTTCAATTGGCGTACCGAAAGTAGGAACAGGACTGGGTACAATACTAGGAGCAGCTGAATTACCAACCGCCATTATCGCTTCTATTACACTTGTACATGAAGTCGTAACGTTTATGCAGTGGATTGGGATCATCTTTATACTACTTGGGATTTTCACTCCTCAGTTACTTACGGCTAGGAAAGAAAAGAATCAGAGTAGCGTGCATAGCGCATGAAAATAGCAACTTGCATATAAATGTAAATGCAGTTACAATGTGATATAATTTCAAATCTATTTGGAGGTATAAATGACTATTTTAAGCGTAGCCTTTTTTGCTATTATGTGTATCTTCTTCCTAATAAGATATATGAAAGAAAAGAAATTTTACGATGTGCTCCTCATTCCCATTTGCATATATGCTGGGGCAGTCAAAACTCCTTTAGTAGAGTACTTAAACTTTAATACCACATTCAAAATAACATATGATATTGCAGCTATTATTCTCGTAATCCTTGCTGTGCTGTTCTTCTTAAAAGATAAGAAAGAGAATCCTACTGCATAACAAAAGAGGTTGTCCCAAAAGTAGCTGAATAGCTACTTTTGGGCAACCTCTTTCTTTACAGAAAATATAAAAAAGAATCGTCCATCTTTGATATAATTAAGTCACCACAACC
>NZ_JBQAIE010000029.1:0-15999 GCF_051918845.1 Bacillus cereus group sp. MYBK101-2 | reverse complement strand
AAGTGAAGCTAGCTTCACTTTTCACATACCAAATCATTATAAATTCATACTGGATAAACCAATGTATTGGGCCTTATCAAATTACACAGACTTCTTGACGGAACCGATATAATTGAAAAATCGCTGATATATTGGATGAAATCGCTGATATAAATTTCATGTACCAACAAAAGCGACCATTTCATAGAAAAAAGCGACTCTGAGCAAGCCGCTTCCGCTTTTTGTATTATCCAGCTCCAGCGGCTAGAACAGTCGGTTGTTTCACTCCTTCATTCGAGGCAAAAAGCGCCTCGTAATCAGGAGTTCCAACACCCTTCTGTTCTGAACGAGCCGCTTCCGCTTTTAAATCATATCCAGCTCCGGTGACTAGAACAGTCGGTCATTTCGCGCCTTCCTGTGAGGCAAAAAACGCCTCTTCGTCAGGAGCTCCAATGCCCTCCTGTTCTGAGCAAGTCACCTCCGCTTTAAAGTCTATTATTGATTCAAGAACGCGCGTAGCATCCAAGCGTGTTTTTCTAGTTCTGTGTAGATGCCTAGTAGTAGGTCAGATGTCATTTCGTCATCAGAGTCTTGAGCGATTTCCATGCCTTTTTTCAGTTCGACTAGCATCATTTCGTAGTCTTTCATGATTGCTTCGACCATCCCTTCTGCAGTTTCTCCGTATGCTGCTTCTTGAATAGAAGATATTTCTAAGTATTCTTTCATTGTTGCTACTGGTTTGCCGCCAATTGCTAAAATACGTTCTGCAATTTCATCGATGTGAGTAGCTGATTCTGTGTAAAGTTCTTCGAATTTCTCATGTAATGTGAAGAATTGAGGTCCTTTTACGTACCAATGGAAGTTGTGTAATTTTGTGAATAAAACGCTCCAGTCTGCTACTTGTTTGTTTAATACTTCGATTACTTGTTTGTTCATTATGATCAATCTCCTTTTGAGTTTTTATGTGATATCAATTACTAATTTATAATAATTATAATGTAGTAATTCGTATAAATCAACCCTTTTGTTGGAATTAATTTGAACAAATTATGAACTGTTGTATATAAAAATCCCTATTACGTTGAAGTAATAGGGATTTTGTTTGATATATAGCTGTTGTTCTAAACGAGCTGCTTCCGCTTTTAGGTGATATCCAGCTTCAGCGGCTAGAATGTTCGGTGGCTTCGCTTTTTCCTGCGAGGCAAAGAGCGCCTCTACGTCAAAAGCTCCATCCCCCTCACATTCTGAGCAAGCCGCTTCCGCTTTTATTTGTTACACAGCCTTCTGTTTTTCTTCTACATCCTGTCCATCCCAGCACTCTGTATTTTGTAAGCCAGGGATAGAGCTTGCAATGAAAACAGGATCTTTTCCTTGTTTCTTTTGCTTCATATAGTCTACTAATGCTGCATAGGCGAATTTGCTTAGGAATGAGATGGCAATTAAGTTTGTCAATACCATTAGTCCCATGAATAAATCAGCTAAGCTCCAAACTGTTTGAAGGGCAGCGATTGATCCGAAGAATACCATTCCGACAACTGCAACGCGATAAATCATTAACCATGTTTTGCTTTCTTTAATAAATGCGATGTTTGTTTCACCATAATAGTAGTTTCCTAGTAAAGAACTGAACGCGAATAGGAAAATAATAATTGCTAAGAAAGTACTTGCCCATGGTCCGATTTGTGAACTTAATGCATTTTGTGTTAATTCGATACCCTGTAAGTTTGTTCCTTTGTAAAGGCCCGAACATAATACGATAAATGCTGTTGATGTACATACTAAGAACGTGTCTACGAAAACACCTAATGCTTGAACAAGTCCTTGTTTAACAGGGTGAGATACATCTGATGTTGCGGCTGCGTTAGGAGAGCTACCCATACCTGCTTCTGTTGCGAATAGACCGCGCTGAATTCCGAACTTAATTGCTGCTCCAATACCACCAGCGATAGCTTGGTCTAAGCCGAATGCACCATTAAATATTTCCATAAAAATGCTTGGTAACATAGTAAAGTTGTTAATAACAACAAAAATAGCCACACCAATATAAATGATTGCCATTGGCGGAACAATCATTTCCGTAATACGTGAAATGCTCTTAATACCACCGAAAATAATAACTGCAACTAATAAAGCTAATAGAGCTCCTACGATCGTTCGCTCTAGTCCAAAAGCATTTTCAAATGCTATTGTTACTGTGTTTGCTTGTACAGAGTTGAAAATTAATCCGTACGCAACTGTAATAAGAAGTGAGAACCAAACACCCATCCAGCGTTTGTTTAATCCTTTTTCCATATAATATGCTGGGCCACCACGGAATCTGCTTCCATCTTTTACTTTATAAATTTGCGCGAGCGTACATTCTACGAAACTAGTAGCTGCTCCAAGGATAGCGATAAACCACATCCAAAATACTGCGCCAGGTCCGCCCATTGAGATAGCTAATGCTACACCAGCTAAGTTTCCGATACCGATACGTGCAGCTGCACTTAAGCAAAATGCCTGGAACGGGGAGATACTATCTTTCTTTTTTTCTTTTCGATTAAATCCTTTACTAATTAAACCGACCATCTCACCGAAATGAGTAATTTGGACAAACTTCAATTTAAAAGAGAAATAAAGACCGAAGCCGATTAGCATTGCAATAAGAATATATGACCATAAAATATTATTCGTTACCTCAAGGAATCTGCTAAAGATATCAACCATATAATACACTTCCTTTTTTCCGTAATAAGAAAATTATATGCAAAAAATATACGAGAATCAATTTTTCTAAAAAATTATGTTACTTAAAGTTATTTTATGTTATGATTATGTTACATCATAATATTTTTAGAATTATTTACATTTTAAAAAACTAAATGTAAAGCGAGAAAGAGGGGATGATTTGAAAGAAGAAACTTTATGGAAAGTAAGCCTTAAGAGTTTGAAAATGAGAAGTAATATATTTTTTATCATTACATCTTTAAGTATCTTTTTAGGAGCCACTTATTATTACAATAAAAGATTTCCAAATTATAGGTATCCTGAATGGTTAGAGTTTCTAAAGTTAATTGGATGAATAAAAGACAGAAAAACAGAAAATTTAAATAAAAATTTTGTGGAGGAGCTAAATATGAATATTAGAGAAAGTGAACTTCCGGGTATTGGTTATAAATTTCAAATCGTTACGAAAGGTAACGAGAAGATGGTGATTGTTATTCATGATGACGGGCGTAGAGAAATGTATCATTTTGATTCAGACCATGAAGAAAGTATCTCAAGTATTTCATTACGTGACTCAGAGGCAAGACAAATTGCAGCCATATTAGGTGGAATGGTATATAAGCCGCGAGCATTAGAAAATGTTGAAATGGTTTTTGAAGGTTTAGCGATTGAGTGGTTTAAAGTAGAGAATGCAGCGCCAGCAATTGGAAAAACAATTGGTGATCTTGAAATAAGAAAAAACTATAGCGTAACGATTATTGCAGTTATGAAAAAGAATATGAAAAAGCTATTTAATCCAGGACCAGAAACAGTAATTGAGGAAGGCGATATGCTTGTAGTTTCAGGCGAGAGAGAAGAAATTAAAAAAATTATTAATGAGTTACTTTCGAATAGGGGGACTGACTAGATGGATACGTTAATTTTTGAAGTGGGTACAGCGTTAGTATTAGTTGCAATTGCGGCAGTAATTGCTGGAAAGTTTAAATTCTCAGTCATTCCGTTTCTAATTGTTCTTGGAATGTTAGTGGGGCCACACGCGCCGACAATAGGTGTGATCGATTTCAAGTTTATTGAAAGTGCAAATGTCATTTCGTTTCTTGGACGGATTGGCGTTCTGTTCCTTCTGTTCTATCTAGGACTAGAATTTTCGATGAAAAAACTAATTAAATCTGGACGTTCTATTGCGATTGGCGGAACGATCTATATTTTAATTAACTTTTCACTTGGGTTATTGTACGGATTTATAATGGGATTCCCTTTACTAGAAATCTTAATTATTGCGGGGATTATTACGATTTCTTCTAGCGCTATTGTTGCAAAGGTGTTAGTGGATTTAAGAAGAACTGGTAATAATGAGACCGAATTAATTTTAGGAATTATCATGTTCGAAGATATATTCTTGGCTGTATATTTATCAGTCGTTTCTGGATTAGTTCTAGGGGATCACGCTTCATTCTTGGGTGCCCTTACTTCAATTGGAATTGCTTTAGGATATATGCTTCTATTCTTTATTGTAGCTAGAAAGGCGACGCCGTTATTAAATAAATTGCTCAATATTAGTTCGGATGAAATTTTCATTATTGTAGTATTTGCTTCATTATTCTTTATTGCAGGATTCTCGGAAACAATTCACGTTGCTGAAGCAATTGGAGCACTTCTTTTAGGGTTAGTTTTCTCTGAGACAGAGCATAGTGACAGAATTGAACATCTCGTTGTTCCATTTAGAGATTTTTTCGGAGCTATTTTCTTCTTCAGTTTCGGATTAAGCATTGATCCGTTCTCACTGGGCGGAGCGATATGGTTAACGTTAGGTGCTGTCCTTCTTACAATCATCGGAAACTTTATAGCAGGGATGATTGCAGGACGACAAGCTGGATTATCTCATAAAGCGTCAACAAATATTGGATTAACAATCGTTTCAAGAGGAGAATTCTCCATCATTATGGCCAATATCGGTATCGCTGGTGGTTTAATGTCAGTCTTGAAGCCATTTTCAGCACTATACGTGCTTATACTATCTATCTTAGGTCCACTTCTGACGAAAGAGTCAAAGAATGTATATAAATTTTTAAATAAAGTCTTTAAGTGGGATATGAAGAAGAGCTAAATTTTTAAAAATCAAAGTACAAAATATGTATGAAAAAGGGATCTATGTCGACATAGATCCCTTTTTTTATTGGCATTTTTTTAAGGATGAAAGAATACGTTTAATATTTACCATATTGTGGCATACATATAGAAAAAGGTGCTTGGAAAGGGGAATAAAGAGAAATGGAACTCCAGTTTCAAAATGTATATCAACAAGTGGAGAATTGGTATGTGTTGGATTCGGAGCTTCCTTGGGATGTCAAAAGGCTTAGAGATGATTTGTTTTCACTTATTGAAATATGTAAAACGCCAGTTATTTTTTGTGATACGTGTGATGCGAATCATGTACTTCGATCATTAGGGGAAGAGGAGGAAGAGTTTCTATTCCCGATAGGTGGTTTTTATCATAAAGAAAAACAATTAATTTTTGTTTGTATGTGGGAAGAGTATGAGCAAGTGCTCAAAACACTGCTGCATGAATTTCGTCATGCGATGCAACATAAGAGAGATGTATTGTATGTTGGAAGTGAATTGTACGAAGATAGATGGATTGAGAAAGATGCGAGAAAGTTCGCGGAGAGGAAGCTGGATGAATATAAAAATAGAAAGTTAATGTAAAGCATAGTGGAGAAATGACGCTGTGCTTTCTTTGTTTCTTACTAAAAATAAGTAATTGACTTTTATAAAGTTTAGTTCTAAACTAATGGTATAAAACGAGCGAGGTGATGAAATGAAAACAGAAGATAGACTAGGTTTACTACTATGGTTTCGTTTATCACGTTTTTATAATAAAAGTATTCGTGAGACGAATCAGCATTTGAAAGAATGGAATGTATCTGCCGCGCAGTTTGATGTACTAGCTCAAGTTGGAGGGCATGATCGTTTAACGCAGCAAGAGCTTGGAAATAAGCTATTTGTTACGAAGGGTAATATTACGCAGCTTTTAAATAAAATGGAGCAACTCGAGTGGATTCGTCGTGAACAAGAAGGTACTACAAAATATATTTCGTTAACTGAAAAGGGAAAAGCTTTATATGAAGAAATCGTCCCGCCTCAAGAAACATTTCAAGCGGAGCAGTTTCAAAATTTAAATGTAGAAGAACAACATCAATTATTACAATTACTAAAAAAGTTACAGTAAAAAATTTTAAAATAAATCTTGAATTCGAGATAATATGAGGTGAAGGGTATGTTTAGAAAAGTTGATCATAAAAATATGGGAAGAGCAAATCACGGTTGGTTAAATACACATTTTCATTTTTCCTTTGCAAATTATTATAATCCTAATAACATGAACTTTGGTGCATTACGTGTAATTAATGATGACCTAGTAGCACCGCAAACTGGCTTTGATATGCATCCACACCGCGATATGGAAATCATTTCGTACGTTGTAGACGGTGCTTTAACACATGAAGATAGCATGGGGAACCGCGGAACAATTGAGCGTGGACATGTTCAATATATGAGTGCGGGTACGGGTGTATTTCATAGTGAGCATAATTTAGGAAATGAAACATTACGTTTACTACAAATTTGGATTTTACCAGATCGTGCGGACCATAAACCAAACTATGGTGAGTTTAAATTTGATTGGAGCAAGCGTGAAAATGAATGGTTTCATATGGTATCTCAAGTAGAAGGCGGGGCACCAATTCAAATTCACCAAGATGCGAATTTATATGCTTTATCGTTACATGCTGGAAAAGAAATTTATTTTCCAGTGAAAGAAGGCCGTCAATTGTATGTTGTACAAATTGAAGGTAGTAGTGTAATCAATGGTGAGACACTTGTTATGCGTGATGCAGCAGAAGCGATTGAAGAAGATATTCATATTGAAGCGAAAGAGCAATCACACTATTTAGCAATTGAATTGAAAAAGCAATAAAATGTTTATAAAAAAGAGGACGTCCGATAGGATGTCCTCTTTTTTTGAGTGGAATTGTCAGAAAAAACTTTCTCAAATTTTAGGTAAAGGTATCCACTTGAAAACCAAGAACTGTATAAAAGTGTCAAAAATCTTTAGGGAATGGGGAATGTTATAGTGAAAAAGCAAGTCATTTCATCAGCATTAGCGTTAACTGTTATCGCCGGGGGATTTGGAACATTTGGAGCAACGACAACGAAAGCGGAAGAACAAAAAATTCAATACCATCAAGAATTTAAAACGCCTGCATACATAGGTGAAGAATGGAAAGCACCGGAAGGACTAGATAAAAAAGAAACGGTCTTTCAATATTTAGAGAGTAAGAAAGATATGTTCAAATTAGCAGGAAATATTGATAAACACTTTAATGTCGTTGGGGAAGAAAAAGATGCTGAATCCGGTACAACACACGTGAAGCTAGTTGAGAAACATAATAACATTCCTGTGTACGGTTCAGATCAAACAGTTACACTAGATAAAGAGAATAATGTAAAAGCATTCTTCGGACAAGTTATTCCGAATTTAGAGGATAAAAATATTCCTGCATTTGCAAAGATTAGTGCAGAGCAAGCAGAAACAATTGCAAAGGCAGATATTGAAAAAGAAGTTGGTAAAGTAAAGAATTATGACGGTGTGAAAAAAGATTTATATGTGTATGAAAAAGATGGAAATTACTATCTTGCATACTTAGTGAAAGCATCGATTTCAAAGCCAGCTCCAGGGTATTGGCATTATTTTGTTGATGCGACAAATGGAAATGTGATTGAGAAATATAACGCTGTAGATCACATTACTGGATTTGGTTACGGAGTATTAGGTGCTAGACAATCATTTGAAATTGCTCAAGATACGAAAACAGGACAATTCAACTTATTTGATGGTAAGCGAGGACAAGGTATTCATACATTTGACGCAGAAAATATGGATGAAAACTTGTTTAATTTATTCTCGCAATGGCTTGGATATACAGGAGAAGAAGTTGAAAGTAAATCTAAGTTCTTCGAAGATAAAGCGGCAGTTGATGCGCATGTAAATGCAGGGAAAGTATATGATTACTATAAAAAGACATTTAATCGTAACTCTTTCGATGATAAAGGTGCGAAGCTAATTTCTACTGTTCACGTTGGAGAAAGCTGGAATAACGCAGCTTGGAACGGTGTGCAAATGATGTATGGTGATGGCGATGGTAAAACATTCATTCCATTATCTGCTGGACTAGATGTTATCGGTCACGAATTAACGCATGCTGTCACTGAGCATACAGCAAATCTTGTTTATAAAAATGAGCCGGGTGCGTTAAATGAATCGTTATCTGATATTATGGGTGTTATGGTTGAGAAGAAGAGCTGGGATTTAGGTGCTGACATTTATACACCTGGTAAACCTGGTGATGCACTTCGTTCATTGAAAGATCCAGCGTCTATTCCAAACCCATTAAAACCAGGTGAAGGTTACCCAGATCATTACAATAAACGCTACACTGGAACAGCTGATAATGGCGGCGTTCATATTAACAGTAGCATTAACAATAAAGCTGCATACTTAGTATCTGAAGGCGGGGAGCATTACGGCGTGAAAGTAACAGGAGTAGGCCGTGAAGCGACAGAAAAAATTTATTACCGTGCTCTTACGAAATATTTAACTGCAAACTCTGACTTTAAGATGATGCGTCAAGCAGCACTTCAGTCAGCTGAAGATTTATATGGTAAAAACTCTAAAGCTGTACAAGCTGTAACGAAAGCTTATGATGCAGTAGGCGTAAAATAATAAGAGAAAAAGACCTGACTAGGATGTCAGGTCTTTCTTTATTCCGCTTTTATGGGCAGTGGGGATGAGGAACCCCCCACTGATTCAAGTTTCACTTTATTTAGTCGCGAATACCTAATGCGATTTTCGCCATACGTGACATACGTTCTTTAGACCAGGGCGGATTCCATACGACATTTACTTCTATTTCATTGACTTCAGGTACGTTCGTTGATAATACTTTTTTAACGTCTGATACAATTTGCCCAGCCATTGGACAACCGATAGAAGTCATCGTCATCGTAATGACAGCATTATTATTTTCATCTGCTGTAACGTCATAAACTAATCCAAGATTAATAATATCAACACCGAGTTCAGGGTCAATAACAGCTTCTAAGTTTGCATATAACTTTTCTTCAAATGCTTGTTGTGACATGTGTAGCACCCCCTACATATTAATGATATCGATTCTCATTATAACGGATATATGCATAAAGTGCAGGAAATGAGCTCAAAAAAATATTCCTCTTGGAAGAGGAATATTTTTGGAATAGCTATTCAGTTTTAAAATGAGATACGAGTTGATCTAATTCTTCAACTGTTTGTTTCATTTGTTTAGCTGTTTGTGTCATTTCATTCATCGTAACGACTTTTTTCTCAGCAGATTGTGCTGTTGCCGCTGTTTCACTAGATACTTCAGTAGAAATAGAAGCGATGTTATTCAGTGAAGCGTTCATTTCTTCAGCACTTGCAGCCATTTCTTCAGCAGTTGCTGATATGTCTTGCATTTGAGTAGATACTTTGTTTACTTGTTCTACAATTGTTGTGAAAGAATTGCCAGCTTCGCGAATAACATGAATGCCTTCAGATGCTTCCGAACGGCCTTGTGACATCATAGAGTTAGCAGTTTCAGTGTCTTGTTGAATTTGATGTAGTAGCTGGTTAATATCTGTTGCCGCTGTTTTAGATTGTTCAGCAAGTTTTCGAACTTCGTCAGCCACGACAGCGAAACCTTTTCCTTGTTCGCCAGCACGAGCTGCTTCAATAGAGGCGTTTAAAGCAAGTAAGTTTGTTTGTTCTGCAATATTAGAAATAGATTGTACAGCTGTATCAATATATTTTGTATGAGTGATTAGACGTTCGACCACTTCTGATGTAGCATTTACCGCGTCGTGTATCGTTGTCATTTGTGAAACAGATTTTTGAATAACAGTATTTCCATCGTTAGCTTGTTCAGATGTAGCTACAGCAAGTTCAGTTACAGATGAAGCAGATTCAGCAATGCGCTGAACACTTACTGTCATATCGTCCATTGCAGTTGAGCTTTCTTCCATGCTAGCAGATTGTGATTGAATACTTGCATTTAAGCTAGACATCGAGCTTTGAACTTTTATTGTTGCCTCACGTGATATATTCGTCTTTTCTAGCATATTTTCAGAAGCGCTTTGTACTTCTACAGATGTTTTTTGAACACGGTTAATGATATGTTGTAGGTTTTCTAACATTTTATTAAATGATGTTGCGATTGTACCAATTTCATCATTACTATTTACTTGTAGGCGGGCTGTTAAGTCACCTTCTTGAGATGATAATTCTTTTAGTTTACCATCAATTTGTTGAATTGGTTTTACAAGTTTACCAGAGAACCACCATGCAAGAATCATAGCTACAATAATACAAATAACAAGTGATAAGAAAATAACATATTCAATTTGTAGTGAAGATTGATCAATTTTTTTAATAGATTGATCACGTAACTTAGCTTGTTCATTACTGTAATTTGTGAAGTCACCAATTACTTTATATACAGTACCATTTTCTGCATAAGCTACTTGCAGGGCCTCTTCCCACTTTTGTTCTTTTGCAAGAGTGAAAACTTTCTCTTCAATGAATTTTCTCCAAGTGGATCCTGATTCCATTGTATTTTTTACAGATTGAGAAAGGTTAGGATAAGAAAGAAGCTCATCTTTCTTATCTTCAAGAAGTTTACTCATTTCGTTAAATTTGTCTAATTCAACTTGATCATGTTGTAATAAATACCCTCTTAAAGCAGAGAGCTGTACTTGATAAGCATCCCCGCGCTCTTTTAATTGTGTTGCAAGGGGGGAAATCTCTTTTTGTAATGCTTCAGCTTGACGAGATTGATCAATAGCAAAAAACAAAATAAAAGCTAAGGCGATTCCAAATAAAGCGCAAATCGTTCCCATCATGAACATTAGTTTTTTTCGAATGCTAATAAAACTCATATCATAAAATCCTCCTTTGTGAAATCATAGTATTAGAATTAATTAATGTAAAAAATTGAAAGAAAGCTTTACTCCGTTTGGAATAAAGCTTTCTTCTTTCCTTTAGGAATTATAGCAGACGGAATGAGAGATAGAAAGAGATATTTTAAAGTGAAAAAAGAGAGATTGTAAATCTCTCTTTTTTCACTTTAAGCATTTGTTTTAAAATGAGAAACGAGGACTTCAAGTTCTTGTACGGTCGTTTTCATTTCAGATGCTCTTTTAGCAACGACACTCATTTTGTTTACTTGGTCACCAGCTGAAGTTGCTGTTTGTGATGTTTCGGCGGCAACTTCATTTGAAATAGAAGCGATGTTATTTAAAGCTGCATTCATTTCTTCAGAACTTGCGGCCATTTCTTCAGCAGTTGCAGACACCTCCTGCATTTGTGTAGAAACTTTGTTAATGTGGTTAACAATTTCTGAGAATGAAGATCCAGCAGTACGAATGACTGTAATGCCTTCAGAAGCCTCTGACTGACCTTGCGTCATCATTTCATTTGCTATTTTTGTATCTGCTTGAATTTGATGAAGTAAATGGTTAATATCAGTTGCTGCTAGCTGAGATTGTTCAGCAAGCTTTCGTACTTCATCGGCAACAACAGCGAAGCCTTTTCCATGTTCACCAGCACGAGCCGCTTCAATGGAAGCATTTAAAGCGAGTAAATTCGTTTGTTCCGCGATATTAGAAATAGATTGAAGTGCAGTATCAATATGATTTGTATGTGTAATGAGTCGTTCTACTACTTGTGATGTAGCGTTCACAGCTTCATTAATGGTATGCATTTGTGTAATAGATTTCTCAATGACTTTATTCCCACTATCAGCTTTTTCTGAAGTCGTAACAGCTAGGCTAGCAACAGAAGAGGCGGATTCTGCAATACGTTGAACACTCGTTGCCATATCGTCCATTGCAGTTGAACTTTCTTCGATGCTGGAGACTTGTGAACGAATATTATGCTCAAGAGCATTCATAGTTTCCTCAGTTTTTGCTGTATTTTCCATAGAAGCAGTTGTTTCGATAAACACATTTTCAGATGCTTCTTTTACACTTGTTGATGTTTGTTGCACTTGTTTTATTATACGTTGTAAATTAGCGAGCATTTGATTAAAGGAATTGGCGATATCACCAATTTCATCTTTACTCGTTACATGCAATCTAGCAGTTAAATCACCATCTTGCGAAGCTAATTCTTTTAATTTCTCATCAATTTGTCGTATTGGTTTAACAAGCTTACCAGAGAACCACCATGCTAATAAAATAGACGTTACTGTACATGTAATGAGTGAGAAGAAGATAATATATTGAATAAGGGATGAAGAAGATTCCACGTCAGCAATTAATGCGTCACGTTTATTATTTTCTTCATTCGCATATTTCGTAAAACGACTTAAAAGGTCGTTTACGTAATCAGTTTGAGCTAAAGCGATTTTAGATGCTTCGTCCCATTTTCCTTCGCGAGCGAGAGGGAGGACTTCATTATCTATGACGCTTCGCCATTTTCCGCCCATTAAAATGGCTTCTTTCATTCCTTCCGAAAGTTTTTTATCACTTGTTACTTTTTCTCTCGTATCAGCTAGTTTTTTTCCTTCTCGGTTGAATTTATCCAATCCTTTTTGATCATGTGATAGTAAATATTCTTGTAAACCAGCAACTTGTGCTTGGAACCAATCACCGCGTTCTTTTAAAATCGTTGCCCTTTTGGATACGTCATTTTTTAACATTTCAATTTCGCTCGCTTGGCTCATAGCGAATGAAAGAATAACAATAAGAGCAATGCTAAATAAAGAAGAAATGCTTAAGAGTGTGAACAGTAGTTTTTTTCGAATACTAACATATTTCATCGTTACCCCTGCCTTTTAAAAACTGTTTATTATAATTTATAAATATCGAGAGCAGAATTAATAAAAACATCATTATGAAGTTATTAATCTGTTCAATGAAAATTATAGCAGATAATGGAATATGGCAGATTGATATGAGTAAATGTTCTTAAAATGTATACATTTGTATATCAAAAAATTCATCAATAAAAATGAGAAATGCTATTGTAATTTGAAATAACATCATGTATACTTCTAATTAGTTGATAACGATTATCAGTATCAACTAAAGACATTACTCTTCGTTATGTTGGTCATACCCCTTTTTGACGACGTAAGTCAGAGACGAAATGTTGAAATATCTTGTGTCCTATTCTACAGAATTATGGTAATCTCCAACCTCAACTTATATGCGTGAGCATGCAAAAAGGATCCTATCCGTGAAGGGATCCTTTTTTGCATGCTGTCGCAATTAATGTATAGAGACCCGGCACACGCTCTTCCATTCCTTCCGGTGCAGTAGAAGGGAAGACCCATCTTTGATGAGGCCCGTGTTCTTCAACTAGTTTTTCAATTTTAAAATGTTCCCCCGCAAGTGTTGTAATAATTTCTCCTAGCGTCCAGCGACGGATGGTTGTTTTCGGTAACGATTCTTTCTGCGCTTCTGTAAGAAGGATGCTATAAGCAACATCCTCTTCAATTAATTCTTCATCAAAATAATTTCCATTGGCCCGAAATGATGGATGGTCGACTCCTAATAATTTCGTGTAAACAGGGTGATAGTCACGAAGGATCAGCATTCCATCTTCTTTAAGTAAAGTAGCAATTTTTTGAAAGAGTGGTTTTAAATCTAAAAAATAATGGAGTACACCGAGTTCCAGCAATACGATATCAAATGATTCGGAGAGCTGCGCATGTAATACATCAGAAACGACATACTGTATAGAGACACCTGCTGCTTCTGCAAGTTCATTTGCATATTTTGCATTACTTGCTGAAATATCAACAACTGTTACGTCAGCTCCTAAAAGAGCGAGAGCAACAGCTTTATTCCCTTTTGATCCGAGTAAATTAATAATACGTTTTCCTGTTGGAGATTGTATGTAAGGTAAATAGTGATTTACCTCGCGCATAGGGTCTTCCATGATTTTTTTCGCATAAGCAGCTGGTGCCCCGTGGCGATTCGTCCAAGCTTCATAAGCAGCTGCATTCCAGCTTTTTTCATTACGTGTGCTTAGTTGTTTTTGATTCAATCATATCACTCCTTTCGTGAACGTATAGGTATTCTATGAGAGGATGGGATTTCCTTTTCTTTTTGAATAAAAGTTTGATTTTTCTGTTATTAAGTCGTACAATACATGTTATACGTAAAAGCGTTGAAAAGGAAAAGTAGGATGAACACATTCTTTCCAGAGAGCTTCGGTAGCTGAGAAGAAGCAAGAATATTCATTTGAACAATGGCCTTTGAGCTTCGTCCTGAACTTATCAAATGATAATAGTAGGCGGCGACGAGAGTTGGTACTCGTTATCAAAACCACAGTATAAGAGCATATAGCTCCGTACTTGTTAAGGCTAATTATGTGAGTAATTGGCGAAATAAGGTGGTACCGCGACTGTTTATACAGCCCCGCCCTTATCTTTTTTAAGATAGGGGCGGGGCTTTTTTATATTTAAAAGGAGGAATGTAAGATGAGTATTTTTATTGGAGGCGCTTGGCCGTATGCAAATGGTTCGTTACATCTTGGACATATTGCGAGTTTGTTACCTGGAGATATTTTAGCACGTTATTATCGGGCAAAAGGTGAGAATGTGTTGTATGTATCGGGAAGTGATTGTAATGGAACACCGATTGCAATTCGGGCAAAACAAGAAGGTGTGACGGCGAAGGAAATTGCTAATAAGTATCATGAAGAGTTCCAGCGATGTTTTCGTAACCTTGGTTTTACGTATGATTGCTATACACGTACAGATAGTGAGCACCATCATGAAACGGTTCAAAATGTTTTTTTACGTTTATTAGAAGAGGGACATATTTATAAAAAAACAGTAGAACAAGCATATTGCGAAACGTGTACGCAGTTTTTACCTGATCGTTATGTAGAAGGCGTTTGTCCACATTGCCATGAAGCAGCAAGAGGAGATCAATGCGATGCGTGTTCAGCTATTTTAGATCCACTCGATTTGTTAGAAAAGAAATGTAAGTTATGTGGTAGTACACCATCCGTACAGGAAACAGAGCATTTCTATTTTGCATTGCATACATTTCAGGAGCAAATTAAAAGGGCTGTAGAAATCGCCAAACAAACAGGGACATGGCGCGACAATGCGATTCAGCTAACAGAAAGATACGTAAAGGAAGGGTTACAAGATAGGGCGGTTTCACGAGATTTACCAATCGGGGTACCAATTCCAGTAGAAGGGTATGAAGATAAGAAAATTTACGTATGGATTGAAGCAGTGACAGGGTATTATTCAGCAAGTAAACATTGGGCTGAAAAAACAGGGAAAGATGATCAAGAGTTTTGGGGTAAAGAAGCGAAAACATATTATGTACACGGAAAGGATAATATTCCGTTTCATTCCATCATTTGGCCAGCGGTACTACTTGGAATAGGGGAAGGAGCAATCCCGCGTCATATCGTTTCGAATGAATATTTAACAGTTGAAAAAAGAAAATTATCTACAAGTAAAAACTGGGCGGTATGGGTGCCTGACATATTAGAACGTTATGATCCAGATTCTATTCGTTATTTTTTAACAGTAAATGCACCAGAAAATCGTGACACTGATTTTTCATGGCGTGAATTTATTTACAGTCATAATAGTGAATTATTAGGTGCATACGGAAACTTTGTGAATCGGACATTAAAGTTTATTGAAAAATATTATGGTGGTATCGTGCCGAAAGGAAGTATTGATGTAGAGCTGAAAGATAAAGTAGAAGGATTATATAAACATGTAGGAGAGGCGATTGAGCAAACTAAATTTAAGGTGGCGCTAGAAGCAATATTTGATGCAGTACGTTTTGCAAATAAATACTTTGATGAGAGGCAGCCTTGGAAACAAAGGGAGGATGATCCAGTTTTATGCGAAGAAACGATTTATAACTGTGTGTATCTTATCGCTAATTTTGCAAATCTCCTTGAACCATTTTTACCATTTTCAAGTGAAAGAGTTAGAAACACATTATCGATTGTGAAACGAAATTGGGAGCCTCAACATACGTTGCCAAATAGAATTGATAGTGTACACCCTCTATTTGAACGAATTGATGTAAAACAAATTGAGTGTGAGATAGAAAAGCTATATGGTGCGGTAAAGTGAGATAGAGAAAAAGAGGTTGTCCCAAAAGGTCGTTAAAAACGAACTTTTGGAGACAACTTCTTTTATTTTTCCTGTATATGGATAAAAACCCCAATCATAAGTAGAAAAACAATGGGTT
>NZ_JBQAIE010000028.1:0-20821 GCF_051918845.1 Bacillus cereus group sp. MYBK101-2 | reverse complement strand
CAGCGTTCATCCTGAGCCAGGATCAAACTCTCCAATAAAGTTAGTTTGTCTAGCATCTAAAATAAAAATTGACGTTTCACGTTGTTTGTTTCGTTCAGTTTTCAAAGAACTGCTTAGTCGCTCATTTGCGACTTCCTTATGTTAACATCTTCGTTAGTTAATGTCAACTAAGTTTTTCATTTCGTTTGTCGCTTTCAACGTTGTTGTCATCGGCGACTTGTTCTATATTACACCTCTAATCTCTAATCGTCAACATGTTTTTCTAAAAAAATATAAAAAGGCTTATTTCTTTTAAAGTAAGCCTTTTTATCATATACCATTCTATTCGTTTATTATTTTTCTATAATTGGTAACGAGACGATAAACTGAATAATACCATCCTCATATTCAGCCCGAATACTACCACCTTGTAATTCAACAATACTTTTCGCAATCGCCAATCCAAGGCCCGATCCTTCTGTTGCCCTACTTCTAGATTGATCTTTCTTATAAAAGCGTTCAAATAAACTCGCTAACTCTTCTCTCGTAAACTCTTCACTATGATTCGCAATTACAATTTGTATATCCCGGCGCTGCCTTTGAAGAGAAACTTTGATTTCCCCATCATCTTTACTATACTTAATCGCGTTCATTAATAGATTATCAAATACACGGACCATCTTTTCCGAATCAATCGCTGCATAGGCACGTTCCTCAGGAAACTTCTTAACGAACGTAAGTCCATGCTCTTCCGCTTGCGGTACTAACTCTTCTATTAATTGCTCGAGCAACTCATTTACACATACTTCTTGTTTTTCTAATACAACTTGTTCATTCGTTAACTTCGTATACTCAAATAAATCTTCTATTAAATTCTTTAACTGCTCCGATTTAGCAAAAGCAATTCTTGTATACTCATCATGTTGTTCTTTATTTTCATATTTAGAATCTCGAAGTAATCGCAAGTAACCCATAATAGAAGTCAGTGGTGTACGTAAATCGTGAGATACATTCGTAATAAGCTCATTCTTTTGCTTCTCTAATCTACGTTCCTTTTCTATATTATTCATAAGCTCTTCCGCCATATTATTAATATTCTCAGTTAAAGACGCAATCTCGTCTTCACCTTTCTTTTCAATACGATACGCTAAGTTTCCTTTTTCGATTTCCTTTACACCTTCTGCCATCGCTTCAATTTGTTTCATCTTTCTCTTTGTTATATAAAAGAAAGAGAAAATGAATACGAGTACACCAATTAAAAATGGGAATGGGCCTTCTACTTTATAATACACTACTTCCCCTTGAGGAATTCCACTCACAAACATATATAAATTCTTACCTTCTATTGTAATAGGTGAGAAAGTAATAAACTCTTTTCTAGATCTTTCAATATCATTATTATTCGAATAATTGATAGCAAACGAAGTTGCATTACGAATTGTATTATGCAAATTAATTTGTTCTTCTTGTGCCTGCTTCGTTTTATACAAAACCTTACCATTTTCATCGGTAACTAATATTTTAAAAGCATCCTGCCCCTGCTCTAAATGTTCATTTTCTAGCTCTATCATACTTTGTACGGCATCTAATTTATTTGCATCAACCATCATTTCCGCAGTACTTTGCGCTTTACGATTAATTTGTTCCATACCATCTCTATAATTAATCTCAGCATGTCGACTAGCATCTTCAAAAACAGGCGCTACTATCTTCGTTGATACAAAGAGACCTAATAACGCACAAGCAGTAAAAGCCGTAATAAGTTGAATCCGCACACTCCGTTTCACACTCTTTACTAGCTTTCCGATTAACTCTCGAAATTTCCTAACATAAGTAAATGGATTAAATATCTTTTTCAATCTTATACCCCACTCCCCATACTGTTTTTATATAAATTGGCTTCCTCGGATTCTCTTCAATCTTTTCACGCACTTTTCGAATATGAACCATTACCGTGTTATCCGACTGGAAAGATCTTTCGTTCCAAACCTTTTCATAAATTTGTTCCGCGCTAAAGACCATACCCGGATTACGGGCTAGTAATTCTAGAATTGAAAATTCCCTCGGGGTCAGTTTCACTTCTTCTCCCTCTACAATAACTTTATGGGTCGAGATGTTGATTTTCATCTCTCCAATTTCTAGCTCGTCCTCATTTTGAATAGAAAAACCATTCATTTTCATATAACGGCGTAACTGAGATTTAATTCTTGCGATTAACTCTAACGGATTAAATGGCTTCGTTACATAATCATCTGCCCCTGTTGTTAACCCTAAAATCTTATCCATATCTTGCGTTTTCGCGGAAAGCATAATAATTGGCATTTCTTTTTCTTCCCTTACTTTCATACACATATGAATGCCGTCTACTTTCGGCATCATAATATCTAATACGACTAGATGTACTTCGTTTTCTTCTAGTAAACGTAATCCTTCTTCGCCGTCCCCTGCTTGCAATACTTTATATCCTTCATTCTTTAAATAGATTGTAATAAGATTCCTAATTTCTTTTTCATCATCTACGACAAGTATCGTTTCATTTGCCACAATATCTCCCCCATCACTTTTTTAACCCCTAACTTCTATTATAGGAAAACTTCTGAAGAAAAACGCTCGGAAATCCTTAAGATTTTCTGAAGACGCAAAAAAGGTCTAGACTCCCCTTAAGTCTAGACCTTTCAAAAACCCCTTTTATTTACGAACGTAGATGAAATATAGTACGAATAAAACTCCCATAACATACATAATTGGATGAATCTCTTTACGTCGACCACTTACTACCATTGTAATTGGATAGAAGATAAACCCGATTGCAATTCCTGTTGCGATACTATACGTAAGTGGCATTGAAATGATAGTAAAGAATGCTGGTACTGCAATTTCGAATTTCTTCCAGTCAATCTCTCCTAAAGACGAAACCATCAAGATTCCTACAATAATTAATGCTGGTGCCGTTACAGCTGGTGTTACAACGCTTAGTAATGGCGAGAAGAATAGTGCCAGTAAGAAGAATCCTGCTGTTACAACTGCTGTAAATCCAGAACGTCCACCCGCTGCTACCCCTGCAGAAGATTCAATATAAGACGTTGTTGTTGATGTACCTAAGATCGCACCAATTACAGTTGCAATTGCATCTGCAAATAATGCTTTTCCTGCACGTGGTAATTTATTGTTCTTCATTAATCCAGCTTGATTCGCAACCGCTACAAGTGTACCTGCTGTATCAAAGAAATCGATAAAGAAGAACGTTATAATAACAATCACCATTTGAACAGTGAAAATATTTCCGAAGTGCGTTAACGCCACACCGAACGTTGGTTCTAGACTCGGTATTGCTCCCACTACAGCTTTCGGAGTATCAATTAATCCTGTTGCTATTCCTAAGATTGCTGTAAGAATCATACCGTAAAATACTGCCCCATTTACTTTCTTAATCATGAAGATAATTGTCGTAACAACTCCGAAGATTGCTAGTAACGTTGTGCCCTTTGTTAAGTCCCCCAACCCAACAAGAACAGCATCATTTTTCACGATAATTCCAGCATTTTGGAATCCAAGGAAAGCAATGAATAATCCGATACCTGCCGCTACTGCAAACTTTAACTCCGATGGAATTGCATTAATAATTTTTTCACGAATACCTGAAGCAGTAAGAATAATAAAGATAATACCTGACATTAACGTTCCAGCAATTGCCGTTTGCCACGGAATACCCATCGTTAACACTGCTGTATAAGCAAAGAACGCGTTAATTCCCATACCTGGCGCTAAAGCAATTGGATACTTCGCGAAAATACCCATAATTAACGAACCAATCGCTGCTGCTAATGCTGTAGCAACGAATACTGCACCTGGATCCATTCCTGTACCTGCCGGTAATCCTTTAACATTTCCAAGTGACAGCGTAGCAGGATTGACAAATAGTACGTAAGCCATAGATAAAAATGTCGTTAAACCTGCTATGAACTCTGTTTTATAATTCGTGCCGAGTTCATCAAACTGAAAATAGCGTTTCATCTTACGTTTCCCCCGTTATATGATTACTCGCCGTAATCTCCTAGCCCTCTTTTATCTATTAAAAATAAAAAAGGCTTCCATTGCATATACATGGAAGCGTTCTATGAATAAAGATAAGATTCCCCTCACCTTTATAAAAACGCCTCGTAGTCAAGCCATTTACGGTAGCTAGGTAGAAACTTTCGGGCCATATCCCCGATATTATACGACGGCATAATATTCACTTTTCGTTTGAATTACATACTCATATTAACTCGACGAAGTAGTTTTGTCAATTTAAAAACGAACATTTTTATAAACATTTATAATTTCGTTCGTATTAACCCTAAAATAAAAAGATCCATCTATACATAAGTAATAGATGGACCTTTTTATAAATACTATTCCCACTCAATAGTTGCTGGTGGCTTACTCGTTACATCATACACGATACGGTTAACGTGTTTTACTTCGTTTACGATACGTACAGAGATTTTCTCTAATACGTCCCAAGGGATACGTGCCCAGTCAGCTGTCATACCGTCGATAGATGTTACTGCACGGATACCTACTGTGTAATCGTACGTACGCTCGTCACCCATAACACCTACGCTACGCATACCAGGAAGCGCAGTGAAGTATTGCCAAATTTCACGATCTAAGCCCGCTTTAATAATTTCTTCACGTAAAATCGCATCAGATTCACGAACGATTTCTAATTTCTCTTCTGTGATTTCACCTAATACACGAATACCAAGACCAGGGCCTGGGAATGGTTGACGCCATACGATTTCATCAGGAATTCCTAGTTCTGATCCTAATACACGTACTTCATCTTTAAATAACGTGTTTAAAGGCTCAATTAATTTGAACTGCATGTCTTCTGGAAGTCCACCAACGTTATGGTGAGATTTAATTGTTTGTGCAGTTGCTGTACCACTTTCAACGATATCTGTGTACAGTGTACCTTGTGCTAAGAAGTCCATTCCTTCTAACTTAGAAGCTTCATCATCAAATACATAAATGAATTCGTTACCGATGATTTTACGTTTTTGTTCTGGATCTTCTACACCTTTTAACTTGTTCATGAAGCGTTCTTTTGCATCCACTTTAATAACGTTCATATGGAAGCCTTCACTAAATGTTTTCATAACACCTTCTGCTTCGCCTTTACGAAGTAAACCGTGGTCTACGAAAATACATGTTAACTGATCGCCGATTGCTTTATGAATTAATACTGCTACAACAGAAGAGTCTACACCGCCGCTAAGTGCGCATAGAACTTTTTTGTCTCCAACAGTTTCACGGATTTTCTCTAATTCTACTTCGATAAAGTTCTCCATGTTCCATCCTTCAGAACAACCACATACGCCGAATACGAAGTTTTTAATTAAATCGTTACCGTGCTCAGAGTGACGTACTTCTGGGTGGAATTGTACACCGTATAAGTTTTTGTCTTCATTGCTCATACCAGCAATTGGACAAGACTCACTTGTTGCATCTACTACGAACCCTTCAGGTAAACCAGTTACTAAGTCACCATGACTCATCCATACAACTTGTTCTTCTGGAAGGTTCGCATATAATTTTGATTCGTTCTCTACTTTCAGAACAGCTTTTCCGTACTCACGGTGGTTTGCACGTTCTACTTTACCACCGAATTTTTGTGTCATAAGCTGCATACCGTAACAAATACCGAAGATCGGTAATCCTAGGTCAAAGATTTTTTCATCACAATGTAATGCACCTTCACCGTATACACTATTCGGTCCACCAGAGAAAATAATCCCTTTTGGATTTATTTCTTTAATTTCTTCTGCAGTAATTGTATGCGGATGAAGTTCACTGTATACACCGAACTCACGAATTCGACGTGCTATTAACTGATTGTATTGACTTCCAAAATCTAAAACGATAATTGTATCGTGTTGCTTCTTCAAAATAATCACCCCAACGTTAGTTCTCGTATATAAATATTTTCACCAATTAGGCGAAAAGCATTACCAATATAATAAAAAAAGCCAGTCCTCCGCCTCTAGTCTCATAACAAAGAAAAGGCAGGGGTCTGGCTTTATAAAGAAAGATAGTCTTCCGCTCTTTATAAATATAAGACACACTGCCTTCATAGTCAGGTTGTTTACGGTAACCCGGTAGAGACTCTCAAACCTTATCTTTGAGGATATATGAAGGAACGTTTTATATTATCTTCCTAGATTCTAACAATGAAGTGTCGGTATGGTCAAGAGAGAAAGCGACAAAATTCTACAGAAATTCATTTCCTTTTCTAAAAAACATAAAAAATAACCTGTAACAATTGGTTGCACACTCCACACCGCGCAAAATGATGTTTTAAATACCTACATCTTTGAAAACATCTCGAACAGTATTTTTCTCTGTTGATATGCGGGAGTAAACTTTAATATTCATCATCCTTATATTCCGTTTTCTCATTTTTTTCTACAGAAATTATTTTTTCTACTGTCCATGACCATTCGTTTTTCTTCTTGTTGAACCTTCTCTTCTTAATATACTCCACCTTGTCATAATTTTGAACTCTGTGTTCCTCAACCAATTTAGGAGCAATATATACATCATTTACAAATGCAAATGGGTTCGTGTATTCTTTGTTAACCTGACCGATTTCAGTTTGAATAAAATTAGATATAAATGCTTTATCACCTGATACTATCTTATAAATTTTAAATAAATTCGTTCTCTTTTTATCTGCAAACATCCTTACTTTCAAAGCTTCATCGGTTATCCATTTGTGAGTCTCTTTAATGGAATCCATGTAAAAATATCCTTCTTTTATATTTGAACGATAGCTATTTCCTAAGTATGCAAAATTAATTACACCTTTCTCTTTGTTAATGTATGTAACAAAAATATCAGTAAACGGAAGTGTTCGATACAGAATTTCTTCTGCTTTATCAGCATATCCTTTTAAGACATCTCTACTTTCAGCCGAATTCGCTTCAATATACCAACTTTCGTTTTTCCATTCTGCAAGTTTCCGAGGTATCTTACCCCATTTCTTCATTCGAGTAGAAATAATTTCATCCAACTCAAATTTTGCATTTGAAAACATTTCTTTCTCCAGAAGGATAGGGATGATTTTTTCCTGTAATCCAACAATCATATCTGGTCTTGACTTACACAGTAATCCTGCACATAAACAATTGAACTTTTCATCATCACTCAAGAGTTCACTAATTAAATCCCAAACCCAAAACTCCTTACTTTTAGTTCTTGCAAACGAGGTAACTGTTTCTAGTGCTTCTTCATCTCTTTTCACTTTCATCAATAATTTCGCTTTATAGTACGGTAGCCATTCAAAAGTAGGATTATTTCGCATTTGAGAATTCAGTACATCGATAAATGAATTTAATCTTTGTTCCGTTGCAATAAAAATATCCAATGCTAGCAGTTTCTTTGCATGGAAATTCAGCATAACTTCTGCCAATGGCCTAACTTCTACATTTTCGCCTTTATCATTAGTAAAATTAGTCTTTTGAAAATCCACACTATCAAACCAATCGAATCCAATAGTATCCATAAACATAAGATAATTGGTATCGTTTAATTTGCTACGAACGTCTTTAATTAGTAAACGTGATGCTGAAGTTTCACCATTAACATAACGTCCTCTCTTCTCAATAAACCTCGCTCCATTCCCACAAAATCTCAACAACTGTGGAAGAACTCTATTAGCAAACAGCTCCCCTTGCATCACAACCCGTCGAATTGACCACAAGATTGAATTTACTAACGTTTTCTTGAACTCGTTTGCAGTAAAACCACCGAAAAGATTGCTCTCAAAAGATATAACTGCATTATCATTAAAAACCGCTAAATTGTTAATATAATTGTCAATGTTCCCTTCAGATGCCTTCAAAAAATCATACATTATCCACCCGAAAGTGATTACTGCATCTTCATCATCATTATTTGCTTGAAGATACGGAAGGATTACGTTGAATGCCTCTTGTTGTTTTCCAATTTTCCTTAGTCTCTTTGCTTCAGCAATCGGATCTCGATCCAGTTTCCCACCGTTCCGACGAACCTTCTCAAATAATTTCTTTAACTCGGTTAATATTTCATTTAATTCTGAGTCTTCTTTTGTAAGTTTTAATTGCTGTACAAAATAATTTTGGTTGATACGATTATATCCGAAATCTTGTAACAATGAGAATTTCACATAGTATTTGGTGCAAATTCGATACAAATCATCATTGTAATTTTTGGTTGTGTACATTTTTTGCTCCCCTTTAGTCAAGAACATAGATTTCTTTTATCAATCTAACAATTTCTGAGAAAAGTTCCTTACTTCCTTCAATATAATTAAATTTAGAAATCATTCCATCACCGTTATACCAAAGTTCGATTTCTACATCATTTTTTTGATTAGAAAAACTTAATATCAAATTCCATTCATGATAGCCCAAAAGCTGCATTTGAATATCATACCCCTCTAAAATAGAGGAGAAATCTTCCAAACACGACTTCACAATTCCTATTTCACTTGGAATATCCTTTGAAGTTGGTTTCAATAGTCGCAATATAATTCCAAAATCCTCTTTTTCCCCTGACTTCAATCTAGGAATCTTCATTTCTCCTTTCCCATTATAGTCGAAGAACAATTCAATTTTTCGATCATTCATCTCCAAAGTGACGATTTCTAAATAATTTTTCGGATTTATATTTGAGATGTTTGCCAAACCTGACAGCTGGTTTTCCAAATAGGATTGCAACTGTTCAGTAGAAGTTTGTTCCCCGTTTGAGAGCGATAAAATGATGCTACTTTTATTTGGATTTTTCACGAATGATGACTCTCTAAATTCCGTCTTCAAAAAAGGAGAGATTGGTTTCCAATTTATCAGTTGAACATTACTTAATCCGCTTGATATCCCCGTATAGAGCCATTTGAAATATTCCTTATTCGTTCTACCTCGATTTTCTTCTTGATTTGTATTAAAAAACACAGTTTCAAAAAAATAAGCCATTGCTTTATTCACTGTCATTGCCCAACCAAATTTCACTTTCGATGCATTTAAAATCTTAAAATATTCGCTCGTTGGTGCTTTTAATTTTTTCAGCACTCGGTCTCTATATGTTTTTTCAAAACGAGTCAACTTCCGTTTGTCTTTAGAATCCCTATAAAAGTTTTTCCCATCTTTTTTGGTTACAATATATTGGTGAGGATGTTTTAACATTTCTTGATATTCCGAACTCCCTTCAAAAGGTTCGTTATCTAAAATATCCTTTTCATAGCTCGATAAAACAATTTGATACGCAATAATCTCATTTTTATCCAATTCACTCTTTGTAGCTTTCAAGTAATTATCGAATACAAGAGTTTCAATGATACTTTCATCTTGAAGCTTTATTTGACAAGGGATAAATCGCAATATTATATTTTCTCCTTTTACCTCCACAATTTTTTCAATTATATTGTCATTATCCACATTGATGACTTCGCCAAAATAACCGTTGTCCACTCTTTTAGGTTCAACAAAAGAAAAAGGTTGTTCCATATTATCAAATGGCGAGAAATCATTTCGCACCAATTCGGGTCCATAAGCTTGAATTGTTGTATTAAAGACAACGTAATCCTTAACTCCTATTTCTCTACCATTTTTAATGAGATGCTTCTTTACCCAAATATTCACTTGATTTGCTTGTTTATTGGTAAAAACAAGAATTTTACTACTGTTTGGATTCAAATAAGCTTCCTTCAACACTTTTGTTTGGTCTTCCTTTTCGCAAAATACAATCTCATCTTTAGAATATACATATAAATTATTGTATTGGTTTGTCCGTATATTCTTCGCAATCTTATTACATACTTTAATGATTTCAGATTCTCCTTCATTATCTGGCAACTCTGCAGTCCCTATTTCTGAAAGAATATTTTTACTATCAAGAAGTTTTGCCAAGTATTCTGGATTAAGTGCATTTTCAATTTTCGACCCATAACTCAGCTTATTTTTGTCTCCAATGAAAATAACCTTTCTCTCGGGATGTGCCTCCAAATCGATATACTTTAAGATATCATCTAATAAATACCCTGAACCAAATTGTAGCAAGTCAGAATCAAAATCCGAATTAGTAATAAGCTGACTATCATCGATAATATACAAAGCTTTATCTTGATCGTGGATTTCATCATGTTCTTTTATAGGAATATTCTTTTTGTAAAATTCATCTATTGTTTCACCCCTGAAATCAAATACCGAATTAAATAATGAATCTACTTCTTCTAGTTCTGGATTACTCTTCAGCATCTTCCTTCTCAATCGATTAGAGTACGCAAACACAGGGACATCCGTAAACTCTAAATCGAAAGCCAATTCTCGAATGTCAGGAATTAACGCAGTCTTACCACTTCTTGTATTACCTGTTAGGATCATAATTTTGCTATCAGATATTAGAAATTCACGAATTTGCTGCAGACTATCGCTATTTTCAGTTCGTTCTTCAACAAGCTTTTTATGTAACTCCGATTCAAATTGAATATCAGACTCGTATTCATCCGCAACAAACAAAGTCTCTGTAAAAGTTTGTCTTCCCTTTTTCGATAAATAATTCATATCCCTATCAACTATGACATCAATGATGTCGACAATTTTATTAAGATAGTTGTTTGAATCAACAATTGAGAAACTGATTTGGAACTGTCTAGGAATACTACCCATCATTTCTACTTTATCGTGAAAACAGACTACAGTTGATATAGACTTGCGTTCAAAATCGTGTAAACGATATTGAAGTTCATCGATCAGCTTCACCCGTTGCTTGCCAAGTTGACTAAATGGATTCGGAGAGCTTCCCCCTTTAACAGTTATCTCACCATTTAACGTCCATCTACCAAATCTAAAATTTTCTTCAGATGGAAGCTCTAATGTTCCGCTATAATTTTTAAAATCAATAATAATAATTTGATTTTCAGTAACCAACAAGCAGTCAATTTGCAAATCTTCTCGTGTAATACACTCTGGCGTTCCAAGTAAAATACCATCCCAATTTCTTTGTTCAAAAACTTGCGATAACTCTACCGATATTTTTCTAAAAAATTCGTTTTCATACGATTTTGAAGACTTGCCTTTGCGAACCTCTAGCATATCACTTTGCCCCCTGTACAGTTTCATCTCTATAAATTATATCATTACAGTTTAATATATCATTAATCATCCTTAACCTTACATATAAAACCACCGTACCCACGAGAGCATTATCCTTTTCTCTTAAAATTGCTGGAGCCTGTGTCTCACTCGAATAAATCATGGATCGGGTTGGACATTTCGATGATCGAATTACGAAGAGTATTTATCTCCCTGTAACCTAAGAAATCAAAAAAGAAGCTTCCCACAAGTTTATTCAACTCATGAGAAGCCTCCGTTAAAAACTTCATCTTACATAAACCTCAATGATATCAAAGGGTGAGACGGCTTATTACATCATTCCGCCCATACCGCCCATGCCCATGCCGCCCATGTCAGGCATTGCTGGTGCATTTGGTTCTGGTTTGTCAGCTACTACAGCTTCAGTTGTTAAGAACATAGCTGCAACAGATGCTGCGTTTTGAAGTGCAGAGCGAGTTACTTTAGCTGGATCTACGATACCAGTTTCAAGCATGTTAACCCACTCGCCAGTAGCTGCGTTGAAACCAACGCCTACTTTTTCGCCTTTTAGGCGCTCTACAACTACAGATCCTTCTAGACCAGCGTTGATTGCGATTTGGCGAACTGGCTCTTCTAGTGCGCGAAGTACGATGTTGATACCTGTTGCTTCGTCGCCTTCAGCTACGATAGAAGCTACTTTCGTGTATACGTTCATAAGTGAAGTACCACCACCTGCAACGATACCTTCTTCTACTGCTGCACGAGTTGAGTTAAGTGCATCTTCAATGCGAAGTTTGCGCTCTTTCAACTCAGTTTCAGTTGCTGCACCTACTTTAATTACTGCTACGCCACCTGCAAGTTTTGCAAGACGTTCTTGTAATTTTTCACGATCGAATTCAGAAGTTGTTTCTTCTAATTGCGCACGGATTTGACCGATGCGAGCTTCGATTTGTTCTGTGCTTCCTACACCTTCAACTACAGTTGTGTTTTCTTTCGTTACAACAACTTTACCAGCGCGTCCTAAAGATTCAACTGTAGCAGATTTTAAGTCACGGCCTAATTCTTCAGTGATTACTTCGCCACCAGTTAAGATTGCGATATCTTCTAGCATTGCTTTACGACGGTCACCAAATCCAGGAGCTTTAACAGCTACTACATTGAATGTACCACGAAGTTTATTCACTACTAATGTAGCTAACGCTTCGCCTTCTACATCTTCAGCAATGATAAGAAGCGGTTTACCTTGTTGTACCACTTGCTCTAATACTGGTAAGATTTCTTGAATGTTAGAAATCTTTTTGTCAGTGATTAAGATATATGGGTTATCAAGAACTGCTTCCATTTTGTCAGAATCAGTAATCATGTAAGGAGATGCATATCCACGATCAAATTGCATACCTTCTACTACGTCTAATTCTGTTGTAAAACCTTTAGATTCTTCTAAAGTAATAACGCCGTCGTTACCAACGCGCTCCATTGCTTCAGCGATTAATTGACCTACTTCTTCGTCAGCAGCAGAAATAGCAGCTACTTGTGCGATAGAAGATTTACCTTCGATTGGTTTAGAAATCGTTTTTAATTCTTCTACTGCAGCAACTACAGCTTTTTCGATACCTTTACGAAGACCCATTGGGTTCGCACCAGCTGTTACGTTTTTAAGACCTTCACGAATCATAGCTTGTGCTAATACAGTTGCAGTTGTTGTTCCGTCACCAGCTACATCATTTGTTTTGCTAGCAACTTCTGCTACTAATTTCGCACCCATGTTTTCGAATGCATCTTCCAATTCAATTTCTTTTGCAATTGTTACACCGTCATTTGTAATAAGTGGTGAACCGAATTTTTTCTCAAGAACAACGTTACGACCTTTTGGTCCAAGCGTTACTTTTACTGCATTTGCAAGAGTGTCGACACCGCGAAGCATCGAACGACGTGCTTCTTCACTAAATTTAATATCTTTTGCCATAATAATTGACCCCCTTGGATTTTTTAAGATTTATATAATTAACCGATAACTGCTAAAATGTCACTTTCACGTAAAATCAAGTAGTCTGTACCTTCATATTTCACTTCAGTACCTGCATATTTTGAGAAGATGATAAGATCACCTGCTGCTACCTCTAAAGCAACACGCTCACCATTTTCAAGCACTCGACCAGTACCTACTGCAATAACTTTACCCTCTTGTGGTTTTTCTTTTGCTGTGTCTGGTAATACAATACCACTTGCTGTTTTTTCTTCCGCTTGAACAAGCTCAATTACAACGCGATCACCTAATGGCTTTAGCATGAACAATAACCTCCTCATTTTGTTATGTAAATTTTATTTATTAGCACTCAAGTCACCCGAGTGCTAACACACTTATAATAATAAATAATCTCAATTTCTTTTGCAAGTAAAAAAATCATAATTTTTTCGCAAATTACGCTATAAATTTTTCTATATAGAGTTCCTCTTCTTCTACCTTTACTATATGAATCGTTGTTTCCACTACTCGTATGTTACAATATGAAAGGACACCCTAAGTTGTTTTCGCTACACACACAACTTTCTCCTGTCTTCTATTATAATTTCAAATAAGGATTTACAAAAAAAACATAATTTAAGTAAGGTTTATATCGTAGGTAGCATATTTACATGTTATCCTACCTTATCTCATACACTAGAGTTAGAAAGGATGGTTAAACCATTTGAAAAAACAATATTGGTGGGTTATCGTTACATACATTTTAATGCAGTTATCATCAATTGCTGGATTACCACTTCTCCTGAAAACTGGACTTTATGATAACAAGGGATTCACTAGAGAAGAGAAATTTCAACTCATAACTGGTCACTGGGCAATCATTAGCTTCTTTATTGCATTATGTATCGTACTTTGGTTACTTAGAACAGATATTCGCGACAGACATTTAGATACAAAGCGTTCTACTGTTCCAGCTACGATTGGTTGGATTTTTATCGGGTTCTTCTTAGCATTTTTCTCGCAAAGTATTGCTGGTATGATCGAAATGTATGTATTAGGTATTAAACCTGGATCTGAAAATACAGCGAGACTTATGGATATCGCAAGAACGACACCTTGGTTCCTTATCGTCATCTCTATAATAGGACCTATTTTGGAAGAAATCGTATTTAGAAAAATTTTATTTGGTACACTTTATAAGAAGTTTAACTTCTTTATTGCCGCTATCATTAGTTCCCTTGTATTTGCGGCAATTCATTTTGATTTTACTCACTTATTGGTATACACTGCTATGGGTCTCGTATTCGCCTTCTTATATGTAAAAACGAAGCGTATTATCGTTCCAATTGCAGCTCATGTTGCAATGAATACATTAGTTGCAGTTGCCCAAGTTTTAGTGAGTAACGAACAAATTCAAGAAATGATTAAAGAAGCTGAAAAAATGCAAGGCTTTATCGGAGGATTTTTAGTATGAGAAACTCACCATTGTTCATGGCTGTATTGTACTTCCTTCTAGGATGTATCTTTACACATCTAGCCATCAGGAATGTCACAGATACAATCTGGAATATGTGGACAATACTATTTGCAGTTATGGCAACGATTGATTTTAATTTGGCACTTCGCCTCATCTTAGTTAAATTCACAAAGAAAAAACAATAATAAAACGCAGAGGTCGCTTCCTCTGCGTTTTATTGTGGATAATTCTTCAAAAAGTAAACTAATGTTTGTAACTCTACTGCTAAATCAATATGATGAATTCTTATATTGTCTGACACATTTAATCGTGCTGGTGTGAAATTCAAAATACCATGCACGTTTGTTTCTGCCAATCTATCAGCTACAGATTGTGCTACTGTAGCGGGTACTGTTAATATTGCCACTTGTATATCAGATGATAAACGTTCTTCTAATTCATCTAAGTGATATACAGGAATGCCTCCGATTTCTGTTCCAACTTTCTCTTCACTAATATCAAACGCCATTTCAATTTTTGTATTATTGTTTTTCGTGAAATTATAATGTAAGAAAGCGGTCCCTAAATTACCTACTCCAATAAGCGCTACACGTGTTATATCATCTTGGTCGAGTGTTTCACGGAAAAATGATAATAAATAATTTACGTTATATCCATATCCTTTTTTTCCTAACGCTCCAAAGTATGAGAAATCTCTTCGAATCGTTGCGGAATCAACCTTTACCGCTTCACTTAATTCGGCTGATGAAACACGTTGCTTACCAGACAAAGATAAGTTTTGGATAAATCGATAGTATAGAGGCAATCTCTTAGCAGTGGCTTGTGGAATTTTCTGCTGCTCCATATAACCTCTCCTCTCTTCCTATCTTTATTCATATGCTTTAATCAAATACAGAAGTTTAGCACTTATTAAATTCCTTGTATAATAGAAAGAAGAAGTATTCTCTCTGTATTTTAAACTATACACTATTTTTAGTATGATTGAGAAATATAAACATGGCAAAGTTAAGAAATTATTTGAGGTGAAAACATTGATTTTATTACAAGTAAACGCGCTTTCGAAATTATACGGTGCAGAAACGATTCTTTCAAATATAAAATTAGAAGTTCAAACGAAAGATCGTATCGCATTAGTCGGACGAAATGGCGCTGGAAAATCTACATTATTAAAAATAATAGCGGGTGAGCTATCTCATGATGTTGGAGAAATTATAAAACCGAAAGATGTCTCAATTGGATATTTAGCTCAAAATACCGGTTTAGAAACATCTTTAACAATTTGGGATGAAATGCTAACCGTCTTTACACACTTACAGCAAATGGAGACAAAACTTCGAAGGCTAGAGCAAGAGATGGGAAAAGAAGAAAACTTTTCAAACGAGGCTATATATGAAAGATTATTAGCTGATTATGACCAATTACAATTAGATTATAAAGATCAAGGTGGCTATCAGTACGAAGCAGATATCCGTTCGATTTTAAGCGGTCTTGGCTTCCCCGTTGAAACGCACCAGACGACGATTTCGACATTAAGCGGTGGACAAAAAACACGATTAGCTCTCGGTAAATTATTATTAACGAAACCAGACTTACTTATTTTGGACGAGCCTACAAACCATTTAGACATCGAAACATTAACATGGCTTGAACAATATTTACAAGGTTATCCTGGCGCAATATTAATCGTTTCCCATGACCGTTATTTCTTAGATAAACTTGTTACACAAGTATATGAAATTTCGAATAAAGAAAGTAGACGATTTGTTGGTAACTACAGTAAATATTTAGACTTAAAATCAGCACTATACGAGCAAGAAATGAAACGTTATGAAAAACAACAAGATGAAATCGCTAAGCTAGAGGACTTCGTCCAAAAAAATATAGCTCGTGCATCTACGACAAAACGTGCACAAAGCCGTCGTAAACAATTAGACCGTATGGAACTATTAACAAGACCATTAGGTGACTCTAAGTCAGCTTCCTTCCACTTCGATATCGAAAAACAAAGCGGAAATGATGTATTACAAGTAAAGGATGCAACTATCGGCTATGATAAGGATCCAATTATTGAACATGTAACAATGCGCTTAACTCGCGGAGATAGTGTTGCTTTAGTTGGTCCAAATGGAATTGGGAAATCCACATTATTAAAATCCATTGTGAATAAGTTACCACTATTACATGGTGAGGTTTCTTTCGGATCTAATGTCTCTGTTGGTTATTATGATCAGGAACAAGCTAATTTAACATCTTCTAAGCGCGTTTTAAATGAGCTATGGGATGAATATCCACTGCAACCTGAAAAAGAAATTCGCACGATACTAGGTAACTTCTTATTCACAGGAGATGATGTACTAAAGCCCGTCTCTTCTCTTAGTGGTGGACAAAAGGCTCGGTTAGCTCTTGCAAAACTTATGATGCAAAAATCGAATTTATTAATTCTCGATGAGCCTACAAACCATCTTGATTTAAATAGTAAAGAAATCCTAGAGAATGCTTTAATCGATTATCCTGGTACTCTTCTATTTGTCTCACATGACCGCTATTTTATTAATCGTGTAACAACGACTGTGGTTGAGTTATCAACAGAAGGTGCACAGGAATATTTAGGGGATTACGATTACTACGTTGAAAAGAAAAATGAAATGATTGAACGTGCAGAACTTGAACAGCAAGAACAGCAAGAAAATCAGGCACCTGTTCAAAAAACTGTAGCTCCAGAAAAATTAAATTATCTCGAAGAAAAAGAGCGCAAAAAGTTAGAGCGTCAACGTACTCGAAAAATCGAGGAACTAGAACAAAATATTGTACAATTTGAAGAAGAAATTGCTACGTTAGAAGATCAACTTTGCTTACCAGAAATATATGCAGATTATGAAAAGGCTAGTGAAATTACAACGAAAAAGCAAACACTACAAGAACAACTTGATGCTTGTATGGCAGAATGGGAAGAATTGCATTTATAAGAGTATAAATAAGAAGGATGTCTCATCAGTCGGGATTTTTGACGATGAGACATCCTTCTTATCTTCTAGCCATGGTCAACCTCTATTGCATAAACGATTCGACACGAGGTATCAATTTTCCGACAAGGTTTGACAATATTGGCCTCCCTTATAATAAGGGCATATTTCAAAATGTTTTTTAGAGATACCTTCTTCGTTTTTATTTCCCGAAAAAGGATAGATTCAAAGGTCAGACTTTATCTGTTTTATCCACAAGTTTATACACATATCCACCTTTATAAAATAAACATCTAAATAACTTTTCCACATTATCCACAATCAACAAAAAAGTTATCAACATTTTATATACACAATAAAACCCATATTATCAACAGATAATATGGGTTTTATCCACAAGCTGTGGTTAATTTTGTGCATAACTACGCTTCAATATCTAATCCTGGATTTGCATTTAAAGCTAATGTAGCACGTTTTCCTTGTTCATATGCAATTGTACCTGCCGCCGCAATCATAGCTGCATTATCTGTACATAAAGATAGAGGAGGAATAATTAGCTCTACATTTTCTTTTTGTGCAAATTCTGCTTCTAAACGTGCACGCAGTCCTTTATTCGCAGCTACTCCACCAGCAAGAAGCACTTGCTTTACGTTATAAGCATCCGCTGCACGAGATGCTTTCGTTACTAATACGTCAATTACACTCTCTTGGAAACTTGCTGCTAAATCTTCCGGTGCAATTTCTATCCCGCGTTGTTTTGCGTTATGCACAGTGTTGATAACTGCTGATTTCAATCCGCTAAAACTGAAATCATACGAATCCGGTTCTAGCCATGCACGAGGTAAATCAATTGTTGGTTCTCCTTCATGTGCAAGTCGATCAATATGAGGACCACCTGGATATGGCATAGATAACGTACGAGCTACTTTATCATACGCCTCTCCTGCTGCATCATCTCGCGTTTCACCAATTACTTCAAATGAACCATGTTCTTTCATATAAACAAGCTCTGTATGCCCACCAGAGACAACAAGTGATAGTAATGGGAATTGAACTTCTTTTACTAAGCGGTTCGCATAAATGTGGCCAGCGATATGATGAACACCAACTAGAGGGATATCATGTGCAAATGCCACTGCTTTCGCTGCGTTCACCCCTATTAGAAGCGCTCCTACTAAACCAGGTCCTTCTGTGACAGCAATTGCATCAATATCATCAAATGTGATATTTGCTTCTTTTAAAGCTTCTTCTAATACAACTGTAATTTCTTCTACATGATGACGGGACGCAATCTCTGGTACAACTCCGCCAAAACGTTTATGACTTTCAATTTGTGATGCAACAACATTCGCAATAATTTCCGTTCCATTTTTAACAACCGCTACTGCTGTTTCATCACAACTTGTTTCAATACCAAGTATAATCGTATTTTTTTCCATTATATATTCACCCACATTACGAGACCATCTTCCTGATTGTCTGCATAGTATCGTTTACGAATTCCACCATTTTGAAATCCGTATTTTCTGTATAACTGTTTTGCTACTTCATTTGATACACGTACTTCAAGTGTCATCGTTTTTACACCTAGAGTTTTCGCCTCGGAAATAACTTCTTTTAATAAAGCATCTCCTAGCTTTTGACCTCTGTATTCTGGCAAAATAGCTATATTTGTTATATGTGATTCATCAATAATTATCCACAATCCACAATACCCAATTACACGACCATCTTTTTCTAGCACAACATAATGTGCATGTTCATTCATCGTTAACTCACGGTGAAAGGCATCTGCAGTCCAAGGAGTTGAAAAAGATGCTTCTTCAATAGCTACAATTTGAGCAATATCATCGAGTTCCATCTTTCTAAATATCATATCCATTCTCTGCAAGCTCCTACTTATTTTGACTTTCTAACCACTTTGTTTCAGCTTCAGCTAAACGAAGGTAACTAGGAACAAATGAATGTACATCTTGTTCTTCTTTTTGTAATCCTAAGAACGCTAGCTCACTTGGTCTTGGGTTATTTTTAGTGAAAGGAGCAAAGACAGCTTGATTGCCTAAATGTTCGATAATTGTTTCTTTGTGTAGTTTCACATCGTTACCAATAAATAAAACAGGCTTTCCTTTATCTTTTAACATTTGCAACCAGTCTACAATAAGGATGATTCGGTCTTCCTCTATAGAAGTTAAATCCTCTCCTTCATATGTATATAAGCCAGTATAAATTTGTCCACGTCTTCCATCGAATAAAGGACAGATTAATCCATCAAAATTAGCTCCGTTTGCAGCCACTACTTCTAAACTTGATACACCTACAATTGGTATTTGAAGTGACCAAGCTAATGTTTTGGCAGCTGTCACACCTATACGAACACCTGTATATGATCCTGGTCCAGCAGCTACAACTATTTTAGTTAATTCTTTTGGTTTTACACCACATTCTTTTAACAGTTGTTCTACAGCTGGCATAAGACGCACAGAATGATTTTTTGTTAAATTTGTAATGATTTCCCCAATTACGTTTCCTTCTTCAATAAGGGATACACCCATTACATAATTTGAAGTATCAATTGCTAGTACTTTCATCTTGTAATAGCTCCTCACATAATCTAATATAGCGATCTCCAATCGGCTCGAGTACAATGTTTCTTGTGTCATCTCCAGCATGGAATAAACTAATTTGTAGCTTCTCATTTGGTAAATATGCTTCTATTAAATGAGCCCATTCTACTACCGTAATTCCTTCACCATAGAAATACTCATCAAAACCTAAGTCTTCTTCACTTTCTGCTAAGCGATACACGTCCATATGATATAGCGGTAATCTCCCTTTATATTCTTTAATAATATTAAAGGTAGGGCTATTTACAACTCTTTTCACTCCAAGACCTTTTGCTAGTCCCTTTGTAAAAGTCGTCTTACCAGCCCCTAGATCTCCTTCTAAAATAATTACATCTTGTGCCTGAGCAAGTTCACCAAGTTTTTCTGATAATCTTTGTGTTTCCTCAGATGATTTTGTTGTTATTTCATATTTACTCACAGACTTCACCTACTTTACTCACAATGTTCTCTGCTCTTTATTATACAGGTTTTGAATATATAAAAAAGTCCTTAGGAGTTTTCCTAAGGATAGTTTGACTGTCTTTATTAGTTTTTTGTTAAAACAAATAAAAAAATACGAAACAACATGTTTCGTTCTTTTCTTTATATAAAATGGCGGTCCCGACCGGGGTCGAACCGGCGATCTCCTGCGTGACAGGCAGGCATGTTAACCACTACACCACGGGACCATTTGGTTGCGGGGACAGGATTTGAACCTG
>NZ_JBQAIE010000027.1:0-24587 GCF_051918845.1 Bacillus cereus group sp. MYBK101-2 | reverse complement strand
CCCATTGTTTTTCTACTTATGATTGGGGTTTTTATCCATATACAGGAAAAATAAAAGAAGTTGTCTCCAAAAGTTCGTTTTTAACGACCTTTTGGGACAACCTCTTTTTTACATTCATATTATAGCTGTTAACATATGAAAGCTACAATTGAGATGACTTATCGATGGAATTGCTTTTCGCCAAAACAGTGGCATCAAGCTGTAAATGTGATAACCATAAAAAAATCATTTACGAAAAGGGGATTGGAATGTTTTGTCGAATGCATAAAACTATAGAAATACCAATTTTTCACTTTAATTATCCTGCAAGTGAATTTCTTTAAGCACAAGTAGAAGAATGCAAGGGGAGAGTGGGATGGTATACGGAAGAATTCTATCTTAGTCAAAAAAATATATTGTGGTAAGTCTAGTGAGAAAGGGGCATATAAAACTTACGGTTGAGTGCTAGTGGGATAAAATGTTTAATCTATGAAATAGTCTAAATGAAGGAGGAGATGCATATCATTATTTGGTTTCGCCACTTACCACAGATAAGTATGGATTTTTCAGAATGGACGCCTTTTATACAGAGTAATTGGTACCGAAAACATTATATGCAGTTTGTATATTTACTTCAGATAATCATTTTTATGATACCTTATTTTTTTGAAACAGGTTTCACTCATATTAATATATTTTATCTTATCATAATAGGTATCTTTGTCTTCATCATTCACGAATGTCTACATATTTTTGTCATAAGTAAAAAAGGTGATGTTAGCTTAACATTTAGTGGAATATTCTTTTGGTTAAATACAAATGCAATCTTATCTAAAATGAGATTTTGGATCTTTATGAGCCTACCCATTGTTGTATTATCAGTAGTTCCTGCCGTGATGTCGTTCTTTGTATCAGGAAATATCAAATCAATCATGTTATTTATATGTTGGTTAAACACATTCATTTCGGCTTCAGATATTTACAATTCAATATTAATTGCAATTAAACCGAAGAACGCTGTTTTTTGCAATGGCTATTATCAAGTGAAATAGTATTTTATTTGTACCTAAAATATGCTTCAACTAAATACAATAGTTAAAGATATAATATTTGAAAGTAAAAAGGCCGATAAAGCAATCGGTCTTTTATTATTATTATTATAAAGATTAGAAAATAGTATTGTATTTCAAACCACTATGCAAATATTATAAAATAGTTATACATCGATTATAGTATAAAACTAGTTTTATTATCAGTTTTTTTAGAAATCTTACAAGCGTGTAAGATAAATGAAAGACGAATCAATATGAACTGTAAGACAATTCATTTACACTCTGTTATGAGACGTGCAAATGAAGGGAGAATATACATGGAAATTTTACATGCAAAAAGTATTAGTAAAGTATATAAAGGGAAAGTACCTTATAAGGCATTAGTTGATATTGATTTATCAATTCAAGAAGGTGAATTTGTAGGGATTATGGGGCCATCTGGTAGTGGGAAAACAACGTTATTAAATATGGTATCTACTATTGATTCTCCATCATCGGGAGAAATTTTAATAAATGGCACAAATCCTTTCCAATTATCATCAGAAGATTTAGCGTTATTCCGCAGAAAACAATTAGGATTTGTTTTTCAATCATTTAATCTTCTTAGCACACTTACTGTAAAAGAAAACATCGTATTGCCAATGACTTTAGATGGTGTTTCTGTGAAAGAAATGAACAAACGAGTGGAAGAAATTGCAGAGAAACTAAACATTACAGAAATATTAAGTAAAAGAACGTTTGAAATATCAGGGGGACAAGCTCAAAGAACAGCAATCGCTCGCGCAATCGTTCATAAGCCGCAATTATTACTCGCAGATGAACCTACAGGGAATTTAGACTCTAAATCTTCAAATGATGTAATGGAGATGCTTGATACTCTAAATAAACAAGAAAAAGCTACGATGATGTTAGTTACTCATGATCCGTATGCAGCGAGTTTTTGCAGCCGAGTAATCTTTATTAAAGATGGTCAACTATATAACGAAATTTATTGCGGTGAAAGCAGGCAAGCGTTTTATCAAAAGATTATGGATGTCCTTTCTTTGTTAGGAGGGAAAAGGCATGACTTTTCGTCAGTTCGCATTTAATAATATTTTTCGTAATAAGCGTACATATGCAGGTCATTTTTTAAGTAGTGCATTTTCAAT
Organism: Bacillus cereus group sp. MYBK101-2; assembly: GCF_051918845.1. Taxonomy (NCBI): domain Bacteria; kingdom Bacillati; phylum Bacillota; class Bacilli; order Caryophanales; family Bacillaceae; genus Bacillus; species Bacillus cereus group sp. MYBK101-2. Next base: position 22,408 of record NZ_JBQAIE010000027.1, on the reverse strand, counting down.
TATGATTTTCTTTACGTATGCACTTTTATTATTTCATCCTGATCTACAAGGGGAGTTGAAATCGACAAGTACAACAATCAGTGCATTTGGTACATTAGGATTTAAAGTTTCACAAGGGTTGATATTTGTATTTTCATTTTTCTTTATTTTATATTCAGTTAGTTCGTTTTTAAAAACACGTAAGAAAGAATTTGGCATTTTAATGATGCAAGGTATGTCAATGAGACAGCTTAAGAAGTTATTGTTAATTGAAAATATGTTAATTGGACTTGGTTCCATTTGTATAGGTATTCTTATTGGACTCATATTTTCTAAACTAGTTTTGTTAATAAGCGCAAGTGTATTAATGATTAGTAACGGCTTGCCTTTTTATATACCAGTACAGGCTGTATTATTAACAATCATTACATTTCTGTTCTTATTTTTAATTGTTTCGCTAGTAACATTTAAAATGATAAAAGTTACAGAGCTAGTGGAACTGATTCAAGCAGGAGAAAAGCCAAAACCTGAACCAAAATCGTCAATTTTATTATCAATTTTTTCTTTATTTAGTATAGGGTATGGCTATATGTTAGTATTTCGCTTTATCCCAAATCATAGTTTTATTCTGCTAGGAATAGGAGTATTCCTGGTGATTATTGGAACATACTTTTTATATACACAGTGTAGCGTTTATATATTGCATCTTGCTAAAAGGAGAGAAACTTTCTTTTTAAAGAGAACAAATATACTAACATTTTCAGAATTAATTTATCGTATGAAAGATAATGCAACGATGTTTTTTATAGTATCTATTATTTCAGCAGTAGCTTTTACAGCAATTGGCACGACAACTGCTCTTGGAAATAAAGATTTAGTAAGAATGACGAATCCGTATACATTACTATACATGGCTCCTGAAAACAACAAAATAGCGGATAAGCATCTCTCTATTATAAAAAAACATCTGGCTGATGCTAATATTCCGTATCGAATGGCTTCATCTTCATATATATATACGGAAAGTAATGTATATGTAATGAAATTAAGTGAATATAACGAACTTGCGAGAGCGCTAGGGTATCAACAAGAAACGATTGAAAAAGAAGATGAAATGTTATTAATTCCTGGAATGGTATCACAAAAACAAGAATTTAAAAATGGTGATTATAAGAAGGATATTGAAGTCATTCAAGGCGATTGGACAAAGACATTTCATGTGAAAAAAACTGTCGATAATTTAGTTTTACCTCATGATACGGAAGGAATATATATTGCTATTCAAGATCATGTATATGATGGAATTCCACTTAATAGTGGTCCAGATAATGAAGATATTATTCAATATCGTACATACGGATTTGTTGTAGAAGATTGGATAAAAACGAAAGAGGTTTCAAACCAATTAAATAATATATTTAATCAAGATCCTAGAGATATACATTTTGAATTTAGAGCACTAACAATAGAGTTACTAAGTGCAAAACAAACGAATGGATTATTACTTATGGCTAGTGTTTTAGTCGGAATTGTTTTCTTCACATTTGCTGCTAGTTTTATTTATTTTCGATTATATACTGATTTGGACCGCGATCAACAGCAGTATAAAATGATTTCGAAAATGGGGTTAAGTAAACGGGAGCTAAAGAAAGTCGTAACGAGACAGTTATTATTAATGTTCTTTTTACCAATTATCATTGCAGTAATACATACTGTAGTAGCTTATACTGCATTACAACAATTAGTCGATTTTTCTATTCTAAATAGCTCTATCGTCATTTTAATTTCATTTATATGTATACAAGTTTTATATTTCTTTATAACTCGTTGGCGTTATTTACAAAAGCTTTATAAAACGATGGAACAATAGAGAATTTAAGCAAGTAAGCTTGCAGAAAAGCATGTGTAGACCAATTTGAGTTATGAAAGGAACTGTAATGAAAAAAACATTATCTATTTTTATATTAAGTATATTATTGTTAATAAGTTTAAGCGCATGCTCTAAAAATGAAAACAGATTTCCAGCTAACGGTGTATTAATCATTGGAGATGAAAATAATACTTTATCAATTATGAATCGTTATCAGGAAATTACGAAAGAAAATGAAGTGTTTTCTGTGAAAACGGGTACATTTGGAAATGGACAAGTTTTAATTTTAAATGAATCTACAGCACAAGCGTTGATTAAAACAAAGATTTTTCGTGAAAGAGAGAACGGATCCAAATTTAGACCTATAGATACGTTACCTAAGTTACCAAAAGAAGGCTCGATTTTGTTGGCACAAGAAGATGAAAAAAATTTAAAAAGTATTCAATTAGAAGGAAAGGAGTTTGCTGTTAAATACGGTAGTGATGCTTGGATAGGTAACACTCGTAAATATCCAACACAAGCGTATGTAATTGTAGCAAAAGATAGTGTGTATAAAGAATTAAAAGCAAATGAAACGAAAATGCATCTTCTCCACCTGAACAAGTCTTTAGGTGATGAAAAACCTAAAATGTCAACAGATAATACATTAATAAATGAAAAAGTAAAAGTAGAAAAGTTAATTAAAGATCATCAAGGGGAAGTATCATTTCAGTTTGTAACGATTGGAGAAAAATCTTAAAAAAGAGTTCGAGGTTGATAGAAATTTTATCAATCTCGAACTCTTTTTACTTTAGAGCATTCATAAAACATAGATTACATTACTTCATTTAATCGAGTCTCACTTGTTTCTTCAATCGCATTTGAATTTTGAACTGAATTATTTTGTGCTTCTTTTTCTTTACGAGCCTTTTGTAGCATTTCAAGTATAATCCATAAAGGAACACCTTTATCTTTTAGCATCTTCCATAAATCTAATTCATTAAATTTATGCTCAGGCTGTTTCATTTCTTTTTCGGATGAACGAATATCGAACTTGATAGGATCATTTACTTTCTTACTTTCAAGTTTAGTAGAAGAGATAGTATTATGCTCAAGATTAGATGGAGTTATTTTAGTAGGTTGAGACAATGTATGAATATTTGATCCGATTTGCATGATTTTTCCTCCTTTTCAAGCAATGAGATTAGTTTTCTTATGGTTATTAAATCTTTTTAACATGAGGAAACTATATCTAATTATAAATTCAAATAAACAGATTTACAAGTTGTATTGTAAAAAGTAAATATTTATCAACATTTGTATATGTTTTCTATATATACAACGTATATAAAATACTTTACATTATGTTTAAGTTATTAAAGCATGCTGTAAATTTAAAAAATGTAAACGTTTTATTAGGGGGAGGAAGTATGGGGAAGTTATTTTTAAAAATATGTTTTTTTGCATTGATGACTGTATGTTCATTCGCCACGAAAGTAATATACGCTGAAGAGAGTCAACAAAATAATTATCCGATCATTTTAGTAAACGGATTTGCCGGATGGGGTAGAGAGGAAATGCTAGGGGTTAAATATTGGGGGGGTGTTCATGATATACAGGAAGATTTGAAACGCAATGGTTATACAGTTCATACCGCAGCCGTTGGGCCAGTTTCTAGTAATTGGGATCGTGCATGTGAATTATATGCCCAAATTAACGGTGGAACAGTAGACTACGGTGCCGCACATGCTGAGAAACATGGACATAATCGTTTTGGAAGAACTTATAGTGGTTTCATGCCGAGTTGGAGTGAAACAAATAAAGTACATTTAGTCGGACATAGCATGGGTGGACAAACGATTAGAACATTGGTACAGCTATTAAAAGAAGGCAGTTTTGAAGAAAAAAATTATGTGAAAAATCACCCAAACAACAAAATATCACCACTATTTGAGGGCGAGAAATCATATGTTCATAGTGTTACAACATTAGCAACCCCTCACAACGGTACAACACTTGCGGATGGTAGTCTTCTACTACCGTTCGTTAAAGATTTACTCATTACAGCTGCAAGTTTAGGAGGAAACAGCAATTTATCATTATATGATTTCAAATTGGATCAATGGGGGTTAAAGAAGAATGCTGGAGAGTCCTCTTTACAATATACTGATCGTATTTTAAATAGTTCAATTTGGAAAAATACAAAAGATATAAGTCAATGGGATTTAAGTACTGATGGTGCAAAGGAGTTAAATACTTGGGTAAAGACGCAACCGAATGTGTATTACTTATCCTATAGTGGATATGCATCACAAGCGGCACCTATAACAGGTTTACATTTGCCTCATATAACGATGAATAAAGTGTTAATGGGGAATGCATTTTTCTTAGGCTCTTATGCGAGATATGAAGAAAACCGCCCATTAATTAATACTTCTTGGTGGCAAAATGATGGTGTAGTAAATACAAATTCTATGATTGCACCATCATCTAATGCAACTGTAAATAATAATGAGTCATTACAGATTGGAAAATGGAATCATATCGAAATGAAAGCAAATTGGGACCATCTCGACATGGTGGGATTAAGTATTTCAGACACGTTAGGTTTTTTTAACATTCAAGAGTTTTATAGAACAATTGCTGAAAAGCTATTACGTTTACCGAAATAGGTAATAATAAAGCGCTCTCGATGGAATTCGGGGGCGCTTTATATTATATTGAAAGAGGGATTTGGTAGAAAAATATGGGGGGATATTATGAAAATTAAAGTTGTATTATCAGGATATGGAACAGTAGGAAGAGAGTTTATAAAATTACTACATGAAAAATGTTCATATATATATGAAACATATGGTATAGAGTTAGTTGTAAGTGGCGTATTAGGTAGAAATGTTGCAATACATAATGAGGATGGGTTATCTATTCAGAACTTATTAATGTATGGTAGCAGTAGCGCAGCAATTGAGAAGTATATAGAATATCATCCGAAGGAACGTGCAACAGATAACATAAGTGGTACAGTGCTGGTAGAATCAACAGTTACAAACCTTAAAGATGGAAATCCAGGGAAACAATATATAAAACAAGCGATTGAGAAACAAATGGATATAGTAGCTATTTCAAAAGGTGCGCTTGTTACAAACTGGAGAGAAATAAATGAAGCAGCAAAAATTGCGAATGTACGAATTCGATATAGTGGTGCAACTGCTGCGGCATTACCGACACTTGATATTGGTCAATTTAGTTTAGCTGGTTGCCATGTTGAAAAAATAGAAGGAATATTAAACGGGACAACAAATTATATTCTTACGAAAATGAATGAGGAAGCTATTACGTTTGAAGAAGCACTGAAAGAAGCGCAACGTAAAGGAATTGCTGAAACGAACCCAATATTAGATGTAAGTGGTTCTGATAGTGCGTGTAAATTGTTACTTTTGACAAACAGTTTAATGGGAACAGAGCATATGCTTACAGATATACATATAAAAGGAATTGAACATGTTACAAAACAACAAATTCGAAATGCTAAGGAACAAAATAAATTTATTAAATTAATTGCATCAGCATATAAAGATGAGGATGGCAATGTGAATTTAAATGTTGAACCGTACGAAATAGATAAGGATCATCCGCTAGCAAATGTAAATGGGACAGAAAAAGGGATTACGTTCTTTACAGATACGATGGGCCAAGTTACTACAATTGGTGGTGCATCAAATCCACGCGGAGCCGCAGCAGCAGCTTTAAAAGATATAATTAATTTATATCGTAAAGATTTGTCACGTATTAACGGGGAGTAAAGTTACTAATTGATTAAAGTTGTATTTTATAAAACCGTACCGCCCTTTATAAAAAATACATATGTAGTGGACCTTTTGAGAATGAAATAATTATGCAAAAATGATTGCAGGGGGTAAGGAATTGTTTAAAGATTTTAAAGTTGTGAAAGATCGTCCCGTTTATATTCAATTAAAAGATTATTTAAAGAAGATGATTATGAAAGGGCATTTGCTCGGGGATCAAAAAATTCCTTCAACAAGGGAACTAAGTGAATTACTTAGTGTAAGCAGAAACACTGTACTCGCTGCTTATGCAGATTTAGAGCAAGAAGGGCTCATTTATGCAGTTAAAGGAAAAGGAAATTTTGTTGCGAAGGTTGATATATCGAACACTTCGTCTGTTGAAATAGATTGGAAAAATAAACTTAATACAGTTACTTTATTAGCGGATGAATTAGATTTAATGAAACATGGTGTTCGTTGGGAAAAAGGAATGATTGTTTTTAACAGTATTGCTCCGGACGAAAAGCTATTTGATGTGGAAAATTTCAAAAGAGCTTTTCTTACTCGTATGTCCATTGAAGGTGATGTCGTATTAAATTACGGATACGCAAAAGGCTATAGACCGTTAATGAAATATCTACTTCATTATATGGAAATGAAAGGTGTAGATATTTCGAACAAAGATATTTTAATTACAAATGGATTTACAGAAGGATTAGACATTGTAATATCCTCGTTATCAAAGAAATCAGGTCGAGTTATTTGTGAGAATCCAACTCACCATGCTGCGCTGAAGCTATTCCGCTTACATGGCCTTGAAGTTCATGGTATTGATATGAATGAAGATGGTATTGATACGAATCAAGTTGAAAAAAGCTTGCGTGAAAAAGAGTTTGATTTTGCGTATTTAATTCCTTCCTATCATAATCCAACCGGCATTGTGACGAGTTCAGAGAAAAGAACGGAACTGATGAGATTATTTTCAAAATATAAGATTCCTATTATAGAAGATGGATTTAATGAAGAGTTACGTTATTCAGGTTCACATTTAGCACCATTATTAACTTTTGCTGGTGCTGGTAATAATGTGATTTATATTAGTAGCTTTTCAAAGGTACTTTTCCCTGGCTTACGTGTAGGTTGGATCATTGCAGATAAAGAACTAATTCATTATTTAGAAAGTGTGAAAAGAGCAAGAACAATTCACACATCTACTTTAGATCAAGCTGTTCTGTTTCAATATTTACATGAAGGATATTTTGAAAAATATTTAAAAAAGGCAAGATCTGTTTATAAGAAAAAATATGAGTTAGCTGTTGGGATGTGTAACGAGTACATTCCGTTTCAAAGAATGACTGGTGATGGTGGACTTCATTTATTTATAGAGTTAGAAGAAAAAATTCATGCTCGTACACTTTTACAAAAATGTTATGAGCAAGGGGTTACTTTTTCTCCTGGAGATGTGTTTTATTCTGATGGAAGAGGAGCGAACACGTTTCGATTAGGATTTTCACGTTTGAAAGAAGACGAAATAGTTCGTGGAATTAAAATAATTGGTGATACAATAAAAAATGAAATTTGGAGTTGAGGAAATGAGAGTTGGCGTTATTATGGGAGGAGTATCCTCTGAAAAACAAGTATCAATTATGACTGGAAATGAAATGATTGCAAATTTAGATAAAAATAAATATGAAATAGTACCAATTACGTTAAATGAAAAAATGGATTTAATTGAAAAAGCGAAAGACATTGATTTTGCGCTGCTCGCATTACACGGAAAATACGGAGAAGATGGGACTGTTCAAGGAACGCTTGAAAGTTTAGGTATTCCTTATAGCGGGAGTAATATGTTATCTAGCGGTATATGTATGGATAAAAATATTTCGAAAAAGATTTTACGTTATGAAGGAATAGAAACACCAGATTGGATTGAACTTACAAAAATGGAGGATCTAAATGTTGATGAATTAGATAAGTTAGGATTTCCATTAGTGGTAAAACCAAACTCTGGTGGTTCGAGTGTGGGGGTAAAGATTGTCTATGATAACGACGAACTAATTTCAATGCTGGAAACTGTGTTCGAATGGGATTCTGAAGTAGTAATAGAGAAATATATAAAAGGTGATGAGATTACATGTTCCATTTTTGATGGAAAACAGTTACCTATCATTTCAATTCGACATGCGGCTGAGTTCTTTGATTACAATGCGAAATATGATGATACTAGTACAATTGAAGAAGTTATTGAACTTCCAGCTGAACTTAAGGAACGTGTAAACAAAGCGTCACTGGCTTGCTATAAAGCATTGAAATGCAGCGTTTATGCAAGGGTGGATATGATGGTGAAGGATGGTATTCCATATGTAATGGAGATTAATACATTACCAGGGATGACGCAAGCGAGTTTACTACCAAAAAGTGCAGCTGCAGCGGGAATTGAATATAGTAAACTATTAGATATGATTATTGAAACTTCATTGAGAGTAAGAAAAGAAGAAGGGTTTTAAGCAATGGTATCATGAATATTTTTGACAGTAACAAGAAGTATGTTATGATGAATACGATACGAAAATAAAATATTTATCCACTAGGGGGGCCTTTTATAGGCTGAGATCAAATTGGAATTTGAGACTCTTAGTACCTGATCTGGTTAATGCCAGCGTAGGGAAGTGGGAAAGACATTGCTGTTTCATGTATAAATACTGTCAATTTCACTTTCTTTACGCCTGTAAAGAAAGTTTTTTTATTATAAAGCGTTAATTGCTGTGGATAAATACTTATATGAAATGAATTATTGGAGGAAATAAAATGACTTTTTCACAATCATTACGTAAAGAAGTAGATTCAATTTGGGAAGCTAGTTTTCATCATCCTTTTGTAAAAAAACTCGGTGAAGGAACGTTAGATTTAGCTAATTTTCGCTATTACGTGCTTCAAGATTCATATTATTTAAGTCACTTTGCTAGAGTACAAACTTTAGGAGCTGCAAAAGCACTGGAATTAGAAACGACAGCTCGTATGGCACACCATGCCCAAAATACATATGAGGCGGAATTATCTTTACATGAGAATTTTGCGAAGAAATTAGGGATAACACAAGAAGAAAAAGATACTTTTATCCCTGCTCCAACTGCATATGCGTACACTTCACATATGTATCGTGCTGCGTATGAAGGACATTTAGGGGATGTTATTGCAGCCATTTTACCTTGTTATTGGTTGTATTATGAAATTGGTGAGCGTTTAAAAGAGTGTAAGCCAGAAGAGCCAATTTATAAGGAATGGATTTCTGCTTATGGATCCGATTGGTTCCGAACATTAGTTGAAGAGCAAATTACAAGGTTAGATACTATCGCTGAACAAGTAACAGAGGCAGACCGTAAACGAATGAGACAACATTTTATTATTAGTAGTCAATATGAATATTCATTTTGGGAAATGGCTTATACTTTAGAAAAGTGGCCAGTGGATACAGACGTAAAAGATGTAATTGGATAAAAATGAAAGTAACATTATAGATAGGTATGGATAATGCCTATCTATATATTTTTTCTTGCTAGATTTGCGTAAAGTTGATAGTGTTACGGATACGGCAAAATGTCATATCGATAAGTTAGTTAAGTTAATTTTTTGCGCATTAACTGGTTAAACTTCTGCCACATTTATCCCGCTTTAATGGGCAGTAAGACCCCCACCGCAAAATTCAGCGAAAGCAAAGAAGTTAGGCGGGGATCAACTGCCCATAAAAGTCCGATTGGTGAGGGCTGATAATCAGTGGGGATGAAGAAACCCCCCACTGATTAAAGTTTCACTTTATATTACAAACAAACGGATTAACATATTTCGTTACTGCTCCAACTTCAGATGAACAGCGTAATGGAATGAAATTCTACCTTGAACATAAAGGGTACGGCATCATGGTTATTGAGAAATGAATTGAACTTAGTAAGCATGAAGATATAACACTAGAATTCAAATTTTATAATTTCTATTTATAAAAATGAGCCCATAGTAAAAATAGGTACATAAACAAGGTGCATCATCTAGTGATAAGTCATACTTTGTTGGTGTATGAATTGAACTTAGTTTATAGCGCTATTTCTACTTAGATTTAACGAACAGAGATATAGGAAAGCATCGATGAGGTTTTATTTTATAAACGGAGGTTATGAAAATGAATCAGTTTCAACAAGAACTACAAGCGTTAAGCCTTAATGATTACCGGTCTGGAGATATTGTGTATTGGGATCAGCAAAACCAATATCCATATTACTATATTGAAGATGCTGCTCGTCGCTGTGGAGGTTGTGGTCGTTGTGGCGGTTGTGCAGGTCGCTGTGGTGGATTCCGTTGTTTTGGTTGCTTCGGTTGTTTTGGTTGTTTTAGTTGTGGAGGTTGTGGAGGTTGTGGCAACTGTGGTAGTTGCTCTAATTGTTTTAATGGTACTTCTGATGCTATTGTAATATATGAATATTGACTACATTTCTTAATAAAAAACATTAGCTTTATACATGTACATGCCGACAAAGAATATAGCTATCGCTAATGGATATATAGGTGTAAATCAAGATGAGATAGATAAAGCAATGACTAGATTTTAAATCTAATTATTGTTTTTTTTCTTATGATTTTACCATCAAATATCTGTCTAATTTAAGGAGTGATTTCTTTTAGTTAGTGTGTAGGTCATGAAATGATTACAATTGTGTAAGATTAATGTAATGTTTATCGATAGTAAATTAAGATACTTTAGTGTATTTTATATAGGATTAAAAAGTACTGTTTATCTATAGAATAATGGGTAAATAATATTTAATTAGGAAGTGTATTAAAATGATTGAATTTAAATCTATTATCCATTCTTACAAACTAAAGAGAAAAATAGCTAAGGATTTATACGGAAAAAGAGATGAATTGACAATGTTATTAAATGAACTTAATTACATGAAAAGTACTGTAACATCTGAAAAGAAGAAAGATAATATATTATCTCGTTTAGAATTAATTTATCAAAATATGAAATTAGATAAGCTGTATCCTCTTCCAGTTGCTTGTAATAGTAAATTATTGGAACGATTAGAAAAAGAATCTCTACATACTATTGAGGATGGTGTAAACTGTCTACATTACATGTTAGATATGAATTATGAGAAAATAAAACAATATGGATCGAATACAAGTAGGTCATTTGTTCCGTTATCGCAGTCTTCCATTTGTCTTGCTGATTGTATTTGTTTAACAGGATTTGTATTAGGTTTACTAGGAGCAATTTCATTTGGAGGATTCATATTATCCTTATGTTCAATTACATAATGGTTCATATTTTTAAGAAGAGCACCGACTTAAGGTGTTCTTTTTTAGTTTTATTGTAAAGTTATTGTAAATGATAAATACATTAAGTTATTTATATTGTATAATTTGCATGTATTGAAATATTGTTTTAAGGGGGCTGTATATGATAATTACTTTTTATTTTAAAATGAGCTGTTTCAATAATATATGATTCGGAGAAATGTTTTTTACTTTTCTTTTAAATACTTGATTTAAATGGATTAGAGCAAGTGCTAGTTTTTTGACAATCAAGACAAATAAAGAAAGGAAGTAATGATTTTATGAACAAACTAAGACTGTTAACATTTGAAAATATAATAGAACCTCTTTTAAACGAAAGCGTATCATTTATATATTTTCCTATTGAATGGCTCGATATTGTAGAGATACATTATAAGACATTTTTATTAACGAGTAAGTTGAAACGATTGAATGAAAGATTATATGATATGTTTTCTGATATATTATTTATTCAGCATAATCCATATGTACTAAATGAAAATACACCATGGATTGTATGTAAAGAACCTATTAGAAAAGAACAACTTGATTATATTTTTCAAAGTTGGTATGAGATTATTCATGATTGGAAACCTAATAAATTAATAGAATCGCCAAAATATGAATGGCATTACGATTCAATTTCTAATTTAACAGTACTACATGATAAGGAAGTATATTCTAAATGGGTGCCCGCTTTAATTTCACATATTTTTTGTGAACGTCCTGTACAATTAGAAAATATAAATGAAGAAGATATATATTTTTCTCCTCTTAGATCACAAAATATTTGTGAGGCGATGTCAGAGCCTATTAAAGATGAAAAAACACAAGACTATTTCGCCTATGTATTTCGGTTCGAATATATAACGCGAGGAGGAGAGAACATTCCATTATTAAATGTTTCAATAGGAATTCGGAGGTTTTATCAAGAATATAATCATCCAGACATTCCTTTGCTATTAAGACGAAAACGGGGCATGATATTAATTTCTACTCCAGAATTTGCATCGAATAATAAGAAATTACGATTTGTAAAACTAAAAGTTCAGCAGGCTACAAACGGCATAAAATGGATTAAGATATTTAGAAATTTAAAAGATGATTTTCGTATAGGTGGAGAAGTTGAATTAGATCATATTCTTCAATATCCGAAAGATTATATGCTAGGAGCAAATCTTAGGGTACTTCTTCCATACAATGAGAGAATATATAAAGTTCAAGGTACTAAAATAAGATCTGGTATAAAAGCAAAAGAAAGAGAGTATCTATTTAAAGGGTTTCAGCAAAAATTTTCTTATTTCACATTACTACCAGAATGTAAAAAGATGGAAATTGGCAATAAGAAAGAAGTATTCCCTTTAATTGCACCAAAAGGATTAGAGACTATAACGCTAGAAATATGGTCTGAAAAAATATCGCTGGGAGTAGAACAAGCGTTATTTGAAAGTGAAATGGTGTTAGCTCAAATCAGTGAGTCATCATATATATTAAATGCAGATTCTCCAGTGTTGTTAAAAATAGTAAGATGTAATATTGAAAAGGTATTGCAAAATCCATATAAAATGCAATATTGCCAGAAGTATAAAACGAATTTAGTAGAGGATGTTATGAAAGCGGTTTATGCTACTGCAGGTGAGCGTAATGATGCGACATTGGCGTTAATTGCAATGAAAAATTGTGATGGACGTGAAAAAATTGATCCAAAGCAAATTGTTAGAGAAGGATTTGCACGAACAAACCGTATTTCAGCATTTATTAATTTATTTATAGGCCAAAGTGTGTCTCGTAAAACGATTATAAATGGTATTTTGAGTTTATTAGAACAAAAAGGATTTTTAAAACGTAGTTGGAATAAGATAAATTTACCTTGTACATATGTTAATTTATCAATTGAACGAATCTCGAAATTTGATTTCTTACCCATTTTTTCAAAAATAAAAGGAAAAGAAATTTCATATAAATTATATGGGAATATAGAGTGGCAAACGATTGATCGTTTATTACTAAATGTAGATAAACATAACACCTTTTTGCCGCAGCCTTCAAAAAGAAATGATATGGGTATTCAATTTAAACAATTTGTTTCTGAAACATTAGCGGAAATTTTACAACCTGCAAAAGAGCAAAATGAGCAAGTATACTTCATTATAGATGCGAATGTAAGAAAACATTGGATAAAAGAGTTACAAAATGAAAAAATTGATATAGATACTTTCCCTGACATTGTTCCAGATGTGCTAAAGGTTCCAAACTTAAATGCTATAAGAATAAATACATCTTTTGATGTACCCAAATACGGTGTGATAGAATGTGATGACGTATTAGATAGTACGAGTTTATATATAGATCAAAAGGGAATGTATTATAGCACTGGTGAGTATCTGTGTAATGATAGTGAAACATTGCATCGATATATACTTGAAATATTACCTCTAGGTGTAAAAGCTGTTGAAAGGAACTATATTGCCAAAATGGTACATTACATGTGCTGTAATTCAAGTATGCTTTTGGAAAAGAATATACACATGCCATATTCTATGCATATGGCGAAAGTAATAAAAAGTTATATGACGGATATAGATGCAAGAGAGTTTAAAGAGTTTGATGATGAATTGGATGTAGATATTATAAAAATAGAAAAGAAAGATTCAATTATTCTACTTTAAATAATAATAATAATAGACAAATCCTATTCATTATATAGGTCAGGATTTGTCATTTTTTCATGTAAATAAGGATATCTTTTGTCATGTATCTTCTCTTTTATATATTTACTTTATTTCCATACAGGATTAAGATGTTTTTTAGAAATGAAAAACTACACCATGTGGAAAAGCAATATGAATGAATTCAAAAGAAATTTGAAAGGAATGAGGAATTGTGAAGAAATTAGATGTGTTATTCATGCTATTGAGCGGCCTCTTTCCAGTTGCAGGAATTTTAAAGCAAATCCCACTAGAACAATCTTTATATATTGGAGGCCTTTTATTTTTCACCAGTTTCGGTAGTTATTTTGCGAAAAAAATATATTCACGTATATGTAGCTGGATAGCATATGCGCCATTTATTACACTATTGTTAGTTATTTGGCATCAAGATATTTCAACAAGTTCAATTATAGCGAATGCGAAAATCGCTGCTTGTATCGCTTTAATCCCATGTTTATTCCGTTTTCGTACATATGGGCTTACTTTCGGTTTATTCGCATTATGGGCCGCTTTACTATGGGATATTAAAGAAGTGCAATCGTTAGTCATACTTGAACGTATGTCGAGTTTAATGACAAGTCATTTCAAATATCTTATGCTTTTAGTTGGTGGACTTATATTAGGTGGATTAATTGCTATGTTATTACACCGTAAAGAAGAGGATTATAAAGAAAATATAACTTTATTTCAACAAAAAAAGAAACGTAAAAAGCGATCATTTAAGATTCCGATCCCAAGATTACCGAAATTTAAGTTAAAATTATTTAAGTTCGGTGGAAAAGTATCGAAACAAAAAACGCCTGAAAAAATACGTGAGCATAATTACGAAGAACCAACTGCAGTTGCAACATATGAAATGACAGAGCAAATACCTCAATATAAAGAAGAGACTGCTCAAGGACAAACGAGGATGGAACGTCGTAGAAATCGGTATAATGCATAATAAAGTTAAAACCCCTTAATCAATTTTAAGAAAAATCATTAAGGGGTTTTATGTTATTAAAAATAGATTGCTAAGGTGAAATTTATAGCATACTCTAAAGTTGAGGGCTTAAATAAAATAATAGGAGGACAAAATGCTTATTATTACATATATTTCTGTCTGTATATTATTTTTAGTTAGCTTTTTACATGTTTATTGGGCTTTTGGAGGTAAGTGGGCGACAAATAGTGTCATTCCAACAAAAGCTGGAGAAAAGGCATTTACACCAGGTACAGGGATGACTTTGTTCATTGCGTTATTACTAAGTATGGCCGCAATAATTTTATTACAACAAACAAATATTATTCATTTCGCATTTCCTAATATTATTGTTCAAATGGGATCCTGGGTTTGTATGGTTGTTTTTTTTATAAGAGTAATAGGTGAATTTCATTATTTTGGTATCTTCAAACGAAAAAAAGATACGCGTTTTGCTAGAATGGATACTGTTTTATTTATACCACTTTGTGCATTTCTATCTTTATCATTTTTACTCGCAATTATAATGTGAATAAAAAATAGTATCAGCTTTTTTCATATTAAATATAAACGTAAATTGGCAAGTGTAAAATCTAGTATTAAATAAAAAGGATGTAAGCGCCTTTTTATCGAATTATAGATTATTATGAAAGGCGGGTGCACGATGAAGTATGTAAAAGTCAGTATGAATGGCGGAAGTGAACATAAATTCTCAATGACTTTAGAACGGTTTGAAGAACTTATTACAACAGAGAATGGACTATTAGAAAATAAATTAGTTAGTATTGAAAATGTAATGATTAATCCTACTAATATATCTTCTGTAGTTGAAAAAATTGGTGTACCGGCTAAGTTTATGGAAGCTTAAAAATCGGTACATAAAAAAACATCCACGGGGGATGTTTTTTTATGTATAAATATGTTAATTGTACAAGGAATTTATGAGGAGAATTTATAGTGATACTTCGTACATGCACAAAAAATAAGTACAAGCATATATTAGATAGTGGGACAAGACCTTCGTGTCCTACTTAATACTCAGAAAAACCTCTATCACATGAGAGCATCTGATTGCAGGGTGCTCTTTTTTTATCCCACTTTATCCGGATCTTTAACTTTTAATTTTAAACATATCTTTGATGCTCATAAATATTAAAAATAAAATAATAGCAAAAATTAAGTTAGATAAATAGAAATCTTGATGAAATATTAATTCAAAGATGACATCAAAAGCAAATAAAAAGGCGGTAGTAGGTAATATACAAATAAATATAAATCTCCAATTTTTTAGATAATGTTTATAATTAGGAAATACTTTCTCCATAAACATAGCTCCTATATTTTTTATTTTCTATATAATTATACATTTAAATAAAGGGATTTACAAAAGGTTATTTAGCAATCTTTCTAATACATGATTTGACTAAAAAACTTTTAAAGAGTAACACTTAAATGATACACTATAATCCACGTTATTTTTGAAATGAATTGAGGGGTTTACATGATAGATAAAATTAAAAATGCTGTAGAGGATATGCACGAAGATGAAGCAAAACATTTACTTCAAAGTATTCTAATCCAATTAAATTTATTAAAAGAAAACTATAGTGAAGATACTATTAAAAATTTGATGGATATTCCTAAGCAACTAACGAGTAATACATCTTATAAAAGAAATGTAAAAGAAGTCTCACACGTACATATTGCATTTGATGATTCAACAGCTGGATGTTTAAAGCATATGCTTGGTCAAGAAGAACGATTGGAAGAGATGGTTGTTGCTTTTTCTGAATTCTTTTCAATTGGGCCGATAAATAAGTTACATATGAATGAAGGGCAACTAGCAAGACAGGAATGGTTAGTAAACAACTTAACTGTTTATGAAAATTATTTTGAAGAAGAGTATTTACCAAGGTTTTTAGAAACTATGGAAGAACTATACGCTATTCCTAGTGAAACGCCTATTACAATTTGGAAAGCCGATAACGCACATGAACATGTAGGTCTATGTTTTTTGATGGCACAGTTAAAAGATAAGAAAAACATTCGAGTTATGAATACATCTGAAGCAAGTAAAGAAATATTAAAACTAGAATATGCGATTCGTGGAACGGGAGAGTTAGCACCTGAAAGTTTAGCTCTAATTCAAAAAAGTTTTGTAGAATCTCCGTATTTAACTGTAGAGAATCGTACGCAGTTTGAAAATGAGTGGGATAGTCTATCGAAAAGTACGGAATTTTTAAGAGTTTGGACAGACAATGAAGTGCGTTCTGTACAAGAAGATTATTTTGATCAATTTATTATTGAATGCGCGAAAAGTATAGGTGCTGATCGAGAATTCCTAAAAGCCCCTAGAGTAATTGGTGAAGCGCTAGGTCATGTAGAGCAGTTAGTTGGCGATACGTTTTTAGAATATCGCTTAAAAGAATTAATTAAACAAGAAGTATTTGAATTTGAAGGTTCATTAGATGAAATGCGTTTCTATAGTGTGAAATTAAGAAAATAATACATCTATTTCGTTTATGAAGAAGCTCGTATTTTTAAATACGAGCTTTATTTTTTATTGAATTTAGGCTATACATAAGCTTCCTATAGAGCAATTATCACATATGAATGTTAAAGGTACTGAATGAAAAGTAGGTGATTTGTTAATATGTATAA
The DNA here is from genome assembly GCF_051918845.1 of Bacillus cereus group sp. MYBK101-2. NCBI lineage: Bacteria > Bacillati > Bacillota > Bacilli > Caryophanales > Bacillaceae > Bacillus > Bacillus cereus group sp. MYBK101-2. Next base: position 5,131 of record NZ_JBQAIE010000027.1, on the reverse strand, counting down.
CCAGCAAAATTATTCATATGATCAAGGGATGTATTATAATCCACAAAACTACGGGTACGAACCTGTAAATGAAGTGAGAGATATGGAACAAGAAGATTATAGACCAGATGATGCGGAAGATGCTCCAACGTCACCACCACCATCTCAAGCTCCATCCTTACCATCCACATTTGCTTCTCCAGCACAACCAGGAAATATGAAATCATGGATGTGTAACTGTCTAGGAAGATGGGGCTTTTTACGTTTACATCGTCCAGGGCCTTTCGGGAGAGATTTATGGTTCTTTCCGACTGAAGTGAGAAGAAACGGAGTATCAGGTTACACTTGGCAAGGTGGTCGTCGTCGTAAAGTAAGTTACCGCTATCAACAAATTAGTAATTTTATGTGCTTCGCATAAAGAAAAGTGAGAGAGTAGAAAGATTTTACTCCCTCACTTTTTTATTTTTCAATATATGAAGTAAGATTTTGATTAAAAATTTACAATTTTCACGTTTTTATTAGAGTATAATGCATATGTTGGTTCGTTTTCAAAAACAAATGAGAGTGAGGGAATACGATGTCAATGAAAAATAAAGTTGGGCTAAGAATAGAGGATGGGATCAATTTAGCTTCAGCTCAGTTTAAAGAAGATGCATATGAAATTTATAAAGAATCTCGAAAAATGCAACCTATCTTATTTGTGAATAAAACTGAATTAGGTGCAGAGTGGCTTATTACAAGATATGAAGATGCTTTACCACTATTAAAAGATAATCGCTTAAAAAAAGATCCGGCCAATGTATTTTCTCAAGATACATTGAATGTCTTTCTTACTGTTGACAATAGTGATTATTTAACGACACACATGCTAAATTCAGATCCACCTAACCATAATCGTTTACGATCACTCGTACAAAAAGCTTTTACACCGAAGATGATCGCGCAATTGGAAGGAAGAATAAGGGATATTGCAGATGATTTGTTAAATGAAGTCGAGCGCAAAGGTTCATTAAATCTTGTTGATGATTACTCGTTTCCTTTACCGATTATTGTAATAAGTGAAATGCTCGGCATTCCAAAAGAAGATCAAGCGAAATTTAGAATTTGGTCCCATGCTGTCATTGCTTACCCAGAAACGCCAGAGGAAATAAAAGAAACCGAAAAGCAACTATCTGAATTTATTACATATCTCCAATATTTAGTTGATGTTAAAAGACAAGAACCAAAAGAGGACTTGGTGAGTGCTTTAATACTTGCAGAAAGTGAAGGTCATAAACTTAGCGCTCGGGAACTATATTCAATGATAATGTTACTAATTGTGGCGGGACACGAAACAACGGTAAATTTAATTACAAATACGGTATTAGCGCTTCTTGAAAACCCGGACCAATTACAGTTATTAAAAGAAAATCCAAAATTAATTGATGTAGCTATTGAGGAAGGATTACGCTATTATTCTCCAGTTGAGGTTACAACTTCAAGATGGGCAGATGAACCTTTTCAAATTCACGATCGAACAATTGAAAAAGGGGATATGGTTGTCATTGCATTAGCTTCGGCGAACCGTGATGAAACAGTATTTGAGAATCCAGAAGTATTTGATATTACTCGGGAGAATAATCGTCATATTGCATTTGGCCATGGGAGCCATTTCTGCTTAGGCGCTCCACTTGCTAGGCTGGAAGCAAAGATTGCTATTACTACTTTGTTTAATCGAATGCCTGATTTGCAAATAAAAGGAAGTCGTGAAGAAATTAAATGGCAAGGTAATTATTTAATGCGTTCTTTAGAGGAATTACCATTAACATTCTAGAATATTTATTGTAAGACATGCATACATCGAAAATACTTTACATAGAGTATGTATGTGTTATTTAAATTCGAAACGGAAGGGTGAAAACATCCCAATGATCAACTAATTCTATTTGTAAGAGATCTTCGTTAAAAAACGAAATATTCTTCTGAATAGGATTAGTCTGTACATTTATAGAAAAGGGATGTATTTCGCTTTGCGAAAAATATAGTCTTTTCATATGATTTGTGCTGCCTCCTGTTCAGAACATGAAATAGGGGGCTTTTTTATGTCGACAAATGTAGAAACGAAACAAAATAATGGGGTATCACAAGTATTAAAAAATCGGTTTGTTCAAGGGATTTTAGCATCAGCATTATTTTTACAAATTGGAATATGGGTTCGGAACTTTGCGGTATTACTTTACGTAATGGAAATGACAAAAGGTGATGCTTTTGCTATTTCGATGATTTCAGTGGCGGAGTTTGCTCCAATTTTCATCTTTTCCTTTATTGGTGGAACGTTTGCTGATAGGTGGAAGCCGAAGAGGACTATGATATGGTGTGAGACTTTAAGTTCTTTATCAGTATTTGCAGTATTAATTACTCTAATGTTTGGAACGTGGAAAATCGTGTTTTTTGTCACACTTATTTCTGCAATCCTTTCGCAATTTTCTCAGCCATCTGGCATGAAATTGTTTAAACAGCATTTATCGGCAGAACAAATTCAATTAGCAATGTCTATTTATCAAACAATATTTGCGATATTTATGGTGTTAGGACCGATTCTTGGAACATTTATTTTTCATAGTTTTGGAATTTATATTTCAATCATTATTACAGGTATTGCTTTTTTACTTGCAGCAGCTGTGTTGTTATTTCTTCCGAAAGATCTTGAGAATGATAATGAGAAGAAAGAAATCACTATATTACAGGAAATGCTTGATGGTATTAAATATGTGAAAAAGAAAAAAGCATTAACTTTGCTAGGGCTTTGTTTTATGGCAGCAGGACTAGGAATTGGTTTAATTCAGCCGTTAGGTATTTTTATTGTAACTGAGCAGTTAGGATTATCAAAAGAGAGTTTACAATGGTTACTAACAGTAAATGGTGCAGGAATGATTGTTGGCGGTGCTTTAGCGATGGTGTTTGCAAAAAACGTTGCGCCGCAAAAGATGTTAATTATCGGTATGCTTGGTCAGGCAATCGGCATCGGTATTATAGGTTATTCCACCAATTTATGGATAACACTCACAGCACAACTTTTTAGCGGTTTAGCTCTTCCTTGTATTCAAATAGGTATTAATACGCTCATTATTCAAAATAGTGATACTGATTTTATCGGTCGTGTAAATGGCATTTTAAGTCCGCTATTCACCGGTTCAATGGTAGTAACAATGAGTATTGCTGGTTCATTAAAAGAAATGTTCTCATTAAGTACGATGTATGAAGGCACAGCTTTACTATTTATAATTGGATTATTATTTATTTTACCTATATACAATTTAAAGCCAGTAATAGCGGTAGAAAGTGAAATAAACAGTAAAGGAAGTGCTGTGCAACATGAATCCTAATCCAAATGTTAAATACCCTATTGAAGGAAATAAAAATGTTCACTTTATAAAAAATACAATAACGAAAGCTAATATACTCGCCGGAGATTATTCATATTATGATGCGAAAGATGGAGAAACATTTGAAGATCGAGTATTACATCATTATGAATTTCTTGGAGATCGCCTTATCATTGGAAAGTTTTGTTGTATTGCAAATGGAGTTACCTTTATTATGAACGGAGCGAATCATCGGATGGATGGATTTTCGCCATATCCATTTAATATATTTAGAAATGGGTGGGAGAAGTATACACCTAATTTGTCTGATTTACCATACAAAGGAGATACAGTTATAGGAAATGACGTTTGGATTGGTATGGATACAACGATTATGCCTGGAATAAACATAGGTGATGGTGCAATCATTGCTGCTAAATCTGTTGTGACTAGGGACGTCGCACCATATACAATTGTTGGTGGAAACCCTGCAAATAAAATAAAGGAACGATTTACAAATACAATAATAGAAGAATTATTGCAAATTCAATGGTGGCATTTTGACATTGAAAAAATAACTGAAAATATAGGTGCTATTGTACAAGGAGATATAGGGCCATTAAGAAAGCTAAAAAGGGAATAAAAAATGCATAACAAAAAGTATCATACCTCCGAATTTTGTTAATGATAATAGAACGAGGAGGTGTGATACTATGGCACAAGACGTTTTATGTGAAGTAAATAACTGTAAATTTTGGGCAAACGGCAATAAATGTAGTGCAGATGCAATTTATGTAGTAAGTCATAAAGGGAAACAAGCATCTACTACGGAAGAAACAGATTGCAAAACTTTCGATCCAGAAGTATAAATTTTTGAAGGGTAGCCAAATCGTGGTTGCCCTTTTATTAATTATAGTATTGATAATAAATCTCATTTTCATTCATTATTTTTAACTTTTCTTTTAATTTTTTCATATTTTCTTCATAAGTGATGTAATTGGGGGCAGTTCATAGTTATCATTTGACTCTTCTAGTGACTTTCTCAAGTAAAGCACCCTTTGGTTGAATAAGATTTATTTATTCATTCCCATCAATCGCTTAATTGTTCTTATTTGTCCACGATGATTAATTTCGTCTTCCATAACGTGAAACCACAAGTAGTAATTATTATAAGGCACACCATTATCCCACTTGTTTTCCTCGAATAACCAGCTATCTTGTTTTGATTTCAGATATGTTAGTGTATTTTCTCTAACTTGTGATAATTCATTCAAATAATAATCTAAAGATTGCTTTTTATTCCTTCCCTTGCTTTGTCTCCAAGTTCTAAAGAAATTCGCCACTTTAGATATTCACTTTCAGTTAAATCTCTTTTTTCAAACGAGATAACTTGATGAACAAACTTCATCGCTGCAATATGTGATAAGAGAGAACCAATAGTGTTTGAACTACCGTTTGGTAAGAAATCTAAATCACTTTGGTTTAAATTGGAGATTTCGCTCAATGTAACATCTCTTGTATGTTCAAGCATTGTTACAAGCTCTCCAATCCTATTTGAATAGTTTTTTCTTGAAATTATTCTATAATCTATCATATATATCCCTCCAATTCATGTAAAATAATGGTATAATTTAATTGAATATAAAGAAAAAGGAAACCTGTTTTTATCAGTGTTACCTTATCCAAGACTAAATTTAACCCATACATCATTTTTTTGATGTAGCTCTTGAAGATAAAAACTATTTAATTTTCAAGGAACAGTTATTAACTTAAAACTTATTATACGAGGAGGGTGTATCATGAAAAAA
>NZ_JBQAIE010000026.1:0-27494 GCF_051918845.1 Bacillus cereus group sp. MYBK101-2 | reverse complement strand
TGAAGCTAGCTTCACTTTTCACATACCAAATCATTATAAATTCATACTGGATAAACCAATGTATTGGGCCTTATCAAATTACACAGACTTCTTGACGGAACCGATATATTTGGAGTTACAGTCGATATATTGTAAAAATCGCCGATATAATTTCACTTACCGACAAAACCACAAGAAAATCCCTTTCACAATCTAAAGAAAACGCCTCCATTGAAATGGATTCCATACCTGACCTAATAACTTTACACTCTATGTGAAAAAGTTCACAAATAGGTCATAATTTGTGAAGTAATTCACAATAATACGTGCTACAATATGAGTGTAAAGAAGTTAAACAACATTAAATTAGTATTTTAATTAATTACTTAAACAATCATAAAAAATATATGTGAACAATAGAGAGGGGAAATTACCATGAAAAAAGGTATCAATCGTGTAGTATTAGTAGGAACAGGAGCTGTAGGTTGTAGTTACGCTTACTCAATGATCAACCAAGGTGTAGCTGAAGAATTCGTATTAGTAGATGTTAATGAAGCAAAAGCAGAAGGGGAAGCAATGGACTTAAGCCATGCGGTACCATTCTCTCCATCACCAACAAAAGTTTGGAGCGGTAGCTATGCAGATTGTAAAGATGCAGATTTAGTAGTCATCACTGCTGGATTACCACAAAAGCCAGGTGAAACTCGTTTAGACTTAGTTGAGAAAAATACAAAGATCTTTAAACAAATCGTTCGCGGTATTATGGATAGCGGATTCGATGGAATCTTCTTAATCGCAACTAACCCAGTTGATATTTTAACTTACGTAACTTGGAAAGAATCTGGTCTACCAAAAGAGCGCGTAATTGGTTCTGGTACTACTTTAGACTCTGCTCGTTTCCGTTACATGTTAGGTGACTACTTGGATGTAGATCCACGTAACGTTCATGCTTACATCGTTGGTGAACACGGTGACACTGAACTTCCAGTATGGAGTCACGCTACTATCGGTGTACAAAAACTAGAAACAATCTTAGCTAACAACGAACAGTACAAACAAGAAGACTTAGACCAAATCTTCGAAAACGTACGTGATGCAGCTTACCATATCATCGAGCGTAAAGGTGCAACTTATTACGGAATCGGTATGTCACTACTTCGTGTAACTAAAGCAATCTTAAACAACGAGAACAGCGTATTAACTGTATCTGCATACCTTGAAGGTCAATACGGTGAGAAAGATGCTTACGTAGGTGTTCCAGCTGTAATTAACCGTGAAGGTGTACGTGAAATCGTAGAGCTTGAGTTAAATGAGGATGAAAAAGCGAAATTCGCTCATTCTGTAAAAGTATTAAAAGAAACAATGGCACCAGTACTATAATAATTGCTAAATAATCCAGAAGTGGGGAACTACTTCTTACTTCTGGATTTATATATAATTTAATATAAATTCCTTTTCCGGTTTCCCTTGTATATCCCCAATATACCCCTTTTGCTGGATCAGGGTCGTTTATAGAAAAGAGCACTCTACTTTGCGTAGAGTGCTCTTTATTATTATCATTTTTTAGGCGTTAATCCCAATTTCTTTAAAATATCTGCCAGTGTACCGCTTTTTGATTTTTCTACAGGTGTTTGTGATTTGGATGCATCTGGACCTTTTTTCAAGAAGTTCTTTTCAACGAAGCGAATATCTTTTTCGTCGACAATACCATCTTTGTTAAGGTCGCCGTCGTTCACAGATAGTCCTTTTTTACCATAGTTGCTAGCGATAATTTCAGCATCTTTTATATCAATTACTTTATCACCATTTACATCACCTGCAAGGTTTTCATCAAGGCGTGCATAATAATATTGGCCAAGTAGCTTACCGTCTTTTTCAGTACCAAGTTTCGTTGTTAGTCGGCTTGTTAAATGCCCTGGTACTTCTACATATAAGTTATAGTCGCGTTTATTAACAGGAAGTCCATTTAGTTTGAAGTATCCGTATTTATCTAGTGAGCCTTCAAACTTATGACGGTAAGAATCTGTTGCATATACTTTTACGCCAAGCTTTGTATAATCGAACTTTTCATCTAAATAGCCACGTTCATTTAAGAATGCACCAGGTTTAATATTTCCTTCTACTAGTGAGTTTAAGGACATTACTGAGAATGATTGATCTTGAAGGACACGCATTCTATTTGGCTCTGATTCACCTTGTTTCCAGTAAGCGAACACTGGTAAATCTAATTGGGCATTTGCTTCATAAAATTCATCATTTTCTACTTTGAAAGTGACATCAATGAACGGGAAGTCACCATCTAATCCAGCGAAGTTTTTATCATCAATAGCTCCGCCTACTGTAACAGAACCTTCTTCTAGTTTCGGTTCATTTACTTTTGCGGTTGCCCCTTTTTCAGAAAGGAGTTTTTCAAAAGCAGGATTCAATTTCGCATTTGCAAATTTGAAGTTCTTTTCTAGGAATTTTACGTTAAATTCCCCAGCAACGAATTGTTTCACATGTTTGGCGTTTAGCGTCACAGTGAATTCATCACCTTTATATACTTCTTTTTTATCATAACTAGTTTTCGCATATTGAGCTCCTTGCGGGATAAACCAATAGTTATTTACACCGCTTGGATAGTCAGCTCCTGCAGTTGCATAATCGAAAATATATACGCCTGTGTTCATTGGACCTTCAGTTTTAAAGGATTCAGGAGTAATGCCAACTTTAAAGTCACCATTTGCATTAATAGGTAAAAACTTATGCAAGTATGGAGAATAATCATAGTACATCACTCCGTTTGCTTCTTGCGTAATGTTTAATCCTTTTCCTTTTAAGTAGTCAACGTTCGAATCATACACATTTCCTTTAATCCATAACGCTTTTTTACCATCTTCTACTGTATAATTTTCTTCCTTTAATTCATAAATACCGGGCTGTAATCCAGTTAATTTCACTTCTGGCGGTGTATTATCAATTACGACATAATCACCTTTCACACGTGCTTTACCGGCTTTATCGTAGCCAACAAACTCGATTGTGTAATCACCTTCTGGTAAGTCGATTTTCTCATCACCAATTGGTTTTGCAGGATCAGTTGTAAAAGGATACACTTTGCCGTTAAAGAAGGAATCTAAGTAGTAATACACATCAGTTTTTAATCCACTAGTGTTTAATGTACCAAGGAAACCGAGAGCTTTATTTATTTTGGAATCTTTCACGATAAGATCTAATGTTTCAAGTTCGCTATTTAATTGGAATGCCCCGTGCAAATACGATTCACGGTATGGATTGAATTTAGATGTATCAGTTGAAATTGCTTTTCTTGATAATATTGCATTTTCAATACCAGGTTCTGATACACGAATAGAGAACGGAATTTGGTACGTTTCTTCTTTATTTTTCGTATTTGTAATATGAATATATCCTTCATATCGGCCTTGTTTTACACCAGCTGGAACATTAATTTTTGCTTCAATTTCATCTGATTTACCAGCATCAATCGTAATTGTTTCAGCAGTAGAAACTTTTATACCGTTTGCGGTAGCATCGTTAATGGCAGAAGATGCTGGTGTATAAGAAATTTCTGTTTTAAATTCTTTTTTCTCTTGTTTATTATGGTTTTCCACTTTTATATTTCGTTTTTGTTCAAGAGCTTCACCGTCTTTTTGATAGAACTTCCCGAATGCAATGGATCCAGTTTCTTCAGGGACTTCAATTACTTCATCATTTACAACTGTTTTTGTTGTATCTAGCACTTTAAAACTAGTTTCCGTATGAACGGCGTTGTACGCATCTACTCGTCCAGCTCCAACTTCATATACGGAATACTTTTCTTTTAAATCATCAGCTGTGTTCATAAGAGACGCCTTTACATCGAATGGAGAGTATTCTGGGTGTTCTTGTAAAATAAGAGCAGCAACGCCCGCGATATGAGGAGAAGCCATAGATGTTCCTTGCATACGCTCGTAGGAAACGTCATAGTTTTCGCCCTCTTGTGGGTCGTTAATATATTCAGGTACTGTTGAAAGTACAGCAACACCAGGCGCTGTAATATCTGGTTTAATATCATCATTTGATGTAACAGGACCGCGGGAGCTAAAGTCTGCAAGATGATCGCCTTCTGTTTGAATATAACTAAGTTCGTCAAAGGTAAAGGATGTATTACCTTGTTCGATTTGAGCTTTTAGTTTTACACCGTCTTCTTTCGTTAGGCGGAATGCGGGAATGTATTTTGTACTTTCGCCAACGTAGAAAGGAATTTCTCCGTCCACATTGTTATAAATAATAACGGCTTTTGCACCGGCTTGTTTTGCGTTAGCAATTTTTTCGTCAAATGACAGTGTACCACGTGCAACGAGAGCGATTTTTCCTTTTACATCCTTTTTACTAAACTCGTCAGGCGTACCGATTCCTACAGATTCAATAGGGAGAGATTGTCCTTTGAAATCTTCTATTTTATCAGTGAAGTTTTTGCCGAATAAAATGAGGTTAGGGAATTGTAATTGCCCAGCATGACCTGATAGTTTTGGTAAGGAAATAGAGCTATCACTTGCTCCAACTGTAATAGCAAATGGAGAAGCACCTGGTGATCCAAGTGTCGCTGGATTTGGTCCAGAGTTACCAGCGGCAACGACTGTAACAACGCCAGAAAGCATTGCGTTGTTAACAGCGATAGACGTTGGATCAAGCGGATTGTTGCTATCGTCACCTAACGATAAGTTAATAACATTCATGCCGTCAGAAATAGATTTATCGATTGCAGCAATAATACCAGAACTATCTCCGCTTCCGTATGGACCGAGTACACGATAGTTATACAGTTCAATGTCAGGTGCAACACCTTTTACTGCGGAATCTGATGTGTTTTTCTTTTGCGCAGAAACGATACCTGCTACGTGAGTACCATGCGCGGTGTAGAAGGAAGAGCCACGATCATCAAATTCAGGAGCGCCAGATTGTTGCCACTCTGTATAAGTTGTTTCCATCGGATCTGCATCGTTATTAATAAAGTCCCAACCTTTTACGGAGTTTGGATCTACCTTGCTAGAGTCTTCGCCAGGTTTTGCGCGATAGCCCTTATACACGTCTTTTAGGTCAGGATGATTGTAATCAATACCTGTATCTAATACACCAACTTTAATTCCTTTTCCGGTAATACCTTCGCTATGTAACTTATCGACCCCAATTTGCGGAATACTATCTGTTAGTTTTTGAGGTGCTTTTTGCTCAGATTGTTTTGGTAAATTTAGTTTCACTTCATAATCTTTCCAAATACGCTTTACAACGCCAATTCGTAACAATTCTTCTACTGTATTTGCAGGTAACGTCAGCGCAACACCATTTATCGCATGTTTATAAGAACGTTTAATTTGTACAGACTGGAAATTCCCTGACTTTACTGATGGACTGAAGTGATAAAGGCGTTTTAGTCCTTTTTGAAATTCCTCATGTTCTTGATCAATACGTGCCTTTATATTTTCAGGAGCAGCTTGTAATCCTTTTTCTTTTTGTTTTAATTCATTAATCTTTACTGGCGCAGTTTGAAATTCTACAATGATATTTACTGGTTCAGAACTACTCGTATTAATATCTGGCGAGATAGTAAAATCAGGGTTAGCATCTAACTTTTGTAATGCCTGGCGCTGTTCTTTAGAAAGTTTTGATAGTAAAGACTGGGCGTTTGAAGAGTCAATTTGGTTAATAGGATTTTCAGCCAGTACATTGAACGGAAGGGCAGTTGAAAATAGAACGCCAGCCGTTACAATTCCGGTAACAAAACGATTTTTCTTTTTCATGTATAAGCCTCCGATAATTTATATTTTAAAATTTATTTCTCCGTGCCTGGTGTTTGCTCTGCATGGAATGTCCAGTTTAGCTGTAAGGAATCGCCCTGGAATTTATTTTGATCTTGTTCGTTGTCTTCAAAGGAGAAGAGCACGTGTAAATAATCTGTTTCACCAGATTTAATACCGTCTATTAAGTTATGACGTTCTAAAGAAGTAGCCACATCCTCAGGTTTCATAGTCTTTAATTGTGATAGTTTTGTTTCCCACAAAATTTCATGATCATCGTTTGGATTAGATGGTTTTCCATCATTCACTAAAAATTTGACGATGATGTGATCGCCTAAATCTTCCCCATCATTATTTTTCTTTGCATCTGTAACTTCATAGGATGTTTCAAGTGCTACTTTTGCAATATCCAATGACCCTTTATTTTCAAGCGTGAAATTTTTTTCAATAAAGTCGCCTGGTTTTAAATCTTTCACATTAACAATTACACTTGGATTAATAGAAAGGTCTAGTGTTCCAGCTTGAAATGAGTTACTAGATGTTTCTGAATCATTGAAGTAGGCGAATACACCGCCGAATGTAAGGGATAAGCCAAGCGTTGCTGTGACAACTCCCATTCCAACCTTTTGTTTTAATGACATAAGAAAGCCCCCTAATTAAATTTTTATAGCGACTGTTCGTAACAAGGATAAATAAGTAAACATAGTAGTCCGCTATGAATTGTAGTTACGAAAAGTCTGCGTTCTTTATTGAGAACAAGTATATGCTTATAAATTTTCCATTTCAATACAATTGTGACGAAAAATGTTGAGAAACATTTTTTTATGACAGATTATTTTGTTGCGATTTTAAGTGGAAAATAGGATGAAAAAGAGGGTAAAGCTAATAAAATAGAGGTTGAGAAATAAATAGTAAGATAAAAGACTAGTGAAAAATGAAGCGTTTTCAATGAATATTCGTCAAAATTCGATATTTTATATAGAAATGTGAAAAAAATTCAACATTTTTAAGAAAAAAACGTATATTTTTTATAAATGAACAAGGATATTTCAGTTTTTCGCAGAATTGGTAAAGTATAAAAAATTCTGTCATCTTAGTGAGGTGAGCATATTGAGTGTAATAAATTGTGAAGAAGTGAAACGAGATGAGTTTCATACAGAAAAGTACTATGACAGTTATAACATCTTTGGCGCACATATTGTGACGGAAGATGAGATGCGAGGTGTACGATTTACAGTATGGGCTCCTCATGCGAAAGCAATGAGTGTTGTTGGAGATTTTAATGAATGGGATTATGAGCAACATAAGATGCTGCAAGTGACAGAAGAGGGAATTTGGTCCCTATTTATACCGCATATAGAAGAAAGAGAAATATATAAATATGCGATTGAAACGATGGCTGGTGATGTCATTCTCAAGGCAGATCCGTATGCTGTGTATGCAGAAGTAAGACCGAATACGGCATCTGTAGTTTTTGATATAAAGGGATACGAATGGAATGATAAAAACTGGAGTCGTAAGAAAAAGAAAAAATCAGTTTATAAAGAAGCGATGACGGTTTATGAATTACATTTCGGTTCTTGGAAAAAGAAAGAAGATGGAACACTGTATTCTTACAGGGAAATGGCAGAAGAACTCATTCCTTATGTGGTAGAACATCAATTTACACATATTGAAATTATGCCGCTTGTTGAGCATCCATATGATCGTTCTTGGGGATATCAAGGAACGGGATATTATGCAGCAACGAGTAGATTCGGCACGCCACATGATTTGATGCATTTTGTCGATGAATGTCATAAATATGGAATCGGTGTCATTTTAGATTGGGTGCCGGGGCATTTTTGTAAAGATGCTCACGGTTTATATTTGTTTGATGGGACACCGACTTATGAATATAAAGATAAAGATGTGCAAGAAAATCCAGTATGGGGAACTGTCAATTTCGATTTAGGAAAGAGGGAAGTACGTAATTTCTTAATTTCAAATGCATTATTTTGGATGAGATATTTCCACATTGATGGTTTCAGAGTGGATGCAGTTGCAAACATGCTGTACTGGAATAAAGAAGGACAAGAGCAAAGTAATGAGCACGCTGTTTCATTTTTACGAGAGTTAAATGAAGCGGTGTTCGCAGAAGATGAAGATTTTCTTATGACAGCAGAAGACTCAACAGCTTGGCCACTTGTAACAGCCCCAACGTATGAAGGGGGACTTGGATTCAATTACAAATGGAATATGGGCTGGATGAATGATGTGCTGAAATATATGGAGTGTGCGCCTGAGTACAGGAAGTATATTCATGAGAAAATGACGTTCTCTTTAGTATATGCTTACTCTGAAAATTTCATATTACCGCTTTCTCATGATGAAGTCGTTCATGGGAAAAAGTCGTTATTAAATAAAATGCCAGGAGACTACTGGGATAAGTTTGCTCAACTTCGTTTATTATATGGATATTTCTTTACTCACCCAGGAAAGAAATTACTTTTCATGGGAGGAGAATTCGGGCAGTTTGATGAGTGGAAAGACCTTGAAGATTTAGATTGGAATTTACATGATTTTGAAATGCATCGTTATATGCATGATTACTTTAAAGAGCTCATAGCATTGTATAAGCGCTCTAAACCACTTTGGCAGCTTGATCATTCGCCTGAAGGATTTCAGTGGATAGATGCTAATAATCATGAGCAAAGTATTTTCTCATTTATTCGCCAAGGGGATAAACAAGAAGATGCGTTAGTTGTCGTATGTAATTTTACGAAAGCTACATATGAAAACTATAAAGTAGGTGTACCAGATTTCGAGTATTATAACGAGATTTTAAATAGTGATGCTGAGCAATATGGCGGGTCAGGGCAAGTAAATAAGAAACGTCTGAAAGCGATTCAAGAACCGTTTCATAATCAAGCAGCACATGTAGAAATTACAATTCCACCATTTGGCGTATCCATATTACGACCAGTGAAGACGAGAAAGGGGAGCAAAAAACAAGATGGCTCAAAAACAAAAGTGCGTAGCAATGTTACTAGCAGGGGGAAAAGGTAGTCGATTAAGTGCATTAACAAAAAATTTAGCCAAGCCAGCTGTTCCATTTGGTGGTAAATATCGCATTATTGATTTTACGCTAAGTAACTGCGCGAATTCTGGTATTGAAACGGTTGGGATTTTAACGCAATATCAACCACTAGAACTTCATAATTATATCGGAATTGGCAATGCGTGGGATTTAGACCGAGTAAGTGGTGGAGTCACAGTATTACCTCCTTATGCGGAGTCTTCAGGTGTGAAGTGGTACACAGGTACGGCAAGTGCCATTTATCAAAACTTAAACTATTTAAGTCAATATGAGCCAGAGTATGTTCTCATTTTATCAGGCGACCATATTTATAAAATGGATTACAGTAAAATGCTAGATTACCATATTGAGAAAGAAGCGGACGTTTCGATTTCTGTTATTGAAGTGCCTTGGGATGAGGCGAGTCGCTTTGGCATTATGAATACGAACGAAGAGATGGAGATTGTTGAATTTGAAGAGAAACCGCAATTTCCAAGAAGTAATCTTGCATCAATGGGAATTTATATTTTTAACTGGGCTATTTTGAAAGAGTATTTAGAAATGGATGCAAGAAATCCTGAATCTAGTAATGATTTCGGAAAAGATGTGCTTCCGCTTTTATTAGATGAAGGGAAGAAGTTGATGGCATATCCGTTTGAAGGATATTGGAAAGATGTTGGTACAGTGAAGAGCTTATGGGAAGCGAATATGGATTTACTGCGCGATGAAACATCACTGAATTTAAACGACCGTGACTGGCGTATTTATTCTGTTAATCCAAACGAACCGCCTCAATATATTGCTGAAAAGGCAAGAGTAGAAGAATCACTTATTAACGAAGGATGCGTCATCGAAGGGGACGTGAAGCATTCTGTATTATTCCAAGGGGTGACGGTGGAAGAAGGTAGTATGGTTATTGATTCTGTCGTTATGCCAGGAGCGAAGATTGGCAAAAATGTTGTGATTGAAAGGGCAATTGTTGGATCGGAAATGGTTATTGAAGATGGAACAATTATTCGTCCGGAAAAAAATGTTGACGATGTAGTACTCATTGCTGAAGGGAAATAGAAAAGGGGGATGAAATGAATGGGAGAAAAAATGTTAGGAATTATTAATGCAACGGGAAGTTTTCCTTCCTTAAAGAAAGTAACAGGGCATCGTTCACTAGCGGCGTTACCGTTTGGGGGCCGTTATCGACTCATTGATTTCATGCTTTCAAATATGGTGAATTCTAATATTCATAGTGTGGCAGTTTTTACAAGTCATAAAAACCGTTCACTAATGGATCACGTTGGTTCAGGCAAACAGTGGGATTTAGATAGAAAACGAGACGGACTGTTTTTATTCCCGCCAAATTGCCAATGTGATCAAGATGAATTTGGATCTTTTGCACATTTTAGAAGACATATTGATTATTTTCTAAGAAGCAGAGAAGAGTACGTCGTGATTACGAATAGCCATCTCGTAACAGCATTACATTTTCAAGCAGTGTTAGAGCGACATATACATACGGCAGCTGATATTACGGAAGTTTGCCATGAAGGGGTTTCGCTTCAAACATACGTGTTAAAGAAACAATTATTGTTAGATTTATTTGAGTCATATAAAGATGTGGAGCAATATAGCTTATTCGATGTAGTGAGAGAAAAGCGCGGAAAATCACTACATATTGCTACATATGAGCATACAGGATATGTAGCTATTATTGATTCGATTGAAAGTTACTATAAACATAGCTTAGAAATTTTGCAACCTGCTATTTGGAAGCAACTATTTAAGAAAGAAGCACCGATCTTTACGAAAGTAAAAGATGAACCACCAACTCGTTATGTAAAGGGTGCAGCTGTGAAAAATACAATGATTGCAAACGGCAGTATTATTGAAGGTGAAGTAGAAAATAGCGTTGTCTCCCGTTCTGTTAAAATTGGAAAAGGTTCAATTGTTCGTAATAGCATTATTATGCAAAAGAGCCAAATTGGAGATAATTGTATAATAGACGGTGTTATTATTGATAAAGATGTGAAAATTGGTGACGGTGTTGTTTTAAAAGGAACTGCCGATGAGCCATACGTTGTAGAAAAAGGAAGCATTCAAAACAGTACGATTAATAGTTATTCTTAAGAAATCAGTGGGGGTTTTTCCTCCACTGATTCAAGTTTTAATTTAAATGAAAACTCGAAGGGAGGAAGCTGCAAGGGAAGTAGTATAAGCTTTTCGTGCAGTGGGACAACAAGTGAATATTTTATTTGCAGTATCAGAATGTGTACCATTTGTTAAATCGGGAGGATTAGCTGATGTAGCAGGTGCGCTCCCAAAAGAGCTAAAAAAATTAGGTGTGGACGTTCGCATTATACTCCCGAATTATAGTCTTATTCCGCAAAAATTAAGGGATGGATGTACGCTACATAAAGTAATTAACGTCCCGCTTGGGTGGAGAAATCAATATTGTGGAATTTTAAAAGGTGAGCAAGACGGGATTACGTATTACTTAATAGATAATGAATATTATTTTAAGAGAGATTCTCTGTATGGTCATTATGATGACGGAGAGCGTTTTTCTTATTTCTCGAAAGCAGTATTAGAGTGTATCCCGCATCTTGATTTCGAAGTGGATGTTCTTCATAGCCACGATTGGCATACAGCTATGGTAAATTTCTTATTACGTGAAAAGTATCAAGATAACCCGTTATATGAGCATATTAAAACAGTATATACGATTCATAACTTGCAGTTCCAAGGTGTATTTCCTCCTGAAGTGATGTACGACTTGCTAGAACTTGGTGATGAATATTTTCATAGTGAGCAGTTAGAGTTTTATGGAAATGTGAACTTTATGAAGGGCGGTATTATCGCTTCTGATCAAATTACAGCGGTTAGCCCGACATACAAAGAGGAAATCCAATATGAGTTTTTCGGTGAGAAGTTAGATGGATTACTGCGAAAATATAATGGTAAGCTTAGCGGCATTGTAAATGGAATTGATACGAGCGTATATAATCCAGAAACGGATTCGTATATTACCGCTCAGTACGATGCAGAGTCATTATATGAAAAGAGTAAAAATAAACGCGCGTTGCAGCGTTATTTTGGTTTGCCGGAAAAAGAAGATACGCCGATTATTTCAATGGTAACGAGATTAACGAAGCAAAAAGGTCTTGATTTAGTACGTACTGTATTCCGTGAAATAATGGAAGAAGATGTACAATGTATTATTTTAGGATCAGGCGATTCTGAATATGAACAATTCTTTGAGTGGATGGCATATGAGTATCCTGAGAAGGTAAAAGTGTATATCGGCTTTAATGAGGAGTTAGCTCACCAAGTATATGCGGGAAGTGATTTATTCTTAATGCCATCACTGTTTGAACCGTGTGGCCTTGGACAACTTATCGCATTAGCGTATGGTACGATTCCAATTGTAAGGGAAACAGGCGGATTAAATGATACGGTACAATCTTATGATGAAGAAACTGGAGAAGGAAATGGTTTCAGTTTCACGAACTTTAATGCACATGACATGTTGCACACAGTTCGTCGTGCAATTGAATTTTATCATGATAAACCGGTATGGGATAGGCTTGTAAAACAAGCGATGACTGAAGATTATAGCTGGGAGAAATCAGCTCTTGCTTATAAGAAATTGTATAAAAGTCTCATGGAATAACATGTAGGTGGTGAAGAGATGTTTACTCATGTTGAAAGTTTCAAATCAGCTTTTCTAGAAAAGTTAGAGACGATGTATGGTAAAAGTTTCAAAGAATCTACAACTCGTGATCAATACAATACGCTTGGGTACATGGTACGTGAGTATATGAATAGTCAATGGATTGCAACGAATGAAAGTTATCGGTCTGGAGAGCGAAAGCAAATGTATTACTTATCCATTGAGTTTTTACTTGGACGTTTGCTTGGAAGTAACATATTAAATTTAGGCATCAAGGATGTATGTGAGCAAGGGCTTTCTGAGCTTGGAATTTCGTTGCAACAATTAGAAGAGGTGGAAGCAGATGCAGGTCTTGGAAATGGTGGACTTGGACGGTTAGCAGCCTGTTTCCTTGATTCACTTGCATCTTTAAACTTACCAGGTCATGGGTGCGGAATTCGTTACAAACACGGCTTATTTGATCAAAAAATTGTTGATGGTTATCAAGTTGAATTTCCAGAACAGTGGCTTCTTCATGAAAATGTATGGGAAGTAAGAAGGCATGATCAAGCTGTAGAAGTAAGTTATTTCGGCAATGTTGAAACGCTCTACATTGATGGGCGTTTAGAATTCAGGCATACAAATGCAGAAGTAATTATGGCCGTACCATATGACGTTCCAGTAGTAGGTTATGAGACGAGTACTGTAAATACACTTAGACTTTGGAATGCGGAACCAGTTCCTTTCCCACAAAATTGCAAAGATATTTTGAAATATAAGCGTGAAACAGAGGCGGTATCGGAGTTTTTATATCCAGATGATACGCATGATGAGGGGAAAATACTTCGTTTGAAACAACAGTATTTTCTCGTATCAGCAAGCTTGCAAAATATTGTTCGTATGCATAGAGAAAGATATGGTGACCTTCGTCAATTACATGAGAAAATTGCGATTCATATTAATGATACCCATCCAGTTTTGGCGATTCCAGAACTGATGCGTATTTTATTAGATGAAGAAAAACTAGCATGGGAAGAAGCTTGGCACATAACAACGCAAACGATTTCTTATACGAATCATACGACGTTATCAGAAGCTCTTGAAAAATGGCCAATTCACATTTTTAAACCGTTATTACCGAGAATTTATATGATTATTGAAGAGATCAATGAACGTTTCTGTCATGAGCTTTGGGAACGTTATCCGTATGAATGGCATCGCATTGAAGAGATGGCGATTATTGCGCATGATCTTGTGAAAATGGCTCATTTAGCAATTGTCGGTAGCCATAGCGTAAACGGTGTAGCAAAAATTCATACGGAGATTTTAAAACAACGTGAAATGCGATTGTTTTACGAGTTTTATCCAGATAAGTTTAATAATAAAACGAATGGAATCGCTCATAGACGTTGGTTAATGAAGGCGAATCCACAGCTGACAAACCTTATTTCAGAGGCGATTGGAACAGAGTGGAAGAAAGCACCGATTAAGCTTCAAGAGCTACAATTAGTTCAATACGATGCGAGTTTCCAAGAGAAATTTGCAGAGGTAAAACAAGAGCGTAAAGAGATTTTAGCAGAGCGTATTCATAATACAATGGGGATTACAATTGATCCTAATTCTATTTTTGATGTGCAAGTAAAAAGGCTACATGCTTACAAGCGACAATTATTAAATGTTCTTCATATTTTATATTTGTATAACCGTTTGAAAGAGGATGCTAGTTTTACATTTTATCCGCGTACTTTTATTTTTGGAGCGAAAGCATCACCTGGCTATTACTATGCGAAAAAAATTATTAAATTAATAAACGAACTTGCAAGGAAAGTGAATAACGATCCGTACGTAAGCCAATATATGAAAGTTATCTTTCTAGAAAACTATCGAGTGTCTGTAGCGGAAGATATATTCCCAGCGGCCGATGTAAGTGAACAAATTTCAACAGCGAGTAAAGAAGCATCCGGAACAGGCAATATGAAATTTATGATGAATGGTGCGATTACGCTCGGCACGTTAGACGGAGCGAATATTGAAATAAAAGATAGAGTCGGTGATGATAACTGTTTCATTTTCGGTTTAACGGCCGAAGAAGTTCTTCATTACTATCAAAATGGTGGATATCGTGCAAGTGATTATTATCACCACAATGGGCACATTAAGAAGGTAGTAGACCAGTTAACGAATGGTTTCTTCTCACATTCGGGAGCTGAATTTGAAGCAATTTACGATTCTCTTGTTATTCAAAATGATGAATATTTCGTTCTGCGAGATTTTGGCCCATATGCGGAAAAGCAAGAAGCTGTTGGTAGAGCTTATGAGAACCGAACGAAGTGGCTCGAAATGTCGATTTTAAATATTGCACAATCTGGTCATTTTGCGAGCGATCGAACGATTTTACAGTATAGTAATGAGATTTGGGGTATTGGTAATACAGTTACGCAAATTTAAAGAGATTGCTACGTTGGAAAAGATTATATGAAATTTATATCGGCGATTTTTAAGATATATCGGTTTACCGACAAAATTTAACACTAATAAATAAACCGAGCTTAAACTCATTAAGCTCGGTTTTCTTTTTTGCTTAAGAAAGAAAGGGGATCGCAGTATATATGATACCTGTTCCATCATATTCTCCTGTCGCAAAGTATGAAAATGTAAAGAAACCTGTAAACGTAAAAATTACAATGAGAAAAAGTGCAAAGATAAATTTTAGCATGTAAGGTCCCCTCATCCAAAAATAATTTCATATATTATTATATTATAAGGATATTTTATTTCCAATTGTTTACTGGTTAAAAATGAGAAGTCAGACATGTTTTGTATGTTGTCATGGCATGATTATTTGCAATCGATTTTGTGTTTTTTGTAAAAGTCATGTTGTGATGAACGTGTGCATATTCCCAGTCTTGGTCATTAAAATTTATGTTTCGAGGAGGAAGAAGTGGAACGACATCAAATAAATTGACGAAACGAAAGCTACTAGCTACTTGCAGTTTATAATAATTCCGAAAGGCGATATCTCCCACTTTTGGGGAGGCAAATGTATACAGACCGTACTGTGCGAAGGCAGTGTTTATACGCGCATCGAGTATATGTAGTGTAGCGAGCGCGCCGCCTAAACTATGACCTGTTGCAAGAAGTTTCTTATGGGCTGGTAATGATACGAGCATATCCATAATAGAATCTCGGCAAGATTCATAAATGGAAAGAAAGCCGTTATGGACATTTCCGCTATTTAAAGCATATGGATATGGTTTTTGGTTAACGAGTGAATCGATAATCCAGTCTGTATCTGTTTGTGTCCCGCGAAAAGCTACAATAACGGTATCCTCAGATTCTAGTATGAATCCGAACCATTCTGTCGTTTGAATGGTTTTTCCTTGAAAACCTTGTACATATTGAAAACCATCTGGTATTTCAAAAATCCCATTTTGTTTATATTGTTCATACGTTAACTCACAACAAGAAGCTAACAGTATGGCAGTATCTTTATCAAAGGATAAAGGAGTACGCATTAAGGGAGCCTCCTTAAGAAAAGGTATAGTTCAATATATGCAGTGAGGGACTTGATTCATTCTTTTAGAAAAAAACCTTGAAACTACAGTTACGTGAGGGAGTATGATTTTTGTAAACATACTGTTAGGAGGAGTGTAAGATAAGCAAAAGAGAAGGCTATTCAATTGGTGAGTTTTCAAGGAGAAGAAGTGTGGCTTAACGAAGTGATGGAGTATTATATGATTCGAAGTGGTTTGTATAGTCCACCTAAATAAAAAGAGCCCTATAAGGGCCCTATTTACTCTTTTCCATCTAATAAACGACCAAGTCCACCTAAAACGCTACCTTCACCAGTGCTTTGCGCTGCTGGGCTTGTCAGACGTGCTGCTAAGCGGCTAAGTGTTAAGGACTGAATCCAAACTGTTCCAGGTCCTTCTAACGTTGCGAAGAATAAACCTTCGCCGCCAAATAGAGCTGTTTTTACTTTTCCAACGAACTCGACATCGTAATTAACGTCTTTTGTCATGGCAACGAGACAACCTGTATCAATGCGAAGTTTTTCGCCATGCTTTAATTCACGTTTGTATACAGTTCCGCCTGCGTGCATGAAAGCAAGTCCATCACCTTCAAGTTTTTGCATGATGAAACCTTCACCACCGAAGAAACCAGTTCCTATTTTTTTCGTAAACTCAATGCCGATAGAAACGCCTTTTGCGGCACAAAGAAACGCATCTTTTTGACAAACTACTTTCCCTTGATATTCTGTTAAATCTACAGGAATAATTTTACCCGGATAAGGAGCAGCAAAGGATACGTGACGCTTGCCGTGACCTGTATTTGTAAATACAGTCATAAACATGCTTTCCCCTGTAACGAGACGCTTACCAGCGCCCATTAATTTTCCGAATAAACCTCCAGATGGGCCAGAACCATCACCGAAGATTGTTTCCATTTCGATGTAATCTTCCATCATCATCATTGCGCCAGCTTCTGCAATAACGCTTTCTTCTGGGTCTAACTCAATTTCAACAAACTGCATATCATCGCCGTATAATTTATACTCGATTTCATGTGCTCTCATTTTTTCACCTCGTATGTAATAGATACTTATATTGTACAGAATTTAACAGGATTAGAATACTTTAGTTTTGTTAATTTTTAAATAAAGTGGGAGCATCCAAAACGGATTAGCAGTTCCCGCCAATCAAGCTGCCCGTAAATGGCGGGATAAAATATGAATATGGAAATTCAACACTATATTAAAATCATAAAAAAATGGTGGAATGAAAGTGTTCTCATTTGACGTTTTGGATATAGCGTGATATAGTGAAATCACTATTGAGCTACATAATGTGGTACGGAAATAAAGCACGTTGAATTAAAGGCTGTAAGCTTGTTATACATTCATGTCCTTTATATCCACCTTTTCATGTGGATTCATAGTTTCATTTTTATTTAGGAGGTACATGACATGCAAACAGGTAAAGTTAAATGGTTCAACAGCGAAAAAGGTTTCGGTTTCATCGAAGTTGAAGGTGGAGACGATGTATTCGTTCACTTCTCAGCTATCCAAGGTGACGGATTCAAAACTTTAGAAGAAGGTCAAGAAGTTTCTTTCGAAATCGTTGAAGGTAACCGTGGACCACAAGCTGCTAACGTTACAAAAAACTAATTAGCTAGCGATAAAAAGCATTCCGATTTTCGGAATGCTTTTTTTTATTCTTTGGAACTCGATTCATTTGAAGATAATTCGCCCTTAAAGGTACGCTCTTCAAAGTCATCAAGCATTTGTTCATATTCTTCATGCTCTTCCGTAGCGAAAACTTGCAGATTTTTCCCATGCATATCCGTACCGATAAAGTTTTCGAAATCCTCTACGTAGCCTACGTTTTCTTCGCTATTTACGTACATGCCATTATAGTTTTTCGAATCTTGTCTTTCTAAATCAGATGGTGTTTCAGATGTTCCGTAATTAGCAACATCTTGCCATGCATCTTCTGCATCGTATTCAACAGAACGATCTTCGTCATGTTTGTGAAAAGAAGGAGACAGCACTTCTTCTTCAACTGGTCGCGTATTCATATTTAACTTATTTGTCGCGTGCTGGATGCATGTTGTAGCAGTCGGCATTGCTTCTAATCTTTCAAATGGAATTTCTTCGCCAGACACTTCGCAAATGCCGTACGTACCCGCTTCTATTTTTTGTAAGGCGTGTTTCGTGTCCTCAAGCTGTTTATGCCAAAGTTCAATAAGCCCGAAGTCTTTTTCACGTTCATATAGCTCTGTTGCCATATCAGCTGGATGGTTATCATAGCTAGATAATTCTCCAACAGATTCACGTTCAGATGCACGATCTTCATTTTCGTGTGTTTGTATCGTTTGCTCTAGTTCTTGTTTTTGTTTTTCTAAAACGGATTTAAATTGATTTATTTGTTGTGGAGTTAACATAGTCGTCCACCTTCCTACAATTCAGTTTCTTTACATAGTATGAGCGTTGCGAGTAGGAATTATGAGCTGAAATTGGTATATGAAAAAGGAGCCGCATTAGCAGCTCCTTTTAAAGGAAATATCCAAGTAATAATCCGATTCCCATGAGGAGACCGAAGATTGTATTTGTTTTTGCTGTTGCTATCATCGCAGGTACCATTTCCATTGGAATGCTTTTGCCGATAAAGCCTTTCGTCGCTTTAAATGCTTTCGGTGCACTTAAAAATACGATCAGCATCCATGGTGATACGATGCCCACGATAATTAAAGCAATTGTCCAAATATAGGAAACGATGAACATAGAAGCAAGTACACCAACAGCTCGCTCGCGTCCAACGAGAATGGCTAACGTTTTACGACCGTTTTCTTTATCGCCATCTAAGTCACGGATGTTATTAGCTAGTAAAATGGCACCAATTAAAATGGAGCTTGGAATAGATAGTAAAACGACTTCTGATGTTACAGTTCCAGTTTGAATAAAGAATGAAATCCCGATAATAATGACACCCATAAATAATCCGGCTGTTAACTCTCCAAATGGTGTATATGCAATTGGAAGTGGACCGCCTGTATAAAGGTAAGCAACGGCCATACAAACAAGACCGATTGCAGCAAGCCACCAGCTAGAATTCATACAAATATAAACACCTAATAGTATTGCGATGCCGAAAAATCCAAATGCTAAGTTAAGCACTGTTTTTGGCTGAATGCCATCGCGAACGATAGCGCCGCCGATACCGACTGAACCTTCGTGATCAAGTCCTCTTTTATAATCAAAGTATTCATTAAACATGTTTGTTGCTGCCTGAATGAGAAGACAAGCAAGAAGCATTATAAGGAAAAGAGGGAGATGTATTTGATTTATACCTCCGACCTGCATTGCATAGGCTGTTCCGATGAAAACAGGAACGAAAGCTGCTGTTAATGTATGGGGACGTAGTAAACTCCACCAAATGCGCCAGCCTGTTTGCTTGCTTGGCTTTGGCGCCGTAGGAGAGGAATTCGTTTCGACGTTCATTTCCATGTTGAATCCTCCTTTGGTCACATATTGTACACAACTAAGTGTAGAAAAAGCATCATTTAGTGTCAACGTTTATTTTCTAGGAAGAGAAGGTGAATTTCTCAGAAATGCTAAACGTTGACAGGCCTTTCGTTTGAGGTGTATCTTAAAATCAAGCGTAATTATGACTATTTTTCGCCCATAGGGGGGAGACAATTGTGATTCAAACGAAACAAAAAGGCTTGCAGGAAGTTCTAAGTGCAGCCATTAAGCATGCAACTGATGAAAAAATATTGGTTAGTTTTGTAAAAAAAATAGACTGGATGGATCCACTTCTGTTTTATGCAGCAGGAAAAAGGATCTCATTCGAAAATAGATGTTATTTTGCAGACCCAGCTCAGCATGTAATATTTGCTGGAATTGGTTCTGTTTTCACTATAGCAACTGCTTCTCACAAACGCTTTCAAACTGCTCGTGACGAGTGGGATAAAGTAAAAGAGAAAGCATTTGTACAAAGAGAAAGATACGAATTTGGAACAGGTCCTCTTTTATTTGGTGGATTTTCATTTGACCAAGAAAAAGAGAAAACAGATTTATGGAAAGAATTTGATGATACGACATTTTCACTACCGGCATTTTTATTAACTGTAAAAAATGAAAAAGCATGGTTAACAATGAATACATTCGTTTCAGCAACAGATTGTGCAGAAACTCTTTATAACGAAATTGTTTCTTTAGAAGAGAAAATTTTTGAGGAGAGTAAATGTGCACTAGAAGGATCGAAATTAACAGTTACTTCTAAAGTAGAAGTGGATCCGAAAGGCTGGATGAAGTCCATTGAGAAAGTGCAAGATGAGATGAAGCAGGGGAACGTGCAGAAGGTTGTATTAGCGAGGGAGCTAAAAGTAGAGATGGATCATCATATTGATTCTGCGCTTGTTTTAGAAGCACTTCGCATTGGGCAACCAGATTGTTACGTATTTTCTTTTGATTATAAAGGAGCATGCTTCTTAGGAGCGACGCCAGAGAGATTAATTCGTAAAGAAGATGAGAAGTTTACTTCAATGTGTCTTGCTGGTTCAACTGGTCATGGTCAATCTATAGAAGAAAGTAAGCGAAATAGTGATGCGCTTCTTCATGATGAAAAGAATTTAGCTGAACACGGTTATGTTGTGAACATGATCAGGTCGGTATTAAATGAGCACTGCGAATCCGTTAATATTCCGGAGAGTCCCGGTCTATTAACAACGAAAAACTTAATTCATTTATATACGCCTGTAGAGGCAAAAGGCGACGCGAGTCTTTTAACGATGGTAGAAGAATTACATCCAACACCAGCTCTTGGCGGGACACCTCGTTTAGAAGCGATGAAACTAATTCGTGATGTTGAATTGTTAGACAGAGGATTATATGGTGCACCGATTGGCTGGATAGATGATGAAGGAAATGGTGAATTTGCGGTTGCACTTCGCTGCGGATTATTAAATGGAGAGAAAGCATCCTTATTTGCCGGTTGCGGGATTGTAATTGATTCAGTACCGCAACTTGAATATGAAGAAACAAGTTTGAAGTTTAGACCGATGCTTGGTGCTTTGGAGGAATTAATGAAATGAACAATCATATAGAAGCATTATCATATTATTTAGGCGCGTTCGTGGATGAACTGACGCGTCTAAATGTATGTGATGTTGTCATTAGTCCAGGCTCACGGTCAACGCCGATTGCTCTACTAATGGAACAACATGAAGGAATGAACACATATTTACATGTAGATGAAAGATCTGCAGGATTTTTTGCGCTCGGTATTGCAAAAGCGAAAAAACGTCCTGTTGCATTATTATGTACGTCAGGAACGGCTGCAGCGAACTACTATCCAGCTGTATGTGAAGCTTTTCATTCGCGAGTGCCGCTTATCGTCTTAACGGCAGATAGACCGCATGAATTAAGAGATGTCGGTGCACCACAAGCGATGAATCAAATTAATTTATACGGCACGTTTGTGAAGCAATTTACAGAGATGGCACTTCCAGAAGCGAATGAGGCGATGTATCATTACGCTCGCATGACAACGCAGCGCACGATAGCAAGCGCGCTTTTAGCACCGCAAGGACCTGTTCATCTTAATTTTCCGGTTCGCGAACCGCTCATCCCGGACTTCTCATTAGAAAGTTTATGGGATAAAGGACGCGGAGAATATACAGGAGTAGTTCAGCGAGGGAACGCGGTGATGCCGAGTGAATATGTAGATTCTCTTGTAGGGCGCCTTTCACATATGGAAAAGGGGCTTATTATTTGTGGAGATGATAGTCATTCAGAAATCGCAACGTTTGCAACGCAACTAGCTGAAAAAACGGGATATCCAATATTAGCGGATCCACTTTCTAACATTCGTAGTGGACACCACGATAAAACGATGGTAATCGACTGTTACGATACATTTTTACGAAATGAGCTGTTAAAAGAAACGTGGAAGCCGGAAGTTATAATTCGCTTCGGTGGTATGCCTGTTTCGAAAGCATTAACGCAGTTCATTAAAAAACAGACGAAAGCTGTTCATATCGTTGTTGACGAATCAGGACAATGGAGAGATCCAGCTCTCGTTGCAACAGAAGTTGTCCAAGCGAGTGATATTGCATTTTGCAGTGCACTAATAGAAAAAATGCCAGTTATGAAAAAGAATGATTGGTCCCAAATGTGGCAACATATAAACGAAAAAACGAAGGAAACACTTCGTGAAATGGAAACATATGATACGGCATTTGAAGGAAGAGTCATTACAGATATTGTCCGCGTATTACCAGAAGGGGCAACGTTATTTGCAAGTAATAGTATGCCAATTCGTGATACAGATTCTTTCTTCTTCACATCGGATAAAGACATTCAAGTAATGGCAAATCGCGGTGTAAATGGGATTGATGGAATCATTTCGACAGCTTTAGGAGCGAGCATGATTTGCAATCCGCTCGTATTAGTGATTGGTGATTTATCATTCTATCACGATTTAAATGGACTACTAGCCGCAAAATTACATGAATTAAACATAACGATTGTCGTTGTAAATAATGACGGTGGTGGTATTTTCTCATTCTTACCACAATATGAGAAAAAGGAACATTTCGAATCATTATTTGGAACTCCAATTGGGCTTGATTATGAGCATGTTGTTACAATGTACGGTGGTTCATTTAGCCGTGTAAATGGCTGGGAGCAGTTCCGAGAAGAAGTACAAAAAGGTGCAACGAAAGAAGGTTTACACGTTGTAGAAATTTGTACGAACCGTGATGAAAACTTAACATTGCACCGTACGTTATGGGCAAAAACACAGGACGTCATTACTACATCGTTGCAAGGTGAATCAAAATGAACGTAACGCTGCAAGGTGTATCGTATGAATATGAAGTAGTCGGAAGCGGAGAACCACTTCTACTTCTTCATGGTTTTACGGGAAGTATGGAAACGTGGCGTTCCTTCATTCCTTCTTGGAGCGAGCAGTTTCAAGTCATTTTAGTAGACATTGTTGGGCACGGAAAAACGGAAAGCCCTGAAGATGTGACGCATTATAATATTCGAAATGTAGCGTTGCAAATGAAAGAACTACTAGATTATCTTCATATTGAAAAAGCGCATATACTTGGCTATTCAATGGGCGGTAGACTGGCGATTACGATGGCGTGTCTATATCCAGAATATGTACGTTCTCTTTTATTAGAAAATTGTACAGCTGGGCTTGAAAGTGAAGATGAGCGAAAAGAACGCTGTGAAAAAGATGAGCGACTTGCTCAGAAAATTGAGCGAGAAGGCATCGAAAGTTTTGTATCGATGTGGGAAAGTATTCCGCTGTTTGAAACGCAAAAACGTTTAGCACAAAACGTACAAGAAGCAGTACGAAAAGAGCGACTTGCTAACAATCCAAAAGGGCTTGCAAATAGCTTGCGCGGCATGGGAACAGGGGCTCAGCCTTCATGGTGGAATGAGCTGAAAAACTTAAAAATGCCTGTTCTTTTAATGAACGGTGAGCATGATGAAAAGTTCTTTCGTATATTAAAAAATATCGAAAAATGCGTCTCTGACGCGAAATTTGTCAAAATTGATGGTGCTGGCCATGCAATTCATGTGGAACAACCGGAAAAGTTTGATACAATAGTAAAGGGATTTCTAAAAACTATGCAGTGATGCTTTTTTCAGTTAAGAATGAAGTTACACTTATAGAGGAGATCAGAAATATACAAGGAGGTAGTTGTAATGGCTATTGAATGGGTAAAAGAAGGCAATTACGAAGATATTATTTATTCAACATACAATGGTATCGCAAAGATTTCGATTAACCGCCCTGAAGTACATAACGCATTCCGTCCTAAAACGGTAATGGAGTTAATCGACGCTTTTGCACATGCTCGTGATGATGCAAATGTTGGCGTTATCATTTTAACAGGTGAAGGTGGACGTGCATTCTGTTCTGGCGGCGACCAAAAAGTTCGCGGTCATGGTGGATATGTAGGTGACGACCAAATCCCTCGTTTAAATGTATTAGACTTACAACGTCTAATTCGCGCAATTCCTAAACCAGTTATCGCAATGGTAGCAGGTTATGCAATCGGTGGTGGGCACGTACTTCATATCGTATGTGACTTAACAATTGCTGCAGACAACGCTGTATTCGGACAAACAGGTCCTAAAGTAGGAAGCTTTGACGGTGGATACGGAGCTGGTTACTTAGCTCGTATGGTAGGCCACAAGAAAGCTCGCGAAATTTGGTACCTATGCCGTCAATACAACGCGCAAGAAGCGCTTGATATGGGCTTAGTAAATACAGTAGTACCATTAGAACAACTTGAAGCAGAAACAGTACAATGGGCAGAAGAAATTTTAGCAAACAGCCCAATGGCACTTCGTTTCCTAAAAGCTGCATTCAACGCAGATACAGACGGTCTAGCTGGTATTCAACAACTAGCTGGAGATGCAACGTTATTGTACTACACAACTGACGAAGCAAAAGAAGGTCGCGACGCATTCAAAGAAAAACGCAGTCCGGACTTCGGTCAATTCCCTCGTTTCCCGTGATCAAACCAAAAGCGGAAGCGGCTCGCTTAGAACAAGAGGGCGTTGGAACTCCTGACATAGAGGCGCTGTTTGCCTCGTAGGAAGGCGTGAAACGACCGACTGTTCTAGCCGCTGTAGCTGGATGCTTTAAAAGCGGAGCCGACTGTTTAGCCCCGTTGGATAAGATCAAACCGGAAACAAAACAACTAAGAGACTTGATGTCATATCAAGTCTCTTTCTTTCATGAAAGGAGAATGAATGATGGAGACGATGCCAAATTGGTTAATGCAACGTGCATTTTTAACACCAGATCGCACTGCAATTGAAATAGAGGAAGAGAAAGTTACTTTTATGCAGCTACATGAAAAAGTAGTATCTGTTTGTGGACACCTCACGCATGTAGGAGTGAAGCGTGGGCAAAAGGTGGCTGTTCTGATGAAAAATGGTATGGAGATGATTACAGTTATTCACGCCCTATCGTACGTAGGTGCAGTAGCTGTGCTTTTAAATACGCGTCTTTCAAGAGAAGAGCTACTTTGGCAAATGCATGATGCTGAAGTTATTTGTTTAGTGACGGATCAAGATTTTGAGGCTAAAGATATTCCTGTCTATTCATTCACTGACATAATGAATGGACCAAAAGAGGAAGCCTCTATACAAGAAGAGTTCTCTTTAGAAGAAGCGATGACGATTATTTATACGTCTGGGACGACAGGCAAACCGAAAGGCGTTATTTTAACGTACGGCAATCATTGGGCAAGCGCGGTTGGCTCTTCGCTTAATTTAGGACTTCGTGATGATGATTGCTGGTTAGCTTGTATGCCGATGTTCCACGTTGGCGGGCTATCTCTTTTAATGAAAAACATTATGTACGGTATGCGCATTTTACTCGTTCCGAAATATGATGCGGATTTTATTCATAAAGCACTTCAAACGAGAGGCGTAACGATTATTTCTGTCGTTTCTAAAATGTTAACTGATTTATTAGAGAGACTAGGAGGAGAGACATATCCATCTTCTTTACGATGTATGTTACTTGGAGGAGGACCAGCGCCGAAACCACTATTAGAAGCGTGTGTAGAAAAAGGAATTCCTGTATATCAAACGTACGGTATGACAGAAACGTCGTCTCAAATTTGTACGTTATCCGCAGATTACATGTTAACGAAAGTAGGATCAGCTGGAAAACCACTATTTCAGTGCCAACTGCGTATTGAAAAAGATGGCGTAGTAGTACCGCCGTTAGTAGAAGGCGAAATCGTAGTAAAAGGACCAAATGTAACAGGCGGTTACTTTAACCGTGAAGATGCGACGCGCGAAACTATTCAAAACGGATGGCTTCATACTGGTGACCTCGGTTATTTAGATGAAGAAGGATTTTTATACGTATTAGATCGACGCAGTGATTTAATCATTTCTGGCGGAGAGAATATATATCCGGCTCAAATTGAAGAAGTGTTGCTTTCTCATCCGATGGTAGCGGAAGCTGGTGTTGTCGGCATGACTGATGATAAATGGGGACAAGTACCCGCTGCTTTTGTTGTAAAAAGTGGAGAGATAACAGAAGAAGAAATTCTTCATTTTTGCGAGGAGAAATTAGCGAAATATAAAGTGCCGAAAAAAGCGTGGTTCTTAGAGGAATTACCACGAAATGCTTCGAAAAAATTGTTAAGACGAGAGTTAAGACAATTAGTGGAGGAGATGTAAGTGGAGATAAAAAAAGCGACACTTCATATAACGGAAATGCCACTCGTCATCCCGTTTGCTGCAAGCTACGGAACGTATGAAAAGCGTGAGAGTATCGTCATTGAATTAGAAGATGAGGACGGGTACATTGGATTTGGCGAAGTTGTTGCGTTTTCTGAACCGTGGTATACGGAAGAAACAGTGAAGACGGCGCTGCATGTACTGCAAGACTTTTTATTACCGGATTTATTAAAGGCTGAAATTTCTCATCCGAATGAAGTGCCAAGTTTGTTCCAGCATATAAAAAGAAACCGAATGGCAAAGGCGGGAATTGAAGGGGCTGTTTGGAATTTATATGCGAAGCGTCAAAACAAATCGTTAGCGACAGTGCTTGGCGGAACGAAGGCTGAAATTGAAGTCGGTGTTGTGATTGGTATCAATACAATTCCGGTTATGTTAAAACAAATCGAGAAGTATGCAGAAGAAGGATACGAGCGTTTTAAAGTGAAAATAAAGCCAGAGCATGATTATGAATTATTGAAAGAGATTCGTAAAGAGTTCCCGCACATCCCGTTAATGGCTGATGCAAATTCAGCCTATACATTAGCGGATACGGAGAAATTGAAACGATTAGATGAATTTCAATTGATGATGATTGAGCAACCGCTAGCGGATTACGATTTTCTTGATCATGCACAGCTGCAGAAGAAGATTGAAACGCCGATTTGTTTAGACGAAAGTATCCATAGTGTAGAAGACGCACGCGTTGCGATTACGCTTGGCAGTTGCCGCATCGTTAATATTAAACCAGGGCGAGTGGGCGGATTAACCGAATCGATTCAAATTCATAATTATTGTATGGAACATAACATACCCGTTTGGTGCGGAGGTATGGTGGAGATGGGAATTTCACGAGCGCAAAATGTTGCGCTTGCCTCATTGCCGAACTTTACGATTCCAGGAGATATATCCGCTTCTAGTAGACATTGGGAGAAGGATATTATTTCACCAGAAGTGACGCTTGAGGGAGGGAAAGTGATTGTACCGCAAAGCGTTGATACTGAGTATGAAGTAGACCACGGAAGGTTGGCTGAAATTACGAAGCAGCGAATTGTTTTGGAGCGGTAGGTTGCGTCTTTCAAATAGCGGGCGAATTTCGTCGTTAATTGTCGGTAAGTCGATATATTTCAATAATCGCTGATATAATTCAGGTTGTGGTCGATATATTGGTTCCGTCAAGAAGTCTGTGTAATTTGATAAGGCCCAATACATTGGTTTATCCAGTATGAATTTATAATGATTTGGTATGTGAAAAGTGAAGCTAGCTTC
>NZ_JBQAIE010000025.1:0-28558 GCF_051918845.1 Bacillus cereus group sp. MYBK101-2 | reverse complement strand
ATGAGGCAAAGTCTCCTTTCATTTTAGGTTCTGGATAAACCTAGGGGGTACTTTGCCTTATTTTTTGCCTAAAAATGTTTACACATACTTTTATACATCATCGATATATTTCGAAAATCGCCGATATAAATTTCATTTACTAAGGTTACTCCCGCGAGTAACCTTTTCGTATTGTACAAATTGGATAGACTAGTTTACAATCGAGCGTATAAAGTGAAACTTTAATCAGTGGGGCATCCCCACTGATTATTAG
Organism: Bacillus cereus group sp. MYBK101-2; assembly: GCF_051918845.1. NCBI lineage: Bacteria > Bacillati > Bacillota > Bacilli > Caryophanales > Bacillaceae > Bacillus > Bacillus cereus group sp. MYBK101-2. The sequence goes on along the minus strand of NZ_JBQAIE010000025.1, from coordinate 28,305 downwards.
CCCGCACCAATCGGGCTTTTGTGGGCAGTTGATCTTCCACCTAACTTCTTTGATTCACCCGAATTTTGAGGTGGGAGTCTTACCGCCCGCAAATAGCGGGGGAAAAGGGGGAGTAAAATGAAGCGCATTTCAATTTTAATAGCGGATGATGAGGCAGAAATTGCTGATTTAATTGAGATACATTTAGAAAAAGAAGGGTACCACGTCGTGAAGGCAGCGGATGGGGAAGAGGCTGTTCATATTATTGAAACGCAACCAATCGACTTAGTGGTTTTAGATATTATGATGCCGAAAATGGATGGGTATGAGGTGACGCGTCAAATTCGCGCGAAGCATCATATGCCAATTATTTTCTTGAGTGCGAAAACTTCGGACTTTGATAAGGTGACAGGTCTTGTATTAGGTGCAGATGATTATATGACGAAACCTTTCACACCGATTGAATTAGTCGCACGTGTAAATGCACAATTACGCCGATTTCTTACATTAAATCAGCCGAAAGTAGCAGAGAATAAATCTGCTTTACAGGTAGGCGGAGTTACTATTGATCCTGAGCGAAGAACGGTAAATGTGTACGGAGAACAAGTTGAATTAACACCGAAAGAGTTTGATATTTTATATTTATTAGCGAGCCATCCGAAGAAAGTGTACAATGTAGAAAATATTTTTCAGCAAGTATGGGCAGATGATTATTTTGAAGGCGGAAATACAGTTATGGTACATATTCGTACGTTACGGAAAAAACTTGGGGAAGATAAAAGAAAGAACAAGTTAATCAAAACAGTGTGGGGAGTAGGTTATACTTTCAATGGCTAAAAAGATGAGAAGCTTTCGCTCGAAGATGGTTATGCTATTTGCGTTAAGTATGATATTTGCTGGTGGCGTAACGTATATCATTTATCAAGGGTTACGGATTTATTACAAATTAGTCGTTCGTTATGAGGATCCGTTAGCTCAAGTGCGGTTCATGATAAAACAAATTGGGGATGTTAATTTCTTTTTAATTATTTTCATCCCGCTATCCATTATGTTTTTCTTCTTCCTTACTAAACCATACTTAAAATACTTTGATGAGATTTCAAGCGGGATTCATCATTTGGCGAACGGAGATTTTTCAAATGAAGTGCGCATTTCATCAAACGATGAGTTTGGAGAGATCGCACGTGAAATAAATGTTGCAAGTGAAAAGTTAAAAGAAGCTGTGGAAAGAGGAGACTTTGCTGAAAGTAGTAAAGACCAGCTCATTGTGAACTTAGCTCATGATTTAAGGACACCATTAACATCCGTGTTAGGGTATTTAGATTTAATTCTTAAAGATGAGAATTTAACAAAAGAACAAATTAAACATTTTTCCACGATCGCATATACGAAATCGCAAAGGCTCGAAAGTTTAATTGATGAGTTATTTGAAATTACACGTATGAATTATGGCATGCTAAAGCTGGATAAAAAGCCGATTGATATAAGTGAGCTACTTATACAGTTAGATGAGGAATTGTATCCGTTATTAGAGAAATATCATTTAGAAGCTAGATTGAATATTGATCCGCATTTGCCGATTAACGGTGATGGAAAATTGTTAGCTAGAGTATTTGAAAACTTGTTAACAAATGCCGTTCGCTACGGATATGATGGGCAATTTGTTGATCTGAATGGGTATATCGATAATGGAGAAGTTGTCGTACAAGTTATGAATTACGGAGATAGCATTCCAGAAGAAGATTTACCGTATCTTTTTGATATGTTTTATACAGGTGATAAATCGAGAACTGAGAACCGTGGCGGGACAGGCCTTGGACTGTTTATTGCGAAAAATATTGTTGAACAGCATAATGGTACGATTTCTGCTGAAAGTAATGTAGTTAGAACAATGTTTGAAGTGCGATTGCCAAAAGACGAGAACGTAACAATTTAATAAAAATTTAAACTTTACCCCACTTTTTATTTTAATAGTTTTTTCTATTCTAGACGTAAGTTACGTTAAGGAGGAACTAGAAATGAAAAAGTGGGTATTTATTTCTTTTTTTATCGCATGCACAATCTGTGTAGGCGTTTATATATCACCGTTGTTTCAAAAAGAAATTGATGTGAAAATCGGCGGGGAAAATAGTGCAGTAAAGAATGAAAATATGAAAAAGGTAGAGGTTACAAAAGAACAAATTTATAAAGGGGATCTATTATTAGTTAATAAAGACTACCCAGTTAAAAAAGATAGTATTAGGTCTGATATTATAAATGTAAATCACAATAGTGAATTAGTAAGAGGTTACGTCATATTTGATAGAAATCTTCGCTTATCAAAGGATGTTGTAAAAAAGTTTTTGAACGTTGTCGATGCAGCTGGAAAAGACGGAGTACAGCACTTCTTAATGAATAGCGGATATCGAGATTTTAAAGAGCAAGAAAAGTTATATGAAAAAATGGGCTCTGACTATGCACTTCCAGCAGGATACAGTGAACATAATTTAGGATTATCACTGGACGTTGGATCAACGCAAAAGAAAATGGAGAAAGCGCCTGAAGGTAAGTGGGTTGCAGAGAATGTATGGAAGCACGGTTTTGTATTACGTTATCCGAAGAATAAAAGTCATATTACAGGCATTCAATATGAGCCGTGGCATATACGTTATGTAGGATTACCGCATAGTGCTATTATGCAAAAGGAGAAAATTACATTAGAGGAATATTTGGACTTCTTAAAAGAGAAAAAAGAAATTACAACCGATGTGGAAGGTAAGAAATATACGATTTCTTATTATAAAGTTTCCGGAAACATGAAAGTGAATGTTCCAGCGAATAAGCAGTATGAAATTTCGGGGAATAATATGGACGGGGTTATTGTGACGGTTCAGGAATAGAAAAAGAGGTTGTTCCGTTTTGGAGCAACCTTTTCGTATATAAGAAAGGGATCGATATTTCTTGTGGGATCGTTGATATATTGTGAGTTACGGTAGATATATTCGAAAGATCGTTGATATAAATTCCTGTACTATCAGCCTTTTGAGGAGTATTATTTATTTTACTTTTAAACATTATAACGTTATATTTACTTCTCCCTTTTTTTGTGTTACGCTAAACGTGTGAAAGAGATATAAAATGAAACTTTAATGTAAGCGTATTCTTATGGCTTCTTATAGAAAAGGGTGGAAGTACAATGACAGAACGATTCGTACTACGTAATGTGAAACGTGTGAACGGGGAAGAGATTGACATTGTAATTGAAAATAATAAAATCGCACAGGTGACGAAAGCTGGTGCTGGCGAGGGCGGAAAAGTTCTTGATTACTCAGGTACTTACGTATCGAGTGGTTGGATTGATTTGCACGTTCATGCTTTTCCAGAGTTTGATCCGTATGGCGATGAGGTGGATGAAATTGGCGTTAAGCAAGGGGTAACGACAATTGTTGATGCAGGTAGCTGCGGTGCTGATCGCATTGCAGATTTAGTAAAAAGTAGAGAACAGGCAAAAACGAATTTATTTGCCTTTTTAAATATTTCTCGCATCGGTTTGAAACGAATTGATGAATTATCCAACATGGAATGGATCGATAAAGAGAAAGTAATAGAAGCAGTAGAAAAGTATAAAGATGTAGTCGTTGGGTTAAAGGCGAGAATGAGTAAAAGCGTCGTTTGTGATAGTGGAATTGAACCGCTGCATGTAGCGCGCTCTTTATCCCGTGAAACATCATTACCGATTATGGTACATATCGGTTCGGCGCCTCCTCGCATTGAGGAAGTTGTACCTCTTTTAGAAAAAGATGATGTTATTACACATTACTTAAATGGGAAAGAAAATAATTTGTTTGATGAAGAAGGTAAACCGCTACCCGTGTTACTAGATGCAGTGAAGCGCGGTGTTCATTTAGATGTTGGGCATGGTAATGCTAGTTTTTCTTTTAAAGTAGCAGAGGCGGCAAAGCGTCACGGTATTGCCTTTAATACAATTAGTACAGATATTTACCGGAAGAATCGCGTGCACGGTCCAGTGTATAGTATGGCTCATGTTCTTTCGAAATTCCTTTACTTAGGTTATCCGCTAGAAGAAGTGATTGATGCGGTGACGAAACATGCGGCAGAATGGCTTAAGAAACCTGAGCTTGGCCGTATTCAAGAAGGTGATATTGCAAATTTAACTTTATTTACGGTGAAAGATGAGAAGATTACGTTAATAGATTCAGAAGGGGATCAGCGCATTGCTGAAAGAAGAATTGATACGAAAGGGGTTGTAGTCAATGGGTCATTCATTGAATGCTAAGTACGGATTAAAAAGAGTAATAAATGCGAGCGGTAGAATGAGTATTTTAGGTGTATCCGCTCCGACAGATACAGTTATGGATGCGATGAAACATGGGGGACAAAATTATGTGGAAATTGCTGATTTAGTAGATAAAGCGGGAGACCATATTGCGAGAATTCTAGATTCAGAGGCAGCTGTTGTTGTGAATTCAGCATCGAGCGGAATTGCACTTTCTATTGCTGGTATCGTGACAGAAGGAAATCGCCGTAAAAGTGAAAGACTTCATCAAGAGGTCATCGCGAAAAATGAAGTGATCATGTTAAAAGGTCATAACGTTCAGTATGGTGCTCCTGTTGAAACGATGATTTACTTAGGCGGAGGAAAACTTGTAGAAGTTGGCTACGCAAATGAAGGGAAAGCAGAGCATATTGAAGATGCGATTGGTGAAAATACAGCAGCGATTCTGTATGTAAAATCACATCATGCCGTGCAAAAAAATATGATTTCTGTTGAAGAAGCATGGGAAGTAGCACAGCGAAATAACGTACCGCTTATCGTAGATGCGGCAGCTGAAGAAGACATTCAAAAATATGTGAAGTATGCAGACCTTGCCATTTATAGCGGTTCAAAGGCGATTGAAGGACCTACTTCTGGTATTGTTGGTGGGAAACGAAAATATATTGAGTGGCTGAAAGTGCAATTACATTGCATCGGAAGAAGTATGAAAGTTGGGAAAGAAACAACATTTGGCTTACTTCAAGCGCTTGATGAGTACGGAGTAAAAGAAGATAAGAGTGAGCAAGAAAAAGAGTTGTTACAAGTACTTATGCCGCTAAAAGGATTAAACGGTGTAAATGTAACGATTGTTCAAGATGAAGCGGGAAGAGCAATCTTTAGAGCCCGTGTTCATATTAACGAGAATGAATTAAATAAATCGGCAAAAGACGTTGTGACAGCATTACGCGAAGGGGAGATTGCGATTTATACACGTGATTACGGAGTAAGACAAGGATTCTTTGATATCGATCCACGTCCACTTCAAGGTGATGATATACATGTGATTGAAGAAAAATTGAGAGAAATTGTAGGGGGAAACTAAAATGACAAACATTCAAAAACGTTTTTATAAAGGCCGCGTAGCATTAAATGTATTAGCGAACAATACCCGAAATGCGAAAGATATTTTTGAAGCAGCAGAAGGTTATGTAGTAGTAGGTGTATTATCAAAAGATTATCCAACAGTAGAAGAAGCTGTTACAGCGATGAAAGCATATGGAAAAGAAATTGATGACGCTGTATCGATCGGACTAGGAGCAGGAGATAATCGCCAAGCAGCAGTTGTAGCTGAAATTGCGAAACATTATCCAGGTAGCCATATTAACCAAGTATTCCCTTCAGTTGGAGCGACACGTGCAAATCTTGGCGGAAAAGATAGCTGGATTAATAGTTTAGTATCGCCAACAGGAAAAGTAGGGTACGTAAATATTTCTACTGGTCCAATTAGTGCAGCTGGAGAAGAAAAAGCAATCGTTCCAATTAAAACAGCGATCGCACTTGTACGTGATATGGGCGGAAATTCATTGAAATACTTCCCGATGAAAGGGCTAGCTCATGAAGAAGAATATCGCGCAGTTGCGAAAGCTTGTGCGGAAGAAGGATTCGCATTAGAGCCAACGGGCGGAATCGATAAAGAAAACTTTGAAACAATTGTACGTATTGCGCTTGAAGCAAATGTAGAGCAAGTGATCCCGCATGTGTACTCTTCTATTATTGATAAAGAAACTGGCAATACGAAAGTAGAAGATGTTCGTGAATTATTAGCAGTCGTGAAGAAGTTAGTTGATCAATATGCGTAAGAAAATTGCAGCATTCGGCGAAGTAATGATGCGCCTGCAAGTACCAGGATATGAATTGTTATCGCAAGCTAATACATTAAAATACTCATTTTCTGGTACAGGTGTGAACGTTGCTGCAGCACTTTCTCATCTCGGGCATGAAGGGCTTCTTATTTCTACTTTACCGGAAAACTCGGTTGGAGATGCTGCATTATCTTACATTCAAAAATTAGGCGTGCAAACCTCGCTTGTTTCAAGAGGCGGTAAATATGTCGGCATGTACTTTTTAGAAAATGGATTTGGAGCACGTGCAAGCCGCGTTACATATTCAAATCGATTAGAAAGTAGCTTCAATACGGCATGTGAAGAAATGTATCAATTTGAAGAAATCGCGAAGGAAATTGATATTGTTCATTTTTGCGGGATTACACTTGCGATGAATGATACGGTGCGTCATCATATGAAATCTTTAGCGAAAGCAGTAAAAGAAAACGGAGGAACTGTCGTCTTTGATTGCAATTATCGTCCATCACTTTGGGGAAAAGATGGGTACGAGCAGGCGAAACCGCATTATGAAGAAATGTTAGGGCTAGCTGATATTGTAATGATGAACGAAAAAGATGCGATGTTTGTTTTAGGAATGAAAACAGACGAAACGGAGCGAGAGGCGCAACTTGTTGATCTTATTCCAAAGGTAGCTGAAACGTATAGTATTGCTACAATCGCTGGTACACATCGCTCTATTAATAGCGATAATACACACTCGCTTCGCGGATTTATATGTAAAGATGGTGCGTTCACTTTTGCAAAAACACTTACGTTTTCTGTATATGATAGAATAGGTGCTGGAGATGCTTATACGAGCGGGATTATTCATGGCGAGATAGAAGAGTTTGCACCAGAGAAAGCTGTTTCATTTGCGTCAGCAGCTGGAATGCTTGCACATACAATCGTCGGTGATACGCCAATGTCATCAGAGAAGGATATACTTCGGGCAATGACGGCATCAGTAGGTGATGTAGAAAGGTAGTGGGTGTAACGGTGAACGTAACGAGGAAAAAAGGACCATTATATTTACAAATAAAAAACATTATTCGTGATCGAATATTGCATGGTGTATATGCAATTCATACGAATATTCCTTCCGAACCGCAGTTAGAAGAAGAGTTCAAGGTGAGTAAAATTACAGTACGAAATGCGATTAAAGAACTCGCTCAAGAAGGGTATTTAGAAAAGAAAAGCGGTAAAGGAACGAAAGTCATCCGTAACACGTCTGCGACAAAACTGTCAAAGGGTAAGAAATTTACTGAAGTGTTAGTGGAAGAAGGATATAAAGTACAGAAGAAATTGCTAAAAGCAGAAATCGTTCAGAATGAAGAAGGAACAGTGCCATTTCGATTATTCGGTAAAGAGAGTTTTCGTATTGAACGTTTATATACGTTAAATGATGCACCGTATATTCATTATACGCACTATTTCTCAGCGAAAATGGCAAGTACAGATTTATCGGATTTTGATTTGCAATCGCTTTACGATTTAGTCGAGGACCGAGGTATTCATTTAGAAAACTTCAGAGATGAATTTGCTGTTGGACTTGCGCCTAGTTTCGTTGCAGAAGCGTTAGGTGAAAAAGAGGGCACAGCGTTATTAAAACGTATGCGTTATTCTTACGATGAAGTTGGCGAAGTAATTGAATATAGCGAAGGCTACTACAATACAGAAATGCAGCATTATGTAGTGAATTATGACGTATAAAAAGAGGGTATTCGCCCTCTTTTTTTATCCCGCATTAACGGACAGTAAAACTCCCACCTCAAAATTCAGTTGGAGCAAAGAAGTTAGGTGGGAGCCGGGCTGTCCATAAACGTCCGATTGGTTCAACTAATAATCAGTGGGGATGAACAAAACCCCCACTGATTAAAGTTTCACTTTATAAAGTAAGGGGAATGGGAGATGGATATATACTTATTAATCGTCACATTACTTGCAATCGCGATTGTTATTTTAGGGGTATCATGGTGGAAGTGGCATGCATTTATTAGTTTAACAGTTGCGAGTTTATTTTTAGCTATCATGTCTGGATTGAATTTGACGAAAATAGTGACTGCCTATGAAACTGGCGTCGGTAGTGTACTAGGGCATTTAGTTGGTATTTTAGCTCTCGGTACAATTTTAGGAAAAATGATGTCCGATTCAGGGGCCGGCATGCAAGTGGCAGATTTCTTTATTCGATTTTTCGGTGTGAAGAAACTACCGTGGGCTATGTTATTTGCAGGATTTGTTATAGGGATTCCGGTATTTTTTGAAGTGGGGATTGTCATTTTATTACCACTCGTTATTTCCATCCGAAAAACGACGAAGCAAAATATATTATTAATTGCGTTACCTGTCATTGCTGGATTATCGATTGTTCACGGGCTCGTGCCTCCGTATCCAGGTGCGATGACAGCAATCGGTATTTATAACGCGAACTTAGGAAAGGTACTTTTATATTCATTACTTATCGCGCTACCAACGGCTATTATTGCAGGACCGATATTTGCAAAGTGGGTACATAAAAGGGTTATACCTGAAAATGAACCAGAGCTTATTCGAGTTACGACTGTATCAACTGATTTGCCGAGTCGTAAAGTTTCATTCTTTATTATATTACTGCCAGTAGTTTTGATGATTTTATCAGTCGTTGCACCATATATTTCATTACCGAAAAAGATGACTGAATTTTTTGTGTTTATTGGAAGTCCAGTAATCGCTTTACTAATTTCATGTTTTGCAGCATTTTATTTACTTGGCATGAGACAAGGTATTAATAAAAAGATGATTAAAAAATTAACGGATGAAAGCTTATTACCTGTCGGTTCCATTATTTTAATAATCGGTGCAGGCGGTGGATTTAAACAAATATTAATTGAAAGCGGCGTTGGAACAGCGATTGCGCAAATGGCAGAACATATATCGTTATCACCAATCGTATTAGCTTTCATGGTAGCTGGATTAATTCGAATCGCAACAGGTTCAGCAACAGTAGCATTAACGACAGCAGCAGGAATTGTTTCACCAGTTATTCAGTATATGTCAGGTGTAAATTTAGAATTGCTCGTTATAGTAACAGGCGCGGGATCATTAATGTTTTCTCACGTAAATGATGCAGGGTTCTGGCTTGTAAAAGAGTATTTAGGATTAACGGTGAAGGAAACGTTTAAAACGTGGACAGTGCTGGAGACATTGTTATCATTTATTGCATTTTGTTTTGCGCTTTTATTCAATATGTTTATTTAGAAGATACCTTAATTGGTATCTTTTTTTGATGAAGCCCAATTGCCAAAACAAGCCCGTTTTTAAGTAAGCCAAGCTTCCTATTCGCCCTGAAAACATACTATAAATGGAATCCCCTCATTTAGAGCAAGGTGAACTTGTTATGAATGATACTAAAGGAGGAATAGAGTAATGAGCGAAAAGTGTGAACACAGACATGATGATTGTAACCGCAGACATGGGTGCGGCGGCGGTTTTGCGCTTCTAATCGTATTGTTTATTTTATTAATCATCATCGGTGCTAGCTGCTTCGGCGGAGGCGGCGGTTGTGGTTATGGTGGTTACGGCGGTTATGCTGGCGGCTACGGTGGATATTGCTGCTAATTAAAAACTATTGAAAATGGCCTTGTGCAATACGCACAAGGCCATTTTATTCATATTTTGATATGCTGTGATAACTTATTAATGTACAGAGAACGGATTAAGAAGAAGAAAATGATTTCGATAATCCCGAAAAAGGTGAGTACGATACATGTTTCTTTTAGTAATGAGAAAGAAAACATGCTTTGTAAAAACTTAACCGCAAATAACGTGTGAACACCAGCGACGATGTAAGGAACGAAAAATAAAATTCCTAATTGAATCGTTGCAGAGCGAAACATTTCTGATTCTGTTAAGCCGAGCTTTGTAATCGTAATATATTTTTGTTTTTCATTTGTTAAGTCATTATACATACGGAAGTATAAAACACTAGCTGCACCGATAAAGAAAATGAAGCCGAGAAATGCCCAAATAAAGAAAGTGGCAATTGAATTTCCTTGGCTGTAGTTTAGATCGTCAGCAGCTGTATAAATGGAAAAAGGGACCCTGATAGGTTCTACTTTATGTTTTTCTTGAAAATTGTGCGCATCATCACTAACCGTATGCGACATTTTTTTCGTTGGAATAATCGTGTTTTCCCAGTTCTCTACAAAATAGTTATAAATCGTGATTGTTTCAATATGTGGAATCATATTTTCAATTGCATTATCTTGCATAATAATGAGATGAGGCAATGCAAAGGATGGTTCTATTCCTTTATTAATAAAACCTTTAATATGAAATTCCTTTTTATTAGACCCAAGTGTAATCGTATTTTGTTTAGCAAATGGATTTGATACAAGATTTAAAAGTTTTGGCGAGTAACGAGAAATAATATAAACTTGTGTAGAATCAAGAGTTATTTTCGGCCTCTTTAATTGTTTAGCAAGTATGTTATAGTCACTCATTTTCATAAGAGCAACGTCTTCTTTTAAAGCTGTATCTTTTAATACTATAGATTTGTATTTATTGTATTGAAAATTAGAATTTGTAAGCTCCGTTTCAATTGTAGCAATGTGCTTTTGCTCTAGTGCACTTTCTCCTTCAGATATGTATGTGAAGGGAAAAGGGTATCGTTCTACTATCGCTGCTTTTGTATTGTTATTAGCGGAAAATAACCCGATGATAATTGTGAATGCAAGTGCTGATAACATAGAAACGATAAAGAGCACATTAATATTACTACGAGTACGGCTAGTTAAATCTGAAATCCATAACATATTTATTTGCTTCATATAAAACTTTCTTCGTCTTTTTAAAATGAAGATAAAGAGAAGAAATGTTTGGGAAAAGAATAAATATGTTCCGACTACTACGAGTGGCAAAATAGATAATATGATAAAGAATACGGATCCATTTTGGGCATTTTTTTCTGTTATGTAGCCTTGCGGATAACCAGCAATATAATAACATAATGCTAAGCAAATTAAAGCAAATATCGAAATGAGTATAGATGGTTTTTTTTCTTTATCGCCTTTTTTAGCCTCTTTAATGAGCTGTGTTGTTTTCCGAGTACGAATGAACATCGGTGTAAATGTAGAAACAATGAAAAATAAAATAATAAAAGTTATGGTTGTAACGATAATTGCTTCTGTTGGCCAATATAAATAGAGGCCTTTCTTACTTGTTAATTTAGAAGTAACAAGTAAGAAAAAGTTAGAAAATACAAGACCGCCTTGAATACCTGCAAAGATAGCGAGTATTCCAATGATCATATTTTCAGTAAACAAAAGGCGTTTTAATTGTTTTTGAGATATACCGAGAACAGTTAAAACGCCAAATTGTTGTTTTCGTACATTTAAAAACGTCCCAATAGAATATAAGAGAAAGAAGAACGAGAACAAAACGATAACAAACTGTGCCATGCCGGCTAAGTTCATGAGCGGATCTTGTTCTTGTAATTTATTCATAATTTGTAAGCGCGGATGATACGCATATACAGTAAATGAAAAGAAAACCATGATAGAAAAAGCACTGCTTACAAAATAAGCGAAATATGCTTTCGAATTGCGCGAGACATTTTTAAATGCGAACTGCCAAAATGTCATCCACGTCTTCCTCCTAGTAATGCTAAAACATCTAATATTTCTTGATAAAACTTCTCACGGTACAATCCGCGGTGCAGTTCGTTGTAAAGCTCTCCATCTTTAATGAAAATGACGCGGTTACAATAACTTGCTGCAAATGGATCGTGCGTAACCATTAAAATCGTTGCATCTTCTTCTTTATTTAATTTCGTAAATAACTCCATTACGTCGATTGCCGCTTTTGAATCTAGGTTACCTGTTGGTTCATCAGCAAGTAGAAGGGAAGGGTGATGAATAACAGCACGTGCTACTGCGGTACGTTGTGCTTGTCCTCCAGAAACTTCAAAAATACGCTTGTCTAAAATATGATCAATGCCAAGCTTTTTTGAAATGTTATCAAGCTTTTCATCCATTTCTTTTAATGGAATATTATCTAATGTTAAAGGTAGTACGATATTTTCACCGATTGTTAGTGTATCTAATAGGTTAAAGTTTTGGAAAACAAAGCCTAACTCTTGTCGGCGGAAAATAGCTAACTTTTCCCTACGAAATGTGTGTGGTTTTTTTCCGTTAATAACGACATCACCAGAAGTAGGGGAATCAATTGTTGAGATAACATTTAAAAATGTAGATTTACCGCTACCAGATGGTCCCATGATAGCGACAAATTCACCTTTATCTACATGTAAATTTATATTTTTTAAAGCTGTATGAGGGACTTTTCCCTCATATACTTTTGAGACGTTTTTTATGTGTAATACTTCTTCCATAGTAATCACCTTTCTATCTTTTAAAACTTAATGTGTTGTGATAATTTTTGCATATAAAAGGAACGAATTAAAAGGAAAAATAAAATTTCAACTGTTCCAAAAATCATAAGTACGACTGTAATCTCAGCGAAGAACGAGAGATGTAAAACTTCTTGTAACATCTTTGTCGCGAACATCGTATGGATGGATGCCATAATGTAAGGCACGAAGAAAAGAATCGCAAGCTGAATTGTCGCTGAACGTTTCATTTCAGTTTCCGTTAAACCAATTTTCGTAATCGTTATATATTTTTCTTGCTCATTTGTTAAATCTGTATACATCCGGAAGTAAAGAACACTGCCAGCTCCGATAAAGAAAATAACACCTAAGAAAGTACCAATTAAGAAAAATGAAGCGACATTTAGTTTTGTTTTATATAGAGAATCGCTCGCTTCACTTGCATGGAAAGGCGGGTGCTCTGCTTGAATTGCTGCATTGTCGTTATGGATTTTTGTTATAAACGATGAACCGATATTATGTGCTTTTTCCCAATCTGTAACTTTGAAGTTATATACACTCATTTGCTTGGAAACGGTCGATAAGGCTTCTACATTTTCATCAGATAGTATAAGTAATTGGTATATTAAGCTGTTTGGGAATGGACTATAACTTTTATATTCTTTCACGTGTAGTTGTAAATTGTTTTGAGTAAGTGTAAGAGTATTTTTCTGTTCTTTATTGTGAAGTGTTCCAATAACTTGATCATCTAAGTCTTTCATAAGAATATAAGATTCATTCTTATTCACCGTGAGTTTTTCCCAATTTAATGCTTTAGCAAGTACATTATAGTCACTTTGTTTAATTGCGTAATAGAGTTGCGTATTATTTTCAGCTGAAGATACTTCATATATATCCGTTTTAAATTTTGTATAAGTAAAGTGTTCTTCATTAAACTTCTGCTCTAACCAGTTTAAATGCTCATCCGCTAACGTATTTTCAGTATGTGATAAATATGTAAAAGGAAAAGGGTTTTCCCTTATCGCATCAAACTTTGTAAATTTCCCAAAACCGTATAAGAATGTAATCATTGTAAAAGCGAGTGTTGATAGCATCGCTACAATAAAAAGCATGTTAATGTTTGTCCGAATACGTGATGCTAAATCAGAAATCCAAAGCATATTAATGCGTTTCATATAAAACGTTCTTCGCGCTTTTAATATACGAATGAGTAAAAAGCTAATTTGCGAGAAGAAAAAATATGTTCCAGCTGCAATAAGCGATGGGATGACAAATATACTAGAGACGGCATATAAAAGTCCAATGATATCACCTAGCGACAGAAAATATAATGGATTTGCGGCTAATGCATATCCAGATATTAAACATGTTGCACCAAATAGAGAGATGAGCACAGATGCTTTTCTTTCTTTTTGTTTTGTTCCTTCTTTTAAAAGACGTACAGCTTTTCTCGTACGAATGAGCATCGGTGTAAAAGATGATACGAGAATAAAGAGTCCGAGAAAGATGATGATAGTTAAAATAATGGCGCTTGTAGGCCAATATAAATATAAGCCAGGTACATGTGTAATCTTGGCGGTAACTAATAAAAAGAACTGTGAAAAGACAAGTCCAAGTTGAATGCCAAAAAATATAGAAAGAACACCAATTAACATGTTTTCTATAAATATGAGTCGTTTTAATTGTTTTTGAGAGATGCCAAGTACTGTTAAAATCCCAAATTGCTTTTTTCGTACTTTTAAGAAAGTACCGATTGAATATAGTAAAAAGAAAAATGAAAAGAATACGATGACAACTTCTGAAATTGTCATTAGTATGTTCAGAGCATAATTAATGTCTGTCATATGCAATTTCGGATGAAATAAATAAACTGCAAATGAGAAAAAAATTGCGATAGAGAACGCACTGCTTACAAAATAGGCGAAATAAGCTCTGGCGTTCCTTGTGACGTTTTTAAATGCAAACTGCCAAAATGTCATTCACCTAGACCTCCTAGTAGGATGAAGACGAAAAGGATATAAGAGATATCCTTTTCCCCTATTAAATACATTCATAAAATTTAACCATTCGTATACTCTGATAACTTTTGCATGTAAAAAGAACGAATGAATAAGAAAAAGACGATTTCAACTACGCCAAAAATAATAAGAACAGCTGAAATTTCTTTGAATAGTGATAGATCAATTACATCTTGGAGCATTTTTGTTGCAAACATTGTATGAATGGATGCCATAACATATGGAATGAAAAATAAAATGCTAAGCTGAATAGTAGCAGATCGTTTCATCTCTTTATCTGTTACACCAATCTTAGAAATCGTTATATATTTCTCTTGTTCGTTCGTTAAATCTGTATACATTCTAAAATAAAGAACGCTACCGGCTCCAATGAAGAAAATAACACCTAAAAATGTTCCGATTAGAAAGTATGCAGCACTACCAGATGTGATTCTGTATAATGAACCTGCTGATTCATAGGAGCGTATAAGAGGGCCTTCGTATTGGAATTCCTGTCGATCTCTTTGTATTTTTTTCATAAAATCATCAGCAATTTCATAAGTCTTTTCCCAATTTTGTACGTTATAATTGTACGCTGTTACGTGCTTTGTTGTATTTGGTAAGTTGTTTACAACAGAGTCAGGTAAAATTAAAGTTTGGTATGAAAAGTTAGATGGAATGGCCCCTGCTTGTTCATAGCCTTTTACTTGTAATCGCGTATTTGTGCTAGAAAGTGTAATAGACTTTCTATTGTAGCTTGGCTCAAATTCGCTGAATAAGGTTATATAAGCGTTACCTGTTAAGATGTATACTTCATTTTCGTTCATGAATAGTTGTTTCATTCGCAGGGAAGCTGCGAGTTTATTATAGTCACTTTGTTTTATTGCATATATGTCATTATAAGCTGTTATACCTTCATCTTCTTTCAATGGTGTTTCATATAAATCAGCCTTTATTTTTTTATAAGAGAAATTCTCTTTTTGTAATTGTTGTTCAAGCCAATTTAAATGATTGTCCACAAAAGGATTTGCTTCATAAGAAAAATAAGAGAATGGAAACGGTGAACTTCGCGTAACCTCTAGCTTTGTAAACTTTCCGACCCCATATAGGAACGTAATCATTGTGAAAGCGATTGTAGATAGCATCGCTACAATAAACAACATATTAATATTCGTTCGGATGCGGCTTGCTAAATCCGAAATCCACAGCATATTAATTCGTTTCATATAAAACTTTCTTCTTTTCTTTAAAATATAAATAAGTAAGAAACTAATTTGAGAAAAGAAAAAATATGTCCCAACTGTCACAAGTGATGGGATCACAAAAATACTTGAAACCATATATATAACGCCTACTTGTGGGTTTATTGAGAAGAAATATTTAGGATTTGCAGCTAAAATATAACCACCTAATAAACAAATCGCACCAAATAGAGAGATGAATATGGATGGTTTTCTTTCTTTTTGTTTCCCACTATTATTCGTTTTTAAAAGGTTTACCGCCCTTTTCGTACGAATCAGCATTGGTGTAAATGAAGATACGGCGATAAAGAGACTGAGAAATACAATTGTTGTTAAAATAAAAGCATTCGTTGGCCAATATAAATATAGTCCTGGTAGATATGTAATTTTCGCTGTTACTAATAAGAAAAATTGCGAAAAGACAAGTCCAAACTGCATGCCGAAAAAGATAGATAAAATACCAATTAACATATTTTCAGTGAAAATGAGTCGATGTAATTGCTTTTTGGATATACCTAAAACGGTTAACACACCAAATTGCTTTTTCCGAACTTTTAAAAACGATCCGATTGAATAAAGTAGAAAGAAGAACGAGAACAAGACAATGATAACTTCTGAAAAAATCATTAATCCTGAAATTTCTGAGATCATACTGAAATTTTGTAATTTAGGATGAAATAAATAAACAGCAAATGAAAAGAAAACAGCAATGGAAAAAGAACTGCTTACGAAATAAGCAAAATAAGCTCTGGAATTACGTGTTACATTTTTAAAGGCAAACTGCCAAAATGTCATAATACGTACCTCCCGCTAGAAGACAAATATGTAGTTTTATTGCAAAAAATGTATGAGAGTAAGTTCTCATACATTTTGCTAGCATATGTCACGATCATGCTTCGGTCACCTTCTCCGTATGTTCTGCTTGATTATTTGCAGCGTTGTGGAAGATGATTTTAATCGTCGTTCCTTTCCCAACTTCAGAATCTAGTTTGACAGAGTGACCTAAATAATCACAAATTTTACTTACGATATAAAGTCCCATACCAGTAGATTCTCCGAATGTACGACCATTTTTCCCAGTGTAAAACGGTTCGAATACTCGTCGAATATCTTCTTGCGGAATACCAACACCTTCATCACGAACTTCTAAAATAATATCTTTTCCGTTTCGGTAAGCGGATAAGAATACTTTCTTTCCGCGCTCACCAGAGTAACGAACAGCATTTGTCATTAACTGATAGATGATAAATTTTAGCCATTTCGCATCAGAAGCAACTTTTAAATCAGAATGAACTTCTAAAACAGGGAAGACACCATTACGAATGAATAGTTCTTTTAATCCGTTAATATTTTTTGTTACCGTATCTTTTAATGAAATCGTCTCGACATGGAAATCTTCATGGAAGTTATTTAACCTAGCCATGTATAAAGCCATATCAAGCCCTTGGTTTAGACGCTCTAATTCTTTTTTAAACTTTGGAATTAAATGTTCGTCTTCCATTTCTAGCACCATAAGCTGCATAACAGAAACAGGTGTCTTCATTTGATGTACCCAATGGTTAATGAATAATTGATGTTCTTGTTGTTTTACTTCATACGATTGTAGTTCTTTTTGGAAGAGGCGGTACTGCGTACGCACGAGTTCATTGACACCGTGAGGCATTGGAGCAGTCGCTCTTTCAATAAACGCATCTTCCATTTTTTCTGGTTGCTCACTTAATCTATGGTACATTCTACGATTGCGGACGTAACGGTAAGCGAGGAAACAAATAAATAAGTATAAACTTAAAACGACGAAGTAAAATTTATTATTTTGAAATCCATCTACTGCATCATAAAGAACGAAGATGATACCGAAGTTTAATATGTACAGTAGAAAAAATGCAAAATGATCACGTAAAAATAGCTTCATGCTTATTCACTCCAAGTTGCGTTAAAACGATACCCAAGTCCGCGCACTGTTTCAATAGCATTTTCAATACCAAGCTCATTGAACTTTTTACGAAGACGCGTAATGTTTACGTTTAATGTGTTTTCTTCAACGAAGCTCTCGTCATCCCAAAGGGCAGCTAGTAAATCTTCACGGCTCGCTGTACGAGGGAATTTAGATAATAACATTTCTGCTAAAATAGCTTCTTTCTTCGTTAAAAGAACTTGCTCAGATCCGAAGTGAATTTCAGGACGTTCTGGGAATAGTTTTAAACCTTCTACTTCAACGATACGTTCAGAAATATTTGGCGCATAATCACCGTAAATACGGCGTAATTGACCTTTAATTTTTGCCATTACAACGTCATAGTGGAACGGTTTTGTAATGTAATCATCCGCACCGCTTTCAATCGCCATAATTTGTTCCATCTCACCAGCACGAGCTGAAATGAAAATAATTGGACAAGTAGATTCATGACGAATTTGGCGGCACCAGTAGAACCCATCGAATTTCGGTAAGTTTACATCAAGTAACACAAGATGTGGTTTCACTGCGTTAAACGATTCCATAATATCATCGAAATTCTCCGCAACAACAGCCTCATAGCCATACTTTTGAATGTGAGATTGCAGTAATGATGAAATATTTGGATCGTCTTCAACGATTAAAATTTTATACATATGTATATTCCTCCTAAAAAAACAATTGTAGCTATAGTGTATCATGTGTTTCAAGTCTTTTCATTATGTTGAAAGATAAGCTAGTAAACAGTATAGGTCAAAAGCGTGAAAAGTAAAAAGGGCCTCGTATATAATTGACAATTAACTGAAATCATTTTAACATTTAGATAAGTATCTAAATGTCTAATTAGTGAAAGGAAGAAAGACATTGAATCAAGCATTCAAAGCATTAGCAGATCCAACAAGGCGAAAAATTTTAGACTTATTAAAAGAAGGTGATCTAACCGCTGGTGAGATCGCTGAACATTTCAATATGACAAAACCAAGTATTTCACATCACTTAAACGCACTTAAAAATGCTGAACTTATTCAAGATGAAAAGAAAGGGCAATTCGTTGTGTACTCTTTAAACACAACTGTCTTTCAAGATTTATTGACTTGGGTGTTTACGTTTACGAATAAGGGGGAAGAGGGGAAATGAGAAAGCATCTTGTCGCAATTATATTGATTCTTATAACTGGTTTGGCCTGGACATATGCATGGCCGAATTTGCCTGACACAATGGCAGTTCATTGGGGAATGGAAGGTGTAAACGGTTATGCTTCCAAATTTAATGCAATGTTGTTGCTACTTGGGATTATGATTTTTACTTACGTTTTATTAACAATTACCCCAAAGATTGATCCTAAGAAAAAGAATTATGATAAATTTTCTAAAGGTTATATGATAATAAACTATAGCGTAGTAGTATTATTATTTTTAGTTAATATGCTTGTAATTGGGGTGGGGTTAGGCTATGACATTCCAATGAATAGTACACCACTTATTCTTGTTGGTCTTTTATTTATAGTTATCGGAAACTATTTACCACAATGTAAACCAAATTACTTTGTAGGTATAAAAACACCGTGGACGTTAAGCAACGAAGAAGTGTGGAGAAAAACGCACCGTTTTAGTGGAAAGGTGTTTGTTGTATTAGGAATTATTATGATTTTAAGTGTTTTTGTACCAGTAACGTGGAAATCTTTCATAATGGTTGGAATTATTATTGGTGCAGTAGGGTTAACGATGGGATATTCCTATGTCGCTTAT
Source organism: Bacillus cereus group sp. MYBK101-2 (assembly GCF_051918845.1). Taxonomy (NCBI): domain Bacteria; kingdom Bacillati; phylum Bacillota; class Bacilli; order Caryophanales; family Bacillaceae; genus Bacillus; species Bacillus cereus group sp. MYBK101-2. The sequence goes on along the minus strand of NZ_JBQAIE010000025.1, from coordinate 8,884 downwards.
AAAAAAGAACTAAAAATGTAAAATAAAGCTACTTTTCCTTAAAAGGAAAAGTAGCTTTATTTTTTATTTCCTCAAAACCGGTATCCAAATTTCACTTTTAAAGTTTGGAGAAGATATATCTTTCTGTTCATTCCACAATATCTCCGGTCCTTCTGCTAGTTCATAGTTCGAAGAAGGGAACCATTCAGAATAAATACGTCCCCATACATTTTGTAGTGCATCAGGAAATGGACCGACAGCTTCGAATATAGCCCATGTTGAAGCAGCAACTTCAAGTTGTTTAAACTGCTCTGGACAATCCTTTGTTGTGGCTACGCCAATATAGTGATCAAGTTCTCCTTTTTCTTCCATTCTTCCTTCAGAAAAGTTAGTAGAAGCACTAATAATTCCAGTAGGTTCCATATTTGAAAGTGACTTTAAAGTTTGAATGACATCTGGATTTAAACTTTTCCACATAGAAGCAATTTCTTCATTTACACCGTTAAATACAATCGGTATGCGTTTTGTAATACCTATAATTCGAAATGACTCTTTTTCTTCAATTCGATAATTCATTTCATTTCCTCCTTGGATGGATAATTGGAAGGTCATTGGTGAATAGGCTTTTAAGGAATGATTACTATTTCGGGCCTCTGAAGGTGTTATGCCGTGCAAGTTCTGAAAGGCACGCGTAAAAGAATCTGGTGAGTTGTACCCATATTTGATAGCGACATCAATGACTTTTGCATCGCTATTTTTTAGTTCAAAAGCAGCGAGAGTAAGACGTCTACAACGAATATATTCTGATAGTGATATGCCAGCTAGAAAAGAAAACATTCTTTTGAAATGATATTCCGAGCAGTAAGCTAGCTTCGCAACTTCTTTAAAATTAATTTCATTTGTTAGGTTGTTTTCAATATAGTGCATTGCAGCATTCATATTTTTAAGTGAATCCATATGATGACCTCCTCTGTACATAGAATAGCAGGAACGAAATAGCTCCATCCGACATTTCGTGCACAACTTTGTAGGGTACATTTTGTACCTTACAAAATTGTAATGTTCCTGTAAGGAGAATGAATGGATGGCATGATATCCCAATGTTATAGTAACAAAGTACTTTGATTCATTAGGTTAAATTTTGATTTCTTTGCTTACTGGTCTTACATAACTGTCATGTTTGTGTAAGAAACATCGATAGTGGCAAGAGTAGAGAATGTATATAGTGAAAATATAGAATAGATGAAATGAGGGATGTCGAGATGAAAACAGTGTTAGAAGCAAAAAATATTGAAAAAGTATATGACACAGGTGGTAATAAATTTGCAGCGTTAAAAGGTATTAACTTACAAGTAAAAGAAGGTGAGTTCGTTGGAATTATGGGACCTTCTGGTTCTGGTAAGACGACTTTACTAAATGTTCTTTCTACAATTGATAATGCGACGAACGGTGAAATTTTAATTGATGGAAAAGATATTGTGAAAATGAATGATGATAAGTTAGCATTATTCCGCCGCGATCATTTAGGTTTCATTTTCCAAGATTATAACTTATTAGATACGTTAACAGTGAAAGAGAATATTGCTTTACCACTTGCGCTATCAAAGGTGAAAGCGAGTGAGATTGATCGCCGCGTTCTTGAAATCTCAAAGAAATTTGGTATTGATCATATTTTAAGTCAGTTCCCATATCAAGTGTCAGGTGGACAGAAGCAGCGCTGCGCAGCATCACGTGCAATCGTTACGAATCCAAGTATGATTTTCGGAGACGAGCCAACTGGAGCGCTTGATTCTAAATCTGCAACAGATTTACTTGAAAGTATGAAGTCATTAAATGAATATGATAACTCAACAATTTTAATGGTAACGCACGATGCATTTGCAGCAAGTTATTGTAAACGAGTTATTTTCATTAAAGATGGTGAGTTATATAAAGAATTGCACCGTGGTGAATCAACGCGTAAACAGTTCTTCCAAAAAGTCGTTGACGTAATGTCTTCTATTTCCGGAGGTATGGCTGATGACCTTATCTAGCATTGCCCTCCGCAACATACAGCGGAACTTTAAAGACTACTTTGTATATTTTGCATCTATGATTTTTAGTATCGTTATTTATTTTACATTTAAAGCACTGCAATATAATTCACAAATGGAAAAAGCAGCAGAAGCTTCAAAAAAAATTAGCGGAGCGTTCCAAGTTTCCAGTGTCATGCTTATCATTTTCGTAGCAGTGTTCATTATATATTCGAACGGATTCTTTACACGTAAACGTAAAAAAGAAGTTGGCTTATATTCATTATTAGGTATTCGTAAAAGACAAATTGGTAAAATGCTCTTTTATGAAAATATGTTAATGGGATTAATGTCATTAGTAATCGGGATTGCGATTGGTAGTGTCCTTTCAAAATTATTCCTTGAGTTATTAGTAAATATGATGGGATTAAATTTAAACGTTCATTTTGAAGTACCGATGGCTGCCATTATTGATACAGCAATTATTTTCTTTGTGATTATTTTATATACATCACTCCAAGGATATCGTTTAATTTATCGCTTTAAGTTAATTGAACTTTTCCGTGCAGAACGTGAAGGAGAAACAATGCCAAAAGGATCTGTCATTATGGCATTCATTTCAGTTTTCTTAATCGGTTCAGGTTATTTTTTAGCGCTAATGTACATGAAAGCAGTTATGTATGCAGACTTTATGGTCGTTGCATTATACATTTTATTAGCGACAGTAGCAGGGACTTATTTACTGTTCATGTTCTTCACAGTATTTGTATTGAAACGTGCAAGAAATAATAAGTCAGCATTTTATAATGGTATGAATATGGTAACGACATCGCAGTTACTATATCGTATTAAAGGAAATGCGAAATCACTGGCGACAATCGCTATTTTAAGTGCAGTTACATTAACAGCGGTTGGTACGTCAGTTACGATGTATTACAACACATTTACGCAATCAAAAGTTGCTGCACCGTATAGTTATTCCTATGAGAAAAAAGATGCAGCATTAGATAAAAAAGTAAATGAAATACTTGCTGGAGAGAAGAATAATCATCCAGTCACATATGAATCAGAAGTTGAAATGATTCCTGTGAAAGGAACATTTAAAGGTGAAAGAGCTGATCAAGTTCTGAACACACACTATAATGTTACGAATCAGTACCAGCTTATTTCTCAATCAAGCTTTAATAAACAGGTGAAACATTTAGATGTAGAACCTGTAAATTTAAGTGTGAATGAAGCTTTCGTATATGATAGCTTATATATTGAGAAACTGGATTTTGGTCCTCTTTATACAGGAAATACAGCTGTAATCCCTGTTGGAAATGAGGCAAAAGAATTAAAAATTAAAGGTGTGAATAATAGAAGCCTTACAAATTTAAATGAATTATTTGTAATCGTTCCTGATAAAACATATGAGCAAGTGAAACAAGTAAACGAAACGCGCACTGTAAAAAATATTGATGTAAAAGGTGAGCGAAATAGTAAAGAGCTAACAGCAAAATTAGCAAGCATTATGCCAGCTGCTGAATCAGAAGTTTTAAAACCATTTAACGATTTCTATACAGGATTCCAAATGGGGCTTGAAACGACAGGCTTAATGATGTTTATTGGGTTATTCTTAGGATTAGTCTTCCTATTAGCGACAGGCTCAATCATTTACTTTAAACAATTAACAGAAGCAAGCGCTGACCGTGATCGTTACATTGTCCTTCATAAAGTTGGGGTAACGAAGCAAGAAATGAAGAAAGCTATCGCAAAACAAGTAAGCTTTATCTTTGCGATTCCGTTAGTAATCGGTATTTTACACAGCTTATTTGCACTAAAAGGTTTATCAAATATATTACCATTTGAAATTATGATTCCGCTTCTAATTAGTATCGGAGTATACGGCGCGATTTATATTGGATATTACTTCTTAACGGTTCGTTCTTATTATAAAATCGTGAGTGCGAAGTAATAAGGGACAGCTATCGCTAGAGACGATAGCTGTTTTTTTATTCTTCATAAAATCTTAAGAAATCTCCTCAATTTTTGTTAAGAAACGATAGTTATACTTAAAAACAAGTTAAAAACTATCGAACGAATGAGGAGAGGTTTATATGCAACTCATAACATTCTTACACGAATTTATTAAACATCCGAAACATACTGGTGCAATTGCGCCAAGTTCAAAAATATTAGCAAAGAAAATGGTAGATGTAATTGATTTTAATAAGGCGAAGTGCATCGTAGAGTTAGGGCCTGGTACAGGGGTTTTTACGAAAGAGATTATGAAGAGAAAGAAGCAGGACACAATATTTCTTCTTATTGAAATTAATGAAGTGTTTTGCAAAGAGTTAAAGAGAAAGTTTAAAGATGAGCAGAACGTCATTGTTGTACACGGTTCAGCTGAAAATATAAAGAAGTATATGGAAGAGTTCCATATAGAATGCGTGGATTACGTCTTATCGGGATTGCCTTTCACTTCTTTGCCAGAAGAAGTTTCAAAACGCATTTTAAACAATGTAATGGAAGCGATACATGAGAATGGGGAATTTATTACATTTCAATATTCACTTGTGAAAAAAGAATTTATACAGCACTTCTTTCCTAAAATTACACTAGAAAAAGTGTGGCTCAATTTCCCGCCAGCTTACATCTTTAGCTGTAAAAAAGAGCTAAGGAGAGCATATGCATAATGGAATTACATGAATTATTATCTTATATTGAACAATACGGTTATTGGGCATTATTTTTCTGTTTATGGTTAGGTATTATCGGTATGCCAATTCCAGATGAAATGATTGTAATGAGTGGTGGATTTGTATCGTCACTAGGAATATTAAGTGTCATTCCTGCATTTTTATTAACGTATTTAGGCGTTGTATCAGGGCTATCTTTGGGTTATATATTAGGAAAAATATTTGGTGCAAAAGTACTTCATAAGCTAATGAAAAAGAAAAAGGCGAAATATCTTTTGAAATCTCAACAAATGGTAGAGAAATATGGTCATTATGCGTTAGTTACAAGTTACTTCATACCAGTTGTAAGACATATTGTACCGTATGTAGTTGGAATGAATAACATGTCATTTCGGATATATGCTTTGTATTCTTATACGACAGGATTTGTTTGGACACTCATTTATTTCGTGCTCGGTTCTTTATTCGGACAACATATTGAAAGAATTGTAGCAGTTGCGATAGAGTATGGCGTGTATTTTGGCGTAATTGTCGTTTTAATTGGCAGTTTGTTTTATGTAAAAAGAAGTGCGGTAGTTAGTAAGTAGAGGAGGCTGTTCCAAAATACATTTTGGAACAGCCTCTTTTGTTGTGCGGTTCTACTGTCAGTTTTTGTTGGTAAGTCGATATATTGAAAAAATCGTCGATATAATTTCATGTACCTAGATGTGGTGCCACGTTTCCTCTACATTAAGAAAAAGTTAAGAAACCGTACGAGTTTTTATTAAGAAATGCGCTCTATACTTAGAAATGTTCTCAAGAAAACATAATGAAAGGCGGAATATAGATGAAAAGATTTATTTTTGGATCATTACTTGTTATCGTCGCAGGAGCGGCATATTTATTAAGTGGGAGTAAGCTATTAGATCGGATGAACCCATTTCTTGATATAGAGAATCATTACGCAATTATTGATAATGATGGAAAAGAATTAGGCGGAAATAAAGGCCGTGAGTATACGGTGAAAGCTTACGATATGGATGGGAAGGAAAAAGAAGTAACGATTGATGGAGTAGGTGAATTACAAAAAGGTTCGTATTGGCACGTGCTTACAAGAGGAAAGGTTTTACATGACAAAGTGCAAGTAAAGATAGATAAACTTCCTGATGGTGCAAAGGCAAAGTTAGGATTGTAAATATAAACCCGATTCTTGATGAGAGAATCGGGTTTATTATTTTATGGTAAAATTTAGAGGGGAGGAGTGAGAGGTATGCTACTCGTTGTTAGTCTTATATTAATTGGGATTATGTGCAGTATGAGGGTAGTATCTTTACATATGATAGAACGACAAAAGATAGAAGAACGATACGTATATTGTCCAAAATGTGATACGAAAATTAGAAAAGGAAATTCTGCACCTTTTTGTTCGAAATGTAATGTAATCTTTTAAAGAAGTTAAAAAGGCAACAATGAACTTAGCTTCATCAATTTATTAAATATTTGAAAGCCTGCAGTGGAACAACTGCAGGCTTTTTTATGATTATTGAACTTCTTTTTAAGAAAACATTAAGAAACCCTAGCACTATTTATTAAGAAAATGTATCTATACTGAATTGAATTCTGTTGCTTAAAGAGAACATAGTGAAAATTATGTTCTCTTTCGCCTTTTTATCATTATTTATTTTCTAAAATTCGTTCAATATCATGTACACTTAATTTACTTGCCTTAGCAATCGTTTCAAGTGGTATACCAAGGGCATACATACTTTTAATCATTTGAATTTTTCCCTGTTGAACTCCTTCTTTTCGCCCTTGTTCAATACCTTGTTCAATACCTTGTTCAATACCTTGTTCAAGTCCTTTTTTCATTCCTTGTTCCATTCCTTGTTCCATTCCTCTTTTTATTCCTTCTGTCTCTGCATGGGCGAATTTTGCGGCTTCATCCATTAAAACTTTCTCCCTTGCGTCATAGGCTTGTCGGAAAGAGGAATCTTGACTCATACGTTCCCACTTGTTTATTGCTTTTTGTAAAATAGGGTCTTGGTTCATAGCAATATCCTCCAATAGTTTAGTTAAGTGTTCATCCTCATTTGCTGAAAGCAATAAAAGCCAACGAACAAATGGATCTTTCCACGGGTTTACTTTTTCTTCATGCCATTGTTCTGTTAACTTTTGAATTTCTACAATGTGAATCTCTATGTCATCACTCAAGAGTTTCTGTTGTTGTGTATTCCATAATGTACCCGTTGTATGAAATTCTTTGTGATCTAAAAACATTATGAAGTTCAATAAATTAATGGTGATGGTTTTACGAAGTGCACTGTAGGGCATACCTTTTTGTAACTGAGATGTGTATAATTTTCCCCAATAATATAAACTGCGTTTCATCATATCGTGATTATTATTAAGCTGTATTTCTACATTTACTTTTGTCCCGGTGTCTAATGTTGCTGAAATGTCTAGAATTGATAATTTATCATTTGCGTGTTCTCGGTGTAAATGTGGATCTTCTAATTGTAGAGAAGCAATAGGTGACTCTAAAGATTCTTGTAACATCGCGTTTAAAAAGGCAATGAGAATATCTTCACTACCATTCGTACCAAACAATTGTTTAAATGCAAAATCAATGCGTAAATTCACTAATTGTTGGTTGAACAAAGTATGCCCTCTCCCTTATATGAAGGTGCTTCTTTTCTTAATTGTATCTAAAAATAACTAGAGGATGCAAACAAGCTATTCTTTTATTTTTTAGAAGTATTATTAGAATGTCACAGGCAAATATGGTTATGTTATACTCTAGTGAAATTGGGAAATAGCTTATGAAACCGAAGAATGGAAACATGTTGAAGACGAAAAAGTAAGTGAAAATGAATTCTTCCAATCAGTAGCCGCTGCAATAGAGAAGAAAGATCCAAGTGTTATCGTGAATAAGGATTGTAATACGCATTGGAAAAATTGGGTGGAGTTTGATTATGAAAACTCATATTAAAAATGAAAGCGTAGATTAAAATATCCTTCTAATAAAAAAGACGAGCTAAAATGTTAAAACTTTAGCTCGTCTTTTAGTATTACACAACCGCAGGATTATAAATCATCGTAAAGTGTCCTGGTAATAATTCAATGTGACAAGGTGTATGAAGCGAACTTTCTCCATCTGTATCTACTTCTTTTTCTTCTTCTGTTTCAATATGAATGGATTTCGCTTTTACGTGGAAGATGTCATTTTCGTTTGAGTCTTCAAATAGTTTCTTTCCGATGTAATCTTTAAATGCTTGAATACCTGTTGATTTGACTACGAAAATATCAAGTGTTCCGTCGTCACATTTTACGTTCGGAATAAAGGACGGGATGCCGCCAAGATATTCACCGTTTCCAACCATAACAAGGACAGCTTCGTCTTCATATACTTGTCCGTCGTACGTAATTTTTACTGGGAATGTTTCAGCATTTTTGACAGTTCGAATGGTGCTTAAGTAATAACCAATTTTACCAAGCTTTGCTTTTTCTTCTGCATCGATATTGTTTGATACTTCAGATACGAGTCCAATGCCCCAGAAGTTTAAGAAATGTTGTCCATTTGCTTTTGCAACGTCAACTGGTTTTACGTGTTCTTTTGTGATAAGTTTTGCTGCTTCTGCAATGTTTTGCGGAACGCCTAGTGTGCGAGAGAAGTCATTGCAAGTTCCGCCTGGAATGATTGCAAGTGTAGGTCTAGTTTCAAGAGGTGCTAAGCCGTTTGTGCATTCAAATACAGTGCCGTCACCACCAAAGACGATAATTAAATCTACTTTACTAGCAAACTCTTGGCAATATTTTGTTGCATCACCTTGCTTTTTCGTATGAAGGATATGTAAGTCAGGAAAAGCTGCGGCAAGAGGTGGTACGATTTTCGTTAAATTTGTATGTAAGTCGCCTTGTCCAGCTTTTGGATTTACGATGAGGAGTACTTTTTCAAATTTTGTTTTTGTCATTTTTCATCTCTCCCTGTTTTTTGTAATGGAAAGAAGGAGCTGTTCCGATGTATTTCAGAACAGCTTCTTCCTATTAATAAGGTGCTAAGATTGTCGGTTATTGTCGGTAAGTCGATATATTGAAAAAATCGCTGATATAATTTGAGTTACAGTCGATATATTGGTTCCGTCAAGAAGTCTGTGTAATTTGATAAGGCCCAATACATTGGTTTATCCAGTATGAATTTATAATGATTTGGTATGTGAAAAGTGAAGCTAGCTT
>NZ_JBQAIE010000024.1:0-43234 GCF_051918845.1 Bacillus cereus group sp. MYBK101-2 | reverse complement strand
ATGAGGCAAAGTCTCCTTTCATTTTAGGTTCTGGATAAACCTAGGGGGTACTTTGCCTTATTTTTTGCCTAAAAATGTTTACACATACTTTTATACATCATCGATATATTTGAAAAATCGTTGATATATTTTAGGAAATAAAACAGTGGATAACAGTACGTTATCCACGCTCCCATAATTATAATAAAACCGAATCCTTATCACTATCCCGATTCCCCTTCTTATCATTTTCCAGAAAGAAAATCATTTTATTCATCTCCCAACTTATACTAGTATCTAGGAAAATAATGAAGAAATACAATTAGAACGAACAAAAAAACCTGTAAAATTTATTACAGAGTTTCTTGCCGATTATTTATTGTTTTGCATACCGAATACGAACGTTATCGTCCATATGATAAATTTGTAATGTGTTTCCATCATAGTAATCAAATCGTCTTAACATATCCTGTTCAATGTCTAATAAATATGTGCATAATCTTCATCAAAAACGCGAACCTTTTGAACATCTTTACTTTCTTCTTTCGAATTAGTTGATTTTCCCTTCGTTTCAGAGGCCTTAGATTTACTTGTTTCTTCTGTCTTTTCTTCTTTATTTGCCGAATCTTTTACTGTAACACAACCACTTAATAATAAAGCAACTGGAACTGCAGCAGCTATTAGTTTCTTCACTTTCATACCTCATAGCCCTTTAAGCCATTTATTCTTAGTTGGTTTTACTACCGATACTCTTCGCTGCTTCTTCAAACAGTTTTGAACCTTCTTGTGCTTTACTTAATGATTGATGCATTTTACTCTCGTCTTCTTGGTCTAATGCATCAAAGAGAAGTTGGAAACAATCCGCATACAGTTCCATCGATTGCTTTATCTTCGCTTGTTCTCCCTGTAATTCAGGAGGCGCTTGTAAATTTTTCAGTTTCTTCGTTGTTGCCTTCGCTCCACCTAAACTCAGTTGTACTTCACTTTTCTTTTGTTTGTATGATTTTACGTCTGAATTTGCTATTCCTTCAATTAATTTCATTGTATCTTCAATTTGAGTAGCACTGTTTATGATATCTGCCTTGTACCTTTCAACATCCGAACCAGTTACCTTACCAGTTGAAGAATTAGAAGAGGAACTTTGTTGACTACTTGATGAACTACTGTTTGTACCTTCACCTTTCGCTACAGATGAGCTATCCTCTTTCTTGCTATCAGTTGACTTACTCTCTTTTTCAGAAGCCTTATTCTCTTTCTCTACCTTTTGTGTTTCTTCTTTCTTTGGTTCATCAGCTTTCTTACCATCCGTTTCAATTGTAATACAACCGCTCAATAACATAACTGGTAATGCTAAACTCACTAATTTCTTTGCCTTCATGATTACTACTACCCCTTTAGTTGTAAAATTGATTGTGAAAAAATTAATATACTTAATTAATAAATTTTCCCCGAATAATTTATTAGAATCTACTACGAATAGATTTCCTGTATATTCACAATCTTTCCATATATATCATTTTACAGAGAATTACATATTTGGTCAAAGGGAATTATGTAGTTTTTAAAGAGACATTTCTACGCGAAAAAAGAAGCTAACAATTCATTGTTAACTTCTCAACTGAAAGCAAAATAGTATCTTTCCTTACCTTCTAATATCTATGTTGTGATTGAATATTTGTAAGATGAACATCATACATATCAATGATTTCAAGAAATCTATCAGCTTCACGGAAAACATGGTCTGCCAATAGTGGGTGAATGATACTCTTTATTTTACATTGCTCAATTAAATCACGTGCTGTCTTCTTAAAATCCCGAAGAGATGCAACCGATACACGATTTTGATCTAAAAATTGATCTAAAAGAGGGACTGTTTGGGATTGTGGTTTCATTGATTCTAAGTCAATTGCTTGATACATTAATGCATCAAAATCATTGCTAAAATTCCGTGCTGTATCTACAAGCTTTCTTTCCGATGGATCAAGAAGATGGCCAATAAATTTAGCATGGTCTGCCATAATCCTTAGAAAGAAAACATTTTCTTTAATAATAGCATCAGGAAGAGCATCTAATTTTCCTTCATTTAATTCCATTAAACGTTTTCTAAAATAATCAGCTTCCCTACTCGTATGGTCAACTAACAGTGGAAAGTTATTTTGTCCCGGCAATTTACATGTGAGAATCAACCCTAAAATCTTTCGTTTAAACCCCCAAATATTAGTTGCAGCTTGTTGTACTTCTGCATTAAATCTTTTGATTTGCTCAGGATCTGTTTCATTTGTGTAGGAATGCGCTATTTGTTCAATATGTTCAAACAATCGATAAAATTGATTCGCCTCTTCGATTAATTGCGTATCCTCGCATCTAAACCCTAAGCGAAGAAAAAGAGAATGTTCCTTCATGATTCTAGACCAAAAACGAATTTCATTTAATGAATGCTCAACAAACATTACAGATGTAACACCTGTATCCGGATGTAATGAAGTTTCATCCCTATGCATTGTTAATCCCCCCAGTAAATTACCCCGCTAGTTCCATTCTTATGAGGAAACATGTATATAAATGCCCTCAATAAAAGTTCATGATGAATCTCGTATACATGCTTCCCAAAAAGAAAAAGACTACCACCTAGATGTAAAGTTCTACTAGATGGTAGTCTTTCAAAATTTCTATTAAAGCAAAACCGAATCTTTATCACTATCCTGATTACGTTTCTCTCGTTCCTCTGCTAAACGCTTCATATACACTTCGCCTTCTTTTTCAATAAACTCATTATCCATCTCTTGCTCTTTTTTTGAAGTATATAAAACCATGTAGCCACTTAATACGATTCCAACGATTACAAGATACACCCACCATGGTAAAGTTTCCACTCTACTTCATTCCTTTCCTTAGACAAGCCTTATTAGTTTCACTGTATGAGGAAAGAAGTACATTTATGCTTAAAATTTTATCATTGTGGATTCTTCGCGAAGAACGCTTGTACATATTCCATAAACTCGATTGGTTCCTGACGAAACGGTGCGTGGTATCCTTTTTCAATAATATGAAACGTGCTATTCGCAAATAGCTGATGATACAGTTCACCATTTTTCCAAGAAACGCTCTTATCGTGTCGTCCCCATATAATTAAAGTCGGCACCTTAATTTTATCGGCTTCCATCGCAATGCGGCGCTCTCTCATTTTCGTCAGCTGATCATAATGCTCTTTATCATCGCGACTATTTTTCACTTCACTTTTATTATAATCCGTAATCTCTGTTACAGTTTGTAAGTCCGTTGATAATGGCGGCACTTCATAACTTTCTTTTTGCTGGAAAGACTCAATTCCTGTAGAATCTGCTAAAATGAGATGCGTCACTGCGTCCGGATATAAATACGCTAAATTCAGTGACATCTCTCCGCCCATTGAATGACCGAGCACCGCAAACTGATCGTATCCAAGCTTCTTCATTAACTTATAATATAAATTCACTTGCGCAGGAAACGAATACTCGAAATCAATCGGCTTAGAAGAACGTCCAAATCCTAAAATATCTACTGCAATAATCGTGTGATCTCGCGCAAGTTCCGGATAAATATCACTAAATCCATCAGATGAACCACCAAACCCGTGTAGCATAAGTAAAGGAGGTTTCCCCTCACCAATTTTCTTAAAATAAATCGTCTGCCCGTCAATTTGCGCCATACTCTCTTTCGTATTCAGCTTCATCATAACAGTATCTTTTACTTCTCCAACCTTCGCAATTGGCTTATCAACGAAGTTACATACGATAAGCAAAACGAGCACAATACCGCTAATCATATAAAACTTAAACCGTTTCAACATTCCCGTCTCCTTTCTCTTGTTGCTATTTAAAGTTTTTACATTTTTTGGTTGTTTTATAATTATTTTTAATTGTAACTATAACGGTTACAATTATATTAAAAAAATATTACTTACTTCTATTACTGATGGTTATTTTGTAACCATTATAGTTACATATTTAAAGTAAGTCAATTCTTTTTGGTCGTAAAAAGAAAAGGGACCTCGTTGTGAGGTCCCTTCACTTTATTATTTAATCTAAAAATGGTCAGCATGTGAGTCTTGTTTACTAATACCGCCACCATCGCCTCTATTATCTGCTGGTGCTCCGCCTGTTTCACCAATGTTAACGTAGTCTGGTCTTGCTGGCGCTCCTCCGTCACCACGATTTAAAGCCTGGCTCTGATCACCTAAACTACTTAAACCAAATGCTAAAACAGTCGTTGTTATTAATCCTGTTACTATCACACCTAATTTTTTCATTATTTCAAAGCTCCTTTTTCTAAGTATTTTTTACTCGCTTTATTACTCATATAAAAATATTCACTAGCTTTAGAATCATTTGATTCCTCATAAAATCGTATTGCTAACTTTTCAGTATATTCTTCTACACAGTCCCATAATGATTCCTTTTCAAAATATGAAATTCCTTCTAAGACCACTCTTTCTAATTCTGCTGTATTGGATTTTTTATTCAATTCTTTTAAAATCATAAAGCGATATTGAAACTCTTGATTTTTCAATTCATTACAAACTTTTAATCCTAATTCGATAAACTCATTCGCTAATTCTACTCTGTTTAGTTTGTAATTCTCTTCAGCTAAAGTAAATACTCCTTTATAATGCTTAGGTGATTTTTCAACAACTTCAGAAATATGACGAATTGATAATTCTGAAAGATTTTGACTTCCATATAACCATCCTAAATTACTTTTCACCATTAAAATGTATCGTTCTACTTGTTGATGTTGGAAAATATTTAATGCAGAATCGAAACTTTCTTCTGCTAGCGAAAATTGCTTTAAGTCTACACTACATAGCCCGTATATATTTTTACAAAGTGCTACACTTAGTTCATACCCACTATGCCTCTCAAACTCTTCTCTTGCCTTATTCACATTATCAATTCCTAAAATTGGTTGATATGATTGATAGTAATAATAGCCAAGTCGATAATAAAACTCCGCATGCTCTACTGGATTTGTAATATTCCCTAGCATTAATTCTGCTTTCTCAAATTCCTCACTTGCAGCTTTATAATTCGTCACTAATGTTTCTTTAATCGCTTTAAAGAAATGATAATAATATGTTAAAACATTATCATCAACAATATATAAAGAATCAATTCTATCAAAGCTACTATTTGTAACACTTAGACTATCTACTAATACTTGATAACGAAATTCTAATAAAGAATAGAACAAGGATATATTCTTTTCCTCTTTGAAATCATTAATTTTCGATTCAATCTCTTCTTTCAAAGATTTTGATTGCAGAAAATCTTGCTGCAACATTACACGATACCAATCATCTAAAGAATGTTTCATTTGCTCCCTTGTTACTACATCTGCTCCCATACACTCGCATCCCCTTTTCTTAAGCTTACAAAATTAGGATATTTATACAATTATCAAAATTGTATAGTATCACCTCTTTTCTATGTATTGAAAAACAATTATCAGAAAATTTATAATTTAAACAAATTATACCAAATATTTCTATTTTTAAAACTTGAGAAACATTTTTCAGAAAATTTTATAGACCAAATAAAAAAGCAAGCAATTCCAGCTATCAGCTAAAACTACTTGCTCTCCTACTTATTATTGTTACTCTTTAATAAATTCCTTCGTACTTCTCACTGTATCAATTGGACGAACTAATTTTTCGATTTCTTCACGTTTTGGCTCTAGGAACGGAGGTAACGATAATTTTTCGCCAAGTGTTTCGTATGGCTCATCTCCCATAAATCCTGGGCCGTCTGTTGCAAATTCAAATAAAATTTGCGGTGCTACTCTTGCGTATAATGACTCGAAGAAGTGACGATCTACATATCCAGATGACGGAAGTCCAACGCTACTGATTCTCTCAATCCATTCTTCTAATACAGCGCGATCTTCTACGCGGAATGCAGCATGGTGCACTGTACCAAATCCTTGTTGTGCTTCAGGAAGAACCGTATTATGTTCTACAATAACAGATGCACCGTTTCCGCCTTTGTTCACTTCAAATAAATAGAATTCTCCTTCTTGCGCAACCTCTTTAAATAATAGAACTTTTTCTAACACTTCTTTGAAGAAACTAAAGTTTGCAATGCGGATAAATACAGGGCCTAAACCAGTAATTGCGTATTCTAATGGAACTGGACCGTTTTGCCACGGTGTACCTGATTCTATTCCATTATCTAATTCATCTGAGATTAATTGATAGTGTTGATCGTCAAAGTCAACGAACGAAAGAGTTTTCTTACCGAATTGCTCTTTAATGCCTGTATGTTCTACTGCAAGACGATCAAAACGTTTCACCCAATACTCTAACGCCGCATCAGTCGGCACTCGGAATGAAGTTTTTGAAATTTCATTTGTACCGTGTACTCCTTTTGGAATACCTGGGAAGTCAAAGAATGTCATATCTGTTCCTGCACTACCTTTATCATCTGCAAAGAATAAATGGTACGTTTGAATATCATCTTGGTTTACTGTTTTTTTAACTAAACGCATTCCTAAAACGTGAGTGAAAAACTCATAGTTCTTTTCTGCACTACTTGTAATTGCTGTAACGTGGTGAATTCCTTTTAATTGATTCATTTTATATTCCTCCAATGGTTTTTAAAGTTATATTTTCTCTTCTATTACTTCTCTTCAATAGGTGCTAATTTTGCTTCAATTTCTGCTCGCTGATCTTCTAAGAACGGTGGTAAATCAAGTTTTTCTCCTAAATGTTCCACATCTCCATCAACTGTAAATCCTGGTCCATCTGTCGCAATTTCAAATAGGATTCCGTTTGATTCGCGGAAATATAAGCTTTTAAAATAGAAACGGTCGATGATTCCTGAAGACTGGAAGCCTCTTTGTATCACCTGTTCTTCCCAATAAGCAAGCTCTGTATCGTTTTTCACACGAATTGCTAAATGGTGGATGCTACCGCGTCCTGGCTTTTCAGTAGGACCATCTAAATATTTCACAACGATTTCTCCAAAAGCCTCTCCTTTAATGGACTGGAAAATTGCTTCCTCTTCGCTGCGGCTAACCTCTGTATAACCAAACATCTCTGTAAGTGTGCTCGCCATTTTATCAAGTCTACGAACTGTCATTTCCACAGAACCCATTCCTTGAATTTGATGCTCTGCAGGAACTTCTGATTTCTCCCAAGTTTCCCAGTGCTCTACTTTTTCTCCGTTTGAAACGAGTAATACTAAGCGAAGACCTTCAGCATCCTCAAATTGTAAAGCAGGACGATTTGCATATGTTGTTATTTCACTATGTTTTACACCAAACTTCTCAAATCGTTCTTTCCAGTAATGTAAGCTTTCCTCTGAAGGAACGAGTAATCCAATTCGCGTAATTGCATTTGTACCACGGTACGTTTTTCCTACTAAAGGAATTTCAAAAAATGATAATTCTGTACCTGGACTTCCTGTTTTATCTCCATAAAATAAGTGATACATTGATGGATCATCTTGGTTTACTGTCATTTTCACGCGACGTAAACCAAGTACATTTTTATAAAAGTGATTATTTTCATTTGCATTTTTCGTAACCATCGAAATGTGATGATGCCCTTTAATTTCATACATTGTTTATTCCTCCGTTTCGTTTTACTAGTCAAGTGATAACTAAAAAAATGACATTTTCCACAACTAATATGGTTTTTAATGTTTCAATTTATTCTTAATTATATTTTTGTAAATTCATCTTAGTTTTTACTGCATAAGTTACTTTGTTTTGTAAGTCGAAAGCAACTGAGTGTATGTTTTTCATATGACTCAATCGCTTTCGTTACTATCACTTTACATCTCAAGTGATAAAAAAGCAAGTGATTTATCTCAAATTCGAGATATTTTTTTATTGCATAACATTTTGGACTAGAGAATGGTTTAGTAAATTAAAAAAACATTAGTGGAGAGAAGAACCGTCAATCTAGATTAAAGTTGCAATGCCATCAGCAAAACAAAACATCATGAAATCAGGAGCTTTCTCACCCTATGAAACACCTGATGGGCAACTTAATGGAATGAAAAGATACCTTGATCGTAGATGTTGGTGGTATGAGGTTAAGTAAGATAAGATCCTTCCTGGTGGGTGGCTTTTTTTATGTTCGTTTCATTATGCTTCATATGCCATGCTATCTGGAAATTCCTCGTTCTTTCTAAGACATCGCACAATCCTAATACACGCACAATTAAAATAATGTTCTCTCATATTTAATGAATCCACTGGAGCTTGCTCTATGTCATAAAACATTCGTTCCTTTTTATTATAGTGCATCTTACCTATTTTAGTGGGTGATTCAGCAGGATAGTATTGATAAACAACTATCTCTTCATTCTCAAATTCTTTAGTCATTAATAAACATATTGCCATAAATAAGGCCCCCTTTATTTATATTGAATTTCATGTTTGGAGTTGTCCGAGGAAAATGATTTCCTGATTTTTAGTTTGAAGTTGTGGAAAATGACTAGCTTTCTTTTACAAATTCAATATTGATTCTATCAACTTCAATTTCAACATACTTGTTAAAGTATTCACTATGTTCCAGGAATATTTCATCTTCGTCTATAATAATAATCCCTGCATCAATAAACCAACGATTTAATATTCCACTGATACGATACTTGAAGGAATTATCCATTTTCTTTAAATTTTTCACTCCATCTATTCCTTCATTTATTTCAATATCATCAAAAACTGTAATGTCGAGAATAACAGGATAACTTTTTCCTTCTTCAATTTTATATGGACAAATAGTGGAGAATCCCGTAAACACTACACCGTTAATATTTATTGTAACTGCCTCTTCGATTAGCTCATCGATTTTTTCTACATATGCCATGTATTTCATATTTTTTCCTCCTATTATTAATCAGCAAGATTTATAGATTAATAATCTACGTTTTAATAATACTCTTCTTGACAGGGTAAAAATGTTACTGTAAATGAAGTCTATTAACCTAGTAACAGTATGAAAAAAACGATTCTTTATTTGAGCCGTTTTTTTTATATCTTTGTTTGTTGTTCTATACTCCATATGTCATTTCGTCCAAAAATTCTCCACCATTTCTCAGGCATATTACTATCCTAGAAATCGCACAATTAAAATAATGCTTTCTTGTTCCGATTGATTCTTCTGGAACAGGTTCTAAATCATAAAACATTTCCTCTTTTTTATGAAAATACATTTTCCCAACTTTTTCTGGTGATTCAGATGGATAATATTGATATACAACTATCTCTTCATCTTCAAATTCTTTATTCATTAATAAACATATTGCCATATAAAGACCTCCTTATTTATGCTGAATTTTATGTTTGGATTTATTTGAGAAAAATGATCCCCTAATTTCTATTTTGAAATTATTAGGAATGTATAGTCTTCTTTTACAAATCCAATATGGAAGTTCTCTAAATGTATTAATAGTATATGCAAAATGGATGTTAGTAAAATAAAAGGGCGTCTCCAGATAGAACAACCCTTTTATTTCATGGTTAGGTTACCCCATTATATCTTTTAAATAATAAATGAAATTTGATTTGGTAAATCAATATTCTTAATATTCTCCATTCCACCATGTTCATCAATTTGCTTATATATCTTAAAGGCGCACTTGTAAAATAATTGAAAATCTTCCTTAGGTAAATCATCAAGTAAAACATAGCCTTCTTCAAAGCTTATTTTATCTTTTAAAATTTTAAAACGCCATCTTTCATACATTTCTGGGTATTGCTCGCAAATCTCAATAGTAGGACCAAAACTATAAATCGTATATTCGCTATTATCTAATTCTTTTATTATTGTAATCGTTGGGTATCTTCCCATTTCATTTCACTTCACTCATTCTTTTCAAAGATATTTAATGAACTCACACTTGTTAAATTTACATCTCATCGAACCATTTTACCTTGTTGTCTTTAGATTTTCGTATCCTCATCAAACTTCTTTACCAGTTAAATTATCAACAAATCTTATTTTTCCATTTTCAGAAACTAATTGTAAATCACTACCTATTGGTAGTTCGTATATTCCGAGAATAGCCGGTTCAATATTTGCTACAGTATTAAAATCACATACTACTAAATTATCAGGATTATTAATGTAATCATCATCATCAATTTCTGAAAAAAATCTCCAACCATTATCTACCGCATCTATTGATTGCTCTCTCAATATCCATTTCAATTTTCCTGTTTCATTTATTATATTTTTTGAAACAATACAGACCCCAGCTTTTTCAATAAATTCAATAGGCTCTTTTTGATTCATATTTTTCCATCCTTTCAATATTGAGTCCCTTCCCGTTACAGCAATTAAAGTCCCTGTAACATTTACCCGTTTTTTGCGGATAACGTATGCATAACGTCCATCCGTTAAAACGTACTTTACGATGACTTCAAAAAATAACACAACCCTTTATTTTTCTCTCTACTATCGTCGTACACTGTACATAGCCATTACAATCTATAAAACAACAATAAAAATTTAACACTTAATGCACTTATAAAATTATAGTGCTCTTTTAAATTTCTACGCTAAAATGCAAAAAGCACTTTTTCCTTTAATTGACAATCAAGTACTTTAAGTTCATCCATTTTTAAGTAGCATAAATTTGTAAGTTTTGTAGTAACAAAATGACACCTTTTACATGTCATGACAACTACTACGTTAAAACTTACGAGTTTGTACGAGTTCGTTAATTTAATATAAATTCCATGCGTTTATATTCATCCCACAGTAAAATGTCATTTCGCCTAAGCTCGTACTTCTTTTTCTATTCTATCCTTGCACGTAATACTCTATTTAAAGCAGTTACATAAAAACCTTGATAAGTATTCAACTTATCAAGGTTTAAGCTCTATAACTTATAATTTTCCCATAGTTTTTTTCTCATTATATGTGTCTCTAAATCTGCTAATCTAACAGGTATGGGTAACCGACTTTCTTTATTAATAAGTCTCATGACAATTTCAGTACTTGTCTCTAAATCAATCCAGTTACCACATGAAATAAAAATGGGTTTTACACTTTTGGTTGTTCTTAAAGCTCGACCATATATTTCATTATTAATGATAATATCCGTATACGATCCCTCTTGATTTTCAGGCATAGTAAAATCTACACCTTTAATCTTTAAATAACTTTTCGCTACACCAATTGTTGGTGTATTTAAATAGAAAGAAGCATGTGTTGCAATACCCATGTGTCGATAATGCAAATAACCATTCCCATCAAACATATAGATATCTGGTTGCTTAGTTAGTTTTTTTGCTGCAGCTTTAATTAAAGGCAACTCACGAAAAGCAAGAAAACCTGAAATATACGGAATTGTTATTTCTCCATAACTGTACACTTTTTCAACAACTTCATGTGTACTAAAATCAATGACTACAATACAACATGTACCATACGTTTTACCATTTAATTCCCAATATGCTAAATCTACTCCTGCAACAAATCGTATTTCTTCTAATTGAAAGGTATTTCTAAGTTGTACTTTTGGTAAGAATGCACGCTGCTCATTTTTAAATTCCTCTATTAAAGGTTTTAATTTAGAATTATCCATTGCAATCACAGCGTAAAATTTTTTTAATAAATAGTAAATTCTCTTTGGTTGATTCAAGCTTTTGTTTTTTTATATATTCTTGTTGATCCCACTCAGCGCAACATAAACATATCGCCTTATTTAAACTCCTCTTCATATTTCCCTCTCCACTTTCAAACCAAATTTAGTGCATACCTCCTGTATGTCTTCTAACCATACTTCATTTGATGAATTACAACTCAACATTTCAACTGATTTTGTATAGTATTTACTTTATTAGACTTTTGGCTCCCTACTGAATTTTTTAGCATATAATAAATCTGATTCACTTGGTTCTGTTTTTTGTTCTATAATATTCCCTTGTTCATCATACTTTTTAAAAGTCATCTCACGTCCGGCAATACATTCAGACTCATACTTTTTAGCCCTGTTTTCAAAGAATTCAACCTGGTAGCCTTCTGCCGAGTTTTTATTCATATTTCCTATCCTTTTTATATTACCACTCGGATAAAATTCCACATATTTTCCTTGTTTAACACCATTTTCTACGTAGAAATAACTTTCTATATTCCCATTTTCATAAATATCGTAAGCTAATCCAGTAAATAATTTTTCTTTTCCATCATCAGTATACTCTACTATTCCTAAATCATAAGGCCCTCCGTATTCTAAGTACTCCTCAAACTCTAGGCCGTTCTGTATTATATATTCCTTCGTTAATATATCATTTAACATTTTTTGAAACCTCCGTGATTATTTCAAATTCATCTGTAAGATAAGCACAATGAGGACACCTTAGAAACATCATTCCAGCTGGTTTTGTTCTATTTTGACCCGTACGAATTACATTGATAACAAAATTATCCAAACCAGCACTTGGATTAGCCTTTAATGCTTTATTCAAGGCAATTACTTCAGCGTGTGAACCTGCACCTTTTGTAAATGTATATGAATCAATAACTTCTTGTGGCATAGAATCATATCTTGACTTTATTAAAGGATGGAAATCGGGCAATATTCCATCGTAGTCATTTATCGCATAATAAATTTTACCAGTTGTTTTATCATGCACTCCAGCAAAGGCTGGACCAATTTTTTTCTTACTTATCCCCGTATCCTTTAACTTTTGCAATTCCTTAAGTGTTTCGCCGCGTAAGTTAATCCTATAATTCAATTCTTTCGAAGTAAATTTTCCATATTTATTACGTAAATAATCTATTCGACTATTACCCGTACCCTTAACTACATCGGCTCCTCCAACAGGTACTTTTTTAGCTGTATTTACAGCCTCAGTAGCCTTAGCAGTCATTTTAACTCCTTTACCTACTTTAGCTATCTTTCCAAAGGGTGTAAGGCCGGCTACAGCCATGACACCTGCCCCAGCACGTTCCCACCCCGAAAGTTTTTCGCCAGTAGATGGATCAATACCATCCCAAACACGACGAACATCATACTCACCACTTATTTCTCCAGCTATATCCCTAGCTAATTTCCCACCATCAAAGCCTTTCTCTTCAGAAGATGTTTTACCGCACATTGCACCTTCTTCCATTGTAACATCTTGATCATCCGCATTGCGAAATTTTTCAGCAATTCGTTTCAAATCTTCTTCTACTTGTACAAGTGAACTGATAGATGTAAAAGCTTTTGGTCGCGCATCATTGAACATTTGAACGAATTGTTGATTAGAGGCACCAATCCATTGAAAACACAAATGATCAATTTCATTACATAAATTATTATGTATAGATTCTAATGCGATTCGGGTATTACTTGCACGATTAGCAACTTCTTCTAGCATTTCAGGTGTCACTTTGATTTGAACCATTTCTTTCCTCCCTTTCCCCAATTAAAATCATGAGATAAAAAGAAAAAAATGTAAATGCAGAAATTTTAGATTAGTATAACAATGTTTATGTGAAATAAAATCTGCTTAATTGCACATAAAACCTATGTGCAATTAAGCTAACAAAATAAAAGAGCATCCCCAAACGGAAATGCCCTTTTATTTCAGGTTTAAATTACACCCATGCCTTTTAACATATGAATTAAACTAGTATAGAAGTATTCACATGCTTCTGTCTTACAATTAAATATCTTAATATTACTCTTTGTCCCTCGCTCACTATAATATACTTCCCATACTCCATTCTGTTCATTGAAACAATACGATTCGTTTGGTAATCCATCCTTTAAACTATATAAATCCTTTGACACCTCTTCTTGTAAAAATTTCTGTTCTAACCCATTTTTTCACATGTTTAGAACCTACCCTTTTCAATGATTCTTCTTCAATTATTTCCTTTTAACTATTTCATTTCATTTTCAATAAAAAACAGCCCCACTAAGCGTATTAACACTTAATGAGGCCACTTTATTCACACTATTAATTATGGAACGTCGGTTTATAGAACGAACGATTATCAAGTGCAAAGACACGCTCTGTGTATTCGCCTGGTTTTGTGCGTCCTAATGCGCGGTCCATCATGTTCATTTTTGCATCTAAGTTATCGATGTAGTGCAGAATTTCTGCTTCTTTTACTAATGGTGGTTTTGGGCTACCCCATTCTGCTTTTCCGTGGTGAGAAAGCACGATGTGTTGAAGAATTAATACTTCTTCTGCATCGATTTGCAGCTCATCTGCTGCTTTCCCAATTTCGTTCACCATAATCGAAATGTGACCTAGTAAATTTCCTTCTAACGTATACGTTGTAGAAATTGGGCCAGATAGTTCGATTACTTTACCAAGGTCGTGTAAAATAACGCCTGCATACAGTAAGTCTTTATCTAATGATGGGTATAGATTTGAGATAGCTTTTGCTAAATCAAGCATCGATACGACGTGATACGCTAATCCAGATACGAATTCATGATGGTTCTTTGTCGCTGCTGGATAGTCTAAAAATTCGTTTTGATGCTTATTTAATAAATGTCTTGTTAGACGTTGAATGTTCGGGTTTCTCATTTCAAATATGTATTGCGTAATTTTCTCAACCATATCTTCTTTTTTCACTGGTGCTTTTTCTACAAAGTCTGAGATGTCCGTTACTTCATTTTCATTCGCAACACGAATTTGTTTCACACGTAATTGAATACGGCCTTTGTAGTTTAAAATATCACCAGCTACTTTAACGATTGTTTCCGCTACATATTGTTTCTCAACTTCTGGTGATACGTCCCATAACTTCGCTTCAATATCTCCACTTGGATCTTGTAAGATTACTGTTAAAAATGGCTTTCCATTGCTTGCGATACCTTTTGTCGCTGTTTTAATTAACAAGAAAATATCGACTTGTTCACCAACTTCATATTCTGCGATTTTCTTTTTCATTCGAATTCCTCCACCAAATCAGTTACTTTTAGTATAGCACACTACAACTCATTTTCTTTACGCTTATGCGTTAATTTTATAATCTGTTTTTCTGTAAAATACGTTAATAAATGCGCATGGCATGTAAAGAAGATGACTTGTCTATCTTGCGCAATTTCCTTTATGAGTTCAATTGTACGATTCGTCCTTACCGCATCAAAATGCACGAAGCTATCATCAATAATGAACGGATAATTATGCTCAAATGTTTTCGCTAATGCAAATCTCAGCGATAAATATAACTGCTCCGCTGTCGCTTGGCTCAGTTCATGACTGTAAAAACGCATACCGTCGTTACGCTCAACGATGAACGGCTCTGCCTCTGACGGTGAAAAGATTTTACTATATCGTCCGCCTGTTAAATACACAAAGTACTCTTCTGATTTTTGTAAAATACGAGGAAGATGTACTTCATGATAATATTGCTTCGTTTTCGTTAACACTGTCTTTGCAGCCGCATACGCAGCCCACTTCTTCACTTGCTCACGCACTTGTGCTTTTTTCATTTCCCATTCATGCAGTAAATCACCGTACGTACTTCCTTCTTCTAAATTCGCAATTTCCATACGATGTTTCGCAATGCGCTCTGTCAGTTCTTTTTCCTTTGTAAGACAGTTTTGCGCGGTTGTCATTTCTTGCTTTAATTTTTCATCATAACCGTCAGCCTCATAATGTTCCGCTAATGATAAACTCGTTAAACGTTGTTCTAACAGATCAATTTGTGGTAATAAGCGCCCCACTTGTTTCTCAGCATCTTCACGTTTTTCCGCTAGTTTACCTGCCTCTAAAAACATCTCTTCATTTGTAGCTTCTGCGATATGCCATAAACTATCTCGTTCTACTACTAATTGCTTTAATTGTTTTTGCATGAACGCATATTCTTCTTGCCATTCAGCTAGTTTCTCTTTTAGCTGCTTACAAGTTTGGCGCTTCTCTTTCTCATTTTGCATACGACTTTGCGCCTCGTGCAGCTTATTATACTCTGCACTACCGATAACAGTTTCTAGTTTATGTTCAAAATGCGAAATCATTTCAAATAATGAAGATTTGCGCTCACTTTTCTTCTCTAAATCACGATATAATTGCTGCATCTTTTCCATACGCTCAAACGCCGGTAATATGTGCGCATACGTATAAAACTCAGGGAACGTATAGCGCTTTTTATACACATTTACTTGTTCGCTCGTGCGGAACGTTTCTCTTTCCCATTCCTCATACGATGAAACAACTTTATCATACGCTCGCTCCATTTGTTGTAATTTATATGACTCACGCTCAAATAGCTTCCGTATCTCTGCATCTTTTTCTAACTCGTAGCGTACAGACATCGCTTCTTCACTTTGTCTTCCGCCGGCACTTTGCTGAAGAGTAAGAAGCTCTTCTTGTAATCCGCTTGATGGATCTTTATATAAAACGAGGGCAAGAACAATCCCTACAAAAATAATGACACTAATAAATAAGAGTAGGCGATTGTCTATAAATAAACTTGTGAATAAAACGCCTGTGTTAATAAGAAGTAACAGAAGACAAACTCTTTGCCACTGCTTTTTCTTTTGCATCGCTGCTCCTGCTTTTTCCTCATACTTACGCTTCATTCTCTCAGCACCCATACCGATAAACGCCGCATCTTGAAACGATTTTTCTTTCTCAACTAACGCATTTCGTTCTTCATCCGCTAACATTTGCTGCTTAATCTGTCTTATGTTTTCCTCTTGTTCTTCTAATTGCTCCTGTGCTACTTTAAAACGATCATCAAGCTGTGCTTTTTGCGTTTCTAATTCGCGCGCCTTTTGCACTGTTTGCGTAATTAACTCTTTCGTTGCCAAACTCATATCAAACGACAGAACTGTTTCTTTTTCAAAAGTAGCACCAATTTGTTGCTCTAGTTCTGCCAGTTCTTCTTTTATATTCGTAATCGTTCCTGTCAAATTACGCATTTCTTGGTGTGCATTTTCGTAAGACATATGCTGCATACGAAGTTCTTCTACATAACTTTCTTTTTGTAAAAACTCTTCATCTATTTGAATCGATTCTATTTCTGACTGCACATTCTCTATTTTTTTATGCAGCGAATCAACTTGCAATTGGAGCGGCTCCATCTTCGCCTTAATCGCTTCATAACGCGCCATTCCGTTTACAGGAAATTGCACGTTTTCGTTTTCTAACACTTTCTCGTGCGCACGTTTTTCAATAACGAGTGGCTCTAGCGCTGCTAATATTTCATAATCTTGCTTTCGTTTTTCTGCACTCTCTTTTTCTGCGCGAACAAACGCCAATTTCTCTTCACTTTCTTTTAACTGCTCGACCTGTTTTTCATACGTGCCAATTTTCCCTTGCCACTCTTTCATCTTCTCTTCAAGTTTCTTCATCTCTTGCAGTGACACATTAATTTCCGGTTTACGCCCGCTCGGCTTAAAGCGCTGATCCATTTCTTTTTCTAGCTTTTTATCTAGCTGTAATAACGCATCACTTCCGACTGCGCTTGCTGAAAATAAATAATTTCCGATATCCGCTTCGCCGAGCTGATGAATATTTTGAAGGCCATGCATATCAAAAGAAAAGACCGATTCAAATAAACTTTCATTCATCCCGGTTAATATATCGTGTAAAATTTCTTCGCCGCCCGTTTTCCCGTCTTCAAAATAAACAGTTACCTCCCCAGCGGCCGTCTTTGGCAATCGTTCAATTTTCAAACGGCCGTACTTCTCTGTTTGTACAGTGATCGCCCCGCCATACTTGCCGCCTTCTTTCGGTTCATAACGGCGCTGTCCTCTCGTCGGAAAGCCGAACAAAATACTTTTCATAAACGAGCGAATTGTCGATTTTCCCGCTTCATTTTCACCGTACAACACCGTCAGCATTGACAGATCCATTTCCACATTTTCTAATTTTCCGTACCCATAAATATGGAGTTTTTCCATTCTCATTTCTTATCCCTCTCTTGCTGGAATAATTGTTCTAAAATAATATTTTCTGCTTCCTTTTGAATCTCTCTCTTCTCTTCCTCTGTAAAAGATTCAATACTATTACGCGCTACAGGAGATGTCCAAATGGTGCGCAATACTCCGTCCATATTTGTGAAAGCTTCTAACTCCTTTAGCACACTACCGACGAAATGATTTTCTTCTTTCAAACGCTCGATTTCTGCAAAAGAGACCGTCTCATTTTTCCACTTCATCGCATACACGAAATCTTTTCGCTCTTCGCCAGCTGCTAAAATATGAAAAATCTCTTCCACACGCTTTTCGTCACGTAAATACGGAGAAAGTGGGCCTTGTCCTGTAAATACGACAGTTAGTAGCGTTCCTTCCTCTTCTCTTCGGCACTCATTCATCGCACTTGATACGCTCGTCATAAGTTCATCGACAGTTTCAAGTCCATCGATGCTCACTTCTATCTCATCCCACACAACATCCGCCGTATGGAAAAATGAAGTATGCGTTCCTTGTTTCGTAAGCTCAATCAAGTACGCACCCTTCTCGCCCGTTTCCTTACGATGACGTCCTTGTATATTACCTGGATAAATGATGTATGGCTCTTCTGATAAAATTTCACGTTTATGTATATGGCCAAGAGCCCAATAATCAAACTGCTTTTCTTTCAGCTCACGAATTTGAAACGGTGCATAGCGATTATGCTCTGCATCTCCTTCCACACTTCCGTGAAGCATGCCAATATGAAAAGGCGCATCACTCATTTTCGTATACTGCGCTGTCATATTATCCGTTACCGCTTGCTGCAAATAACTAAAGCCGTAAATAGAAGCTAACAACTCACCATTTTTATAAAATGATTTCTCTTCTACGTAAGGCTCCGTAAACACGTGAACATTTTCCGGAAACTCAATTGCTGCCCAGCTTCCCCCTAAATGATCGTGGTTACCGTGAATAATAAAAATAGGGATATCGTACTGCGACAGTCTCTTCATTTGTTCGCGCACAAACACTTGCGCCCTCAAACTTCTCGTCTCCGCATCATACAAATCCCCGGCTAGCAATACGAAATCAACGCGCTCTTGAATCGCTTTATCAACAATACGTTCGAACGATTCAAACGTACTTTGTTTCATTCTCTCCCAAACAGACTGCGGTACATTCATCCCCATCCCTTTAAACGGACTATCCAAATGCAAATCAGCCGCATGTATAAACTTCACTTGTTTCACAAATAACGATCCTTTCTATGTTTCAAAAGTTTCACCTTATTGTAACACGCAATGTCATATATTTCTTTGCATATTCTAGTGATTTATGCCAAAATAGTTATAAGATTCTGATTTTTATTATTGGAGGGAATTTTCATGGGAGTATACGTTCTAACAGTCTTTGAAAAAGATGGTTCTAAAGCATTAGACGAATCATTCGAGGCGGCAACTGAAAAAGAAGCGAAAGCAAAAGGTGAATCTATTTTAAGAGAAAAAGGATTGTATGAGAAAACACATCGCTGCACATCTTCTGCAGGTAAGCTCGTTTTATTCCAGCGCTAAAAAAAGAAGCGTCATCCGCTTCTTTTTCACTCTACTATATCTTCGTCACACCACGTAAACACCACATCTAGAATGCGATTACCGATACGTACGCGCTTATTCCATTTTCCTGTTTGGATCTGATGTTGCAATTCTGCTTTCATCTTTTCCGTCCAGTCGTGAATCGTTTCACTACCATTGTACGGATATACGCTTGGAAACTCTTTCTGCAGTAGATGCAAGCTCTCTGCATCAAAATGAAAATGGAAGAAGTAGTTTGCTGTAAGCGATGGTTCTTGCAATCGTAAAAAATGATCATCAATTTGCTTTCTATTTCTGTAGAAAGTAAAGATATTCACTTTACCACTCGTAATTTGGTCAATTTGAATTTCGTGCTTCTCTATAATCACGTCTTGCCCACCTCGTTATATACTACCTTTAGTATATATGTCTTTTGCAACAAAGTTAACCATTTTCGCGCGAAATTCATTTCCTTCATTATATTACCTGTACCTCCAAGTACAATCAGAACAAATAAAAACAAAGTTGAAGGGGAGCGATCACATGTATTTCGGAAGCAAAGGTTGGTATGTAAAAGAACTTAAAAAATTAGGTATTCGTACTTATGAAGGTAAAAAACTAGAATCATATCGTACGCATGTGTTATCTAGTTTACTTGAGAGAATGAAGAAGGCTTCGGCTTAATAGATGTAGGAAGCAACTTTGGTTGCTTCCTTTTTATATAGTGGAAAAAAAGAAATAATCCTATCTTAACGTTCTATCTTTACCATTATACTCTCTTGATAAAAACCACCCATTATCAACTGAATCTCTATTACCAAATCTCTTTCTAGATAATCATTCGTACATACTTTAAATTTCCCATACTTATTAACCCGTCCGCTTCCAACATACATATTACCACTTGTTATGATAATTGTTGAATGTGGTTCTGCACGACCCAACACAAAATTATGACCATATTCCACAGAAGCTATTGTGATTTTTTGATGCATATTATGAATTGAACCTATACATTTCTTTTTACACAAATTAACATTACTTTCTTCAGCCCTCGAAAACGCCAGATTCCTGTTAATCTTTTCTGAAGAGGCAGCAACATTCCCCAGCCAAATAAACCTATCAAATATAGTAATAGGTAGAAACATCTACGCTAACTCCCCCATTCTTCCTTCTCGTTTTTATCGACTACAATCTTTTGATGAACTTACAACACTAATTTATATATCAATATAAAAAAATATTATTTTTTCATTCAATTTCGCACTGTTAATTTGTATAGAATACATAGAATACTATTTTTCACCCCAGATGCAATGACAACGCTACACAAAATAATCCACAATCCATTAAATGTAAATCCACCTTCAAATGTGTTAATAATAATTATGTTGCCGATTATTAAAAGAATCCATGAAATGGAATACTGTTTTCCATTTGTAATATATAAAACTCCACCCTCATAACAAACTGTAATTCCTCCACCTTGCCAAACACCAATAGCGAAAGAAAAAAGCGTAACTGCCAATAACTCTGCTTGTAAATCTCTAGTCATTGGTTGCGGCGCCGTATAAGTAATAATCCCTATCATCAGGAGAAAAGTAATAATATGTATCCAGTTTAATTTTGTTTGTTTACTTTGCAGCCAAATAAACAAAATTACTACAGAAATTAAAAACAAAGTTGCCATTTAAGTATTCTTCTTCCTTTCCCACATTAAAAACGTCTGTGTAATGCAATTAGAGCGTCCTTAAATCTCTCATACTTTCTAAAGCATAACATGAGAAAATAATAAAAAAATCGTACAAAAGGGCAAGCCTATAATGTACGATTGGGCATATATAATGTTTTAAAAATGAATTAACTTCCTTTCAATAGATACAGCTACTGCTTCTGACCTTGAATTAACACCTAATTTATTGTATATATTTGTTAAATACGCTTTTACTGTTCGCTCAGCTATTCCCATATCGAATGCAATTTCTTTATTCTTATTTCCACGCGCAATAGCTTTCAACACAAACAATTCTTTTTCTGTTAAGTTATTTTCTTCAACCTTATCAGCATATACTTCTTTCCTTTTATAATTCACTATTTTTTCCATAATATTGGGTTGTAGTAAAATCTCACCTCGAATAGCCGCTTCCAATGTTCGAAACAAATTCTCACGATCCGTATCTTTTAGCAAATATCCTTTTGCTCCTAGCTCAATTCCCTTTAACATTAATTCATCTTCGTTATAAGTAGTTAATATAATAATCGGCGTATGATTTTGTTTTTTATTTAAAGCCTCAATTGTTTCTAAACCACTCATTTTAGGCATATTTAAATCCATTAAAATAACATCAGGTTTCTTTTTTTCTATGAAAGAAAGGGCTTCTTCTCCGTTTGCAGCCTCACCTATAATTTGAAATGAATCACTCGTTTCTATTATTAATTTCAGACCTTCTCTTACAACGAAATGATCATCCACAATTAATACGTTATACTTCATCGCTATCTCCTTCATTATTGATAGGTACTTGAATACACACTTTCGTACCCTTCATCTTTTCACTCAATATATATATTTCTCCATTAATCAATCGAACTCGCTCATTTAAGCCAATTAAGCCGTAATGTCCAGGATTCTTACCGATATATCCAGTGTCAAAACCAATTCCATTATCTTCAACTTCAATAGTAAGTTTTTCAAGGTTATCGCTATATTCAACTTTCAAATGTACATCTGTTGCCTGCGAATGTTTTGCGATATTCGTTAAACATTCACTAATTACATATAAACAATGTTCCTTTACTAATCTTGAAATATGCGGGGGGCTTTGAATAGTAAATCTCACATGTATAGACGTAGCCTCAGAAAAACGTTGAACTTCTTCCTCTACAGCTTTATTAAATGAATTAGTAGTATGACGCAAATCATCAATAACCAGCCTTGCGTCATGTAAAGTTTGTCTCGCTCTTATCATAGTTTGTTTCATAATCTCTTGAGATCGCCCTGTATTCCCTTTTTGCATATGGGCGTCTATTGCTTCCAATTGCATAATTAAGCTCGCTACACCTTGCGCTAACGTATCATGTAAATCCCTTGCCATTCGCTGCCTTTCATTAGCTAATGTCAATTCTTCTACTCTCATATATGCAGACTCTAACTCTTGAATGTAGCTCTGTATACGATTACGTGCATCATATTGCTGCTTATTAATATAAGAAAAAGGAATAATAATTGCTAGTACTAAAAGGAACATAGAGATAAGAATAGCTACTTTATTCACACCATAATTCATACTAATCGCAGTACAAAATATGGCATACATGAAAGTAAAAACCGCCATTACTTTAAATATATTGTTATAAACATATAAACTTTGGGCAATTAAAATAGGCGTTAATCCAACAAAAATAGCTATTGAACCATTTGGTACAATAAATGCAGCAAGAAACACAATGAAGAGTTGTACAAAAAAGAAATACAACAATTGTCTATTCTTTAATGAACTTGCATACCAATGAAAGATAGTATGAATAACAATAATTATTGTGAAGAAGAAACTATCCATTGAGAGAATATTATTACGAAATTCTAAAAGCATTGAAGCTATATATACGAGTGTAATCCATAAAACAATAAACCTTCTTGGAATAAATACCGCTTCCAATACATTTGTATCCACGTCTATATTTGAATTCATTTTTTTCATATTCGACCTCCACCATTATATTATACAAGATGCAGCTTACATTTTGATAAAGTGAAACTTTAATTAGAGGGGCTTTTTCCCATCCCCATTACAGAATATAAATATGAAATATTGCATATCGAAATGCATTGATATAATTGTAAGCGCTTACTATAATAAGTGTATAAAGATTTATTGCATCTTACCATTAAAAAAGGAGGCACTCATATGGAAATCGCAATGGCAGTTTTAAAATTTGTAGGTGGAGTAATTCCATTAGTTCAAGAACTTTTAAAAGCATTCATGTAAGGTTATCATTCAGCAATTATCTATAATAATTATCATACAAATGATCTGTATATCAAAAACAAATTGATACACAGATCATTTGTGTGAGAAAACTTTATACGAGAACTATGTAACCTAGTAAAACAATAATAATGCATCTATCTCAAGTTAGAAAAAGACGCTCACAAGGGCGTCTTTTTCTTATATTACTATATATTCAGGAGAAATCGATTTCATCAAATAGATAAACGACGAATTTCTGTTCCCGTTTATTTTTTGATAACGAAATAATCACTCCAACCAAAAATGCTATAATAAACCCAATCAAACTAAGGGGGCACTTTTATCTTGCACGGAAAACACATTCAATTTCACAAGTTTGGTAACCCAAAAGATGTATTACAAGTTGAATATAAAGATATAGAACCATTAAAAGATAATGAAGTTTTCGTTCGTATGTTAGTTAGGCCGATTAATCCATCTGACTTAATTCCAATTACCGGAGCGTACGCTCATAGAATCTCATTACCTAACATACCTGGTTATGAAGGTGTTGGTATTGTAGAAGATGTAGGTGCAGGCGTTACGAGAGACCTTATCGGTAAACGTGTTTTACCGTTACGCGGAGAAGGTACTTGGCAGGAGTATGTGAAGACATCGGCTGATTTTGTAGTCCCTATTCCGGATTCCATCGATGATTTTACAGCGGCACAAATGTATATTAATCCTCTTACGGCGTGGGTTACTTGTACAGAAACGTTAAACTTACAGAGTAATGACGTTTTATTAGTGAACGCTTGTGGATCCGCTATTGGTCATCTTTTCGCGCAGTTATCACAAATTTTAAACTTCCGATTAATTGCTGTTACAAGAAATAATAAGCATACAGAAGAGTTACTGCGCCTTGGTGCTGCATATGTAATTGATAC
Organism: Bacillus cereus group sp. MYBK101-2; assembly: GCF_051918845.1. Classification (NCBI taxonomy): domain Bacteria; kingdom Bacillati; phylum Bacillota; class Bacilli; order Caryophanales; family Bacillaceae; genus Bacillus; species Bacillus cereus group sp. MYBK101-2. The sequence goes on along the minus strand of NZ_JBQAIE010000024.1, from coordinate 18,944 downwards.
TTCCACTGCCCCGCTTTATGAAACGGTTATGGAATTAACGAACGGGCTCGGTGCGGATGCTGCGATTGATTCTATCGGAGGACCGGATGGAAATGCATTAGCTTTCTCCTTACGTCCAAACGGGCACTTTTTAACGATCGGGCTTCTCTCAGGAATACAAGTGAACTGGGCAGAGATTGTCACGAAAGCAAAAGTGCACGCGAACATATTTCATTTACGACATTGGAATAAAGAAGTATCACCATATAAATGGCAAGAAACGTTTCGTCACTTAATTCGCTTATTAGAAAATAAGCAATTACGTTTTATGAAAGTCCATTCTACATATGATTTAGCGGATGTGAAAACGGCGGTTGATGTTGTGCAGTCTGCTGAGAAAACGAAGGGGAAAGTATTTTTGACGAGTTATTAAATGCAGTTGAAAAATCTATTTTGATTGATTTTCTCAAAATAGATTTTTTTATGTCTAATAAACCCTACTTTAGTATCCTGGCTTCAACTACCTAAAAAATAACATTGTCAACAGCACTTAAATTGGTTATCATAAAAACGAATATAACAGGAGATGAGCAGATGAATATGATCGAAAAGAAATCTTTTTCAAAAGTTTCTCGGCGGAAATTAGTCGATGAAGTGCTGGAACGTCTACAAGAGAAAATCTTTTCTGGCGAGTATGAAGTTGGTGATCGCCTCCCTACAGAGCCGCAATTAATGGAAGAGTTAGGAGTTGGACGTTCAACATTGCGAGAGAGCATAAAAATATTAGTACATGCCGGCATATTAGAAGTTCGCCAAGGACAAGGTACTCGTATTGTTTCACTCAATACAACGCAAGATTCATTTGAAAAACGACTGCAAGCAGCTAATATACATCATGTGTATGAAGCACGAAATATGTTAGATAAAGAAGTAGCAATGTTAGCGGCACATCGCCGAAGTGACGAGGATCTTTTATACTTAAAAGGACATTTGAGTAAAAGAAAAAATGCCCTTCAAGAAGGAAATTATGTAGCATACATAGATGCAGACATTCAGTTTCATCTAGCCATTGCAAAGGCGAGCAAAAACGAAGTTCTACTTGATTTGTATCAATCTTTCGTACCTGCCCTTCGCCACATTTTAAGCCAATTCATATTAAATACAGTGGACTATGAAGATAACTCAGACATTCATGAAAAGTTATTCCAAGCTATTTTAAAACAAAATGCCGAAGAGGCACGAACATACGCCGTTCAAAATTTGGAGCTGAAATAAGCTCCTTATCTATTACATTTAAACATCAGATGATATACTGAATAACATCTGATGTTTATGAGAGGAGAAAATGAAATTGAAACATCAAAAACGAACTTATTTGTATATACTAGCACTATTTTTTGTTTCTATTAATTTGCGTATCGGAATTACATCAATTTCACCTGTATTAGAAACAATCCGACAAGACTTAAATATAAGCAATTTTTCCGTTAGTTTTTTAACAGCTATTCCTGTTTTTTGTATGGGGACATTCGCCTTACTGACTGGAAAGGTAATTAAAAAATATGGGGCAGAAAAATCAATTATGGCTTGTCTTATTTTAATCGGCTTGGCAACATGTATGAGGGCTTTTACCTTTTCTATTTCCACATTATTCGTGAGTGCTTTATTTATCGGTATTGGAATTGCACTTGCAGGTCCGTTACTATCAGGTTTTATTAAAGAGAAATTCCCTACGAAAATCGGCTTAATGATTGGCATATACTCAGTAGGTATGGGAACTGGTGCTTCTTTAAGTGCAGGGTTAACGATTCCTTTACAACATGTGTTAAAAGGATCTTGGAATATGGCACTCGCTTTTTGGGGTGTACTAACTATTATCGCTATTATGTTTTGGTATCCAGTTATGAAACGAAAAAAGAATACGCGTACACAAAATAAAAAGAATAATGGCTTGCCTTTAAGAAATAAAAAAGCATGGGTGTTCACAATCTTTTTCGGGCTACAATCAGGAATCTTTTACTCTATTACGACTTGGCTTGCGCCGGCAAATCAAAGTATGGGTGTGAGTAGCGAGCAAGCGGGTACTCTTATAACTGTTTTTACAGTGATTCAAATGATATGTAGCTTTTTAATTCCGACATTAGCGGATAATTATAAAAACAGAGCACTTTGGTTATTAGGGAGCATATGCTTTGTACTCATAGGTTTATCGCTTATGATTTACCCATTAACTACACCATGGATTCCTTCGATTTTACTAGGTATCGGGCTCGGCGGTGTATTTCCACTCGCTCTTATGCTACCGCTATATGAAACAAAAACTTCAGAAGATGCGAGTGCATGGACTGCTATGATGCAGTCAGGAGGATATATTATGGGCGGATTCATTCCTGTCCTAGCAGGAATCGCTCGTGATTATTTTAATAGTTATACGCAAGTTTTTATTATAATGGCACTTTTAAGCTTCGTTTTATTCCTATTAACTTTAATTATGAACAAAAGAAAAAGTGAAGCGAAAGATCTTATCTCTGCTTAAATCAAAAATGTTAATATATGGTATAATTTAGTTAAAAAACGAAAGGAGCTTCTAACATGTGGTTCATTTCGGCACTCGCACCTATTGTAATAGTTGGTGGAATTGTAGTATTTGTAATGAAGAGAATGGAACGTAAATATAACGAAGAAACATTAGGAAAGAAAAAATCAAAAGAAGCTCAAAACTTATTAGACAGTTTCATACCTATAGGAATGCTTGTCGGCTGTATAATCGGTTTGATTTTCGGCATGTTTTTCCCCGATTTCTCACTGCTTTCCGTTAGTTTAGGAGCTGGCATAGGCTATTTATTTGGATTTTTCGCCTATGAAATTTATAGTAAGACAGGAAACAACTTTTCCTAATCCAAAAAGAATAAACGGGACAGTACATAGTAGTCATATACAATATGTACTGTCCTTTATTTTTGCATCGATACTATCACCTTACCTTTCACATCCTATACACCTTTTTTATTGATTTTCCTCTCCTCCCTCTCTCGTATATCCGCTTTTTTATTTTCTCTAGATCTATAACCATAGTAAAGTAGCGCACATGTAATAACTGAACCTACAATATAGCCTAAAAAACACCCTAACCAAAACATAATGTAATCGCCTCCATTCATTCTAAATTTTATGTAATACAACGCTTTACATGCTCAATCGTTTATTTCTATCAACTATACACTCTCTAAAGCTATTCATACCATTATTTTTCTTCTTACCTCAAATAACAATTTTATTATTTGTCATAAAGTTAACACCTTCGTTAAACATATATAAAGATTGTTGTATTTCTTACCTTTCCCTTTGAAAACAATATATACTACATTTGAGATAAGCAAGTGTGTCAGCTTATTTTAAATTCCCATACAATACCCCTCACGAAATGCTAGGAGCATCCTAGCATTTTTACAATAACGTTTGACTCATTTATAAAACTCCATCAACTCTTCTTCATTTTAACGTTAGTCATGAAACAAAAAAATCCCCTCAAAGCATAAACTTCAAGGGGGAGCCTGTTTTTCATTTACTTATATACGTACAGCTGTACCACTTACAGCAACCATTAACATTCCATCACGAACAACTTCATAATCTACGTCAACGCCAACGATAGCGTTCGCACCTTTTTGTTTTGCAAGTTCTTTCATTTCATCCATTGCGATATCACGAGCTTCTTTTAGCTTGCTTTCGTAAGAACCAGCACGACCACCGACAACATCACGAACAGATGCGAATAAATCGCGGACAATATTTGCACCCATAATAGCTTCACCATTTACGATATCAATATACTCAATAATTTCTTTACCTTGAATTCCAGACGTTGTTGTTACAATCATGACTGACACTCTCCTATAACTTATATTTTTTGATTAGCTTTCTTATGTCTTTATTATGGCATGGAACAAGCAACGAATCTATTGAATTACCTTACAGGAATGTGACAGTTTTGTAATAATAAAATGCCTAGTATGTTTAATAAAGCGCTTTAACATTTGGATACATAAACGATTCTCTATTTTCTTTCCAGTCGCGTTCTACTTCTTTAAAAGTTGGTCGCCCTAATTCTTCATTATTTTCATGTTTACGAAACCATTTCTTCACATACTTCTCTCCGTTTTTATTTTGAACTGTACAAAGGAAACTATTACTACTATCCTTTAATATTTTTACAATCACGAAAAGACACCTCTCCCCTTTTCAATATCATAGTAAGACTTGATCTTTTACTATAAGCCCTTCCTCTCTTATAGTCATACGACTCCTCGGTCGCGCCAAAGTTGTAAGATCAAAAACGATATTTACTTTGTTTACATTTTATTTAAAGAAATCCGAGTTATAAGCATTATGCTTATCAAATATTTCATAGATTTCTAACTTATCATCTAATTTTGCATCTACTAAAATTAATATATTTCCATCGTAAATATATTCTTCATACTTTTTAGCATGTTCTTCAGGGATTCCTAACCCTATAAATGCTCCTATTAAACTTCCAGCTCCTCCGCCAATACCGGCTCCTCCAATAGCTGCTGCGATAGGTCCTGCTGCTACAATTGGGCCTAGTCCAGATACAGCAAGTACACCAAGACCTGTTAATAAACCACCGAGTCCGCCTGCTACTCCTCCTGCTACAAGCCCTGTCGCTGAAAAGATATCCGCTTTATGTGCAGTTTCATGATTCACTTTTTCACCCGATTTTTCTTCCAGATGTTCAATTTCCTTTTGATCTTTCGCAATAGCTGAAATGTTATCTGCCGAATATCCTTTTTCCTTTAATTCATTAATAACGAGTGCTGCATCATCAATTGTTTGAAAAACACCTACTATTTTTCTATCTACATTCATAACTATTAACCTCCTAAAATTTTATATAACGTATCTTTATTACTCTTCGTTTTTATATACACTAATTTTTTTATTCACATACCCATTTACGAAAAACGCTAACAATAAAAGGACTACAAGAGAACTACTTAACAAGTAAATGAAATCAAATGTAATATCCGTTATCATTTTATCCATATGTAACAGTCTCCTTTTTATTTAAAGTACAAGTATATTTTTATAGACTAAAACTTTACAATCCATCTTCGGTCAATCTCTTTATGGTATATGTATACCCTTACCATCCCTTTTTAAACGTAAAAAACTATAATTATATTTTTTTAATTTTATATGTTTAACATTTTTTAAAACGGGTACGTTTATATTGTTATGCTTATTATATGGAAAGGAAAATTACGATGAACGCCATTCACTCTACTACTATTTCTTATAATGAAACACCTACAATAACGCAGATTCATCATTTTTATGCTTTAATGACAACATTTCAAACAAATGTATTTATAAGTAAACAAGGAACACTTACTTCTATTAAAAACTTAAGCACATTAGTATCATTTTTCCTTACTGTAAAAAAGAGGGAGCTTGTATTATTTATATTTGAAGGAGTAGATGCAAAAAGAGCTTTAAGAACACTCTTTCCTTCTTAAAGGTTTTATTATCTCCCTATTCCCTCGATTGTTACTTTTCATATATAGTTTTATACTTCAAAATAATTTCCTCTATTCAAAACGAACCCCCTAATACAATAGGGGGATTTCTAGTTTGGCCTTATGAAAACTGATATAATATATATTACGTTTTTCATTCTTTAAAATAGAAAACTTTTAATAACCTTGAAGGTAGGAATTTTTAATGAAATCGAAAGCAAAATTTAGTATTCGCTACAAAATTATGGCTGGTTATTTAGTTATCATTTTGTTTTTACTTATTTCTTTTATTATGTTAAACAATCAGATTTCCAATTTACAAAAATCTCGTAATTTTATTATTGATCACGATTTTAAAGTTCTCAATTTAACGAACCAAGTGGAAAAAGACTTGCTAACAATAGAAAATAAGGCGAAAGGCTTTATCACTTCTAATGATGCAAATTATGTTCAATCCCTTAACGCTACGGAAAAGGATTACGAAAAACATTATCATGATCTTTTTGCTCTATTAGAGGATAACCCCTCTCAGCAAGAAAAATTAAGACAGATTAACGAAAACATTACTAGTTGGATTAATAAAGAGATTCACCCACTAATTACAAGCAATACTAGTAATAACATAAAAGCAATCGACACAACTCAAATTCAGTCATTACAGTCGCAGCTAACTGACTTCCGTAGTGTAGAGGAGCAATTAACGAAAAAAAGAGCTGCACAATTAGATATTGAAAATAATAAATTAGAGATTTGGTTATACAGTTTATTGTTCTTACTTTCTTGTGTTGCCATTATCGTTTCACTTTATATTTCCAATTCCATTACAAAAACGATTAAAAATGTAATTCAAGCTATTAAATCCATTTCTTCTAAAGAAAAAATTACGGAAAGAATTCATGTAAATACACATGATGAAATAAAAGATCTTGCTCATACAACGAACCATCTGCTAGACGAAATATCGAAAAGAGAGTGGTTACAAACGGAGATTGCAGAATTAATTTTAATGTATCAAGGTGTATCTTCTATTGAGATGTTAGGTAACAAAATTTTGAGTGGCATTATACAAAAAACGCAAACTTCTTGCGGCGCGTTTTATGTACGTGAAGAAGTTGAAGAAACTGTCTACTTTGTGAAAAAAGCTTCTTTCGCCGATCAAGGTATTGATATTGGAAAACAATCCATTAAAATGGGTGAAGGTTTCATTGGACAGTCTGCTTTAGAGAAGAAAAGTTTTATTCTTAGGGACATACCTGAAGAGTTTCGTTACGTTACTACTGGATTATTAGAAATACGCCCTAAAAATTTACTAGTCATCCCTGTCTTATTTGAGGATGAAGTGATTGCAGTAATGGAGTTAGTAAGTGTAACTGAGATTTCAGACTTACATCAAGATTTAATTCAACAAACCGTTGATAACCTTGGTTTAACAATCCATAGTATTATGGGACGTATGCGAATTCAAACCCTTTTACATGAATCACAAGCAATGACAGAAGAGCTACAAGTTCAATCAGAAGAATTGCAAACGCAAGCTGAGGAACTACAAATGCAAGCCGAAGAATTAAGAACTACAAATGAACAATTAGAGTCTAGAACGGAAGAGGCGGAGCAAAAGACAGCTGACTTACAAATTACTAAATCAGAATTAGAAGAAAAAGCAAGTGAGTTATTACGTAGCTCAAAATACAAATCAGAATTTCTAGCAAATATGTCTCATGAATTACGCACACCGTTAAATAGTATTTTACTATTATCTGAAATGTTGAAAGAAAATCATGATAATCATTTATCCGATGATGAAATTGAATTGGCAACCGTCATTCATTCATCAGGGAAGGATTTACTTACTTTAATTAATGACATACTAGATTTATCGAAAGTAGAAGCCGGAAAACTAGATGTCATTTTTGAAGCAACGAACATAAGTGATATGGCAGCAAGTATGCAGCAAAACTTTTTACATATCGCTGCACAAAAAAATGTTGAATTTACTGTTGAAGACAGTGACACGATTCCTGATCTGTTTTATACAGATGCAAAACGGATTGAACAAATTATTAAAAACTTATTATCCAATGCATTTAAATTCACGGAAAAAGGATCCGTCTCTTTACATTTCGATTCAATAGAAACAAGCAACTTGAGTCATGATATGCAGTCTATAAGTAAAGACTGGATAACCATTTCAGTAAAAGATACTGGTATCGGTATCGCTAAAGAACAGCATCAACTTATTTTCGAAGCCTTTCAACAGGCGGATGGCGCAACGATTCGGAAGTATGGTGGTACAGGATTAGGTTTATCTATTTGTAAAGAGTTTGCTAGACTATTAGGTGGTTGGATTACGTTAGAAAGTCATGTAGGAGAAGGTAGTACTTTCACTGTATATATTCCTAACCTTCCAAATGGATTACATGATATACAGTTATCTAATTTAGAAGTCGCAGCAACGGTAGATGAAGTTATTCCTGCTGAAGTTGTCGAGGAAACTATCGTGATTCCAGAAACAAATAACGTCTTCCAAGAGAAAACTATTTTAATTGTCGATGATGATCATCGGAATATATTTGCATTACAAAATGCATTAAAAAAACAACATGCCAATATCATTACTGCACAAAACGGCCTAGAGTGTTTAGAAATACTAAAAAACAATACAAATATCGACCTTATTTTAATGGATATTATGATGCCAAATATGGACGGTTATGAAACGATGGAACATATCCGAATGAACTTAGGGTTACATGAAATACCTATTATCGCATTAACTGCTAAAGCAATGCCAAATGATAAGGAAAAATGTTTATCTGCTGGCGCTTCAGATTATATAAGTAAACCATTAAATTTACATCAACTCTATTCGGTAATGAGTGTATGGTTAATAAAATAAGTGAGGTTTCGTTTCAGTGGAAAATAAGTATTATAATTTTGATCCATCAGTAGATATGGATAAGCGTACGAACTTAGAAATTGACTTACTATTAGAAGCGGTATTTAAACTATCAGGATTTGATTTTCGCCAATACGCTCGCACATCTATTTATAGGCGGATTTGTAATCGAATGCAGATTTCTAATATCCCTACCATTTCAAAGTTAATTGAAAAAGTAATTCATGAGGAAGGGGTTTTAGAACAGTTATTAAATGATTTCTCGATCAATGTAACTGAGATGTTCCGTAACCCTATCTTTTTTAAGGCGCTAAGAGAGCATGTTATTCCTGAATTAAGAAAGCATCCTGAAATTAGAATTTGGCATGCTGGATGTGCCACTGGTGAAGAAGTATTATCCATGTCCATCTTACTTCATGAAGAAGGATTAAGTGAAAAAGCTGTTATTTACGCAACAGATATGAATACAAATGTGTTAGAAAAAGCAAAACAAGGTATTCTTCCATTAAATAAAATGCAAACTTATACGAAAAATTATTTACAAGCTGGCGGTACACAAGCATTTTCTAACTATTATTCAACGGATAGTCGTTTTGCTTATTTTAATCCTTCACTGTTACAAAACATTATTTTTGCACAACATAATTTAGTAACCGATCAATCTTTTAACGAATTTCATATTATCCTTTGCCGTAACGTTTTAATTTACTTTACGAGTAAACTTCAAAACCAAGTACAGCAACTATTTTATGAAAGTTTAAGTCACAATGGATTCCTATGTTTAGGAAATAAAGAAACTCTTCGTTTCTCGGATATCATGCCGCATTATACGCAATTTAATCCACACGAACAAATCTATCAAAAAATACAATAAAAGCGTATGAAATCCTCTATTTGGATTTCATACGCTTTTTATTTCGCATTCGCTTGTATCATAATAAGACACATATCATCTGATTGTGCTTCCTTCTGTTCTTCCTTGTAAAACCCTTCTATCTCTTCTTCTAACTCTCCCCATTTTCTTTCTGTAAAAGTACGTAATTTCTCTTCAGCCACAAATTCATCATTTGCTATTGCTTCAAGTACACCATCTGTAAACAATACGATTTGAGCATTTTTCTCAAAAGGTATAACTGTCTTTTCAACTTTTATCTCATCAAAAAATCCTACCGCACAACTCCCGCGATTTAGTTCCACTACATTTGTTTCATCAACTAAAACATATCCAGAAGGATGTCCTGCATTTACATATTCAATCGTTCTATCTTCTGTATTAACTACTAAGTATATCGCTGTAAAATAATATGGAATATTGTCATTCTCATTATGTAAAAGAGTCATATATTTATTTAAGTCTTTCATGACGAGTTCTGGATCGATTAAACATTTAATCGTTTCACGTAATACAGACGAAATGAACATGCAAACTAAGGAAGCGGATACACCATGTCCCATCACATCTAATAATATAATACCGTAGCGGTTTTCATCGATTTTATACCAGTAATACATATCTCCAGCTAGTTTAAATGAAGGTAAATAACTTGCTTCGATTTTTATATGCTCTTCTCTTAATGGGCTACTTAATAAGTTTCTTTGTACTTGCGTAGCTAAATCTAGTTCATTCCGAAGATTTTCTTCCTGTTCTTTATGCCAATTTAATTCCGATTTCAAGCGTAGTGCTACACGCATACGCGCTAACAATTCAACCTTATTTATTGGTTTTGTAATATAATCCATTGCACCTATATCAAGTGCTTCAGCTAATTTATTCGCATCTTCTAAAGCTGTAACAAAAATAATAGGGATATCTTTAAACTTCTCCTCTTTTTGTAATCGCCTACAAACTTCAAGTCCATCAATTTCAGGCATCATAATATCTAATAGTATTAAATCTATTTCGTTATGCCTGGAAGAATCTTTTCCAAAATGGATGTATTCGAAAAGCTCTTGTGCAGAATTAAGTGATACAAGATCCTGATATCCGGCTTGTTTTAAAATCTTCTTAATTACAAAGATATTCACCGGATTATCATCTACAATTAAAATGGACACAAGTGATTTCCCCTTTTCTTATATAAAATGTAAATCGATTATTATTTTCTATTTTTCTAGTATTACATACTCAGTTATAAAATGAAAATTTCCTACTCAAACATATTTTTTATATAGCAAAAGAACAAACCCCCAGAAATGAGAGTTTGTTCTTTCACTCTATAAGTTTCCACTTTTAATTTAACACCATTGCTTTATCACTTAAAAGACGATCCAATTCTTCCATATGATTTGTTTCATCTGCGATCATATCTTCTAACTTTACAACTAACTCTGTCATATTTAATTTCGCTGCTTGTTCTTTTCTCTTTTCATAACGCTTAATTGTTTCATATTCTGACTTTCTAGCTTCTTCTAACATTTCTCTAACGTCTTCTACTTGTTTCACTGGTAAAGGGATCGTAGTAGGTGTACCACCTAACGTCTTAATTTTCTCCGCTAAATATAGGGCATGTCCTTGTTCATCACTAATTTCAGATTCAAAGAAAGGTTTTAACACTTGTCTATATATACCAGAAACTGTTGCTGCATTATGGTTATACATAATAATTGCTGCGTATTCTCCTGCTAAATCTTCATTCAATCCTTCGATTAGTTCTTTCACATCGTGTGACATTTTTATATCTCCTCCTATACTTAATACGTACCCCTTTTCCCATGTTTTAAACATCATTATTTTAAATTTTTTATGTATCTAAAAATGCGGCTTGCTTCAATTTACTTATCGCTTGTCTTTTAATACGAGAAACGTGCATTTGTGAAATACCTAACCGTTCCCCTGTATCTTTTTGATTTAAATTTTCTTCAAATATATAATGAATAACACTCTTTTCCGTTTCATTTAATACGTTAAAAATATCTTTTAATACGAGACGCCTTTCTGTCTCTTCATATCCTTGCTCTACTTCACCTACAGATTCAATTCTCGCTACCGAACTTCCATCAGATGCATTTTCAACTACATCATCTAAGGAAGATACTCGATAATTATTTTTCGCATCCATAATTTCTAGTACTTCCTCTTCGGATAGTCCTAAATGGTCTGCAATCTCTATAATCTTCGGTGAACGTTGCAGGTGATCTGTTAACTCCTCTATCGCAAGTTTAATTTTTCCGCCTAAATCTTTAATTCGCCTTGGAACGTGAATGCCCCAAGTTTTATCACGCAAATACTTCTTTATTTCCCCTACTATCGTAGGTATTGCAAAAGGCTCAAAAGCATTCCCTATCGAATAATCATACCTTCTTATTGCGCCTAAGAGCCCTAACATGCCTACTTGTATAATATCCTCATGCATCGGCCCGCCTTTTGAATAGCGATATGCAATGGAATAGACAAGATTTTTATAATGCTCAACTAACCTTTCTTGCGCTTCATCACATTGGTTTTGTTGAAATTCTGCAATTAGTTTCATAACGTCTTCTTTAGTAAGATTCGTAGGTTGAGATTGGATTTCCATCATTCTCCACCTGCTCTCTTTGTATATATTTTGTCATTAAAACTGTCATGCCCTCATCATGCATGATTTGTATATCATCCATTAACGTATTGATTAAATATAAACCTAAACCATTTTCCGGCAAATGTTCTACTGGTTTACTAATATCATACGGACCAACTTTCCTTTTTAAGTTATTAAAATCAAAGCTAACCCCATTATCCGCAACCATAATTTCTAATCGATCTTCATATAGCCCAAAGACAATTGCAATTTCTCCAACGTCTTCTTTGTATGCATGTTGTACAATATTTGTACATGCTTCACTAATAGCAATTTTCATATCTTCTATATCGTCATAAGCAAAGCCCATTCGATTCGCAACACCAGCCATCGTTAAACGAATAATAGCCACATATTCTGCCTTTGCAGGAATTTTCATTTCTATCTTTTCAAATCTCTCCATCATCCCTAGTCACCTTCTTTCTACTTTTTCAAAATCGGAATTCAAATTTAATATTTCTGTTAACCCTGTAATATCAAATAATCTTTTTAGTCTTTTAGATACACCAATAAACTCTAGCTTTCCATTATTTTTCTTAACCGCTTTTAATAGAGCTATAAAAACACCTAAACCTGTACTATCCATATACTCTACCTCAGTAAAATCTACTACCATATGAACCTCTTTTTCGCTCGCAATAGGCATGATCTTATTTTTCAAATCTGATGCCGTATATGCATCAATTTCACCATTAAGCTGTACCGTATACCCTACATCATTTTGCAAAATATTTATTCCCAAATTCATCATTTCCGCCCCCTTATCTCAAACTACTACTATGTTAATTACCCATAAAAATTAGTTTTAAACATATTTTTTTATTTTTATTATAAATAAATTTTCCACACCTTTCTCGGCTTAACACGTAAAAAATAATACCAAATGTTTAAACCTTATAAATTTGTGTATGTATAATGTATAAACATTATTTTTAGGGGGATCTATCTATGGAAGAGCACAACTTTAAAAAGGGAGATTTCGTTCAATTTTCTTATCGACACGATCATGCTACAAAATTAGTTGGTTCCATTATTAATATACTAACGAATACGATTGTAGTGGATATAGGTAATAGCGAGGACTTACCTCATATAGAACCAAGGCAAGTCGTAAGAATAAACAATTGTAAGAAAGTAACGATGGTTTAATACATAATAGAAAGTGTAATTTCAATGAGCGGGGGACCTTCATCTCCCGCTCATTCCTATGCAGATTACATTAAAAAAGCATCCAATTAAACTAATTTGGATGCTTTTTTATGTATATTTATCACTCTTTTAACTTTATAGCTATATATAATAAACTTAAGATTATTATTCATTATAGACCTTACGCTTTCCGTAGCATTCTAGAGAAGAATGTAACAATTAAAATAAAGACGATTGCACCTAATAACGCTGGAAGAATAAAGATGCCTCCCCATTCAGGACCCCAATGACCAAATAACGCACTACCTACCCAAGATCCGATTAATCCGGCAATCACATTACCAACTATACCTAAAGGAAAGTCTTTTCCCGTAATCATTCCAGCTAACGCACCAATAAGTCCACCTACAATACACGTAATAATAAGTCCCACAATTAACCCTCCTATATTCGTTTTATATTGGATTTATCAAGCTTTGGTATGTAACCAAAGCTTGATAAACATGTATTATTCTTTATTATCCAACCCATCACTTATCTTTTGTTTAACTTTTCCGACTTTTTCTTTTATCGTTCCCTTCGTCTTGTCCCACTTCCCTTCATTTTTCAACTTTCTATCTTCTGTAACTTCACCAATTCCTTCTTTTACTTGTCCCTTTGTCTTTTCCACTTTACCAGTAATTTGTTCTTTTAGTCCGCTCTCACTCATATTTCCCATCTCCTTTTCGTAATAGATTTATAGATTTACAGGATACAAATTTAAATAGAATACGTGCATCTTCTTTCTTGTAACCATTCACCGACTCTCTCTAAATCTTTAACGAATAACAAGATCTTCCCTTCATCTAGCTTTTCTTCGTAGAAGTTCGCTTCTTCTTCATTAAGCCCTAACTCCTGCATCTTATTTCTTAACTGATCTCCCGTTTTTTGAAAGACATTAATAATGCTTGTCCCAAGCCCCTCCTCTTTTATTCCAATTGTATTCACGTCTGCATTGTCTGCAATTCTGTCTGTCCTTTCTTTCTCATGTGTTAATACGTAAATATCTTTTTGGTCTATTCCTTTCTTCACTAGATCATTCGCCGCATTCATGACCTCTTTCTCCGTAATAAATTCATATACAAAAGGTTTACTATACTTCGTTTCCATCTTTAACTTCCTCCTTTAAAATGAATTATTTGTTATATTATATGTAGTACACCTATTTTCGAAATGTTAAACATAAAATATGAAAAAAGTTATGTGAATTTTGCTTTTAATAGAGAATGAACAACATCATTTACCATTTTAAAAACATCTTCTCCTTACAATAACTACCTAAATTAACAGAAAATTGTTACAATTAAACGTGAGGAGGGATACTATGAAAAAAATTATATCTATATGCGCTCTAACCGCTCTATCTTTCACTTTAATAGGCTGTACAAGCACCTTATCTACAGATAAAGCTTCACAAGCTAAGCAAGAACATACACAAACTACCTTTCAATTAAAATCCGCAAATATTACAGACATTGAAATACTTAGCACAATAAATAACAACGTTTCAAAATCTCAAACAGACAACGAAGAAATGATACAATCTATCGTTTCCGCAGTTCAAAAAGGCACGCCTAAAACAATCACTTTAGATCAAAAAAAGCGAGAATCGGCACATTCTACTATTACCGTTACATATAAAGATGACACAAAAGAAGAATTTCTTGTGTGGGTTGATAATAAGGAGCAAATTACGATTGCTAAAGATGAGAAGAAGGGTAAGGTTGAAGGTGTAACAGTGAATATTAAAGATGTGAAAATGATGAAGGATTTCTTTTAAAATTTTAATATAATTGATGTTAAAAAAGAGTAGGATGTAAAATCCTACTCTTTTTTAATCTTGTCCAATAAATAAACTTTTATAAAAGCTATTTAAGATCTAATTTTGCTAAATCATGTTGTAAAACATTATTTCCTTCTTGTGGGTTAAATACTATTGCACTAAGACCAAAAACATTCGTAACAACATCTCTATCTTTCGAACGAATGATTCTTACTTCATAAGCAAAAACACCTGAAGGAAGAGCTGCTGAACGAAAAGTAACACGTCGATTAGGTGCCAATGTCTGTGTTGAAGGGTCTACTAATGGTAACAATACCGGAGAACCCGATGACCAATCAAACATTTCAACAGTTACTGTATGAGTATCATCTGGATCAACATTCATAGCTTCCACAGTAAGAAACAACGTAGCGGAATGTCTACGTAATACACCCGTTGACAAAGTTTCATTGTGGTGTTTATGATGTTTTTCAGGAGGATGATCATAGCCATAACTCATACCAATCCCCCCTTTCATTTACAATTAAGGATAAGTATTCCTTACAATATATAATGCTATTATTATTTTAATGAAAGGTATAAAAGCGGATTTCTATCTGTATTTTTGGATATTTTGTTTTTTATTTATTCCTTCTTAAAGAACAATATAGATTCTCCTATTTTGCCCTTGAACTCCTTCAAACAATAAATCTATTTTGAAAAGAACCTGCTCCATTCATAAATACATAAAGTAAATGGAATCCGTTAAAACACATAATTGATCCTTTGTTTTCCCCCTCCTATTTAAAGGAGGAATTGTTCTCGGCTTTGGTGATAGTTATGGCTTCGCGGGAGGATTTGCTTTATTAGTTGTATTGTTTATTTTATTAATCATCGTTGGAGCTGCTTGCTTCTGCTAAAAAACTATTGGAAAAGACATGCGATATGCAGCGATTCAAGTGTAACTAATACTTTAATGATGTAATATTACATTCGCCCCCAAAATGAACTTCAATGCTATAAAAAAGATAAAGTGTTCATTTATACAACCTTAGCTTGATAGCAATATCATGAGTTCCCATCCCAGACAAACTAGTTAACATCTCAATAATTGCTATTGCAGAAAAGTACAACAAGCTGGACAACATAGATTTCAAACTGTAAGATTAGATGTTGGTGAAATCGGACAGCAAAGCATATATAGAAAATAGGTGTTAATTTTGAAAATCAATAAAAAATTTGAACCGATAATTTTTAATCTCTTTATGATTTTAGGTATATCTAGTATTATCTCTTTCGTCATGGTTTCAATGAATGTTGGGTATACAGCTTTATTTCTCAAATCATGGATAAAAACATGGGCAATTGCTTTCGTGCTTGCATTTTTAGCTTCTAAATTACTACCCTTTGTAGTGAAAAGGATAATGAAAATATTCATATTTGTTGAGAAGGATGCTTAAAACTAAAGTGATGTACTACTCTAGTTCATTTAAATGAAAAGAAATAATCATCACAAAACTTAACCTAGTAAAATGTTTCAACTCAAAGAAAGGTACTTGAAAAGTTGTCTTTTCTTTATATGTTAAAAAAGCTCGCCTATTTCCGTAGGCGAGCTTTATCTTTATTACACAATAAGAAAGTATACTCTCTTTTTCTCGGAAATTTTATGTAATTTTACATATTCATGAACATACATGTTTTGATGGACTTTATCTATATACTCATGGTAGTAATCCATTGAAAATGTATCTTCTTGAAAGCAAAACTCTCTTTTAGAAAAAAGAAAAGACACCCTAAAGTGCCTTCCTCCGACTTGAACCATCTTAATTTTAATAATATGTATTGGACTCTTATCTAAAAAATAATCTAATGTATTACAATAAGAGAAAGATAATGATACAATAAAAGTGCAACAAGATGTTGCTTAGTTTTTAAATTTTATGGGAATAACACAAAAGCTAGGTTTGGTCGCCAAGTTTTTTCATTCCTATCGGTCATGAAATACCCCGGTTGGTCGCTGGGGTATTTCTTTTTTATTAACGTATATATAGGTCTATTATGGACAAAATAAAATATAATCTTAGTAGAAGATAGAACACTGACACCTTTGCCGCTTCTAAATCACTTTGGTCTTGTGCGAAGAAAGTATGGTCAGTACTTTCAGCTCAGTGTTCCATCTACTTTAGTTTTGAGTTGAGTGTTGCTAATCATAGCAGCACTTTTTTACATTCCAATTTGTTCTTTGATGAATTGAATTATATGTTTTACAAACTGGCTTTGCGTGAAGAAGTAATGAATATTTCTCAGTACTGTCGTCCACGATGCTAGATTACTTACAAAAGACTGGGATTTTGCCTTTTTGGTCGCCTTTTTTTTACGTTTTTTCATTCCTGTCCCTCCCTTCTTAAGGGAAGGGCAAAGATGGCACATTTTATATTTTAAAGAGTTATATAGAAGAGGACAATCTATTCATTAGCAAAATAAAGAAAAGACACCCTAAGGTGCCTTCCTCCGACTTGAACCATCTTAATTTTAATAATATGTATTGGACTCCCATCCAACTATTATTTTACCATGTTAAGTTATTTTTGTTTATTGAGAAATACAATAATTTACTTGTGCTGGTTGTCTGTATGAGGTCTTTTTGTAGTCCATACAGCGATTAACAAAAGAACAATAGTAGTAATAACACCTAAAAGTCCTTGCTTGAGACAATGGCTAAGAACATAAGCATTACTGTGTATGTATTAAATTCCATTATAAGCAATCTCCTAATGGAACTACATATTGGTAGAAAAAATATATACTTCTCTGCCTATCTTAATGTTACTTGATAAGTGCTTGTTTTCATCTTCTCTCTTCATACAACCGATGTGCTTTATATGAGCAAATTAAATACATAACAATTGCAGTAGGAATAAACAACCATGCAAAGCCTCTCATCAATGCAAATGGTGTTTCAAATAAGAATGACCATAGAAATGATACACCTTGCTTATCCCATAGTCCTGGCGTAAAATATAGTTCTTTCGGATTTGCAAGTGCTCCTAAACGAATCGTGTCATTAAACATAAATAGGATTAATATCGGAATAGAGCATATAGCTAATTCTAAAAATGTTTTAGATAGACGTTTATATTTCCCTGCTCGTGACATTTGATCTGAAAAAATGTCATCTTCACTTTCCTCATTTACCTTTTTAAAATAGTACGTACCTGACCAACGATTACCAGCTATATGCTCCCAGCCACTATCTTCAAATAACGTGCAGTAATTAATAAATTCACTTTTTCTACTAAATACTCTATGGTCTATTCTAATCGTCGCATCTTCCGGCTCTGTATATCTAAATGTATAACCAAATGTATTGCTTTCTAGTTGATAGCCTTTCCAAGCCATCTCTTCTAACCATTTTTCCTCTTTCTCAAAGTCTAAAAAGAATTTCAATCTCCACATCATCGTTTCCCCCTAACTATACGTGTAATAAACTCTTTGTAACCTCAATAATGTGCTGCATTCTCATAAAGTCTAAATGCAATACTTCTTTCCCGCGTTCCGTAATGACATACACTTTTCTTCGTTTATCTTCACTTTTTACCGATTCTATTAACCCTTGTTTTAATAAATTTTCAACCGCCCCATACAATGTACCCGCTGCGATTTTTACTTGATGATTACTCAGTTCCTCCACCTTTTGCATAATTAAATAACCATGTGCTGGCTCTAATAAAGCTAAAAGAACGTAATACGTCGTTTCCGTTAATGGTAAATTTTTATCTCTATTCATAAAGACCTCCAATGTAACGATAAATATATAGCTAAACTATATAGTTCAACTGTATAGTTTGATTTTATACAGTTAGACTGTATATGTCAAATTAAGTTATAAAAAAAAACCTAGATCCCATAGGTGAACTGTACCCCGAATCATGGACACTAAAAAAAAGCCCCATGATTCGGGGTTTTTGTGTATTTTTATCAAAAAACCTCGTTATAATGGAATCAACGATAGAAATGAGGTA
>NZ_JBQAIE010000023.1:0-48518 GCF_051918845.1 Bacillus cereus group sp. MYBK101-2 | reverse complement strand
GGCAGAGAGGTCACACCCGTTCCCATACCGAACACGGAAGTTAAGCTCTCTAGCGCCGATGGTAGTTGGGACCTTGTCCCTGTGAGAGTAGGACGTCGCCAAGCAACTAAAAACACAAGTCTTTTGACTTGTGTTTTTTTGTGTTTTCAAACAGTATGCAAAAAGAAGTAATGGTAATACAAACACGTTGCCCAAGGATGAATCATATTATATAAGAAATCGATGTATATTTTTCTGTAAATTGTTAAGGAATAGAAGTATAAAATATGTCCATTTAAATTAAATAGGGAGGGAAAGATATGAAATCACAAAACGAAGTTTGTATTGTTTGTGAGACAGAAAGAAAAGAAGGGATATATGTTTATAATAATTTAATATGTTATGAATGTGAAAAGGACATGGTGAATACAGAAACAAATGATCCGAAGTATATATATTATTTAAAACAGCTTCGGAAATTAGAAGTATCATATTTTTAAATAGGCATATGCCTATTATTTTTTTTGTTCTGTATAATAGAGAAAGAATGAAATAATAAGGAAGAGATATAGATGAATCAAAATCGCATACCTTTATATGAAGCATTAATAGAGTTTAAAGAAAGAAGGCCGTTATCCTTTCATGTTCCAGGTCATAAAAATGGTTTAAACTTCCCTCAAGGGGCAGTAGAGGAGTTTAAAGATATACTATCTATCGATGTAACTGAGTTATCAGGGTTAGATGATTTACATAGTCCGTTTGAATGTATAGATGAGGCACAACAATTATTAGCTGATGTATATGGAGTGAACAAAAGTTATTTTTTAATTAATGGTTCAACAGTCGGGAACTTAGCAATGATTTTGTCTTGCTGTAGGGAACATGATATTGTTCTTGTACAAAGAAATTGTCATAAATCAATTATTAATGGTTTAAAATTAGCAGGAGCAAATCCAATTTTTTTAGATCCATGGATTGATGAAGCTTATAACGTACCCGTGGGAATTCATGATGAGATTATTAAGGAAGCAATTGAAAAATATCCAAATGCGAAAGCACTTATTTTAACACATCCTAATTATTATGGTATGGGGATGGATTTAGAGGCAAGCATTGCTTATGCACATGCACATAAAATTCCTGTGTTAGTAGATGAAGCGCATGGAGCTCATTTTTGTTTAGGTGGGGCATTTCCAAAGTCAGCTTTAGCATATGGTGCAGATATTGTAGTTCATTCCGCACATAAAACATTACCTGCGATGACGATGGGATCCTATTTACATATAAATAGCCGCTTAGTGAAAGAAGAAAAAGTTTCTACTTATTTAAGTATGCTACAATCTAGTAGTCCATCGTATCCAATTATGGCTTCCCTTGATATTGCACGCTTTACGATAGCGCGTATAAAAGAAAAGGGACATGATGAAATTGTCGAGTTTTTACAGAAATTTAAAGAAGAATTGTCTTCTATCCCACAATTAGCTATTTTACAATATCCATTACAAGACGAGCTAAAAGTTACCATACAGACGCGTTGTCAGTTATCAGGATACGAATTACAGTCCGTATTAGAAAAGGTTGGTATATATACCGAAATGGCAGATCCATATAATGTCTTATTTATTTTGCCTTTGCAAGTAAATAAGAAGTATATGAAGGCTATAGAGATGATCCGGGCGGCATTGCAACCTTATGAGGTGAAAGACAAGACGGAATCTATTCGTTATACTTATAAAGGAGAAATTTCTCCCCTGCCGTATACATATAAACAACTGGAAGGATATGAAACAAAAGTAGTATCTGTAGAAGAAGCAGTTGGGATGATAGCGGCGGAAATGGTAATTCCATATCCACCTGGTATTCCATTGATTATGTATGGAGAAAGAATTACTTCAGAACATAAAGAGCAAATTATGCATTTAGAGAGAGCAGGCGCTCGTTTTCAAGGTAGCACGAAATATATGAAAGTGTATGATATAGAAAGTAGGTTTTAGGATGAAGGGATTATTTGTAACAATTGAGGGGCCAGAAGGTTCGGGTAAAACAACGTTAATTCAAGGTTTATTGCCATACTTTGAACAAAAGGAACAAAAGGTAATGGCGACAAGAGAACCAGGTGGTATTGCGATTTCTGAGGAGATTAGAACGATTTTACATAAGCAAGAATATACGATGATGGAAGCACGTACAGAGGCACTTTTATATGCCGCTGCACGTAGACAACATTTAGTGGAAAAAGTTATGCCGGCACTTGATGAGGATTACCTTGTATTATGTGATCGTTTTATAGATAGCTCTTTAGCGTATCAAGGCTATGCAAGAGGGTTAGGTATGGATAAAGTATTTGAAATCAATCGTTTCGCAACAGAAGACTGCATGCCTAGTTTAACAATTTACCTAGACATTGAACCCGAGGTTGGTTTAGCTCGAATTGCAAAAGATGCAGGACGTGAAGTGAATCGGTTAGATATGGAAGATATCACTTTCCATAAACGTGTGCGTGAAGGGTATTTACAAGTTGTAGAACGTTTCTCGGATCGTATTGTATTAGTAAATGCTGATCAACCAATGGAAAAACTTATAGAAGAAGTTATTCAAGTTATAGAAGATAAATTGTTATAATAGAAGGAAAGAATGAAATAAGTGAGGTATGCATTATGACGAAGACGTGGGAGCAGCTTTCTGCTATACAACCCATCGGTGTAAAAATGTTGATGAATAGCATCGCAAAAGAGCGTATATCCCACGCTTACTTATTAGAGGGAGGGAAAGGGACAGGAAAGTTTGCGACAGCAATTCAAATGGCAAAGAGTTTCCTCTGTTCTCAGCGGAATGGGGTAGAGCCTTGTCATGTATGTACAAATTGTAAGCGAATTGATTCAGGTAACCACCCAAACTTACATATTGTAAAACCAGACGGATTGTCTATTAAGAAGCAGCAAATTCATGATTTACAAGAAGAGTTTTCAAAAACAGGATTAGAAGCAAATAAAAAAGTATATGTTATTGAGCACGCAGACCGTATGACAGCAAATGCGGCGAATACACTGTTGAAATTTTTAGAAGAACCAAGTAGTGATACAACAGCTATTTTACTTACTGAACAAAGTCATCAAATTTTAAATACGATTTTATCTCGTTGTCAAGTTGTTACATTTAGACCGTTACCTACGGAATCTTTAATTAGAAGATTACAGGATGAAGGTGTTACGACATCTTTATCGACACTTGCTGCACAACTCACAAATAGTTTTGATGAAGCTTTGGCTTTATGTAGTGATGAATGGTTTGCACAAGCACGAGCTTTAGTGATAAAATTATGTGAAGCGCTCGAAAAAGATAAAGCCTCTATTTTTTTTGTACAAGAAAAATGGGGAAAACACTTTGGAGAGAAAGAACAATTACAGCAAGGTTTAGATATGTTACTCCTTATTTATAAGGATTTATTATATGTTCAACTTGGAGAAGAAGATCGTCTTGTTTTTCATGAGCAGAAAGAGATGTTTGAATCTTTCTCCTACGCTCAGAAGCGCATTGTATCAGCTCTCTTTAATATATTAGAGGCAAAAAATAGAATCAACGCTAATGTAAATGCGCAGCTTGTGTTCGAACAGTTAGTGTTGCGGTTGCAGGAGGGATGACCGTTTTGTATGATGTAGTAGGTGTTCGCTTTAAGAAGGCCGGAAAGGTGTATTACTTTGATCCGAATCAGTTCGATATCTCTGAAAATGAGTTTGTAATTGTAGAAACGGTAAGAGGTATTGAATACGGAAAAGTAGTTATTACCAAAAAGCAAGTTGATGAAAACGACGTTGTATTACCACTAAAAAAGGTTATTCGCATTGCAAATGAAAACGATCGTACCATTGTTGAAGAGAACAAACATGCTGCAAAAGAGGCATATCAAGTTTGTCAGCAAAAGGTAGTAGAACATAATCTTGATATGAAACTTGTAGATGTAGAGTATACGTTCGATCGCAATAAAATTATTTTCTACTTTACTGCGGATGGTCGGATTGATTTTCGCGAACTAGTGAAGGACTTAGCAGCAATTTTTAGGACAAGAATTGAACTAAGACAAATCGGTGTTCGTGATGAAGCGAAAATGCTTGGTGGTATTGGTCCATGTGGTCGTATGCTTTGTTGTTCTACTTTTTTAGGGGATTTTGAACCTGTATCCATTAAGATGGCAAAGGATCAAAATTTATCATTAAATCCTGCAAAAATCTCTGGTTTATGTGGTCGCTTAATGTGTTGCTTAAAATATGAGAACGATGAATATGAGGCAGCAAAGGAACAACTTCCTGATTTAGATCAACGTATACAAACCCCGGATGGTACTGGCCGTGTTATCGGATTAAATATTTTAGAAAGATTAATTCAAGTGGAACTAGTAGACAAGGAACGGATAGTAGAATATACGTTAGATGAGTTAGTGAATAAAGGGGTCGTTTCGAGTCAAACCACAGATTAATGAGGTGGGTGCTTGTGGAGAAAAAAGATATTTTTGCATCGGTTTCTAGTATGGAAGAGCAAATTGGACATTTATACAAACAGTTGGGAGAATTAAAACAACATCTTGCAGAGTTACTGGAAGAAAACCAACATATAAAAATGGAAAATGAAAATTTGCGACACCGCTTTGAAGAAGTACAGATTAAAGAAAAACAAAAAACTCAAAAACGTAAAGAAGTGAAGCCGAAGACAGATATTGGTGAAGGCTACGATAATTTAGCAAGACTATATCAAGAAGGTTTTCATATTTGTAATCTGCATTATGGAAGTGTACGTAAAGAGGGAGATTGTTTATTCTGCCTGTCATTTTTAAATAAAAAGTGAAATTACCTTTCCAATAATAATTGGAAAGGTAATTTTTTATACATGAGAGTGGAATCGAATATGTTTTTTATTAGTAGAAGATGAAATAGGGTAGGTTAAGTGTAAGAAAAGGAGCAACATATGAATTTATACGAAGATGAACGTTTAGATTACTTATTAGCACAAGATTTGAAGATTATACAAAGCCCATCAGTATTTAATTTCTCGTTAGATGCTGTTTTACTTGCAGACTTTGCTTGGGTGCCAATTCAAAAAGGTAATTTACTTGATTTGTGTACAGGTAATGCAGTTGTACCCCTTCTATTAAGTACAAGGACGAAAGGGAATATTACTGGTGTAGAAATTCAAGAACGCTTATATGATATGGGAATAAGAAGTGTCCAATACAATAAGTTGGAAGAAAGAATTCACTTAATACACGGGGATTTGAAAGATATGCCGGAGAAACTTGGGCGTCATCAATATGATGTTGTCACATGTAATCCGCCTTATTTCCAAACACCTGCAACCTCTGAAAAAAATATGAATGAACATTTAGCGATAGCTCGTCATGAAATTATGTGTACACTAGAGGATGTTGTATCTGCAAGTAGTCAGCTAGTAAAGCAAGGCGGGAAAGTAGCATTTGTACATCGTCCAGGTCGTTTATTAGATATTGTTACATTAATGCGTAAATACAAAATTGAACCGAAGCGTGTACGATTTGTTTATCCTAAGGCAGGGAAAGAAGCGAATACATTGTTAATTGAAGGAATTAAGGACGGAAACGCAGATTTAAAAATATTGCCACCTCTTTTTGTATATGAAGAAAATAATGAATATACAAAGGAGATTCGTTCTATTTTATATGGAGAAGAATAAGCATTGTTTTTACGTAGTGGAGTGCTCTGATGGAAGTTACTATGCTGGATATACAAATCATATAGAGAAGCGGATTGAGACCCATAATAGCGGAAAAGGGGCTAAGTATACGCGTGCTAGACTTCCTGTTGCTTTAAAATACGTAGAATTTCATGAAGATAAGCGTACAGCTATGCAAGCAGAGTATTATTTTAAGCAATTAAATAGAAAACAAAAAGAAGAATATATGCAAAAAGGAGAACGCTATGTGGCAACAAAAAAGCTTTCAACAAAGTGAAAAGGGAGTTTTATATTTAGTACCAACTCCTATTGGAAATTTAGAAGATATGACATTTCGTGCAATCCGAATTTTAAAAGAAGCGGATTTAATTGCTGCTGAAGATACGAGACAAACGAAAAAACTTTGTAATTATTTTGAAATTGAAACGCCTGTTATGAGTTACCACGAGCATAATAAAGAAGTAAGTGGAAAGAAAATATTAGAGAAGTTAGATGAAGGAAAGACTGTAGCGCTTGTTAGTGACGCTGGTATGCCGTGTATTTCCGATCCAGGCTATGATATTGTTGTCGAGGCGGTAGCTGAGCAATATCATGTAATCCCGCTTCCTGGGGCAAATGCAGCCCTTACAGCATTAATTGCATCAGGACTTGAAACAAAACAGTTTTATTTCTATGGGTTTTTACAAAGAAATAAAAAAGAAAGAAAAATGGAGTTAGAGAAGCTTCGTTACATACAAACTACAATGATGTTTTATGAAGCGCCTCACCGCCTGGATGATACTTTAATCTCGATGCAAGAAGTATTGGGAAATAGAGAAATCGTATTATGCCGAGAGTTAACGAAAAAATTCGAGGAATTTATTCGAGGAACAGTTGAAGAAGCAATTGAGTGGACGAAACAAAATGAAGTTCGTGGTGAGTTTTGTATTTTAGTAGCTGGTTCAACGGAAGAACCTGCTCCAGAAGAAAAATGGTGGGGATCTATTTCAGTATATAATCATATTGAACATTATATAAACGAAAAAGGTATGAATTCAAAAGAGGCGATAAAAACAGTCGCTAAAGATCGAGATTTGTCGAAACGCGATGTATATCAAATCTATCATGTCGATAAAAAATAAGCTTCTCATAATTGAGAAGCTTATTTTGCTGTTTCGATATAATCTTGAAGCTCGTTTAAGATTTGCTCAGCGCCTTCTTTGCTTAAGATAATTTTACCTTCAGCTAAAGATAGGTTACCATCAGATACTTCACCAGTTACTTGGCAAGTCATGTTTGGCTTATATTTTTTTAAGATGATTTTCTCGTCATCAACATAGATTTCAAGAGCATCCTTTTCTGCAATACCTAAAGTACGGCGTAATTCGATCGGAATTACTACACGACCTAATTCATCAACTTTACGAACGATACCAGTAGATTTCATAATTCTTTTCCTCCTAAAGAAATAGTTTATAAGTTTCGAGTCTATTTTTAGATTCGTCATTTTTCGACAAAATACCCTATGGACATATGATACCAATCATTTACATTTCCGTCAATTCTTTAATTCTATATTTTTTAAAAAGATTTATAGATTTCTTACTTCTTATATATAATAGAATTTGAGTAATTTCTACTATTATTTCACTTTATTTTCGGAAAAATCAAGAAATTATAGGTAATGACTGTATATTTTCTTGAAATATGAGTAATAGATGATAAATATAAAAATATGAACTTGTTTTTATCCTGCATTAACGAGTAGTAAGATTCTAAATTTTAAATTCGGCTGGGCCAAGGAAGTTAAGTGGAAGTCGGATTGCTCGTAAAAGTCCGATTGGTGTGGGTTGATAATCCGTGGGAATGAACAAGACCCTCACAGATTAAAGTTTCACTTTATATATAAGTTTTTGATATACTATTTATAAATACATATGAGGTTATCCGGGAGGTCCAAAACAATGACAAAGGAAAACAAATCCTTTTATATTACTACCCCAATTTATTATCCAAGTGGAAAATTACACATTGGACATGCTTATACAACAGTAGCAGGAGATGCGATGGCACGATATAAGCGTATGCAAGGATATAATGTTCATTATTTAACAGGAACTGATGAGCATGGACAGAAGATCCAAAAGAAAGCAGAAGAATTAAATGTTACACCACAAGCATATGTGGATAACATCGTTGCAGGAATTAAAGAACTTTGGGAGAAGATGGATATCTCCTATGATGACTTTATCCGTACAACGGAAGATCGTCATAAAGACGTTGTCGAAAAAATCTTCAAGCAACTAGTAGATCAAGGTGATATTTATCTTGATGAATATGAAGGTTGGTATTCTGTACAAGATGAGACATTCTATACAGAGCATCAATTAGTAGATCCAATTATGGAAGGTGACAAAGTAGTTGGGGGAAAAAGTCCAGACAGTGGTCATGATGTAGAACTTGTTCGTGAAGAATCATATTTCTTTAGAATGGGTAAATATGTTGACAGACTATTAAAGTTCTATGAAGAGAATCCACATTTCATTCAGCCAGAGTCTCGTAAGAATGAAATGATTAATAACTTTATTAAACCAGGATTGGAAGATTTAGCAGTTTCCCGTACTTCATTTGACTGGGGAGTTCGTGTTCCAGGTAATCCGAAACACGTTATTTATGTATGGGTTGACGCATTATCTAACTACATTACAGCATTAGGTTATGGAACAGAAAATGAAGAGATGTATAAGAAGTTCTGGCCAGCAGATGTGCATTTAGTTGGAAAAGAAATCGTTCGTTTCCATACGATTTATTGGCCAATCATTTTAATGGCATTAGATTTACCTCTTCCGAAAAAAGTCTTTGCTCACGGTTGGATTTTAATGAAGGATGGAAAGATGAGTAAGTCAAAAGGAAACGTAGTAGATCCAGTTACATTAATCGATCGTTACGGATTAGATGCATTACGTTATTACTTACTTCGTGAAGTTCCATTTGGATCTGATGGCGTATTCACACCAGAAGGATTTGTGGAGCGTATTAATTTCGATTTAGCAAATGACTTAGGTAACCTATTAAATCGTACAGTAGCTATGATTGATAAGTACTTTAACGGAGAAATTCCTGCATTTAAAGCAAATGTAACGGAATTTGATGAAACGTTAGTAACGTTTGCACAGGATACATTGAAAAAAGTGGAAGAAGCAATGGAGAACATGGAATTCTCTGTAGCTCTAAGTTCAATTTGGCAATTGATTAGCCGTACGAATAAATATATTGACGAAACACAACCGTGGGTATTAGCGAAAGATGAGAATGATCGCGAAAAGTTAGCCTCTGTAATGGCTCACTTAGCAGAAGTACTTCGTCAAACAGGTATTATGCTTATGCCATTCTTAACAGTAGCACCAAGCAAGATGTTCGCTCAGCTTGGCCTTACTGAAGAAGCACATACATCTTGGGAAAGCCTGTCTACAATTGGATGCATTCCAGCTGGAACAAAAGTAGAAAAAGGAAACCCGATTTTCCCTCGTTTAGAAATGGAAGTAGAGGTAGCGTACATTAAAGAACAAATGAAAGCCTCTGCTCCTAAAGTAGAAGAGAAAAAAGAAGAAGAACCGAAGGCAGAAGAAATTACAATTGATGATTTCTTTAAAGTAGAATTACGCGTAGCTGAAGTTCTATCGGCGGAACCTGTGAAAAAAGCAGACAAGTTGTTAAAAATTCAACTAGACTTAGGCACAGAAAAACGTCAAGTGGTTTCTGGAATTGCAAAATTTTATTCGCCGGAAGATTTAAAAGGTAAAAAAGTTATTTGTGTAACAAACTTAAAACCTGTAAAATTACGCGGTGAATTATCACAAGGTATGATCTTAGCGGGTGAAGAGAATGGCGTATTGTCATTAGCATCGATTGACCAAAATCTACCAAATGGTACAAAAATTAAGTAATTAAGACAAGAAAAGAGATGTTTCACGTGTAACATGTGTGAAGCGTCTTTTTTCTTTTTACACTCTCAATTTTTGCATTAAGATTGTAGTATTGTTATCGTTAAGTTATAAAAGAGCTTATTTGCGTAGAATAAATTTGATTTCAATATAAAAGGAGTTATGTATGATGTTGTTTGATACACATTCACATTTGAATGCAGAGCAATTTGAAGAAGACTTACAAGAAGTTATTGCCCGAATGAAAGAAGCGGGGGTTACTTATACAGTTGTTGTTGGTTTTGATGAAGTAACGATAAAAAAGGCGATTGAATTAGCTGAAGCCTATGATTTTATTTATGCCGCGGTTGGATGGCATCCAGTTGATGCAATCGACATGACAGAAGAGCATTTAGCTTGGTTAGAAGAACTTGCTTCTCATCCTAAAGTCGTTGCACTTGGAGAAATGGGCTTAGACTATCACTGGGATAAGTCTCCAAAAGAAATACAGAAAGAAGTATTCCGTAAACAAATTGCATTAGCGAAAAAAGTAAAATTACCGATTATTATACATAACCGCGATGCAACTCAAGATATTGTTGATATTCTAGAAGAAGAGAATGCAGATGAAGTAGGAGGTATTATGCATTGCTTTAGCGGTAGCGTAGAGGTAGCAGAGCGATGTGTTGATATGAACTTTTTAATTTCGTTAGGTGGACCGGTTACGTTTAAAAACGCTAAGAAACCGAAAGAAGTTGCTACGGAGATTCCATTAGAGAAATTATTAATAGAGACGGATTGTCCGTATTTAACACCGCATCCATTTCGCGGGAAACGAAATGAACCAAGTTATGTAAAACTCGTAGCAGAAGAAATTGCGAACTTAAAAGGAATTTCTTATGAAGAGGTAGCGGAAGTAACAACTAAGAATGCAAAAGCTTTATTTGGTGTCGAATAAAAAGAATGGGGGAGCCCATTCTTTTTATTTTTTGAGAAACAGAATAGTAGAAGTGGTAGAGAAAACGAGGGTGAATGAGTAAGTGTTACAATAAGGAGAGAGAACAAAGTTTTGGACATTCTATTTTTTAAAATGTAACAATGGGGAAAATAATAATGGAAAAGTCGTCATTTTTTTGTTTTACTAAGTAGAGACGAAACGAGTGTGGAGGCAAGCATGAAAATTAAAGAGATTATCGTTGTAGAAGGTAAAGATGATACAGTCGCGATTAAGCGTGCTGTTGATGCGGATACAATTGAAACGAACGGTTCAGCAATCGGTGATCATGTTATTGAACAAGTTAAATTAGCGCTGCAAAAACGAGGCGTTATTATTTTCACAGATCCGGATTATCCTGGAGAGCGTATTCGAAAAATTATTTCTGATAAGGTGCCTGGATGTAAACATGCTTTTTTACCGAAGGAAGAAGCACTTGCTAAGAGGAAAAAAGGTGTCGGGATTGAACATGCTTCTAATGAATCAATTCGCCGTGCTTTAGAGAATATACATGAAGAAATGGAAGCTTACACAAGTGAAATCAGTTGGAGCGATTTAGTCGATGCAGGTTTAGTGGGCGGAGAAATGGCAAAGAGTCGCAGAGAAAGAATGGGTAAGCTATTAAAGATTGGTTATACAAACGCAAAACAGTTACATAAACGTTTACAAATGTTTCAAGTTTCAAAAGAATCATTTGCAGAAGCTTATAAGCAAGTCATACAGGAGGAAAGAAAATGAAGGATATCGCAACGCCAAATCGTACGAAAGATATTGTTGAAAAGTATGGATTTTCATTCAAAAAAAGTTTAGGACAAAATTTTTTAATTGATACGAATGTATTAAATCGTATCGTTGATCACGCTGAAATTGGTTCAGAAAGTGGTGCAATTGAAATTGGACCAGGTATCGGTGCATTAACAGAACAATTAGCGAAGCGTGCTAAAAAAGTAGTGGCTTTTGAAATTGATCAAAGGTTATTACCGATTTTAGATGAGACGTTAGCTCCATATGGCAACGTTACTGTTATCAATAAAGATGTACTAAAGGCAGATGTACATGAGGTGTTTAGTGAGCAATTTGAAGAAGGGCAAGATGTAATGGTAGTAGCTAACTTACCATACTATATTACGACGCCAATTTTATTTAAATTGCTGGAAGAGAAATTACCGGTTCGTGGATTCGTTGTTATGATGCAAAAAGAAGTTGGGGATCGTTTAGCGGCTAAGCCTGGAACGAAAGAGTATGGTTCTTTATCCATTGCTATTCAGTATTATACAGAGGTAGAAACAGTTATGACTGTACCGCGTACAGTGTTTGTGCCACAACCGAATGTTGATTCTGCAATTATTCGCCTCCTAAAGCGTCCTAAACCAGTGGTAGAGGTAACAGATGAGACATTCTTCTTTGAAGTAGTACGAGCAAGTTTTGCACAGCGTCGTAAAACTCTAATGAATAATTTATCAAATAATTTAAATGGTTTCCCGAAAGATAAAGAGCTGTTGGATCGGATTTTAACAGAAGTAGGAATTGATCCAAAACGAAGAGGCGAAACGCTATCTATCGAAGAGTTTGCGACATTAAGTAATGCATTAGTTCTTCATAAGTTATCATAAGGGTACAAAAGGGACAGTTCAATTTGAACTGTCCCTTTTGTCACCTTTCTCCTCCTAA
The DNA here is from genome assembly GCF_051918845.1 of Bacillus cereus group sp. MYBK101-2. NCBI lineage: Bacteria > Bacillati > Bacillota > Bacilli > Caryophanales > Bacillaceae > Bacillus > Bacillus cereus group sp. MYBK101-2. The sequence goes on along the minus strand of NZ_JBQAIE010000023.1, from coordinate 36,272 downwards.
ATTCATACTTTAAAAACAGGTAAGATGGCCTAACGAGTTTGGAGGTAGGAGAATGGCTTTACATGTTGGAGAATTAGTGGAACGATATTCTCATAATAGGGATATCCTTTTTCGTATTATAGAAATAAAAGGCGAGATAGCTATATTGTTTGGAGAGGAAATTAGATTAGTGGCAGATGCGCCACTTGAAGATTTAATTAGTATAGATCAACGAGAACATAAAAAGAGAGCAAAGCGTGAGAAAGAAACAATGGAGCGGACGTATCGTTTGTTTCAACAAGATTACGTATTAATGAAACAAAGGCATGAACACACTTCAACTGGTGGATATACAAGTGAAGTGAATTATTTTCAAATGCCAGGACGTGTATTGCACATAGATGGAGACCCCTTATATTTGCGCAAGTGCCTAGATTTATATAATAAAATTGGTGTTCCTGTACAAGGTATTCATTGTAAAGAGACGGAGATGCATGAAAAGGTAGTAGATTTAATAGACCATTTTCGCCCGGACATTTTAGTTATTACAGGGCACGATGCGTATACAAAATCAAAAGGTGTAAAGGGAGATTTAGCAGCATATAGGCATTCAAGGCATTTTGTACAGGCTGTTCGAGAAGTGAGAAAAAAATATCCATCATTGGATCAACTCGTTATTTTTGCTGGGGCATGTCAATCACACTTTGAAGCATTAATTCGAGCGGGCGCTAATTTTGCTAGTTCCCCATCTAGAATTAATATTCACGCACTAGATCCTGTATATGTGGTTGGTAAAATTAGTTTTACGTCATTTATGGAAAGGGTTAATGTATGGGATGTTGTACGTAATACGATTACTGGTGAAAAGGGACTTGGCGGGATTGAGACAAGGGGGATTTTACGAACTGGCTTACCTTTTCAACATTATGAAGAATAAGCAAGGTACATATGTATCTTGCTTTTTTGTATGGAGAGGATTTAAATCTGTTTGGATAAAAAGAGACAAGAACGCACAGACTACATAATGATACTTTTACAATATAGTATTTCTTCTATCTATTCGAACGCATGATGCTTTTATAATGATATTGTCTGTGAGTTGCGGTTAATAATTGGGATAGATATATCGTGTTTTAAGTGTTCAATCTAAATTACAGCGAGGTGTAACGAAGTATATGTCAAAACGTTTAGATGAAATTAAAAGCGAATTAGATCACCATCTTGGACAGAGACTGATGTTAAAGGCAAACAGTGGGAGAAGAAAAACTGTAGAACAATCAGGTGTACTTGCAGAAACGTACCGTTCTGTTTTTGTTGTACAACTGGATCAACAAGAAGATACGTTGCAACGTGTGTCGTATAGTTATGCGGATGTTTTAACAGAGACAGTAGAGTTAACATTTTATGGTGAACCTCATAATGAAGTGATTTTATAATTCATGTATCGTTACATATATTCCCACAAATGAAAAGCTATATTATTTTGCATACTAATGATACCGTAGCAAAATAAGGAGGGACTCTGCATTGAGTAGACGAAGAGGTGTCATGTCGAATCAATTTAAAGAAGAGCTTGCAAAAGAGTTGGGCTTTTATGATGTTGTTCAGAAAGAAGGATGGGGCGGAATTCGTGCGAAAGATGCTGGTAACATGGTGAAACGTGCTATAGAAATTGCAGAACAGCAATTAATGAAACAAAACCAGTAGTTGTAAGATACTTTCTATGCTACGGTAGCCGAGGAGTGATTCCTCGGCTTTTTGTACTATAAAAAGTGCCATCATTTTACATAAGTAGTTTCATTCTGAATGCTTTTCGTTATAATTAGGGAAGTGTCATCGTCTTACTATAAATTTATGGTAAAATAAACGATAAAAGATTGAGTACATAGAGTGGGTGAATAGATTGAAGCTACTAGTGAAAGCACCAGCAAAGATTAATCTGTCGTTAGATGTACTGGGAAAAAGACAAGACGGATATCATGAAGTGAAAATGATTATGACAACAATTGATTTAGCGGATCGTTTAGAACTAATGGAATTAGCAGAAGACCGTATTGAAATTTTATCCCATAATCGGTATGTCCCAGACGACCAAAGAAATCTGGCTTATCAAGCAGCGAAATTATTAAAAGAGAAGTTTAATGTGAAAAAAGGCGTATCTATTACTATTGAAAAAACGATTCCAGTAGCAGCTGGATTAGCGGGTGGAAGTAGTGATGCAGCAGCGACATTACGTGGTCTTAATAAATTATGGAATTTAGGGCTTACAATTGATCAGTTAGCAGAGCTTGGCGCAGAAATTGGATCAGACGTATCGTTTTGTGTATATGGTGGGACAGCAATTGCCACTGGAAGAGGAGAGCAGATTGAGCACATAAAAACTCCACCTTCTTGTTGGGTTATTTTAGCAAAACCCCATATTGGTGTATCTACTGCTGATGTGTATGGAAATTTAAAGTTAAATCGGGTTACACATCCAAATGTAGATAAAATGGTGGATGTCATAAATGCTGGAGACTACAAAGGGATTTGTGATACTGTTGGTAACGTTTTAGAAGATGTAACGTTTGCGATGCATCCTGAAGTTGCACGTATTAAGGCACAGATGAAGCGATTTGGAGCAGATGCTGTATTAATGAGTGGTAGTGGTCCAACTGTATTCGGTCTGGTGCACCATGATTCACGAATGCATCGTATATATAACGGATTAAAAGGATTTTGTGAACAAGTATACGCAGTACGTTTATTAGGAGAGCGAGAAACGCTTGAATAAAGACGTATAATACGTTATGATTTGTTTAGAATATTCGTGATTTGAGGTGAGAGTATGAAAATTAGACGAAGTACAAGATTAGTCGATATGACGTATTACTTGTTACAAAACCCTCGTCAGCTAGTTTCTCTCACTTTTTTTGCTGAAAGGTATCAATCAGCTAAGTCTTCTATTAGTGAAGATTTAGTTATTATTAAGCAAACGTTTGAACAACAAGGGGTCGGCACATTGCAAACGATACCAGGAGCAGCAGGAGGAGTGAAATATATACCATATATAAGTGAAGAAGAGGCAGATCTAATTATCGGTGAGCTTTGTAGCTTATTTGAAAATCCAGATCGTATTTTGCCTGGTGGTTACTTATATATGACAGATCTTTTAAGTAATCCTCGTCATATTAATGGCGCAGGTCGTTTGTTTGCTTCTGTTTTTGCTAGGCAACCAATTGATGCAGTTATGACGGTCGCAACGAAGGGTATTCCACTTGCATATGCAGTGGCGAACTATTTAGATGTACCGGTAGTGATTGCAAGAAAAGATAATAAGGTAACAGAAGGCCCCACTGTTAGTATTAACTATGTATCAGGTTCTTCTAAGCGAATTCAAACAATGACGTTAGCAAAGCGTAGCCTTCCAGAAGGATCAAATGTTTTAATTATTGATGACTTCATGAAAGCTGGCGGGACAATTCAAGGTATGATGAGTATGTTAGAAGAGTTTAAGGCTAATGTTGTTGGTATTGGTGTATTAGTAGAGTCCACGGATATTGAAGAAAGACTAATTAATAACTTTGTATCATTGATTCGTCTATCAGAAGTTGATGTGAAAGAAAAAGCGATTCAAGTGGAAAAGGGAAATTATTCACTGGCACCATTTGATGAAGGGCTTGTAGAGGCTGAGTAAAAAGATAAAGCAAATAGCTTTATCTTTTTTTATTCTATTTATAAATTATAAAATAGATGGACAAACTGCTTTTCGTGCACTATTTTTAAAGAGTAAAAATAAATAATAAAAGGGTGAAAAGTATGAAAGTTGTTCAAACAAACAATGCACCACAAGCAATTGGACCATATTCACAAGGGATTATTGTAAATAATATTTTTTACAGTTCAGGACAAATTCCGTTAACTGCAAGTGGAGAGCTTGTAGCAGGAGACGTAACAGTACAAACAGAGCAAGTATTTCAAAATTTACAAGCAGTATTAGAAGAAGCAGGTGCTTCATTTGATACGGTAGTAAAAACAACAGTATTCTTAAAAGATATGGATGATTTTAATGCTGTTAATGAAGTATATGGATCTTATTTCTCTGCTCATAAGCCAGCTCGTTCTTGTGTACAAGTAGCAAAATTACCGAAAGATGTTTCAGTTGAAATCGAAGTAATTGCCCTAGTTAAGTAATTCTTTGTAAGCGATAACCTCTACTAATCTCTATATTCAATTACATTAAAAATTTTTATCTTAAAAATTTTTAAAAAATTAAAGGGAAAATAGAAATTTTGTGGAATTTATACAAATATATCGCTTATTTAGAAAAGGGTGGTGAACACAAGATGGAAGTGACTGACGTAAGATTACGCCGCGTAAACACAGAAGGCCGCATGAGAGCAATTGCCTCTATTACTCTAGACCATGAATTTGTTGTTCATGATATTCGTGTAATTGATGGTAATAATGGATTATTTGTAGCAATGCCAAGTAAACGTACTCCAGATGGAGAATTCCGTGACATTGCACATCCAATTAATTCTGGTACACGCTCTAAAATTCAAGATGCGGTTTTAACAGAGTATCATCGTTTAGGCGAGTTAGAAGAGGTTGAGTTTGAAGAAGCAGGTGCTTCGTAAAATTCGAATGAAAAGGGCTTTTTAGAGAAAGCCCTATAATTTTGTAACAAACTCCTGTAAGCATTTACAGGGGTTTGTTTTTTTGTGGTTATATACATTCCTATGTCCGGAAAATTCTAAATTCAACAAAGTGAAGAGATAAACTTCTAATTTTTTCAAAATCATTTTAAATAGTATAGCTTATTTCTTAAAAAAGATACTAAAGAGTAAAACATCTTATAAGAATTATGGTAAAATTTAATAGTTAAAATGTGTTTCTTGAAATATATGATGATTTAGGATAATATCGTTAATGGATAAATAGGTTGCGATGGAGGGTCTATATGTCAAACAGATTTGCAGTGATTCTAGCGGCAGGTAAAGGCACACGTATGAAGTCTAAGCTATACAAGGTGCTTCATCCTGTATGTGGAAAACCTATGGTACAACATGTTGTCGATCAAGTATCTCAATTAGGATTGCAGAAACTTGTAACAGTCGTAGGACATGGTGCTGAAATGGTACAAGAACAGCTAGGAAACGTAAGTGAGTTTGCATTACAAGCAGAACAACTTGGTACAGCACATGCTGTAGATCAAGCTGCAAGTGTACTTGCAAACGAAGAAGGAACAACTTTAGTTATTTGTGGTGATACACCGCTAATAACTGCTGAAACGATGGAAGCATTACTTCAGCAACATAAAGAAGCAGGGGCAATGGCAACGGTATTAACAGCTTACATAGAAGAACCTGCTGGATATGGTCGTATCGTTCGTAATGAGAATGGTCATGTTGAAAAGATTGTTGAGCATAAGGATGCAAATGAGAAAGAATTAGCTATTAAAGAAATCAATACAGGTACGTATTGTTTTGATAATAAAGCTTTATTTGCTTCACTTTCTAAAGTTTCAAATGATAACGTACAAGGTGAATATTACCTGCCAGATGTTATTGAAATTTTAAAAAATGAAGGTCATATTGTATCAGCTTATCAAACAGAGCACTTCGATGAAACGTTAGGTGTTAACGACAGAGTCGCTCTATCGCAAGCGGAAATTATTATGAAAAACCGTATCAACCGAAAGAACATGGTAAATGGTGTTACTATTATTGATCCAAGTAACACGTATATTTCTGCTGATGCAATTATCGGTAGTGATACAGTTCTTCATCCAGGAACAATTATTGAGGGGAACACTGTAATCGGTTCTGATTGTGAGATTGGACCGCATACAGTAATTCGCGATAGTGAAATTGGAGATCGTACGACAATTCGTCAATCTACTGTACATGATAGTAAGCTTGGTACAGAAGTATCGGTTGGCCCATTTGCACATATTCGCCCAGATTCAGTTATTGGAGATGAAGTACGCGTTGGAAACTTCGTGGAAATCAAAAAAACTGTTTTTGGTAATAGAAGTAAAGCTTCACACTTAAGTTATATCGGGGATGCACAAGTTGGAGAAGACGTGAATCTTGGTTGTGGTTCAATTACGGTGAACTATGACGGTAAGAATAAATTCAAAACTGTGATTGGTAACGGGGTATTTATTGGATGTAATTCAAACCTTGTTGCTCCTGTAACAGTTGAAGACGGTGCTTATGTGGCAGCAGGCTCTACAATTACAGAGAATGTTCCATCAAAAGCATTGTCTGTAGCACGTGCACGTCAAGTTAACAAAGAAGACTATGTTGATCAATTGCTGAATAAGAAAAAATCATAATGTGGAGGGTTAATCTAGATGTCGACTCAATATCTAAATTCTAATTTGAAAGTATTCTCTTTAAACTCTAATAAGGAACTTGCTGAGCAAATTGCAAAGCATATTGGAGTAGGACTAGGAAAATGTTCTGTTGATCGTTTTAGTGATGGAGAAGTTCAAATTAACATTGAAGAAAGTATCCGTGGTTGCGATGTATTCATTATTCAATCTACAAGCTTCCCAGTAAACGAACATATCATGGAATTACTTATTATGATCGATGCATTAAAGCGTGCATCTGCAAAAACAATTAATATTGTTATTCCTTACTATGGTTATGCGCGTCAAGACCGTAAAGCGCGTTCTCGTGAACCAATTACATCGAAACTTGTAGCAAACTTGCTTGAAACAGCAGGTGCAACTCGTGTAATCACTCTAGATTTACATGCTCCACAAATTCAAGGGTTCTTTGATATCCCAATCGACCACCTAATGGGTGTACCGATTCTTTCAGATTACTTTGAAACAAAAGGTCTTAAAGATATCGTAATCGTGTCACCTGACCACGGTGGGGTAACTCGTGCTAGAAAAATGGCAGATCGCCTAAAAGCACCGATCGCTATTATTGATAAGCGTCGTCCTCGTCCGAACGTATCTGAGGTAATGAACATTATCGGTAATATTGAAGGTAAAACAGCAATTTTAATTGATGACATCATTGATACAGCTGGTACAATTACATTAGCAGCAAACGCTCTTGTTGAGAACGGTGCTTCTGAAGTATATGCTTGCTGTACACACCCAGTATTATCTGGTCCAGCAATTGAGCGCATCCAAAACTCAAATATTAAAGAGTTAGTTGTAACGAACTCTATCGTATTACCAGAAGAGAAGAAAATCGACAAAGTACATGAACTTTCAGTTGCTCCACTAATCGGAGAAGCAATCATTCGTGTATACGAAGAAGAATCTGTAAGTGTATTATTCAATTAATTGGATAGAATGAGACGTAACCAAGATTGGTTACGTCTTTTCGTATCGAAAAAAGAAAGTAGTGGTACAAGAATGAAATTGATAGTAGGACTTGGGAACCCGGGTAGAGAATATGAATTAACAAGGCATAATATTGGATTTATGGCGATTGATGAACTTGCAAAGCGTTGGAATATTTCTTTGAACGAACAAAAGTTTAAAGGAGTATTTGGTGCAGGATTTGTTAATGGAGAAAAAGTAATCTTATTAAAGCCACTTACATATATGAATTTATCTGGGGAAAGTATTCGTCCACTAATGGATTACTATAAAATTGATGTAGAGGACTTCGTTGTTCTGTACGACGATTTAGACATTCCTGTAGGTAAATTACGCCTTCGTATGAAAGGCAGTGCGGGTGGACATAATGGTGTGAAATCAACAATTTCACATTTAGGAACACAAGAGTTTCAACGTATCCGCATGGGAATCGATCGTCCGAAAAATGGAATGAAGGTAGTAGATTACGTATTAGGACGTTTTACATCAGAAGAGATTCCTGATGTAAATCATTCTATTGAAAAAGCAGCAGATGCATGTGAAGAATGGTTAAATAAACCTTTTCTTCAAATTATGAATACTTTCAATAGTTAAGGGTACGATTGGGAATATTTTATTTTGTTTTTACCCATACTAGCAGTAATTGGATTTTTAGGAGGCTAGTATGGAAGGGTATTATTATTGCAGACATTGCGGGAGTAATGTAGGCTCCGTTACCGCAGAAAAAGTATATAGCGACGTTTTATTTCAACTAACAGAGCAAGAAGTAGTAGAAATGATTCATTTTCATGAGAATGGAAATATATATATAAAAACGATTTGTGAATTGTGTCAAGAAACGCTCGCATCTTATCCTGAGTATTATGAATATGAAAAATTTCTGCAATAAAATGTTGTCGCTTTGGCATGTCCAAAGCATTTTTCTGTTTTCTTTTTCCGAAATATTTGCATAAAATATAGTGGCTTGCTCTTTTATGTTGAGAGGGGTTTTGAAAATGATAGGTTTATTAGAGCAATTTTATAAAAATGAAGAGATCCAATCGGTCATTAATGGATTAGAAGATGGGTTAAAAGAGCAACTTGTATCAGGTATGGCAACCTCTTCTCGTTCGTTATTAATGGCGGCCTTATATAAAAAAACAAAAAAATCACAACTTATTGTGACGCATAATTTATATCAAGCACAAAAAGTACATGAAGATTTAGTGGCGTTACTTGGTGAAAAAGATGTATGGCTATATCCAGTAAATGAATTGATAGCATCAGAACTTGGTGTTGCAAGCCCAGAATTGAAGGCGCAACGTATTGAAGTGTTAAATCGCTTAGCTGCAGGAGAACATGGGATTATTGTAGCACCAGTTGCAGGACTACGCAGATTTTTACCAATGAAAGAGTTGTGGAAGCAAAGGCAAATCGAAATCAATCTAGGGCAAGAGATTGATTTAGATACATTCTTGCATACTTTACATCATATCGGCTATGAGCGTAAGTCTATGGTAGAAGCTCCTGGAGAATTTAGTTTACGCGGGGGAATATTAGATATTTATCCACTAACTGAAGAGCTACCATTTCGTATTGAATTTTTCGATACAGAAGTTGATTCTATTCGATTATTTGATGTGGATGAACAGCGCTCTCAAGATAAAAAAGAAAGTGTTAGATTTGGTCCAGCAACAGAGTTTTTATTTTCGCAGGAAGAATTGAAATCAGGAATTAAGCATCTTGAAGAAGGTCTGACTAAGACGATGCAAAAACTTTCTGATGATAAGTTGAAGACTACAGTGCTTGAGACGGTAAGTCATGAAATTGAGATGTTAAAAAACGGGCAAAGTATAGAACAGATGTTTAAATATTTATCTATTTTCTATAACGAACCTGCTAGTCTGATAGATTATTTACCAGAAGATGGTGTTGTGATTTTAGATGAGATTTCACGTATTCAAGAAACAGCATCACATCTTGAAACGGAAGAGGCGGAATGGTATATATCCCTTCTCGGTGAGGGAACAATCATTCAAGATTTATCTTTCTCTCATTCGTTTGAAGAATTTCTTCATCATAAAAAAAGAAGTTTTGTATATTTAACGTTATTCTTACGTCATATAGCACATACACATCCGCAAAACATTGTGAATGTGACATGTAAAACAATGCAAGATTTCCATGGGCAGATGCAGTTGTTGAAAACTGAAATTGATAGATGGAACGAAGGGCATTTTACGACTGTTGTGTTAGGTACAGATGATGAACGTGTGAAAAAACTACAACATATTTTAAGTGATTATGATATTGAGGCAGATATTGTAGAAGGCACAGATATATTATTGCCTGGAAGGCTACAAATTGCTGTAGGTGATTTACATGCAGGATTTGAAATGCCGATGCAAAAGCTTGTTGTCATTACTGAAAAAGAGCTTTTCCATAAGAAAGTTAAAAAATCACAACGTAAGCAAAAGTTATCGAATGCTGAGCGTATTAAAAGTTATTCGGAATTAAAAGTTGGGGATTATGTAGTTCATGTAAATCATGGTATAGGTAAATTCTTAGGTATTGAAACATTAGAGATTAACGGTGTTCATAAAGATTATTTGAATATTAAATATCAAGGTAATGATAAGTTATACGTTCCAATTGAACAAATTGACCAAGTGCAAAAATATGTAGGATCTGAGGGTAAGGATCCGAAAGTTTATAAATTGGGTGGAAATGATTGGAAGAAGGTCAAAACGAAAGTTGAAAAATCTGTACAAGACATTGCGGATGACCTAATTAAACTATATGCTGAGCGCGAAGCTTCAAAGGGTTATGCATATACACCGGATACGGCAGAACAACAAGAATTCGAGTCCTCTTTCCCGTATCAAGAGACAGAGGATCAATTACGTTCTATTGAAGAGATTAAAAAGGATATGGAACGTGGACGTCCGATGGATAGGCTTCTTTGTGGTGATGTAGGATATGGAAAGACGGAAGTAGCTATTCGTGCGGCGTTTAAAGCAATTATGGATGAAAAACAAGTTGCAATTTTAGTGCCGACAACGATCCTTGCACAACAACACTATGAAACAATTCGAGAGCGTTTTCAAGATTATCCAATCAATATAGGATTATTAAGTAGATTCCGTACGAGAAAGCAGCAAAATGAAACAATTAAAGGTTTAAAAGATGGCACAGTAGATATTGTAATCGGAACGCACCGTATTTTATCTAAAGATGTTACTTATAAAGATTTAGGTCTTCTTATTATTGATGAAGAACAAAGATTTGGTGTAACGCATAAAGAAAAAATTAAACAATTAAAAGCAAATGTTGACGTATTAACATTAACGGCAACTCCGATTCCGCGTACGCTCCATATGTCTATGCTTGGTGTGCGTGATTTATCTGTTATTGAGACGCCGCCGGAAAATCGTTTCCCGGTTCAAACATATGTAGTAGAGTATAATCCAGCATTAATGCGAGAAGCGATAGAACGGGAGCTTGCAAGAGGTGGTCAAGTTTACTTCCTATATAATCGTGTAGAGGATATCGAACGAAAAGCAGATGAAATTTCGATGTTAGTTCCAGATGCGCGTGTAACTTATGCACATGGGAAAATGAACGAGAGTGAATTAGAGTCTGTTATGCTATCGTTTTTAGAAGGACAGCATGATGTTCTTGTAAGCACAACGATTATTGAGACGGGTGTAGATATTCCAAATGTAAATACATTAATTGTATTTGATGCAGATCGTATGGGATTATCGCAGTTGTATCAGCTTCGTGGGCGTGTTGGACGTTCTAATCGTGTTGCATATGCTTACTTTGCATACAAACGGGATAAAGTGTTATCGGAAGTTGCGGAGAAGCGCCTGCAAGCCATTAAGGAGTTCACAGAGCTTGGATCTGGTTTCAAAATTGCGATGCGAGATTTATCAATTCGTGGTGCTGGTAACTTGTTAGGAGCCGAACAACATGGATTTATTGATTCTGTCGGATTTGATTTATATTCTCAAATGTTAAAAGATGCAATTGAACAGCGTAGGGGAACAGACGGAGTTGAAAATACAGTTAATGTTGAAATTGATTTAGAAGTAGATGCATATTTACCGGATGCTTATATTTCTGATAGTAAACAAAAAATTATGATGTATAAACAGTTTAGAGGTGTTTCTGCAATTGAGGATATTGAAGAGTTGCAGGAAGAGATGATAGATAGATTTGGTGATTACCCGCAAGAAGTTGGTTACTTATTGCAAATCGCAAATATTAAAGTATTAGCAATGAAAGAACAAATTGAATTAATTAAGCAAAATAAATTTGAAGTAACAATTCTGTTCTCAGAACAAGCGAGTCAAAACATTGATGGCGGAAAATTATTTATGCTTGGAAATAGTTTTGGACGAATGATCGGTCTAGGAATGGAAGGATCACAATTGAAAATCGTCATGAAAACAAATGGCTTAGAGACATCGAAGTGGTTAACAATTGCTGAAAATTTATTAAAAGGCTTGCCAGATGTAAAAAAAGAAGTCATAAATGCCTAATATTAGATAAAAAAATGCAATTCGACGTGCATAGAAGAACTAATGTGTAAAATACTATGTCTAACAGTTGGTGATTTTTACATGAACAGGTAAATTCACCACTTTGATCATCAGTAGAAAGTGAGGCAGCATTAGAATGAAAGCAACTGGAATCGTACGTCGAATTGATGATTTAGGTAGGGTAGTAATCCCGAAGGAAATTCGTAGAACTTTACGTATTCGAGAAGGGGACCCACTAGAAATATTTGTAGATCGCGATGGAGAAGTAATTTTAAAGAAATATTCTCCAATTAGCGAGCTAGGTGATTTTGCAAAAGAATATGCAGATGCTTTATATGATAGCTTAGGACATAATGTGCTTGTATGTGATCGAGATTCTATTATCGCAGTATCAGGTGTATCAAAAAAAGAATACTTAAATAAAAGTGTTGGCGATTTAATTGAAAAAACGATGGAAGAAAGAAAGTCTGTTATTATGACGGACGAAAGTGATATTTCCATTATTGATGGTGTAACAGAAAAGGTTCATTCTTATACAGTTGGGCCGATTGTTGCAAATGGAGACCCAATTGGGGCTGTCATTATTTTTTCAAAAGAAGCGATTATAAGCGAAATAGAACACAAGGCGGTCAATACTGCTGCCAGTTTCTTAGCAAAACAAATGGAACAGTAAAGGTGTATGATTTTAGAAGTAGCAATCTTTCCTAATTATGATATTTCTTCTTGAGAAATCAATTATTTGGAGATATATGTATATTGAATGAAGGTAGCGCTTTGCTACCTTTTTTCATTGAATATTTCTAACGTTGCACGAACGTATTCTTACTTGTGTAGGTAAGGAAGCTTGTCCTTTTCTTTATGATATAATACGAGGGGTGAGAATAGAAAAAGGAGTTTTCTTGCATGGAATCGAAGAAGTATCAAGCCTTTTGGCGTGGGGCTATTATATTAACAATCGCAAGTTTTGTTACAAAGGTATTAAGCGCCTTTTACCGTATTCCATATCAAAATATAGCGGGTGACGTTGGTTTTTATATTTACCAACAAATTTATCCATTTTATGGATTTTGTTTAATTTTAGCTACTTATGGGTTCCCTATTATAATTTCAAAAATGGTTGCGGAACGATTAGAGCGAGGGAAAAAACAAGAAGCAGAGGAAATTATTTGTGTATCTTTTTGGTTTTTATTAGGGATTGGTTTCATAGGATTTTTTACATTGTTCTTTGGTGCCGAAGCAATTGCGATAGCTATGGGCGATATACACTTAGATAAGCTATTACGCGTTATTTCCTTTTCATTCATATTGATGCCGTTTTTATCTGTAGCAAGAGGATATTTCCAGGGATTCAATAATATGATGCCAACAGCTGTTTCGCAAGTGATAGAACAAACGATTCGTGTTTCTATTATTGTATTTTTATCTCTATTCCTAATTGCTCACGAATTTGATTTATATACAGTTGGTGCAGGTGCTATGCTCGGTTCAATCGCAGGTGGATTGATTGGGATTATCGTACTTATACTTTATATGCGTCATGACTTTCGTTCTATATTCTTCAAAAGTGTAAAGAGGATTAAAGGGAAAAAGAAGATTATAAAAATCCTGTTTTGGCAGGGGTTAGCGATTTGTGTTAGTAACTTAGTGCTTATTTTTATACAAATGGCTGATTCTATTTCTTTCTATTCTCTACTTATTGGAGCGGGAGAGCCAGTTGAAAGTGCAAAGGTGTTAAAAGGTGTTTATGACAGAAGTATCCCGCTTATGCAATTGGGTACTGTCGTGACAACTTCCTTCTCGTTGTCGCTTATTCCAATTATTACAGCAGCGAAGGAAAGAGGGGATCTTACCTTTATTCGAGAAAAGGTAAGGTTAGCGATGAAAATAACATTTGTTATCGGATTTGCAGCAGCCATTGGATTAACTTGTATTATCCAACCTACGAATATTATGTTGTTTGAAAATAGTGATGGGTCAGATGTTTTATCTATTTTATCTTTATCTATTTTATTTAGTTCATTGTCGATTACAACTGCTTCTATTTTGCAAGGGTTAGGACAAACATTAAAACCAGCAATATTTGTTATATGTGGCGGTTGTTTAAAGTTAGCTTTAAATTATATATTAATGCCATATTTTAGTGTGAAGGGAGCTGCAATTGCGACGCTAGTTGCGTTAATTGTAATTTCTATACTAAATAGTGTATTACTTATGCGAGCTGTATCCGAATCGCTTATCGACAAACGGAATATGTTAGGTATAGTTATTAGTGGTATCGGTATGGGATTTGTACTAATAATGTTTATGCGTGTATTGCAAATGTCTGGATTAGTAATGGATACAAGTCATAGAGGTGTTGCAACACTTGAGGCGTTGTTAGGTGTAGCCATCGGCGGATTGGCATATATGTTTTTCATTTTAAAATTACGTGTATTTACAAAAGCAGAAATAGGAACCGTTATGAAAAAAGAGAAAAAAGAAGGTTCATTGAAGAAGAGTGGATAGAGGTGACAGGTTGTGAGTGGAATCATTACTATTTTAGGATTAGGTGCTGGTGAATTAGATCAGTTAACGATGGGTGTATATAGAAAAATAAAAGAAGCAGATCACATGTTTGTTAGAACGAAGGAACATCCCGTTATAGAAGAGTTGGAGAAAGAAGGTATACGATATACTGCTTTTGACAATGTATATGAAGCACATGATACATTTGAAATTGTATATGAAACAATTGCGAATACATTGCTAAAACAAGCTGAAGGTGCAGAAATCATCTATGCTGTTCCAGGGCATCCACTTGTAGCGGAAAGAACGGTTCAGCTACTATTGGAAAAAAGTGAAGTAGCGAATATTGAAGTGCGAATTGAAGGTGGGCAAAGTTTCCTTGATCCTATGTTTGCAAGTCTTAAGATTGATCCGATTGAAGGATTCCAATTAATTGACGCTACATCATTTGAAAGAGGACAATTAGAATTACGTCAACACTTAATCTTTTGCCAAGTATATGACGCATTCGTTGCATCAGATGTGAAATTAACATTAATGGAGATGCTGCCAGATGATTATGAAGTGTATATCGTAACAGCTGCAGGGACTTCATTTGAGCAAGTGAAAAAGGTGCCGTTGTACATGTTAGATCATGAAACGGAGTTGAATAATTTAACGAGTGTGTACATACCACCAGTTCAGGAACGTGCATCCTTGTATCAACAGTTTGATGTGCTTAGAGAAATTATTGCAGATCTTCGTGGCCCGAATGGCTGTCCATGGGATAAAAAGCAAACACATCAATCTTTAAAGAAATATTTAATTGAGGAAGCTTATGAAGTATTAGAAGCAATTGATGAAGAGGATGATGATCACTTAGTAGAAGAACTGGGTGATGTATTATTACAAGTTATGCTTCATGCCCAAATCGGAGAGGACGAAGGTTGGTTCTCTATAGATGATATTATTCGAACTTTATCTGAGAAAATGGTTCGTCGTCATCCGCATGTATTTGGGAATACGGATGTAAATAATGCCGATGAAGTAATTGCCAATTGGGAAGAAATTAAAAAACAAGAAAAAGGGTTTGTAAAAGAATCTGTTTTAAATGGAGTTCCAAAAAGTTTGCCGCAGTTACTACGCGCTTATGAAATCCAGAAAAAAGCTGGTAAGGTTGGTTTCGATTGGGTTGATGTACAGCCGATGATAGAGAAAGCCTTAGAAGAATGGCAAGAGTTCCAACAAGAAGTTACAAACATGGATGAGGCGAAGATGTTAAGTGAATTTGGCGATTTACTATTTGCGTTTGTTAATATAGCTCGTCATTATAAAATAGATCCAGAAGAAGCGTTACGTTCAACAAATGAGAAATTCGTCAGTCGTTTTTTATACATGGAAGCAAAGGTAGCTGAAATGAAGAAAGAGATGCAAGATTTATCATTAGAGCAGTTAGATGTTTTCTGGGAAGAGGCAAAACAAACAGAGCGTTAATAGGGGGATTTAATATGCGTCTAGATAAGTTTTTAAAAGTATCACGTTTAATTAAAAGAAGAACATTGGCGAAAGAAGTAGCTGATCAAGGAAGAATATCCATTAATGGTCAAGTGGCAAAAGCAAGTTCAGATGTAAAAGTAGCTGATGAATTAACAATTCGTTTTGGTCAAAAAATAGTAACTGTAAAAATAAATGAATTGAAAGAAACGACTAAAAAAGAAGATGCAGCAAATATGTATAGCTTAGTTCGTGAAGAAAAAGTAAAGGCCGAAGAAGGCTTGTTCTAAAATCGATTATCCCTTCATACATTACTATTAGCTAGTATAAATGTATGGGGGGATTTACGTGAATAATGGTTACTCACCTATGTCTTCTAATCAACAAAATGTTTCTGTAGAGCATGATATTGTTATGCGTGGCAGACGTGTAATTGATATTACCGGTGTAAAGCAGGTAGAGAGTTTTGATAGCGAAGAGTTTTTACTTGAGACTGTAATGGGCTTTTTAACAATTCGCGGTCAAAATTTGCAAATGAAAAATTTAGATGTAGAAAAAGGTGTTGTATCGATTAAAGGGAAAGTTCATGAGATGCTGTATATTGATGAGAATCAAGGGGAGAAAACTAAAGGCTTCTTTAGTAAGTTGTTTAAATGAGTCTAACAATTCAGTTGTATACGATGCTCTCAATGATCGGAATGGGTGCTTGGATTGGAGCGTCTTTAGATACATACCAACGATTTTTAAAACGTCAAGAACGTAAGCGTTGGATTGTATTTATACATGATATACTATTTTGGATTGTCCAAGCATTATTCGTTTTTTACGTATTACTTCTTGTAAATGAAGCTGAACTACGTATATATGTATTTTTAGCATTATTATGTGGTTTTGCGGCATATCAAAGCATGTTGAAAGCAATATACATGAGACTGTTAAATTTTCTCATCTATATTTTTGTGCAAACAACACACTTTTTTGTTCAAATTATACAGCTACTCATGATAAAACCTGTTATTATTATAGCGCAGCTATTTATTGCATTTATATTATTCTTATTTCGTATACTGCTTTCAATTGGACATGTGTTATGGAAAATGGTGATTTGGATATTACTTTTCATATGGAAAGTTTTTTTCTGGCCTGTTCGATTTATTGCTTCGCTCATATGGAAACTTCTCCCTAATCGTGTTAAACTTTTTATAATGAAGCATGTAGGGTTCCTGCAATATATAGCAAAATTGAAGGGACATATCTTCCAATTGTGGGAGCGTATAAAAAAGAAGTTAGGGGGACCTCGGAAATGAGGGAACTGAGACAAAGAACAATCGAAAAACAGAGTCCAAATCCTGTTAAAGAGCATATAATACAAACGGATGAGAACAGGAAGCGACTTTATCGCCGTTTAGCGGTTTTTCTTGTCTTTGCTTTTACAATTATTGCGAGTATTAGTGTAACGTTTTATCAACAAAACAGTTCCATTAAAGCAAAAGAAGCAAAAGTTAAGGACATGAAAAAAGAACTGGATTCATTAACGAACAAAGAAAAGAGTCTAAAAGACGAAGTTCAAAAGTTAAATGATGAAGAGTACGTATTAAAGATTGCTAGAAGGGATTATTTCTTCTCTGGAAAAGGGGAGATAATTTTTCCTGTTTCTAAGTAGAGTATGTCTTATTGACACTATATTTTAGGATTATATATAATAAAGTAAAATTTGACTTTTTAACCACTAAGGAGGAGCATTTTTTTTATGTCAATCGAGGTAGGCAGCAAGTTACAGGGTAAAGTAACAGGTATTACAAATTTTGGGGCTTTTGTGGAGCTGCCAGAAGGCTTAACGGGTCTTGTTCATATTAGTGAAGTTGCTGATAATTATGTGAAAGATATTAACGATCACTTAAAAGTGGGCGACCAAGTAGAAGTAAAAGTTATTAACGTTGAAAAAGATGGTAAGATTGGTCTATCTATTAAAAAAGCGAAAGAGCGTGAAAAAACAGAAGGAGATCGTCCACGTGGTGAATACCAACGCGGTGGTGATCAACAACGTTCTGGACGTCCACAACGTAATCGTTCTTTCAACAGAGATAACCGTGGTGGCGGTAACGACCGTGCTCCAAAAGAAACATTCGAGCAAAAGATGGCACGTTTCTTAAAGGATAGTGAAGATCGTTTAACTTCTTTAAAGCGTAACACTGAATCTAAACGTGGTGGCCGTGGCGCACGTCGCGGATAATAAGAACGTTTAATTCTTAGAATATAGAGAGGTGCCCAGGGCGATTGCTCAGGGTGCTTTTTTATATGTGAAAATATATTTTTAAAAAAGTTTTCAAGATGTGTTGACTTTAAATTATATCTGAGGTAAGATACTAATTGTCCGTTAAATAAGACGACATGGCGGTGTAGCTCAGCTGGCTAGAGCGTACGGTTCATACCCGTGAGGTCGGGGGTTCGATCCCCTCCGCCGCTATATTTAATTTAACGGCCCGTTGGTCAAGTGGTTAAGACACCGCCCTTTCACGGCGGTAACACGGGTTCGAATCCCGTACGGGTCATCTAAAAAGATCATGCAAATGCGCATGATCTTTTTTTGTTAAATAAATTAAGACATACAACACTTCTACAAAATCACCCTATATTTTCTGAATGTTCGATTAAAATATTAAGAATAAAATACATACTGTGTATATATGTAGAGTTATTTCGAATAAAAAGTCGAACGATTATAAAAGTGAAAACTGTTGTTTTGACAAAAATCCCAATAATCATCTTTTATAATGACAGTAATTAAACTATGCAGGTGGTGTTAAAAATATGCCTAAAGCAGGAAGGAATACTATGAATACAAGTGCATTGGCAATGAATGAAGGTCAGCTTGGAGGAGTAAAGTGGACGAGTAAGTTGCGAATGAAGTTTGAGCAAGTTTTCTTTAGATGGGGATTTATTATTGTTGTTATTGGTTTTCTTTTGGGACGAGCATATATATTAACAAACATTTTACCGTTTGCACTACCGTTTTTTGCTGCTGTTTATGTTATGAAGCGGGATAAAATGCCGCTCGCATTCTTGGCCCTAATGGGGGGCGCACTTTCAGTTTCGATAGATAATTTATTCTTTACCTTTGCATCTATTTTTACTTTCTTCATTTATAATATCTTCTTTAGTCGGTTTACACGTAAAACTGTTGGACTTGTACCATTCCAAGTATTTATCTCCGCATTAACTGCACATTTAGTTGTCGTATATTTTGCACAACAAACTGTTACCATGTACGATTTACTCGTTAGTACGATTGAAGCAGGGCTTAGCTTTGTATTAACTATGATATTTTTACAAAGTGTCCCGCTTTTAGTAGAAAGAAAAGGGAAACAACAAGCGTTAGAGACAGAAGAAATTGTTTGTTTAATTATATTACTAGCATCTGTTTTAACTGGTACAACAGATTGGTTCGTATATGACGCTTCTATTCAACATATTTTTACTAGGTATTTAGTGCTTGTGTTTGCGTTTATCGCAGGAGCGGCTACAGGATCTACAGTAGGGGTCGTCACTGGGTTAATATTAAGCTTAGCAAATGTCTCTAGTTTGTCCCAACTTAGTCTGCTTGCTTTTTCTGGATTGCTTGGTGGTTTGTTAAAAGAAGGGAAACGCTTAGGTGTTAGTTTAGGTTTATTAATTGGGACAAGCTTGATTACGCTATATGTAGATAAGCAAACAAACATTGTGACAACTTTAATTGAATCTGGTGTGGCGATTGCTTTCTTTTTATTAACACCGAAACTTGTTATGGATCGTATTGCTAAATTTATGCCAGGCACACAGGAGCATTCGCAAGATCAACAACAATATTTAAGAAGAATGCGTGATGTTACAGCGAATAAAATCAATCAATTTGCCAATGTATTTGCTGCTTTATCTAATAGCTTTTCTGTATATGGATATGTGGAGGAGGAAGATAAAGAGACGGAGGCAGATTTGTTCTTAAGTACAATTACTGCAAAAACATGTCAAACATGCTTTAAAAAGGACCAATGCTGGGTAGTTAATTTCGATAAAACATATGATTATATGAAACAAATAATGAGTGAAACGGAAGAAGGAACTCTGCAGCATAATCGGAAGTTAGTTCGTGAATGGGACAAGCATTGCGTAAGAGGCAAGAAAGTGACGGATTTAGTAGCGGGTGAATTAGATCACTTCTATGAGGGACAAAAATTACGAAAACAAATGAAAGAAAATCGTAGAATAGTAGCGGAGCAACTATTAGGTGTATCAAAAGTTATGGAGGATTTTGCTAAGGAGATACAAAGAGAACGAGAAAATCATCAAGTACAGGAAGAGCAGATTCTGCAAGCGTTTCGTGATTTTGGTGTAGAAGTAGAGCATGTTGATATTTATTGTTTAGATAGAGGGAGTATTGATATTGAAATGTTGATTCCAGTTGCATCTAATGAACACGGAGAGTGTGAAAAATTAGTTGCACCGATGCTTTCTGATATTCTAAAGGAAAATATTGTTGTGAAACATGAAGAAAAATCTTCTTATCCGAACGGCCACAGTTTAATATCATTTGGTTCAGCAAAAACGTATTCCCTTGATACCGGCTTGGCCACAGCCGCGAAAGGCGGTGGGTTTGTTTCGGGTGATTCTTATGCGATGATGGATTTAAGTGTTGGGAAATATGCCCTTGCAATTAGTGATGGCATGGGAAATGGACAAAGAGCTCATATGGAGAGTAAAGAAACAGTGAAATTATTACAAAAAATACTTCAGTCAGGCATTGATGAGGAGATAGCAATTAAATCTATTAACTCTATTCTCTCTTTAAGAACAACAGAAGAGATGTTTACGACATTAGACTTAGCTATGGTAGATTTGCGGGATGCGAGTGCGAAGTTTTTAAAGATTGGATCAACGCCGAGTTTTGTTAAACGTGCAAATAATATTTTGAAAATTGAAGCAAGTAATTTACCAATGGGGATTATCGAGGATGTTGAAGTTGATGTAGTGGGTGAGCAATTAAAAACAGGTGATATTCTTATTATGATGAGTGATGGGATTTTTGAGGGCGCGCAGCATGTAGAGAATCACGAGTTATGGATGAAGCGGAAAATTAAAGAGTTACAAACTGAAGATCCGCAAGAGATTGCTGATATCATCATGGAAGAGGTGATTCGCTCTGGCGATGGTTATATAAATGATGATATGACTATTGTGGTGGCGAAAGTGAAGAAAAATATGCCGAAGTGGGCTACCATTCCAATTGTGGGAATGCAGGCACAATAAAGTTGAAGTGTGATGTTCCTTTATCGCTTTTTCCTTCTAAAAACCTAGGTGAATACCTAGGTTTTTTTGCTTTAAAAGATAATGTTATTATTTTTGTGAATATGTACGGATGATGTAAGATAAAAATGTAATTTTTGTATATCTTTTTTTTGCACAATGTTTGTAAAAGTTGTACCATTATAAACAAGGTAACTAACGTTGCTGTTCTTGTTTAATGAAAGGTGATTACGAAGTTGAAAGATACATTTGTTGAAAAGGTAGATGACTTTGTAAAGCAGCATGATGTATTAAAGGAACGCTCAACAATTGTTGTAGGGGTTTCTGGTGGTCCTGACTCTTTGGCTCTTCTATATTATTTGTTAGAGAAAAGAGCAGCAAAACAGTTTGAAATTGTAGTGGCTCATGTGGATCACATGTTTAGAGGTGATGAATCTCATGAGGACCTACAGTTTGTGCAGGACCTTTGTAAAGGACTGGGAGTTATTTGCGAAACGATAAGAATTAATGTGTCGCAATATCAACAGCAATACGGGATGAATGCACAGGTTGCTGCTAGAGAATGCAGATATGCATTTTTGGAAAGAATAATGAAGAAATATGATGCGAGATATGTAGCCCTTGGACATCATGGTGATGACCAAGTAGAGACGATTTTAATGCGTCTTGTACGAGGGAGTACTCCGAAAGGATATGCAGGAATTGCAGTGAAGCGTCCTTTTCATAATGGATATTTAATTAGGCCGTTACTTGGAGTAACAAAGGAAGAAATTGTTGATTACTGTAATAAGCTGAAAATAATTCCTCGTATAGATCCAAGTAATAAAAAGGAAGTATATACAAGGAATCGATTACGTAAATATGTTCTTCCTCATTTGAAAGAAGAAAACCCACAAGTGCATGAGAAATTCCAAAAATTTAGCATGCAGATGCAAGAGGATGAGGCGTATTTGCAGGAATTAGCTTTTGAGAAAATGAATAAAGTAATTACAAAAAAAAGTGATAAACAAATTAGCATATCAATTCCTGCCTTTGAATCCATGTCTATGCCTTTACAAAGAAGAGGGATTCAACTAATATTAAACTATCTTTATGAATATAAGATTCCATCTTCTCTTTCCTCTATACATATTGACAAAGTGATTGAGTTTTTTAAGCGGACACAACCTTCGGGTTCACTTGATTTCCCAGGTGATTTGAAAATTGTTCGCGCATACGAGGAGTGTAGCTTTGGATTTAAACAAGAAATTGTTTCTCCTTTCTTACAAGATTTATCAGTTCCCGGGACAATTACGCTATCGAACGGGGATAAACTTGTAACAGAGGTGAGCGAAGATATACCAAGTGACATGAATGAAACAGTATTTGTTGCTAAGTATAATGATATATCATATCCGCTTCGTATTCGGTCTAGAGAAAATGGAGATCGCATGTCAATACAAGGTATGAATGGCACCAAAAAGATAAAAGCTATTTTTATCGAAGCGAAAGTGCCAAGAGAAAAAAGAGAAGAATGGCCGGTCGTTTGTGATGCAAGAGGGAATGTTATTTGGTTACCCTTGTTGAAGCGATCTGCATTTGCTATCTCGAAAGAGAGAGCAAAGAAGGATAAATATATGATTATTCACTACAAAAGCAAGGAGTCTTCCGGGAGGATAATGAAATGATGAATCAAGATATCGAAAAAGTATTAATTTCTGAAGAGCAAATACAAGAAAAGGTGCTCGAATTAGGCGCGATTATTGCAGAGGATTATAAAAACACAGTACCTCTTGCGATTGGTGTACTAAAGGGTGCAATGCCATTCATGGCAGATTTATTAAAGAGAACAGATACATATCTTGAAATGGACTTTATGGCTGTATCTAGTTACGGTCACTCAACTGTTTCAACAGGCGAAGTAAAAATTTTAAAAGACCTTGATACTTCTGTAGAAGGTCGCGATATTTTAATCGTTGAAGATATTATTGATAGCGGTCTTACGCTAAGTTACTTAGTAGACCTATTTAAATATCGTAAAGCGAAGTCTGTAAAAATTGTTACGTTATTAGATAAACCAACAGGCCGTAAGGTAGATTTGAAAGCGGATTATGTTGGATTTACTGTACCGCATGAATTTGTTGTAGGATATGGATTAGATTATAAAGAGCAGTACCGTAATCTTCCTTATGTAGGAGTATTAAAACCAAGCGTTTACTCAAATTAATTAAATACAGGCGTCACAATTGTATAGGAAAGTTTTTCTATGTTACGATTTACTATAGTGTTTATGCCGTGAGAGGAGGTTAGGAATGAATCGTATCTTCCGTAATACCATCTTTTATTTACTGATATTCCTAGTAGTAATTGGAATCGTGAGCTATTTTAATGGTTCGACACAAAAAACGACATCAGTTAGCTACGATAAATTCATTACTAAACTAGAAAAAGGTGAAGTTCGTAATGTGCAACTTCAACCGAAAAATGGTGTGTTTGAAGTAAAAGGACAATTTAATAACTCTAGCCAGGGAGAACAATTTGTTACTTATGCACCAAATACTGAGGAATTACAAAAGAAAATTAATGATAAAGCGCAAGGTGCTGAAGTTAAGTATCAACCAGCAGAAGAAACAAGTGCTTGGGTAACCTTCTTTACTTCTATCATTCCGTTTGTCATTATCTTCATTTTATTCTTCTTCTTATTAAACCAAGCTCAAGGCGGCGGTAGCCGTGTTATGAACTTCGGGAAAAGTAAGGCGAAGTTATATAATGACGAAAAGAAAAAAGTTCGTTTCAGAGATGTTGCTGGAGCGGATGAAGAGAAACAAGAGCTTGTTGAGGTAGTTGAATTCTTGAAAGATCCTCGTAAGTTTGCTGAAGTTGGTGCCCGTATTCCGAAGGGTGTTCTATTAGTGGGACCTCCAGGTACAGGTAAAACTTTACTAGCACGTGCCGTTGCAGGTGAGGCAGGCGTTCCGTTCTTCTCTATCAGTGGTTCTGATTTCGTAGAGATGTTCGTCGGTGTCGGTGCATCACGTGTACGTGATTTATTCGAAAACGCAAAGAAAAATGCTCCTTGTATCATTTTCATTGATGAAATTGATGCTGTAGGACGCCAACGTGGCGCAGGTCTTGGTGGTGGCCATGATGAGCGTGAGCAAACGTTAAACCAATTGCTTGTTGAAATGGATGGATTCGGTGCAAACGAAGGTATTATTATCATCGCTGCGACAAACCGTCCTGATATTCTTGACCCAGCATTATTACGTCCAGGTCGTTTTGACCGTCAAATTACAGTAGATCGTCCAGATGTAAATGGTCGTGAAGCTGTACTGAAAGTACATGCTCGTAATAAACCGCTTGATGAGAATATCAACTTAAGAGCAATTGCAACTCGTACACCGGGATTCTCTGGTGCCGATCTTGAAAACTTATTAAACGAAGCTGCTTTAGTAGCTGCGCGTCAAGATAAGAAGAAAATTGATATGAGTGACATTGATGAAGCAACGGATCGTGTTATTGCAGGTCCGGCTAAGAAAAGTCGTGTTATCTCTGAAAAAGAACGTAATATCGTTGCTTTCCATGAAGCGGGCCACACTGTAATTGGTGTTGTTCTTGATGAAGCAGATGTCGTTCATAAAGTAACAATTGTCCCTCGTGGTCAAGCTGGTGGATATGCAGTAATGCTTCCGAAAGAAGATCGTTACTTCATGACAAAACCAGAGTTACTTGATAAAATCACTGGTTTACTTGGTGGTCGAGTAGCTGAAGAAATTGTATTTGGTGAAGTGAGTACAGGTGCTCATAATGACTTCCAACGTGCGACTGGTATTGCAAGACGTATGGTTACGGAATTTGGTATGAGTGATAAGCTTGGACCAATGCAATTTGGTAGCTCACAAGGTGGTCAAGTGTTCTTAGGAAGAGACTTCCATTCAGAACAAAACTATAGTGATGCGATTGCACACGAAATCGATATGGAAATGCAAACGATTATGAAAGAATGTTATGCTCGTGCAAAACAAATTCTTACTGACAATCGTGATAAACTAGATCTTATTGCGAAAACGTTACTTGAAGTAGAAACGTTAGATGCAGAGCAAATTAATCATTTATGTGATTATGGCAGATTGCCAGAACGTCCAACATCTTCAGCTGATGTGAAAGTAAACATCAACATGAAGAAGGACGATGAAGAATCAGAAGATAAGTAAGAGATGAAGGAGTGACGATAGTCACTCCTTTTTTATTTGTAGAAGGGAACTAAGTAGAAAAAGAATTTAAATAAATCTGGTATTAAAAATTGAAATGGAGAGTAATCTTTTTGTAAAATGATGAGGATAGAAAAGCTGATTATATAAGTATGTGTGATATGATGTTTTTATAAGTTTTATGCATACTACATAAATATAGATTAAATAAGATAAGTGGTGAGAATATGATTTTTGTATTGGATGTAGGGAACACAAATGCTGTACTGGGCGTGTTTGAAGAGGGGGAACTTCGTCAACATTGGCGCATGGAAACAGATCGTCATAAGACAGAAGATGAATATGGAATGCTTGTAAAACAGTTGCTTGAGCATGAGGGTCTTTCGTTTGAAGATGTGAAAGGTATTATCGTGTCTTCAGTCGTACCACCAATTATGTTTGCTTTAGAGCGCATGTGTGAAAAGTATTTTAAAATTAAGCCGCTTGTAGTAGGTCCTGGAATAAAAACGGGGCTAAATATTAAATATGAAAATCCACGTGAAGTAGGTGCGGATCGAATCGTAAATGCAGTAGCAGGAATCCACTTATATGGAAGTCCGCTTATTATTGTCGATTTTGGTACGGCTACTACATATTGTTATATTAACGAAGAAAAGCATTATATGGGTGGAGTTATTACACCGGGAATTATGATTTCAGCAGAGGCTTTATATAGTAGAGCAGCAAAACTTCCTCGTATTGAAATTACAAAACCCAGCAGTGTAGTTGGGAAGAATACGGTAAGTGCGATGCAATCTGGTATTCTTTATGGTTATGTAGGACAAGTGGAAGGTATTGTTAAGCGCATGAAAGAGGAAGCTAAACAAGAACCGAAAGTTATTGCAACAGGTGGATTGGCGAAATTAATTTCAGAAGAATCGAATGTAATTGATGTTGTAGATCCATTCTTAACATTAAAAGGTTTGTATATGTTATACGAGCGTAATGCAAATTTACAGCATGAGAAAGGTGAATAAATAAGTATGAAAGATTATTTAGTAAAAGCGTTAGCATTTGATGGGGAAGTGCGTGCGTATAGTGTACGTACTACAAACACGGTAAGTGAGGCGCAAAGACGTCATGATACATGGAGAACAGCTTCAGCGGCACTTGGTCGTTCTTTAACTGCAGGTACAATGATGGGTGCAATGTTAAAAGGTGACCAAAAGCTAACGATTAAAGTAGAAGGTAATGGCCCGATTGGTCCTATCTTAGTAGATGCTCATGCAAATGGGGATGTACGTGGTTATGTAACGAATCCGCATGTTGACTTTGAAGGAACAGAACAAGGGAAATTACGTGTATATCAAGCGGTAGGTACTGAAGGGTTTGTAACGGTAATTAAAGATATTGGTATGCGTGAGCCGTTTATTGGTCAATCTCCAATTGTTTCAGGAGAATTAGGAGAAGACTTCACGTATTATTTTGCAGTTTCTGAGCAGACGCCTTCTTCAGTAGGTGTTGGTGTCCTTGTAAATGGAGATGATAGCATATTAGCAGCAGGTGGATTTATCCTTCAAATTATGCCGGGTGCACAGGAAGAAACAATTTCATTCATTGAAGAGCGTTTACAGAAGATTCCTCCTGTATCAACATTGATTGAACAAGGGCTTTCTCCAGAAGAGTTACTGTATGCAGTCCTTGGAGAAGATAAGGTAAAAGTATTAGAAACGATGGATGTTCAATTTAATTGCACATGCTCACGCGAACGTATCGAGAGTGTGTTAATTAGTTTAGGTAAAACGGAGTTAGAGCAAGTTCGTGAAGAAGAAGAAGAAACAGAAGTTCATTGTCATTTCTGTAATGAGCGATACAAGTTCTCTAAAGAAGATATTACAAATTTAATTGAGAATTTGTAATAAGGGAATTCGTCCTCTAAATACATTGACAAACAGGGAATTTTCTGACAAAATCTAAATATAGATAAAACCAATAAAAATACTCGGTGTTAGGAGTGACAGGAATGCGAGTGGCACAATCAGTTTCAGAATTAATCGGGAAAACGCCGATCGTTAAGTTGAACCGCATCGTAGAATCAGACAGCGCAGATATATACTTAAAATTAGAATTTATGAATCCAGGGAGCAGCGTTAAAGATCGTATCGCATTAGCTATGATTGAAGATGCTGAGAAAAAAGGATTATTAAAAGAAGGCGATACAATCATTGAACCGACAAGTGGTAACACTGGAATTGGTTTAGCGATGGTAGCGGCTGCTAAAGGATATAAGGCAATTTTAGTAATGCCAGAAACAATGAGTATTGAACGTCGTAATTTATTACGTGCTTACGGTGCGGAATTAGTATTGACTCCAGGGCCTGAAGGAATGGGTGGAGCAATTCGTAAAGCGACTGAATTAGCAAAAGAGAATGGTTACTTTATACCACAACAGTTCAAAAACCAATCGAATCCAGAAATTCACCGTTTAACAACAGGTCCAGAAATTGTTGAACAAATGGGCGACCAATTAGATGCGTTTATTGCAGGTATTGGTACGGGTGGAACGATTACTGGTGCTGGTGAAGTGCTGAAGGAAGCATATAAAGATATTAAAATTTATGCAGTAGAACCTGCGGATTCACCAGTATTATCTGGTGGGAAACCAGGCCCGCATAAAATCCAAGGAATTGGGGCTGGATTTATCCCAGAGACATTGGATGTAGAAGTATATGATGAAATTGTTCAAGTGAAAACGGAGCAAGCGTTTGAATATGCAAGAAGAGTGGCTAAAGAGGAAGGTATTCTAGTTGGTATCTCTTCTGGAGCAGTTATTTATGCAGCAACAGAAATTGCGAAAAAGTTAGGTAAAGGGAAAAAGGTACTTGTTATTATCCCAAGTAACGGTGAACGTTATTTAAGTACACCACTTTATCAATTTGAGTCTTAATTACATGTGATTGAAAAAGCATCCTTGAAAAAGGATGCTTTTTCTTTTTGGATTGGAAATAGGAAAAGAGTGAATGACTAGAAAACTTCATGTAAAATAAGAGGTAGTATAATTAATTTATTTTCACTAGCCTTCGAGTATAACTCTTCTATATACATAACGAATGTAGTTTGAAGTGGTTAAAATAAGAGGGTGGGATAAAAGAAGACGGGGTGTTGATATGCAACGAAGAAAATCTTTAGCGCTTTCTATTCCATATCAGTTAGATTTCTTTAAGCAATATAAATTTCTTTCTAAGGATAAACCGCAACATATTTTGTTAGAGAGTGGGCGTGGCGGTCGTTATAACATTGTGGGGTTAAACCCGGTAGCGGTAATCCGAGGGAAGGGTGAAACGTTACATATAAGTGAAAGTGGTAAGGAAACAATAAAGCAAGGAAACCCATTAGATTTAATGCAGGAATATATGGAGCGATGGAAAACGGATTATAATCCGGAATACCCGCCTTTTCAAGGTGGTGCAATTGGCTACTTTAGTTATGATTGCATCCGTTATATTGAAAAACTTCCTTCTCTTGCCGAGGATGATATTAATATACCTGACATATTCTTTTTATTATTTGATGATGTGTTTGTGTATGATCAAGAGGAAAAAGTATTATGGATTATTACACATTATGCAGATAAGCATGAAGAGGCAAAAGAACGATTACATGAGTGGAAGGTTCTTTGGGCGACAGAAGCGCCGGAAGTGACTATACCGTTTGCATGCCCTGAAAAGAAAAGTGAAGCAGTTGCTTTTACTGAAGAAGGTTTTATGAAGGCAGTTGAATGTATTCAAGAATATATTGGTGCTGGTGATGTGTTCCAAGTGAACTTGTCAACAAGACAAGAAAGAACGTTACAAACACATCCATTAGAAATTTATACAAGTCTTCGCGAAATTAATCCATCTCCATATATGGGTTATTTGGAGCTTGGGGATTTTCAAATTGTTAGTGGATCGCCGGAGTTGCTAATTAAGAAACAAGGAACTGAAGTAAGTACAAGACCAATTGCTGGAACGAGATCTAGAGGGGCGAATGAGCAAGAGGATGAAGAGTTGGCAAGAGAATTAATTGAGAATGAAAAGGAACGAGCAGAGCATGTCATGCTTGTAGATTTAGAGCGAAATGATTTAGGGCGTGTTTGTAAATATGGCACTGTAGAAGTAGATGAATTTATGGTAATTGAGAAATACTCACACGTTATGCATATTGTTTCTAATGTGCGTGGTGAGGTGGAAGAAGATAAAGACGCTTTTGATTTAGTGAAGGCTGTATTCCCTGGGGGGACAATTACTGGTGCCCCGAAAATACGTACGATGGAAATTATTGAAGAATTAGAACCTGTTCGCCGAGGGATTTATACAGGTTCAATTGGTTGGATTGGTTATTCTGGAGATACAGAATTGAATATTGTGATTAGGACGCTTCTTGCTAAAGATGGAAAAGCGCATGTACAAGCGGGAGCGGGAATTGTAATTGATTCAAATCCGGAAAATGAATATAAAGAGTCGTTAAAAAAGGCGATTGCTTTATGGCGTGCAAAAGAACGTAGTGAAGAAACGGTTAGGTGAGAGAAATGATATTAATGATTGATAATTATGATTCTTTTACATTTAATTTAGTGCAGTTTCTTGGAGAACTTGGACAAGAGCTTGTTGTTAAACGTAACGATGAAGTGACTATTTTAGATATTGAGAATATGAAACCAGACTTTTTAATGATTTCGCCAGGTCCATGTAGTCCGAATGAGGCAGGGATTAGTATGGAGGTTATTCGATACTTTGCTGGAAAGATTCCGATTTTTGGGGTTTGTCTTGGGCATCAATCTATTGCGCAAGTATTTGGTGGAGAGGTTGTCCGTGCAGAGCGATTAATGCATGGGAAAACATCGCTTATGCATCATGATGAGAAGACGATTTTTTCGGATATCCCTAATCCGTTTACCGCGACGCGCTATCATTCCCTTATTGTTAAGAAAGAGACGTTACCTGATTGTTTAGAGGTAACGTCTTGGACAGAAGAAGGGGAAATTATGGCGCTCCGCCATACAACATTACCGATTGAAGGTGTGCAGTTCCACCCGGAATCTATTATGACTTCTCACGGGAAAGAGTTGTTGCAGAATTTCATTCGTAAATATAGTCCAAGTGTGACATCATGTTAATTTACGTAAATGGTCAGTATGTAGAATCGAGTGAAGCGAGAATTTCTCCTTATGATCATGGTTATTTATATGGTCTTGGAGTTTTTGAGACTTTTCGTATTTATAATGGTCATCCTTTCTTATTGGATGATCATTATGACCGTTTAATAGATGCGTTGGATACATTGCAAATTAAATGGTCGATGACGAAAGATGAAGTAATGCTTATTTTGAAGAATTTACTCGTTAAGAATAAATTAGAGCATGCGTATGTCCGTTTTAATGTATCGGCGGGTATAGATGAAATTGGATTGCAAACAGAAATGTATGAAGAGCCGTCTATTATTGTTTTTATAAAACCTTTAGCGGCCCCGGGAGATGTAGTGGAAAAAGAAGGGGTTGTCTTAAATCAAGTGAGAAATACACCAGAGGGTGCATCTCGCTTGAAGTCTCACCATTATTTAAATAACATTTTGGGGAAACGTGAAATTGGAAATGGTGTGAATAAGGAAGGAATTTTCCTGACTGAAGTAGGTTATGTTGCAGAGGGTATTGTTTCGAATCTCTTTTTTGTGAAAGGTGATATTTTATATACACCTTCGCTTGAAACAGGGATTTTAAATGGTATCACTCGTGCGTTTATTATAAAGGTTGCTGAAGAGATTGGTATAGAAGTAAAAGAAGGTTTCTTTACAAAAGATGAATTACTTTCAGCCGATGAAGTCTTCGTAACAAACTCGATTCAAGAAATTGTTCCGCTTAATCGTATAGAGGGACGAGATTTCCCGGGTAAAGTAGGTATGGTTACAAAAAGATTTATGAACCTTTATGAAATGCAGAGAGAGAAATTGTGGAGCAGAAATGAATTACGAAGAGGAGATGTGTAGTTTGAAGTGGGATTATGATTTGCGCTGCGGCGAATATACATTGAACTTAAATGAAAAAACGTTAATTATGGGGATTTTAAATGTAACACCAGATTCGTTTTCTGATGGTGGGAGTTACAACGAGGTAGATGCTGCAGTGCGCCATGCGAAAGAAATGCGAGATGAAGGTGCTCATATTATTGATATTGGTGGCGAATCTACTCGTCCGGGCTTTGCTAAAGTGTCAGTGGAAGAAGAAATAAAACGAGTTGTTCCAATGATTCAGGCTGTCTCAAAAGAGGTGAAATTACCTATTTCTATCGACACATATAAAGCGGAAGTTGCAAAACAAGCGATCGAAGCTGGTGCTCATATTATTAATGATGTTTGGGGAGCGAAGGCGGAACCGAAAATCGCTGAAGTTGCGGCTCATTACGATGTACCTATTATCTTAATGCATAATCGCGATAACATGAATTATCGTAATTTAATGGCTGATATGGTTGCTGATTTATATGACAGTATTAAAATTGCTAAAGATGCTGGTGTACGAGATGAGAATATCATTTTAGACCCAGGCATCGGTTTTGCTAAAACACCTGAACAAAATTTAGAAGCGATGCGTAATTTAGAACAGTTAAACGTACTAGGTTATCCAGTTCTCTTAGGGACTTCAAGAAAGTCCTTTATTGGGCATGTGCTAGATTTACCGGTAGAAGAACGTCTTGAGGGGACGGGAGCTACCGTTTGTCTTGGTATTGAAAAGGGTTGTGAGTTTGTTCGTGTTCATGATGTGAAGGAAATGGCACGTATGGCTAAGATGATGGATGCGATGATTGGTAAGGGGGTAAAGTAATTGGATAAAATTTATATTCATGATATGGAGTTTTACGGTTATCATGGTGTATTCCCAGAGGAAAATAAATTGGGCCAGAGATTTAAAGTGGACTTAACGGTGGAATTGGATTTGAAACAAGCAGGAGAAAGTGATGACTTAGAGCATTCTGTTAATTATGGAGAGCTTTTCGAATTATGTAGGAAAGTTGTAGAAGATAGAACATATAAGCTTGTAGAGAGTATTGCTGAAAATATTGCTACAGATATATTGAAACAATATGAGAGTATTTCAAGATGTACGATAAAGGTAATTAAACCAGATCCGCCGATACCAGGACATTATCGTGCTGTAGCGGTAGAAATTACGAGAGAACGTCCATGAATAATATAGCTTACATTGCATTAGGTTCAAATATTGGAGAGCGTTATACGTATTTAACTGAAGCGATTCAGTTTCTGAATAAAAATCCTTATATCAAAGTTGAGGATGTTTCGTCTGTATATGAGACGGAACCGGTTGGCTATACTGACCAAAGTTGCTTTTTAAATTTAGTTATAAAAATTTCTACCAATTTATCACCGCAAGAATTATTGAAAGTAACGCAAAAAGTAGAAAATGATCTAGGAAGAAAAAGGGAAATTAGGTGGGGACCTAGGACTATCGACCTTGACATTTTACTATATAATCAAGAAAATATTGAAGCAGAGAATCTTATTGTTCCGCATCCGCGGATGTTCGAAAGAGCTTTTGTTATCGTTCCGTTGTTAGAGATTAATCAAGATATAAAACAAAACATTTCACGTTCACAAGTAGAAGAAATGAAAAGGCGAGAGGGAGTAACGGTATGGAAGCAGAAAAATGGGGAAGACGCATTCGTGCTTTTCGAAAACTAAAAGGTTATACGCAAGAAGGTTTTGCAAAAGAATTAGGGGTATCTGTATCTGTTTTAGGTGAAGTTGAGCGAGGGAATCGATCGCCTTCCCAAGACTTTGTAGTGGAAGTTGCTAAAGCATTAAAGGTCTCGATAGATGAGCTAATGCCAAAGTGACCATGAAGGAAGGAGTAAATCGAGTGTTAAAAATCGCAAATATTGAGATGAAAAATCCGGTTGTATTAGCACCGATGGCGGGAGTGTGTAACTCTGCATTCCGTTTGACAGTAAAAGAATTCGGTGCAGGCCTAGTTTGTGCTGAAATGGTAAGTGATAAGGCGATACTACTGAACAATAAAAGAACATTAGATATGTTATATATTGATGAGAGAGAAAAGCCATTAAGTTTACAAATTTTTGGTGGCGAGAAAGAAACTCTTGTAGATGCTGCGAAATACGTAGATCAATATACGACAGCAGACATCATTGATATTAATATGGGGTGCCCAGTACCAAAAATCGTTAAGTGTGATGCAGGAGCAAAGTGGCTTTTAGACCCAAATAAAATATATGAAATGGTAGCGGCAGTTGTAGATGCTGTAGAAAAACCAGTTACAGTAAAAATGCGTATCGGTTGGGATGAGGATCATATTTTCGCAATCGAGAATGCGAAAGCTGTTGAGCGTGCTGGTGGACAAGCGGTAGCGGTTCATGGGCGCACACGAGTACAAATGTATGAAGGAAAAGCGGATTGGGATATTATTAAACAAGTAAAGCAAGCTGTAAATATCCCGGTTATCGGAAATGGCGATGTCGCAACGCCGCAAGATGCAAAGCGTATGCTTGATGAAATTGGTGTAGATGGTGTTATGATTGGCCGCGCTGCCCTTGGAGATCCATGGATGATTTATCGTACGGTAAAGTATTTAGAGACTGGTGAATTAATGCCGGAACCGACAGTACGTGAGAAAATTGACGTATGTATGTTGCATCTAGATCGTCTGATCGATTTAAAGAATGAAAATGTCGCTGTAAGAGAGATGAGAAAGCACGCAGCTTGGTATTTAAAGGGCATTCGTGGTAATGCAACTGTACGTAATGGTATCAATGCTTGTAATACGCGTGAAGACCTTGCAAATGTATTAAGTACATTTGTAGAAGAAGTAGAAGCGAAACAACAAACAATTCACGTTGGTTAATAATAGGAAGGGAAGATTGACATTCTTCTATACACTTCCTATAATTACGTGAAAGAAAGAAGAACTGCCAGTTAGTTGCTGGCAGTTTTTCTAGTTGAGTAGAAAATGCTATACTGTATATATTGTAAAAATTAATAGAGCTGGAGTGATATCAATACCATGGATAACATGAACCACGAAGAATTAAACGACCAATTGCTTGTTCGTCGTGAAAAGCTACATAACTTACGTGAGCAAGGGATCGATCCGTTCGGTAAACGTTTTGAACGTACAAATGCAACAAATGAATTATTAAGCCTATATGGAGAGTTCTCTAAAGAAGAATTAGAGGAGAAAGAAATCTCTGTTTCTATCGCTGGTCGTATTATGACAAAACGCGGTAAAGGAAAAGCTGGATTTGCACATATTCAAGATTTACATGGACAAGTTCAAATTTACGTTCGTAAAGATGCTGTTGGAGATGAAGAGTACGAATTATTTAAAACGGCAGATTTAGGTGACTTAGTAGGTATTGAAGGTAAAGTTTTCAAAACGAACGTTGGAGAACTTTCGGTGAAAGCAACGGGCTTTACGCTATTAACGAAATCTCTTCGTCCATTACCGGATAAATATCATGGATTAAAAGA
This sequence comes from Bacillus cereus group sp. MYBK101-2, assembly GCF_051918845.1. Taxonomy (NCBI): domain Bacteria; kingdom Bacillati; phylum Bacillota; class Bacilli; order Caryophanales; family Bacillaceae; genus Bacillus; species Bacillus cereus group sp. MYBK101-2. The sequence goes on along the minus strand of NZ_JBQAIE010000023.1, from coordinate 1,470 downwards.
TGTTGAACAACGCTACCGTCAACGCTACTTAGACTTAATTACAAGTATGGAAAGCCGTGAAACATTTGTTACTCGCAGTAAAATCATTCGTGAAATGAGAAGATACTTAGATGACAATGGTTATCTTGAAGTGGAAACACCTATGATGCACGCAATTGCAGGTGGAGCTTCTGCGCGTCCTTTTATTACGCATCATAATGCGTTAGATATGGAATTATATATGCGTATCGCAATTGAACTTCATTTAAAACGCCTTATTGTGGGTGGATTAGAAAAAGTTTATGAAATCGGCCGTGTATTCCGTAACGAGGGTGTATCAACTCGTCATAATCCCGAGTTTACGATGATTGAATTATATGAAGCGTATGCTGATTATAAAGATATTATGAAACTAACAGAAAATATGGTTGCTCATATCGCGAAGCAAGTACTAGGTACAACAACAATTCAGTATGGTGATTATGAAATTAATCTAGAACCAGAATGGACACGTCTTCATATGGTAGATGCAATTAAAGAACATTCTGGAGCAGATTTCTGGAATCCGATGAGTGTAGAAGAAGCGCGTGAACTTGCAAAAGAACATAATGTAGAAATTAAGGATACAATGGAAGTTGGTCATATTATTAATGAATTCTTCGAGCAAAAAGTAGAAGATAAATTAATCCAACCAACATTTATTTACGGTCATCCGGTAGAAATTTCGCCACTTGCGAAAAAGAATGACGAAGATCCACGATTCACAGATCGTTTCGAATTATTTATCGTTGCACGTGAACATGCAAATGCATTCACTGAATTAAATGATCCAATCGATCAGAAAGAACGTTTTGAAGCGCAATTAAAAGAACGCGAACAAGGTAATGATGAAGCTCACATGATGGATGATGATTATATCGAAGCTCTTGAGTATGGTATGCCTCCTACAGGTGGACTAGGAATTGGTATTGATCGTCTTGTTATGTTATTAACGAATGCACCATCTATTCGTGACGTACTATTATTCCCTGCTATGCGTCATAAACAAGACTAAGCTTTGGAGATTTCTCCAAAGCTTTTTTTATCGCGATTGGTGAGGCTTGAATAAAGTTTCACTTTATTTGAGTATGAGCGTGGAGATTAGATGTTGATGTTGGAAGAAATTATATTTATATAGAAGAAAAGTGCTGTTTTTATACTTTTTTACTAAGTTAAAAATTTTATTAGAAAAACTATTGCATTTTAATAATCAAACTGGTATATTTATATTCGTTGCCACGAAAGGTAACAAACAAAACAAACGAAAAACAACTTATTGAAAAAAGTTGTTGACGAAAATATAACGAAATGTTATATTGATAAAGTCGCTTCTGAGCGGCGAAGTAGTTCTTTGAAAACTGAACGAAACAAACAACGTGAAACGTCAATTTTTATTTTAGATGCTAGACAAACTAACTTTATTGGAGAGTTTGATCCTGGCTCAGGATGAAC
>NZ_JBQAIE010000022.1:0-58405 GCF_051918845.1 Bacillus cereus group sp. MYBK101-2 | reverse complement strand
GATGGCAGAGAGGTCACACCCGTTCCCATACCGAACACGGAAGTTAAGCTCTCTAGCGCCGATGGTAGTTGGGACCTTGTCCCTGTGAGAGTAGGACGTCGCCAAGCAACTAAACACGAGTCAAATGACTCGTGTTTTTTCGTGTTTTCTTTTATAATCCATAGTAATAAAAAATGTATTTAAATAATTATTATTTTGATTAAATACAGGGGAATGTGGCTAGGATAGTAAATAAGCAAAACAGTTGCAAATTTTATTAATACGTATATAATTAAAGTCAAAGATAGTCAAAGTCAATAAAGGTGGCGGATAAATGAGAAATATATCTGATATCATTGAGCAATATCTAAAGCAAGTTATTGACTTAAGTAATAATAATGTGATTGAAATCAAGAGAAATGAGATTGCGGATCGATTCGAGTGCGTACCATCTCAAATCAATTATGTAATCAATACCCGTTTTACGTTAGAAAGAGGATTTGTAGTAGAAAGTAAACGTGGTGGAGGAGGTTACATTCGCATTATAAAAGTCAAACTGCATGACGATATAGACATTATTGATCAAATGCTTCATATGATTGATCATAGCGTTGCGCAAGGAAATGCAGAGAGTATGATTATACGTTTAATAGAAGAGGGAATCATAACGAATCGTGAAGCTAAACTTATGTTAAGCGTACTAGATCGTTCTGTATTATCAATGGATGTTCCTTCTCGAGATGAACTTAGGGCTCGAATATTATGCGCAATGTTAAGAACACTGAAATATAAATAAATACAGCTTTTGTAAAAGAATAATAACTAAAAGATAAGGCAGTTAAATATTGTAGAAGTTTTGAAAAAAGAACACGCACTTTTGTAAACGAATAAAGGAAAGTGAACAGTCTAGTAATGTATGAAAAGTACTATGAGATAGATCGTTCCTGTTGTAAAGGTGGGGATAGTGATGACTTGTCAAAACTGTAATATAAGACCAGCAACTTTACATTATACAAAAGTAATTAACGAAAAGAAGGCGGAAGTTCATCTTTGTGAGCAATGTGCAGAACAAAGTGGCTATACGTCTTTCTTTCAATCATCGCAGTCTAACTTTTCATTCCATGATTTATTTGCTGGGTTATTACACGGTGAATCAACAATGTTTGAAGAAGGAAAAAGCGGATTTTCGAACACAAATATATTGAGATGTCCAGATTGTAAAATGACATATGAGCAACTTACAAAGGTAGGACGCTTTGGATGTGCTTCTTGTTACGATACATTTAAGGAACATTTAAAGCCATTATTAAAACGTCTTCACGGCGGGCATACAGATCATTGTGGAAAAATTCCGGAGCGTATAGAAGGAAATATTCACTTAAAGAAAGAATTAGATGAACTAAAACTCATTCTGAAACAATACGTACAGAAAGAGGAATTTGAGAAAGCTGCTGAAGTAAGGGATAAAATTAGAAACCTTGAAAATCAGCTTAGTGAGCATAGAGAGGGGGAATAGTTCTATGTCACTGGACAAAATTATGAATGAAGCGATTAGTCCATGGATGAAGGGGGATGGCCCTGATTCTGATATTGTTTTAAGTAGTCGAATTCGTTTGGCTCGTAATTTTAAAAAATATCAATTCTCTACTATGCAAAACGAAGAAGAAGCTAAACAGATTCAAGAATTATTTAAAAAGGAATTTATAAATAAAACAGTAGAACCTTTTGGAGAGTTTGAACTATTAAAAATGAATGAATTAACGCCTCTTCAAAGGAGAGTATTAGTTGAAAAGCATTTAATTAGTCCCAACCTTGCAGGAACAGAATATGGAGCGTGTCTATTGTCAGAAAACGAACATATTAGTGTTATGCTGAATGAAGAAGACCATATTCGGATTCAGTGCTTATTTTCAGGATTGCAGTTATCAGAGGCCCTTCAAAGTGCCAATCAAATAGATAATTGGATTGAGAAAGAGGTTGAATATGCTTTTGATGAATCACTTGGATATATTACGAGCTGCCCTACTAACGTTGGTACAGGACTTAGGGCTTCCGTAATGATCCATTTACCGGGGCTCGTTTTAACGAAAAGAATTAGCCGTATTATACAAGTAATTCAAAAATTAGGGTTAGTAGTAAGAGGAATATACGGTGAAGGTAGCGAAGCGTTAGGTAATATATTTCAAGTGTCAAACCAAATGACGCTAGGAAAATCTGAAGAAGATATTATTGCAGATTTAAAGAGTGTTATTCAACAAATCATACAGCAAGAAAAGATGGCTAGAGAATTAATTGTACAAAATTCAAGTATTGAGCTTGAAGATAAAGTTTATCGCTCTTATGGCATACTAGCTAACAGTCGTTTAATTCAATCTGCGGAAGCAGCCAATTGCTTATCAGATTTACGACTTGGTATTGATTTAGGATATATAAAAGGTATATCGAGAAATATTTTGACTGAGCTAATGGTTCTTACACAACCAGGCATTTTACAACAATATGCGGGAGGACCTTTAGGGCCAGAAGAAAGAGATTATCGAAGAGCAACCTTAATCCGTGAGCGATTACGTATTGAAAAAAACTAAGCGCAAGTAGGAGGCGATTTCTATGATGTTTGGAAGATTTACAGAAAGAGCACAGAAAGTATTAGCTTTATCTCAAGAGGAAGCGATTCGTATTGGGCATAACAATATTGGAACAGAACATATTTTACTTGGGCTTGTACGCGAAGGTGAAGGAATTGCAGCAAAAGCGTTGATTGCTCTTGGATTAAGCCCGGAGAAAGTTCAAAAAGAGGTAGAAGCGTTAATTGGACGCGGAACAGAAGCTTCTCAAACCGTACATTATACACCGCGTGCTAAAAAGGTTATTGAGCTGTCTATGGATGAAGCTCGTAAATTAGGTCATTCTTACGTTGGAACAGAACATATTTTACTTGGTTTAATCCGCGAGGGTGAAGGGGTAGCAGCACGTGTTTTAAATAACTTAGGTGTTAGCTTAAATAAGGCAAGACAACAAGTATTGCAACTTCTTGGAAGTAATGAAGCAAGTTCAGGTCATCAAGGTGGTTCTTCAACAAATGCAAATACACCAACACTTGATAGCTTAGCACGTGATTTAACAGTTGTTGCACGTGAAAATCGTTTAGATCCTGTTATTGGACGTGGTAAAGAAATTCAACGTGTAATTGAGGTTTTAAGCCGTAGAACAAAAAACAATCCTGTATTAATTGGGGAGCCTGGTGTAGGTAAAACGGCAATTGCAGAAGGATTAGCACAACAAATCGTAAATAATGAAGTTCCTGAAACTTTAAGAGATAAGCGTGTTATGACACTAGATATGGGTACAGTGGTAGCCGGAACGAAATACCGTGGTGAATTTGAAGACCGTTTAAAGAAAGTAATGGATGAAATCCGCCAAGCAGGAAATATCATTCTATTTATTGATGAACTTCATACATTAATTGGTGCAGGTGGAGCAGAAGGTGCTATTGACGCATCGAACATTTTAAAACCATCTTTAGCTCGTGGGGAATTACAATGTATTGGGGCGACAACGTTAGATGAATATCGCAAATATATTGAAAAAGATGCAGCTTTAGAGAGACGTTTCCAACCAATTCACGTTGATGAGCCAAGTTTAGATGAATCAACTCAAATTTTGAAAGGTTTACGCGATCGTTATGAGGCACATCACCGCGTATCTATTACAGATGATGCAATTGATGCAGCTGTAAAGCTTTCAGATCGTTATATTACAGATCGTTTCTTACCAGATAAAGCAATTGATTTAATTGATGAAGCTGCTTCAAAGGTTCGCTTACGCTCTTATACAACACCACCAAATCTAAAAGAGCTTGAAGTGAAGCTTGAGGAAATTAGAAAAGAAAAAGATGCAGCTGTACAAAGTCAAGAGTTTGAAAAAGCTGCTTCCTTACGTGATATGGAACAACGTTTACGTGAGAAGTTAGAAGATACGAAGCGTCAATGGAAAGAGCAACAAGGAAAAGAAAACTCAGAAGTGACAGTAGAAGATATTGCAAATGTTGTTTCTACGTGGACTCGTATCCCAGTTTCTAAACTTGCACAAACAGAGACTGATAAATTATTAAACTTAGAATCCATCCTTCACGATCGTGTTATTGGTCAAGATGAAGCGGTAGTAGCTGTAGCAAAAGCTGTTCGCCGTGCTAGAGCAGGGTTGAAAGATCCGAAACGTCCGATTGGCTCGTTTATTTTCTTAGGACCAACAGGTGTAGGTAAAACGGAGTTAGCAAGAGCGTTAGCAGAATCTATGTTCGGTGATGAAGATGCAATGATTCGCATCGATATGTCTGAGTACATGGAGAAACATTCTACTTCTCGTTTAGTTGGATCTCCTCCAGGGTATGTTGGATATGAAGAAGGTGGACAATTAACAGAAAAAGTTCGCCGTAAGCCATATTCAGTTGTCCTATTAGACGAGGTAGAGAAAGCTCATCCTGATGTGTTTAACATTTTACTACAAGTATTAGAAGATGGTCGCTTAACAGATTCGAAAGGGCGTACAGTTGATTTCCGCAATACAATTGTTATTATGACATCTAACGTTGGTGCAGAGGCGTTAAAACGTAATAAGCATCTTGGATTTAACGTACAAGATGAGGGCCGCGATTATTCGGATATGAAAGGTAAAGTAATGGATGAGCTGAAAAAAGCCTTCCGTCCAGAATTCTTAAACCGTATTGATGAAATTATCGTGTTCCATATGCTTGAGAAAAAACATATTCAAGAGATTGTAACACTTATGGTAAATCAGTTAGTAAATCGCTTAAAAGAGCAAGAAATTGAATTGCAATTAACAGAAGGAGCAATTTCGGCCATTGCTGATAAAGGGTTTGACCGAGAGTACGGTGCTCGTCCGCTTCGTAGAGCAATTCAGAAACATGTAGAAGATAGACTATCGGAAGAACTTTTAAAAGGTGCTATTGAGAAAGGACAAAAAGTTATCTTTGATGTTGAAGGAGAATCATTTGTCATTCATAGTGCTGAAAAGGTAAAATAAGTATAGACAAACTAAGAGGGCTACGAGATAGCCCTCTTTCTTGTACGACAAGGATAAATTGTTTATAGATGAAAGTGAAGTGAGATATAAAACGATATGGCTAAAAAGAAAACAAAATTCACATGTCAAGAGTGTGGGTATCAGTCACCAAAATATATGGGGAAATGTCCTGGATGTGGTCAATGGAATACGCTTGTTGAAGAGATGGAACCGGTTGTATCATCAAGGCGCCTTAATTATGCCAATGCAATTCAAACAGAAGTAACAAAACCAAGACGTCTAACAGAAGTGGAAACAAAGTCTGAGGCGCGTATTGAAACAAAATTTCAAGAATTTAACCGTGTACTTGGTGGCGGGATTGTAGATGGATCCTTAGTACTGATTGGTGGAGACCCCGGGATTGGAAAATCAACGTTACTATTACAAATATCATCGCAATTAGCAGATTCTTCATATGATGTCCTATATATATCGGGTGAAGAATCAGCAAAACAGATTAAATTGCGTGCGGATCGTTTACATGTAAATGGTAGTAATCTATTTGTTGTATCAGAGACGGATTTACAGCGAATTGCAACACATATTGAAGAGGTGAACCCAGCCTTTGTTGTTATTGATTCTATTCAAACAATACATCTACCTGAAGTAACATCAGCGCCGGGAAGTGTGGCACAAGTTCGTGAATGTACAGCGGAATTAATGAAACTTGCAAAAACGAAAGGAATCCCTATTTTTATCGTTGGACATGTGACAAAAGAGGGGGCGATTGCAGGACCTCGTATGTTAGAACATATGGTCGATGCAGTTCTTTATTTTGAAGGAGACCGTCATCATACATACCGTATTTTGCGAGCAGTAAAGAATCGCTTTGGTTCTACGAATGAAATGGGTATTTTTGAAATGAAAGAACTTGGTCTTGCAGAAGTATTAAACCCTTCTGAGATTTTCCTTGAGGAAAGACCAGTTGGGGTTGCGGGATCAACAGTGGTTGCCTCAATGGAAGGAACAAGACCAGTTTTAGTAGAAATACAAGCATTAATTTCCCCTACTAGTTTTGGAAACCCTCGAAGAATGGCAACGGGAATTGATCATAACCGTGTATCGCTTATTATGGCAGTGCTAGAAAAAAGAACAGGCTTATTATTGCAAAATCAGGATGCATATTTAAAAGTAGCAGGTGGTTTGAAGTTAGATGAACCAGCAATTGATTTAGCTGTCGCTTTAAGTATAGCTTCAAGTTTTAGAGATAAATCTACGGCACCAACCGATGCAGTAATAGGAGAAGTAGGATTAACTGGAGAAATAAGAAGAGTATCAAGAATTGAACAACGTGTACAAGAAGCGGCTAAATTAGGATTTCAACGCGCTATTATTCCTAGAAAAAATTTGGGAGGATGGACAATTCCAGATGGGATTGAGGTAGTTGGTGTATCTAATTTAGGAGAAGCACTTCGTTTGACATTAGGAGGCTAGGCTATGGAAGAAAACAAGCAACGTGTCAAAAGTATGATTAATATTTTACAACTTGTGGCCCCGGGAACACCACTGCGCGAAGGGATAGATAATGTACTTCGCGCACAAACAGGGGGATTAATTGTTCTTGGATATAATGAGCAGATTAAAAGTATTGTTGATGGAGGTTTTCATATTAATTGTGCATTCTCTCCAGCTAGTTTATATGAATTAGCAAAAATGGATGGGGCACTTATTTTAAATGAAACTGGAAGTAAAATTTTGATTTCGAACGCACAGTTAGTTCCAGAGTCATCTATTGACTCTATTGAGACAGGTATGCGCCACCGAACGGCGGAGCGTGTAGCAAAGCAGACAGGCAGCCTTGTTGTGGCTATTTCACAAAGACGTAACGTAATTACGCTATATCAAGGGAATTTACGTTATACACTAAAAGATATAGGCGTTATTTTAACAAAGGCGAATCAAGCTATCCAAACGTTAGAAAAATATAAGGCTGTATGGAATGATGGGATTACGAATTTGGGCATTCTAGAATTTGAAGAGGTTGTTACAATGTCCGAGGTAGTCCATGTTTTACATAGTGTTGAAATGGTACTACGTATTAAAAATGAAATATTGAGCTATATTCATGAATTGGGAACAGAAGGTAGGTTAATTCGTTTACAACTTACGGAACTATTAGCCGACTTAGAAGCAGAGGCAGCGCTATTAATTAAAGATTACTATCAAGAAAAAACACAAGACCATCATCAAATTTTGAAAAAGTTACAAGAACTTGCGAATACACAACTTCTAGAGGACAGTGATTTAGTTAAATTGCTCGGATACCCGGGACAAACGAGTTTAGAAGAAAGTGTGACGCCGAGAGGATACCGAATCACAAGCAAAATTTCGCGTGTTCCACCACTTATCATTGAAAACTTAATTAATCGATTTAAAACTTTGCAAGGTGTTTGTCGTGCAACTATTAATGAATTAGATGATGTGGAAGGAATTGGGGAAGTCAGGGCGAAGAAAATACGAGAAGGTCTAAAAAGAATTCAAGAGCATCTCTATATGAGTAGACACAATTAAGAATATTACATTGATTCTATAATATAACGACACTAGAACATTTTTGGTATATGATATGATATATTGGTAAATAAAACTATTTATAAAAAAACACGTCCGCTTTTGCATTCGGCGTTTTGATTAGCGAAACAATGGTTAATAATGAGTAGGAGGTGGTTGGATGTTAAAACGGATTGTACAGCTCTTCTTTTTAGTAATCGGGGGAGCGTTAGGGATTTACTTAATCCCAAAAGTTATTAATGTATTAGACATCGGTGCTGTTCCATTATTGGAAGGATCGTATGTTCGTGCAATTATTGGTGCAATTATTTTATTTTTAACAACATTTTGGCTTGTAGATTATATTGTTCAACTTATTAAGCATATTGAAGAGGCTCTTGTAAAAGCGCCTGTAGCAGATGTTTTGTTTGGTACATTAGGTTTAATCTCTGGGCTTATTGTTGCGTATTTAATTTTAATACCAATTCGTGAATTTACAATTCCAGTTATTAGTACAGTGTTGCAAGTGTTCTTTACTCTTTTACTAGGATATTTAGGATTCCAAGTAGGGTTTAAAAAGAGGAATGAATTGCTAGGATTATTTACATTACCACAACGTGGGAAAAAGAAAAATAATAATAGTGAGAATGAAGAACCAGAAAATGAGGTAGAAGAATCTTTAGCGCATTGGAAAATTCTCGATACAAGTGTAATTATCGATGGACGTATTGCTGATATTTGCCAAACAAAGTTTTTAGAAGGAACAATTGTCATTCCACAATTCGTGTTAGAAGAACTTCAGCACATTGCCGATTCTTCTGATGCTTTAAAACGTAATCGTGGTCGTAGAGGATTAGATATTTTAAATCGTATTCAAAAAGAGATGCCGATTCCGGTAGAAATTTATGAAGGCGATTTCGACGATATTCAAGAAGTGGATAGCAAACTTGTAAAGTTAGCGAAAATCACTGGTGGAACGGTAGTAACGAATGACTTCAACTTAAACAAAGTCTCTGAATTACAAGGGGTAACGGTGTTAAACATTAACGATTTAGCTAATGCAATTAAACCTGTTGTACTCCCAGGTGAAGAACTAAGTGTTTATGTTGTAAAAGATGGAAAAGAACAAAATCAAGGTGTAGCATATTTAGATGACGGCACGATGATTGTAGTAGAAGATGGTAGAGAATATGTAGGCTCACAACTCGATGTACTCGTTACGAGTGTGTTACAAACGTCGGCTGGGCGCATGATTTTTGCCAAACGTAAATTATTAGAAAAAGCATTATAAGTAGAGGATTATTAATATGTATACATTAATTATTCCGGCAGCTGGTCAAGGAAAGCGGATGGGTGCTGGCAAAAATAAGTTGTTCTTACTTATTAATGAAGTACCGATTATTGTGCATACGTTACGTGCTTTCGAACAGGATAAAGCATGTAAAAATATTATTATGGCAATTAACGAAGAAGAGCGTCCGTATTTTGAAGAGTTAATGCAGAAGTATCCGGTTGCAAAGCCAGTACAATTTATTCAAGGTGGAGCTGAAAGACAAGATAGTGTATATAATGCGATTCAGCATACGAGTGATGTTGAGTATGTTCTTGTACATGACGGTGCGCGCCCGTTCGTAACGAATAAAGTGATCCAAGATGTATTAACTGCAGCAGAAAAATATGGAGCTTCCATTTGTGCAGTGCCAGTGAAAGATACTGTTAAGAAAGTAGAGCAGGGTGTTGTTGTAGAAACAGTAGAAAGATCTCAGCTGACAGCTGTACAAACACCGCAAGGGTTCTCTGTTTCTCTTTTGTTAGAAGCTCATAGAAGTGCGAAGCAGAGTTGTTTCCTTGGTACAGATGATGCAAGTCTCGTAGAACGTATCGGGAAGCAAGTAGGTGTAGTAGAGGGGAGTTACTATAATATTAAAGTGACGACTCCAGAGGATTTACTAATTGCTGAAAGTTTTCTTCACGTTCAAAAGAAATGATAGCAATGATTATAGCGAAGAGAAGCTCGGCAAAGGCCGGGCTTTTCTTTATAAGGATAGCGATATAATATAGAATCATAAAGCTCAGTAGTTTAGCTCGAGGAGGATGTAAAAAATGTTTCGAATTGGACAAGGTTTTGATGTGCATGAATTCGCGGAAGGTAGACCGTTAATTATTGGCGGAATTACAATTCCACATGAGAAAGGATTAATCGGTCACTCTGATGCAGATGTATTGTTACATACAATCGCGGATGCGTGTTTAGGTGCAATTGCAGCAGGAGATATTGGAAAACATTTTCCTGATACAGACCCCGCCTTTAAAGATGCTGATTCAGCTATATTATTGCAAAAGGTTTGGGGATTTGTGCGTGAACAAGGTTATGAATTAGGGAATTTAGATTGTACAATTATTGCTCAAAAGCCAAAAATGGCACCACATATTGAAAGTATGCGTAAACGCATTAGTGAACTATTAGAAACGTCTATTGATAATATCAATGTAAAGGCAACAACAACAGAAAAACTAGGATTTACAGGTAGAGAAGAAGGAATTGCTTCTCAAGCAGTTGTTTTATTACAGAAAAAATAATGGTTTTTAATTCGTAAGATGGATAATCACATTTTTTTGGTGTACAATTATAGAATGTGTTGACATTAAGAATGGAAGGTGTACCAATTATGGAAAAGCAAGTGAGAGTGCGCTATGCGCCAAGTCCAACAGGACACTTACATATCGGAAATGCGCGTACGGCATTATTTAATTATTTATTTGCTCGTCATCAAGATGGTAAGTTTATTATTCGTATTGAAGATACTGATGTAAAACGTAATGTTGCTGGTGGAGAAGAAAGCCAATTAAAATACTTGAAATGGCTCGGTATGGACTGGGATGAAGGTGTTGATGTTGGTGGTGAATTTGGACCATATCGTCAAACAGAGCGTTTAGATATTTATAAAAAGTTATATGAAGATTTATTAGAGCGTGGTTTAGCTTACAAATGTTATATGACAGAAGAAGAGCTAGAAGCAGAACGCGAAGGGCAAATCGCTCGTGGTGAAACACCTCGTTATGCAGGTAACCATCGTGATTTAACTGAAGCGCAAGTGAAAGAATTTGAAGCTGAGGGACGTATTCCAAGTATTCGTTTCCGTGTACCAGCTGACCGTGATTACACATTTAAAGATATTGTAAAAGATGAAGTTGCATTCCATTCAAATGATTTCGGTGATTTCGTTATCGTGAAAAAAGATGGGATTCCAACTTATAACTTTGCAGTAGCAGTAGATGATCACTTAATGGAAATTACACACGTACTTCGTGGTGATGACCATATTTCAAACACGCCAAAACAAATGATGATTTATGAAGCTTTCGGTTGGGATATTCCTCAATTCGGTCATATGACTTTAATTGTAAATGAAAGCCGTAAAAAATTAAGTAAGCGTGATGAATCTATTATTCAATTTATCGAGCAATATAAAGAACTTGGATATCTTCCAGAAGCAATCTTTAACTTCATTGCACTACTAGGTTGGTCGCCAGTAGGAGAAGAAGAAATCTTCTCTCAAGAAGAGTTTATCAAAATGTTCGATGCAGCTCGTTTATCAAAATCACCTGCATTATTTGATTCTCAAAAACTGAAATGGATGAACAACCAATATATGAAAAAGCAAGATTTAGATACGGTGGTAGAATTAAGCTTACCGCATTTAGTGAAAGCTGGACGTATAGGTGAAACTTTAAGTGAACAAGAACAAGCTTGGATTCGTGATGTAATTGCGTTATATCATGAACAAATGAGCTTTGGAGCTGAAATTGTAGAGCTTTCTGAAATGTTCTTCAAAGATCATGTTGATTATGAAGAAGAAGGACAAGAAGTATTAAAAGGTGAACAAGTACCAGAAGTACTTCGTGCATTTGCTGGTCAAGTAGAAGCACTAGAAGCTATGGAACCGGCAGCAGTTAAGGCGGCTATTAAAGCAGTTCAAAAGGAAACAGGTCATAAAGGTAAAAACCTATTTATGCCAATCCGTGTTGCAACTACTGGTCAAACACACGGCCCGGAGCTTCCTAATGCTATTGCACTTCTTGGAAAAGAAAAAGTTTTAAATCGTCTTCAAAAAGTAATTGGTTAACATTTTCTAGGTTTAGAAATATAATAAGTATACTTAAAACCTAATAAGGAAAAGCGACGAGAAGGAGAAGTAGAAAATCAGGCTTTTTACAGAGAGAACCACCTTAGGCTGGAAGTGGTTTATAAGCGGGTTTTTGAAATGCCCCTTCGAGTCTTCTGCTGAACAGCAAATTGTTTTGCGAAACGTCTTAGGACGTAAAGTAAGCAGAAGCGGTGTACACCGTTATCAGAGATGAGTTTGAGGCTTTTTTTAGCCTAAACAGAGTGGAACCGCGCTTATAAGGCGTCTCTGTCAATATGACAGAGGCGTCTTTTTTTATACCGTAAAATTGGGTATGAGTATAAGTTTTATCCACGTGTATAAAGATTTAGGGGGATAAGTAGGGAGTTAGTTCACTCGAAAAAGCAGCCCATAAAGGGGAGGGAACGTCGATGTTTAAGAGGCTTCGGGAAGATATTGAAGTCGTTTTTGAACAGGATCCAGCGGCAAGAAGTTATTTCGAAGTCATTTTGACTTACTCTGGATTACATGCAGTTTGGGCCCATCGAATTGCACATGCTTTTTATAAAAAGAATTTCTTCTTTATTGCACGTTGGATCTCACAAGTTAGTCGTTTCTTTACTGGCATTGAGATTCATCCAGGAGCAACAATTGGTCGTCGTTTTTTCATTGACCATGGAATGGGAGTTGTAATTGGAGAAACGTGCGAAATTGGTGACAATGTAACGATCTATCAAGGAGTTACATTAGGTGGTACGGGTAAAGAAAAGGGAAAGAGGCACCCTACAATTCAGGATAATGTATTAATTGCAACAGGTGCTAAAGTACTAGGCTCTATTACAGTTGGAGAGAATTCTAAAATTGGAGCAGGTTCTGTCGTATTAAAAGAAGTCCCTGCACATTCTACAGTTGTAGGTATACCTGGCCGAGTCGTTATTCAAAATGGCGTAAAGATTGGTCAAGAATTGAATCATTCCGACCTTCCAGACCCAATTTTTGATAAATTAAAGGTCATGGAAGTAGAACTTGATAAATTGAAAAAACAACTTGAAGTAAAGGTAGAAAGGAAGGATAAAAATGACTATTCACATTTATAATACGTTAACACGTCAAAAGGAAGAGTTTATTCCATTAGAAGAAAATAAGGTAAAGATGTATGTATGCGGACCTACAGTTTATAACTATATTCACATCGGGAACGCAAGACCACCTATGGTATTTGATACAGTGCGCCGTTATTTAGAATATAAAGGATACGATGTGCAGTATGTATCTAACTTTACTGACGTAGATGATAAATTAATTAAAGCCGCAAATGAGTTAGGCGAAGATGTGCCGACAATTGCGGACCGTTTCGTGGAAGCGTACTTTGAAGATGTAACGGCATTAGGTTGCAAACATGCAACAGTTCATCCGCGTGTAACAGAAAATATGGATATTATTATTGAATTTATTCAAGAACTTGTGAATAAAGGATATGCATATGAATCAGAAGGGGATGTGTACTTTAGAACGAAGGAATTCGAAGGGTACGGTAAGTTATCACATCAACCGATCGCGGACTTACGTCACGGTGCGCGTATTGAAGTAGGAGAAAAGAAACAAGACCCTCTTGATTTTGCACTATGGAAAGCTGCGAAAGAAGGAGAAATCTTCTGGGAAAGCCCTTGGGGTCAAGGTCGTCCAGGCTGGCATATCGAATGCTCGGCAATGGCACGTAAATACTTAGGGGATACAATTGATATTCACGCCGGTGGTCAAGACTTGGCATTTCCTCATCATGAGAATGAAATCGCGCAGTCTGAGGCGCTAACAGGAAAAACATTTGCACGTTATTGGATGCACAATGGATATATTAATATTAATAATGAAAAAATGTCTAAGTCACTTGGGAACTTCATTTTAGTTCACGATATCATTAAGCAATATGATCCGCAGTTAATTAGATTCTTTATGCTATCAGTACATTATCGTCACCCAATTAATTTCAGTGAAGAGTTATTACGAAGCACAAATAACGGACTGGAAAGAATTAAAACAGCTTACGGTAATTTGAAACACCGTATGGAAAGTAGTACGGATTTAACAGATCATAATGAGAAATGGTTAGCTGATCTGGAAAAATTCCAAACTGCATTTGAAGAAGCGATGAATGATGATTTCAATACTGCTAATGCAATCACTGAGTTATATAATGTAGCAAATCATGCAAATCAATATTTACTGGAAGAACATACGTCTACAGTGGTAATTCAAGCATACGTAAAACAACTTGAAACATTATTTGATATTTTAGGGTTAGAATTAGCACAAGAAGAGTTACTAGATGAAGAAATTGAGGCGCTTATTCAAAAACGTATTGAAGCTCGTAAAAATCGTGATTTTGCATTATCAGATCAAATTCGCGATGATTTAAAAGACCGTAATATTATTTTAGAAGATACCGCTCAAGGTACAAGATGGAAAAGAGGATAAGAATGATTGATGCAAAGCAATTAAACAGCTTAGCGTTAGCATATATGGGTGATGCGGTATATGAACAATATATCCGCTATCACCTACTTCAAAAAGGGAAGGTTCGTCCTAATCAGTTGCATCGATTAGGGACAAGCTTTGTTTCGGCAAAAGCACAGGCGAAAGTTGTTTATCATTTATTAGAGACAGCATTTTTAACTGAGGAAGAAGAGGCAGTACTAAGAAGAGGGCGTAATGCAAATTCAGGTACTGTTCCGAAAAATACAGATGTACAAACATATCGACATAGTACAGCCTTTGAAGCGTTAATTGGCTATCATCACTTATTAAATAATCGTGAAAGATTAGACGAAATTGTATATAAGGCAATTGCTGTTCTAGAAGAAAAGGAAGGGGGCACATCATCATGAGTAGTGAATATATTATCGGACGTAACCCTGTAATTGAAGCGTTACGATCAGGGAGAGATATTAATAAAATTTGGATCGCAGAAGGTGCTGCCAAAGGACAAGTGCAAATTGTACTGGCACTAGCGAAAGAAAATAAAATTATTTTGCAACATGCACCAAAAAAGAAGTTAGATCAATTAGTTGAGGGGAACCATCAAGGTGTAATTGCTCAAGTGGCCGCATATCAATATGCTGAGCTAGAAGATCTATTCAAAGTAGCAGAGAAGCGTAACGAAGATCCGTTCTTCTTAATTTTAGATGAAATTGAAGACCCGCATAACCTCGGTTCTATTATGCGTACTGCGGATGCGACAGGAGCTCATGGAATTATAATTCCGAAAAGAAGAGCTGTGGGACTTACTGCATCAGTTGCGAAAGCATCTACTGGGGCAATTGAATATATTCCTGTTGCACGCGTAACGAATTTATCTCGTACAATCGATGAATTAAAAGAACGTGGACTTTGGATTGCTGGTACAGATGCAAAAGGGAAAACGGATTATCGTAATTTAGATGGGAAAATGCCAATTGGATTAGTAATTGGAAGTGAAGGAAAAGGTATGAGTCGTATTATTGGTGAAAAATGTGATTTCTTAATTACTTTACCGATGGTTGGTAAAGTTACATCCTTAAATGCTTCAGTGGCCGCGAGTTTGTTAATGTATGAGGTATATCGTAAACGTAACGAAATTGGTAAATAAAAAATGAACGATATTTTAATCGTTGACGGTTACAACATTATTGGAGCTTGGGGAGACTTGAAGAAACTACGGGATGTAGATTTGCAGTCATCAAGAGATGCACTGATTGATAAGATGGCGGATTACCAAGGTTACACAGGGACAAAGGTAATGATAGTTTTTGATGCGTATACAGTCCACGGTATTGAAAAAAAGATGAAACAATCGCGTGTGGAAGTTATATTCACGAGGAAGAATCAAACGGCAGATGAAAAGATAGAGCAACTTGCGATTGAACTTAGAAATATAAATACGCAAATATATGTTGCGACTTCTGATTATACGGAACAATGGGTTATATTTGCTCAAGGTGCGCTCCGGAAATCTGCGCGGGAATTAGAGTTGGAAGTACAAGCGATGGAGCAACAAGTAAGAAGGCGTACACAAGACGCAAAAGAAAAGCAACCCGCCATGCGAAAGATATTTAGTAAAGATATTACAGAAAAGTTAGAAAAATTAAGAAGAGGAGAGCGTTGAAGCATTGACGCTCTTTGTCTTTTTACTGTATAATATTTCTAAATAAATAGCGGTCGGAGGGATCAAGGTGGAAGCAGGCTTCGTAAGTGTAGGCGACGTTACATTTCGTGATTTAGAAGATGAGGCAATCGTTGAGTTAGTTCGAAAAGGTAATACTGACGCTCTAGAATATTTGATTCACAAATATAAGAACTTTGTTCGCGCGAAATCGAGATCTTATTTCTTAGTGGGTGCCGATCGAGAAGATATTGTTCAAGAAGGTATGATTGGATTGTTTAAAGCGATTCGTGATTATAAGGAGGACAAGCTGTCTTCGTTCAAAGCATTTGCTGAACTGTGTATCACTCGACAAATTATTACCGCTATTAAAACAGCAACCAGGCAAAAGCATATTCCGTTAAATTCATATGTGTCTTTAGATAAACCGATTTATGACGAGGAATCTGATCGGACATTATTAGATGTTATTTCGGAAGCGAAGGTAACTGATCCTGAAGAAATGATTATAAGTCAGGAAGAATATACAGACATAGAATCTAAAATATCTGAATTATTAAGCGATTTAGAAAGAAAGGTGCTTTCTTTATATCTAGACGGCCGTTCTTATCAAGAGATTTCGGAACAGTTAAATAGACATGTGAAATCTATTGATAACGCTTTACAGAGGGTGAAGCGGAAATTAGAACGATATATGGAAATGAGAGAGAGTACCACTTTAAATTCATAACAAGTACTACAGGTGTAAAAAATCACCTGTTTTCTTTTTGTAGGGAGTACAAAAGGCATGACATTGACATTGTCTTTTATTGTATGATACATTTTTAGGGACATAATGTTACAAGGTTGGTGTAACTAATGAGGAAAAAAGTTGTACTCTCATGTGAAGAGTGTAAAAATCGAAACTACTCTACGATGAAAGATACGAGCTCAGTAGAGCGACTTGAAATAAAGAAATTTTGTAAAACATGCAATCAGCATACAGTTCACAAGGAAACAAAATAAATAATTGAAATAATACACTGGAGGTCCCGTAGATGCGTTTAACGAACTTTTTCGGCGATGTAGGTCGCGAAATGAAAAAAGTAAGTTGGCCTAAAAAAGATGAATTACTCCGTTCAACAGCGACTGTTATCGCTACAGTTGTCTTCTTTGCGATTTTCTTCGCAGTTGTTGATATGGGCATTTCTTCTTTAATTCGGTTAATTCTTGGTTAATTCTTGAATAAGAAGCACTTATCCATGATATAATGTTATTTATAAGAACTGTGTAAAAGCCCGGTGAACGGGTTTTTTCATTTGCGCAAAAAAATGTACGTCAGGGAGGGAAGGACGCTCGTCCTAAATGAATGGAAAAAAGTTGGTATGTTGTCCATACTTATTCTGGATATGAAAATAAAGTAAAAGCAAACCTAGAGAAACGTGTAGAATCAATGGGTATGCAAGATAAAATTTTCCGTGTTGTTGTCCCGGAAGAAGTAGAAGTAGAAATGAAAAATGGTAAAGAAAAATTAATGAAAAGAAAAGTGTTCCCAGGTTATGTATTAGTAGAATTAATCATGACTGATGACTCTTGGTATGTTGTACGTAACACGCCAGGTGTAACTGGGTTCGTTGGTTCTTCTGGTTCTGGATCTAAACCATCACCTCTATTAGAAGAGGAAGTTGTTACCATTATGAAACATATGGGAATGGACAACGAGGTGGTTGATTTCGACTTTGAACTTCATGAGACAGTACGTGTAAATGAGGGACCATTCGCAGATTATACAGGTGCTATCGAAGAAATTGATGTGGAGAAGAAGAAGGTTAGCGTGCTTGTGGACATGTTTGGTCGCGAGACTCCAGTTGAACTTGACTTCCATCAAATTGAAAAATTATAAAATGAAACTTGAAATGAATTGTAAAAAGTGATAATATCTTTTAAGTCAGTACGTCTTCGTTATCGGAGACGTTTTTTGAAAGATTTTATCCTTAGAGATAAAATATGACGTGGGAGGGCAAATCACTGTCCAATTGACCACATCACGGACTTAAGGAGGTGTGTCTCGTGGCTAAAAAGGTAATTAAAATGGTAAAGCTTCAAATTCCTGCAGGTAAAGCTAACCCAGCTCCACCAGTTGGTCCAGCATTAGGACAAGCAGGTGTTAACATCATGGGCTTCTGTAAAGAGTTTAACGCTCGTACAGCAGATCAAGCTGGTCTTATCATCCCTGTTGAAATTACGGTATTTGAGGACCGTTCATTCACTTTCATTACTAAAACTCCTCCTGCTGCTGTTCTTCTTAAGAAAGTAGCTGGTATTGAGTCTGGTTCTGGTGAACCAAACCGTAATAAAGTGGCAACTGTTAAGCGTGATAAAGTACGCGAAATCGCTGAAACTAAAATGCCTGACCTAAACGCTGCTAGCGTAGAAGCTGCAATGCGTATGGTTGAAGGTACTGCACGCAGTATGGGCATCGTTATCGAAGACTAATTCGATTTGTTTTTTAAAAAAGGTTGCGGGTCTGGAATTCCAATTCGCAACCTTTATTATCGTAAATGATTATCGTTTTTAAATAAATGGGTGGCGCGCATCCTCAGGTTATACCTGAAAATAAGCGTAAACGTGGGAGGTTATTCCGCTAAAACCACATTCGAGGAGGAAATAAAAATGGCTAAAAGAGGTAAAAAGTACGTAGAAGCTGCAAAGCTTGTTGATCGTGCAGCTGCTTACTCTGCAACAGAAGCAGTAGAATTAGTAAAGAAAACAAACACAGCTAAATTTGATGCAACTGTAGAAGCTGCATTCCGTTTAGGTGTTGACCCTAAGAAAGCTGACCAACAAATCCGTGGTGCAGTTGTTCTTCCACACGGTACTGGTAAAGTACAACGTGTATTAGTGTTCGCTAAAGGTGAAAAAGCTAAAGAAGCTGAAGCTGCTGGAGCTGACTTCGTAGGCGATGCTGATTACATCGGTAAAATCCAACAAGGTTGGTTCGATTTCGATGTAGTAGTAGCAACTCCTGACATGATGGGTGAAGTTGGTAAACTTGGTCGCGTATTAGGACCTAAAGGTTTAATGCCAAACCCTAAAACTGGAACAGTTACTTTCGATGTAACTAAAGCTGTTAACGAAATCAAAGCTGGTAAAGTTGAATACCGCGTTGATAAAGCTGGTAACATCCACGTTCCAATCGGTAAAGTATCTTTCGAAGATGCTAAATTAGTAGAAAACTTCAGAACAATCGCTGACACTTTACAAAAAGTTAAGCCAGCTGCTGCAAAAGGTACTTACATGAAGAACGTAACAGTTGCTTCTACAATGGGACCTGGCGTACGTGTAGACGTTTCTACATTAGCGTAAATTTTGGAAGTTGACTTCATAAAGAAGTTTTAATATAATCATTTATGTTGTGAATTTAATTAGTGTACCGTAGACAGTAGGTGTCAATAGACTTAATTTCCTACCTAGGTGTTAATATACGAAGCGGAATTTTTTTCTGTGACTATATGCCTCCATGTCTACAAGTTGGGCATGGAGGTTTTTAGTGCACTTTCGGTACATCTTCTATATAATCTACAGGAGGTGTAATAACATGAGCAAAGTAATCGAAACTAAACAACAAGTTGTAACTGAAATCGCGGACAAACTTCGCGCTAGTAAATCTACAATCGTTGTTGACTACCGTGGTTTAACAGTTTCTGAAGCAACAGAATTACGTAAGCAATTACGTGAAGCTGGCGTTGAGTTCAAAGTTTACAAAAACTCTCTAACTCGTCGTGCTGCAGAATCTGCTGAAATGGCTGAGTTAAATGAATTCTTAACAGGACCAAACGCAATCGCGTTCAGTAACGAGGATGTAGTTGCTCCTGCGAAAGTATTAAACGACTTCGCTAAAGATCATGAAGCTTTAGAAATTAAAGCAGGCGTAATCGAAGGTAAACTTGTAACACTTGATGAGGTTAAAGCTATCGCTACTCTTCCATCACGTGAAGGCTTACTTTCTATGCTTCTTAGCGTTCTTCAAGCTCCAATCCGTAACCTTGCACTTGCTACTAAAGCAGTTGCAGACCAAAAGGAAGAGCAAGGCGCTTAATTTTTTAAAAGATAATTACGTATTATCGATAAAACAATACAAACCTATTTAAGGGAGGATATTTACAATGACTAAAGAACAAATCATTGAAGCAGTTAAATCTATGACTGTATTAGAACTTAACGACTTAGTAAAAGCTATCGAGGAAGAATTCGGCGTAACTGCTGCTGCTCCTGTAGCTGTTGCTGGTGGCGCTGGAGAAGCTGCTGCTGAGAAAACTGAATTTGATGTGGAACTAACTAGCGCTGGTGCACAAAAAATCAAAGTTATCAAAGTTGTTCGTGAAATCACTGGTCTTGGCTTAAAAGAAGCTAAAGAATTAGTTGACAACACTCCAAAAGTAATCAAAGAAGCTGCTGCTAAAGAAGAAGCTGAAGAAATCAAAGCTAAACTTGAAGAAGTTGGCGCTGCTGTAGAAGTTAAGTAATTAACTTTTGATGCTTTAAAAAAAGCTCGCTCTCATGCGAGCTTTTTTTTTAACTGTAAAGAAAAGAGGTGGCCATATGGCAGACCATTATTTTTCTAACGACCCTTCTAGTAAAAGTGATCGTAAGCGATGGGAATTTACGCTTCGTGGATCTCAATTTACTTTCTTATCTGACCGTGGGGTGTTCTCGAAAAACGAAGTGGACTTTGGTTCTCGTCTTTTAATTGAAGCGTTTCAAGTGCCAGATATTAAAGGTGACATATTAGACGTAGGTTGTGGGTATGGACCAATTGGTTTATCGTTGGCGAAAGAGTTTCAAGACCGTAAAGTTCACATGGTGGATGTGAATGAAAGGGCACTTGAGCTTGCGAAAGAAAATGCCGCTAACAATAGAATTGGAAATGTGCACATTTTTCAAAGTAGCGTCTATGAAAATGTAGATGGTATGTATGCTGCTATTCTATCTAATCCTCCAATTCGTGCAGGTAAAGATATCGTGCATGAGATTTTAGAAAAAGCTGTAGAACATTTAGTTCCAGGTGGGGAGTTGTGGATTGTTATTCAAAAGAAACAAGGTGCACCATCTGCGCTGAAGAAACTAGAAGAAGTATTTTCTGAAGTCGAAGTTGTAGAAAAGAAAAAAGGATATTATATCATAAAATCAAAAAAACGTTGACGGTTATTTTTGGCTATGTTAACATTATACAATGCCAATATATGATTTTCTGCGTTGAGAAAGATGTATATTTTTGTTTCTCTTGGAAAAGATAGTAAAATCAGCAGATTATGAAACAGAATGATGGTTTTCTTATAGAAGCCATTTTTCTTTTTTGAACAGGTAGAAAGACTCAACGTATTTATCTTTAAGAGAAAAAGACTACGCTAAATAGCAGTAGTTGTATTTATTTGTGATTTTGCACAAATTTTTTTGTGCATTTATAATACTCATGATTTGAGGGGTGAAGCAGTTGACAGGTCAACTAGTTCAATACGGACGCCACCGCCAACGAAGAAGTTATGCCCGTATTAGTGAAGTATTAGAGTTACCAAATCTTATCGAAATTCAAACCTCTTCTTATCAGTGGTTTCTTGATGAGGGTTTGCGAGAAATGTTCCAAGACATTTCTCCGATTGAAGACTTTACGGGAAATCTATCGCTTGAATTTATCGACTACAGCTTAGGTGAACCTAAATACTCTGTAGACGAATGCAAAGAGCGTGATGTGACGTATGCAGCACCACTTCGTGTAAAAGTGCGTCTAATCAACAAGGAAACTGGTGAAGTAAAAGAACAAGATGTGTTCATGGGAGATTTCCCACTCATGACAGAGACTGGAACATTCGTAATTAACGGTGCAGAACGTGTTATCGTTTCCCAGTTAGTTCGCTCTCCAAGCGTATACTATAGTGGCAAAGTGGATAAAAACGGAAAACGTGGTTTTACTGCTACTGTAATTCCAAACCGCGGAGCTTGGTTAGAGTATGAGACAGATGCTAAGGATGTTGTATATGTGCGTATTGACCGTACGCGTAAACTTCCTGTAACTGTTTTGTTACGCGCATTAGGGTTTGGCTCTGATCAAGAAATCACCGAGCTTTTAGGTGATAACGAATACTTAAGCAACACATTGGAAAAAGACAACACAGATAGCACAGAAAAAGCATTGCTTGAAATTTATGAGCGTCTACGTCCTGGTGAACCACCAACAGTAGAAAATGCTAAGAGCTTACTTGTGTCTCGTTTCTTTGATCCAAAGCGCTACGATTTAGCAAATGTAGGTCGCTACAAGATCAACAAAAAGTTACACATTAAAAACAGATTGTTTAATCAACGTTTAGCTGAAACATTAGTGGATCCAGAAACTGGTGAAATTTTAGCGGCAGAAGGAACAATCTTAGATCGTCGTACACTTGATCGCATTTTACCTTACTTAGAGAAAAACATTGGATTCAAAACAGCGAAACCAATGGGTGGAGTGGTAGAAGGCGATGTTGAGCTGCAATCTATTAAGATTTATGCTCCTGAGTCAGAAGGCGAGCGCGTAATTAACGTAATTGGTAATGCAAATATTACTCGCGATGTAAAACACATCACACCAGGTGATATCCTTGCTTCTATCAGTTACTTCTTCAACCTACTATATAAAGTAGGGGATACAGATGATATCGACCACTTAGGAAACCGTCGTCTGCGTTCTGTTGGAGAACTATTACAAAATCAATTCCGTATCGGTCTTTCTCGTATGGAACGTGTTGTTCGTGAGAGAATGTCGATCCAAGATACAAATGCAATTACACCACAGGCATTAATTAATATTCGTCCTGTTATTGCATCTATTAAAGAGTTCTTCGGAAGTTCTCAGTTATCTCAGTTCATGGACCAAACAAATCCGTTAGCAGAGTTAACTCACAAACGAAGATTATCTGCATTAGGACCTGGTGGTTTAACGCGTGAGCGCGCAGGCTTTGAAGTACGTGACGTTCACTACTCTCACTATGGTCGTATGTGTCCGATTGAAACACCAGAGGGACCAAACATCGGTTTGATTAACTCATTATCTTCGTTCGCGAAAGTAAATGAGTTTGGTTTCATTGAAACACCATACCGTCGTGTTGACCCAGAAACTGGTCTTGTAACAGGGCATGTTGATTATTTAACAGCAGATGAAGAAGATAATTATGTTGTAGCCCAAGCGAATATGAAATTATCTGAAGAAGGAGAATTCCTTGATGAAGATATCGTAGCTCGTTTCCGCGGTGAAAACATTGTCACAAATAAAGAACGCATCGACTACATGGATGTATCACCAAAACAAGTAGTGTCGGCAGCGACAGCTTGTATTCCGTTCTTAGAAAACGATGACTCTAACCGCGCACTTATGGGAGCGAACATGCAACGTCAGGCGGTTCCGTTAATGAATCCGGAATCTCCGATTGTAGGTACAGGTATGGAGTACGTATCAGCAAAAGACTCAGGTGCTGCAGTAATCTGTAAACACCCTGGTGTTGTTGAACGCGTAGAAGCACGTGAAGTTTGGGTACGTCGCTATGTAGAAGTTGACGGTCAAACAGTAAAAGGCGACTTAGATCGCTACAAAATGCAAAAATTCATTCGTTCTAACCAAGGAACTTGCTACAACCAACGTCCAATCGTAAGTGTTGGAAATGAAGTTGTAAAAGGTGAAATCCTTGCGGATGGTCCTTCTATGGAATTAGGTGAACTAGCACTTGGACGTAACGTGCTTGTTGGCTTCATGACTTGGGACGGTTATAACTACGAGGATGCGATCATTATGAGTGAGCGCCTTGTAAAAGATGATGTGTACACTTCTATTCATATTGAAGAATATGAGTCAGAAGCTCGTGATACGAAGCTTGGACCAGAAGAAATCACACGTGATATTCCAAACGTTGGGGAAGATGCATTACGCAACCTTGACGAGCGCGGTATCATTCGCGTTGGTGCGGAAGTAAAAGATGGAGATTTACTTGTTGGTAAAGTAACACCTAAAGGTGTAACAGAATTAACAGCTGAAGAACGTCTATTACATGCTATCTTTGGAGAAAAAGCGCGTGAAGTACGTGATACATCACTACGTGTACCACACGGTGGTGGCGGTATTATCTTAGACGTAAAAGTATTCAACCGTGAAGATGGCGACGAATTGCCACCAGGCGTGAATCAACTTGTGCGTGCATATATCGTTCAAAAACGTAAAATTTCTGAAGGTGACAAGATGGCCGGACGTCACGGTAACAAAGGTGTTATCTCTCGTATTTTACCAGAAGAAGATATGCCTTACTTACCAGACGGTACGCCAATCGATATCATGTTAAACCCATTAGGGGTACCATCTCGTATGAATATCGGTCAGGTATTAGAGCTTCATCTTGGTATGGCAGCAAGATACCTTGGCATTCACATTGCAACACCAGTATTCGATGGTGCTCGTGAGGAAGATGTTTGGGGCACAATTGAAGAAGCTGGTATGGCAAATGACGCGAAAACAATCCTGTATGACGGACGTACTGGTGAACCATTCGATAACCGTGTATCTGTTGGTGTCATGTATATGATCAAACTTGCGCACATGGTTGACGATAAACTTCATGCTCGTTCTACTGGACCATACTCACTTGTAACGCAGCAGCCTCTTGGAGGTAAAGCTCAGTTCGGTGGACAGCGTTTCGGTGAGATGGAGGTTTGGGCACTTGAAGCTTATGGTGCTGCTTATACTCTTCAAGAAATCTTAACAGTGAAGTCTGATGATGTTGTTGGACGTGTTAAGACGTATGAAGCAATTGTTAAAGGCGAAAATGTTCCAGAGCCAGGCGTTCCTGAATCATTCAAAGTATTGATTAAAGAGCTGCAAAGTTTAGGTATGGACGTTAAAATGATGTCTAGCGACGATACAGAAATTGAAATGCGTGATACGGAAGATGACGATGATCATCAATCAGCAGACAAATTGAATGTCGAAGTTGAGACAACTAAGGAATAATTGGGATAACCTGTAGACTAAAAGGGAGGTAGGCCCCTTGATAGATGTAAATAACTTTGAATATATGAAGATTGGACTTGCTTCACCTGACAAGATTCGTTCTTGGTCATACGGTGAAGTTAAGAAACCAGAAACAATTAACTATCGTACGTTAAAGCCTGAAAAAGATGGCTTGTTCTGTGAGCGCATTTTCGGACCACAAAAGGACTGGGAATGTCATTGCGGAAAATACAAACGTGTACGTTATAAAGGTGTAGTTTGTGATCGATGTGGCGTTGAAGTAACGCGTGCGAAAGTGCGTCGTGAACGTATGGGTCATATCGAATTAGCTGCTCCTGTATCTCATATTTGGTATTTCAAAGGTATCCCGAGCCGCATGGGACTTGTCTTAGACATGTCCCCTCGCGCGCTTGAAGAAGTAATTTATTTCGCTTCTTATGTTGTAACAGAAAGTGGAGATACACCACTTGATAAGAAGCAATTACTTTCTGAAAAAGAATACCGTGCATATCGTGATCGATATGGTAGCACATTCCAAGCTGCTATGGGTGCAGAAGCGATTAAAAAGCTATTACAAGACATCGATTTAGATAAAGAAGTAGACTTCTTAAAAGAAGAATTAAAAACAGCACAAGGACAACGCCGTACTCGTGCTATTAAACGTCTAGAAGTATTAGAAGCATTCCGTAACTCTGGAAATGAGCCATCTTGGATGATCTTAGATGTTCTACCAGTAATCCCACCAGAACTACGCCCAATGGTACAGTTAGATGGTGGACGTTTTGCTACTTCTGACTTAAACGACTTATACCGTCGTGTAATTAACCGTAATAACCGTTTAAAACGTCTATTGGACTTAGGTGCACCAAGCATTATCGTTCAGAACGAAAAACGTATGTTACAAGAAGCTGTAGACGCATTAATCGATAATGGTCGTCGTGGCCGTCCAGTTACTGGACCAGGTAACCGTCCATTAAAATCACTATCTCACATGCTTAAAGGTAAACAAGGACGCTTCCGTCAAAACTTATTAGGTAAACGTGTTGACTACTCTGGTCGTTCTGTAATCGTTGTAGGACCGAACTTAAAGATGTACCAATGTGGATTACCAAAAGAGATGGCGCTTGAACTGTTCAAACCTTTCGTAATGAAAGAGTTAGTTGAAAAAGGATTAGCACACAACATTAAGAGTGCGAAACGTAAAATCGAGCGTGTACAACCTGAAGTTTGGGACGTTTTAGAATCTGTGATTAAAGAACATCCAGTACTTCTAAACCGCGCACCAACACTTCACCGTCTTGGTATTCAGGCGTTTGAACCTACATTAGTAGAAGGTCGCGCAATCCGTCTTCACCCACTTGTATGTACTGCATACAACGCGGACTTTGACGGTGACCAAATGGCCGTTCACGTACCTTTATCATCAGAAGCACAAGCAGAAGCTCGTCTTCTTATGTTAGCGGCACAAAACATCTTGAACCCGAAAGACGGTAAACCAGTTGTTACTCCATCTCAGGATATGGTATTAGGTAACTACTACTTAACACTTGAGCGTGAAGGCGCAATCGGTGAAGGTATGGTCTTCAAAGATGCGAACGAGGCATTACTTGCATACCAAAATGGATATGTACATCTTCATACACGTGTTGCAGTAGCTGCAAGCGCAGTAAACAACGCAACATTTACTGAAGAGCAAAAGAGTATGCTTCTATTAACAACAGTTGGTAAATTAATATTTAACGAAATCTTACCAGAGTCGTTCCCTTATATTAATGAACCAACAAATTCAAACCTTGAAAAAGAAACACCAGCGAAATATTTCGTTGAAAAAGGTGCGAACATTAAAGAGATTATTGCTAGTCGCGAAGAAGTGGCGCCATTCAGCAAGAAAATCCTTGGTAACATCATTGCGGAAGTGTTTAAACGTTTCAAAATTACAGAAACGTCTCGCATGCTTGACCGTATGAAAAACTTAGGATTCAAGTACTCTACAAAAGCTGGTATTACAGTTGGGGTATCTGACATTCTTGTATTAGGTGAAAAAGATGAAATTCTCCACGAAGCACAAGCAAAAGTAGATAATGTAATTAAACAATTCCGTCGCGGTTTAATCACGGAAGAAGAACGTTACGATCGTGTTATCTCTATTTGGAGTAATGCAAAAGATGTTATCCAAGGAAAACTGATGAAATCCTTGAATAAACGCAACCCAATCTTCATGATGAGTGATTCCGGTGCCCGTGGTAACGCATCGAACTTTACTCAGCTTGCTGGTATGCGTGGTCTGATGGCCAATCCATCTGGTCGTATCATCGAACTTCCAATCAAATCAAGTTTCCGTGAAGGTTTAACAGTACTTGAGTACTTCATCTCTACGCATGGTGCGCGTAAAGGTCTTGCCGATACAGCACTGAAAACTGCCGATTCTGGTTACTTAACACGTCGTCTTGTTGACGTTGCACAAGATGTAATCGTTCGTGAAGATGATTGTGGAACAGATCGCGGTTTATTAATTGGTGCGATTAAAGAGGGTAATGAAGTTATCGAGTCATTATATGATCGTCTTGTTGGACGTTTTGCAAGAAAAACTGTAAAACATCCTGAAACAGGTGAAGTATTAGTTGCTGAAAATCAATTAATTACTGAAGATATTGCTCATATTGTTGAAAATTCGGGTGTTGAAACTGTAAACATTCGTTCAGCGTTCACGTGTAACACTCGCCACGGTGTATGTAAGAAGTGTTACGGTCGTAACTTAGCAACTGGAACAGACGTAGAGGTAGGGGAAGCGGTAGGTATTATCGCAGCTCAATCTATCGGTGAGCCAGGTACACAGTTAACGATGCGTACGTTCCATACAGGTGGGGTTGCCGGAGATGATATCACTCAAGGTTTACCTCGTATCCAAGAGATCTTCGAAGCTCGTAATCCGAAAGGTCAGGCAGTTATCAGTGAAATCGACGGTGTTATCGCAGCGATCAACGATGTTAAAGATCGCCAAGAAGTAGTTGTACAGGGTGAAGTTGAAACTCGTACGTATGCTATTCCTTACGGTGCTCGTCTGAAAGTAATTCCAGGACAGCAAATTAGCCACGGTAAAGAGTTAACAGAAGGTTCTATTGATCCGAAAGAATTACTAAAAGTAACGGACATTACGGCAGTTCAAGAATACTTATTACGTGAAGTTCAAAAAGTATACCGTATGCAAGGGGTAGAAATTGGTGACAAACACGTAGAAGTAATGGTACGCCAAATGTTACGTAAAGTTCGTGTAAGTGATGCAGGTGAAACAGATGTATTACCAGGAACATTACTAGATATCCATCAGTTTACTGATGCCAATGCGAAGGTGTTACTACAAGGTAAACAACCAGCAACAGCTAGACCTGTTCTACTTGGTATTACAAAAGCTTCACTTGAAACAGATTCATTCTTATCTGCAGCATCGTTCCAAGAAACAACTCGTGTCTTAACTGATGCAGCAATTAAGGGTAAACGTGATGAGCTTCTAGGATTGAAAGAAAATGTTATTATCGGTAAACTTGTTCCTGCTGGAACAGGCATGAATCGTTATCGCAAAGTGGATCTTGTTAAAACAACACAAGATGACATGAATGTAGAAAACGATGAAGTTTATGTGGAACAGTAAAATTTTCCGTCGTAAATTTTGTATAAAAACAGTTAATCCTAGTTGACATTGTATGAGTCAAAATGTTACTATAAGCAAGGTTGCTCCTGAACGATGCTTTGGAGGATATTTATATGTCTTATCAAAAAGTGTCAAATGCTGAAAATGTGGTCGTTGGTCATAAACGTACATTGGAAGCAATCAAAAATGGTATAGTTAAAGAAGTTGTCATTGCAGAAGATGCTGATATGCGGTTAACCCATGTTATCATTCGTACTGCATTGCAACATAACATACCCATAACAAAAGTTGAATCAGTTCGTAAACTTGGAAAAGTTGCGGGGATTCAAGTGGGAGCTTCAGCAATAGGAATAATAAGTTAAAACTGTTTTTGTGAGGAGAGAGCATTTGCTCTCCCTTGCAAAAACTTTGTTTTCAACTAATAATGAACCACCTGGATATGTGGTCATACAAACATGCGAAGGGAGGATAATCAAATGCCTACTATTAACCAATTAGTGAGAAATGGTCGTACTGATAAAGTATGGAAATCTAAATCACCTGCGTTAAACAAAGGTTTTAACTCTTTAAAGAAAAAATCAACTGATATCTCTGCACCTCAAAAACGTGGTGTATGTACTCGTGTTGGTACAATGACTCCAAAGAAACCAAACTCAGCGTTACGTAAATATGCTCGTGTTCGTTTAACAAATGGTATTGAGGTAACAGCATACATCCCAGGTATCGGTCACAACTTACAAGAGCACAGCGTAGTATTAATTCGCGGTGGTCGTGTAAAAGACTTACCAGGGGTACGTTACCACATCGTTCGTGGTGCGCTTGATACAGCTGGTGTTGACAAGCGTATGCAAGGCCGTTCTAAATACGGTACTAAAAAGCCAAAAGCGGCTAAGAAATAATAACTTTTTAATGAAAGGAGGAACTCAATATGCCTCGTAAAGGACCTGTTGCAAAACGTGACGTGTTACCAGATCCAATGTACAATTCAAAGCTAGTAACACGCCTTATCAACAAAATGATGGTTGACGGTAAAAAAGGTAAATCTCAAACAATTCTTTATAATGCGTTCGATATCGTAAGCGAACGTACTGGTAAAGAGCCAATGGAAGTATTCGAGCAAGCTCTTAAGAACATTATGCCTGTTCTTGAAGTACGCGCTCGTCGTGTTGGTGGTGCTAACTACCAAGTTCCAGTTGAGGTTCGTCCAGAACGCCGTACAACTTTAGGTCTTCGTTGGTTAGTAAACTACGCTCGTCTTCGTGGTGAAAAAACTATGGAAGAGCGTCTTGCTAACGAAATCTTAGATGCAGCTAACAACGCTGGTGCATCTGTTAAGAAACGTGAAGACACTCATAAAATGGCAGAAGCTAACAAAGCATTTGCTCATTACCGTTGGTAGGATACAACGTAAAATAAATGTAAGCATAGACCGCTTTATTTGTCGCTTATGGAAGTGTGGAGAGGGAGAATGCCTCTCCCTTTCAATGGCGCTCGTTTTACATAATGAGAGTACTGGACATACTGACATATGTAACAATATAAAGTGGCTTTTTTGCTACTTAAAATAAAAAATCCAATCCATATATGGAAGGAGCAAGACACCAAATGGGAAGAGAGTTCTCTTTAGAAAACACTCGTAATATTGGTATCATGGCTCACATCGATGCTGGTAAAACAACAGCTACTGAGCGTATTCTGTACTACACAGGACGTATTCATAAAATCGGTGAAACTCACGAAGGTGCATCTCAGATGGACTGGATGGAGCAAGAGCAAGAGCGTGGTATCACAATTACTTCTGCTGCAACTACAGCACAATGGAAAGGTCACCGTGTAAACATCATTGACACTCCAGGTCACGTAG
This sequence comes from Bacillus cereus group sp. MYBK101-2, assembly GCF_051918845.1. Lineage (NCBI taxonomy): Bacteria > Bacillati > Bacillota > Bacilli > Caryophanales > Bacillaceae > Bacillus > Bacillus cereus group sp. MYBK101-2. The sequence continues at coordinate 28,069 of NZ_JBQAIE010000022.1, read as the reverse complement.
ACTTCACAGTAGAAGTAGAACGTTCTTTACGCGTACTTGATGGCGCGGTAGCAGTACTTGATGCACAATCTGGTGTTGAACCACAAACAGAAACTGTTTGGCGTCAGGCTACTACTTATGGCGTACCTCGTATCGTATTCGTTAACAAAATGGATAAGATTGGTGCGGACTTCTTATACTCTGTAGGAACAATCCACGATCGTTTACAAGCAAACGCACATCCAATTCAGTTACCAATCGGTGCTGAAGATGAGTTCAATGGTATCATTGACCTTGTTGAAGAATGTGCTTACATGTACGGTAACGATTTAGGAACAGACATTCAACGTGTTGAGATTCCTGAAGAGCACAAAGAACTAGCTGAAGAATACCGTGGAAAACTTATCGAAGCGGTAGCTGAGCTAGATGAAGAAATGATGATGAAGTACCTAGAAGGTGAAGAAATCACTGTAGAAGAGCTTAAAGCTGGTATCCGTAAGGCTACAACTTCTGTAGAATTCTTCCCAGTAATCTGTGGTTCTGCATTCAAAAACAAAGGTGTTCAAATTCTGTTAGACGCAGTTATCGACTACCTACCATCTCCATTAGACGTACCTGCTATTAAAGGTATCGTTCCTGATACAGATGAAGAAGTAGAACGTAAGTCTAGCGATGAAGAGCCTTTCTCAGCATTAGCATTCAAAATCATGACTGACCCTTATGTTGGTAAGTTAACGTTCTTCCGTGTGTACTCTGGTGTGTTAAACTCTGGATCATACGTGAAAAACTCAACTAAAGGTAAGCGTGAGCGTGTAGGTCGTATCCTACAAATGCACGCTAACAGCCGTGAAGAGATCTCAACAGTTTACGCTGGTGACATCGCTGCTGCTGTAGGTTTAAAAGATACTACTACTGGTGATACTCTTTGTGACGAGAAGAGCCTTGTTATCCTTGAGTCTATGGAATTCCCAGAGCCAGTTATCTCTGTAGCTATCGAACCAAAATCTAAAGCTGACCAAGATAAAATGGGTACAGCATTAGCTAAGCTTTCTGAAGAAGATCCAACATTCCGTGCTCACACTGACCAAGAAACTGGCCAAACAATCATCGCTGGTATGGGTGAACTTCACCTTGATATCATCGTTGACCGTATGCGCCGTGAGTTCAAAGTTGAAGCAAACGTTGGTGCTCCTCAGGTAGCATACCGTGAGACTTTCCGCTCTGCTGCGAAAGTTGAAGGTAAGTTCGCTCGTCAATCTGGTGGACGTGGACAATTCGGACACGTTTGGATTGAGTTTGAACCTAACGAAGAAGGTAAAGGATTCGAATTCGAAAACAAGATCGTCGGTGGTGTTGTTCCACGTGAATACATCCCAGCTGTAGGCGCAGGTCTTGAAGATGCACTTAAAAATGGTGTACTTGCTGGATATCCAGTAGTAGACATTAAAGCTGCATTAGTTGACGGATCTTACCATGATGTCGATTCATCTGAGATGGCGTTCAAAATCGCTGCATCTATGGCACTTAAAGCTGCGGTTTCTAAATGTAACCCAGTAATTCTTGAGCCAATGATGAAAGTTGAAGTTGTAATTCCTGAAGAGTACATGGGTGACATTATGGGTGACGTAACATCTCGTCGTGGACGTGTAGAAGGTATGGAAGCTCGCGGTAACGCTCAAGTTGTTCGCGCTATGGTTCCACTTTCTGAAATGTTCGGTTATGCAACGTCATTACGTTCTAACACTCAAGGACGCGGAACATTCTCTATGGTGTTTGACCACTATGAAGAAGTACCAAAGTCTGTTTCTGAAGAAATTATCAAAAAAAATAAAGGTGAATAATTGATTTTTATCGATTGTTCAAGTATAACTACTTATGTAAGCTTAGAAAGTGGGACGCAAGTTTCGCTTTCTAGACTAAATATAAAATAACCTATATAAACTAAGGAGGAATTTAGAATGGCTAAAGCTAAATTCGAACGTTCTAAACCCCATGTTAACATCGGTACAATCGGCCACGTTGACCATGGTAAAACTACATTAACTGCTGCGATCACTACAGTTCTTGCAAAAGCTGGTGGTGCTGAAGCACGCGGATACGATCAAATCGATGCTGCTCCAGAAGAAAGAGAGCGCGGTATCACAATCTCAACTGCACACGTTGAGTACGAAACTGAAACTCGTCACTATGCACACGTTGACTGCCCAGGTCACGCTGACTATGTTAAAAACATGATCACTGGTGCTGCTCAAATGGACGGCGGTATCTTAGTAGTATCTGCTGCTGATGGCCCAATGCCTCAAACTCGTGAGCACATCCTTCTTTCTCGTCAAGTAGGTGTACCTTACATCGTTGTATTCTTAAACAAATGCGACATGGTAGACGACGAAGAATTATTAGAATTAGTAGAAATGGAAGTTCGCGACCTATTATCTGAATACGGATTCCCAGGTGACGACATTCCTGTAATCAAAGGTTCTGCTCTTAAAGCTCTTCAAGGAGAAGCTGATTGGGAAGCAAAAATCATTGAATTAATGGCTGAAGTTGATGCTTACATCCCAACTCCAGAACGTGAAACTGACAAACCATTCTTAATGCCTGTAGAGGATGTATTCTCTATCACAGGTCGTGGTACAGTTGCTACTGGTCGTGTTGAGCGCGGTATCGTTAAAGTTGGTGACGTTGTAGAAATCATCGGTCTTGCTGAAGAAAATGCTTCTACAACTGTAACTGGTGTAGAAATGTTCCGTAAACTTCTTGACCAAGCTCAAGCTGGTGACAACATCGGTGCTTTACTTCGTGGGGTTGCTCGTGAAGACATCCAACGTGGACAAGTACTTGCAAAAAGCGGTTCTGTAAAAGCTCACGCTAAATTCAAAGCTGAAGTTTTCGTATTATCTAAAGAAGAAGGTGGACGTCACACTCCATTCTTCGCTAACTACCGTCCACAGTTCTACTTCCGTACAACTGACGTAACTGGTATCATCCAATTACCAGAAGGTACTGAAATGGTAATGCCTGGTGACAACGTAGAAATGACTATCGAACTTATCGCTCCAATCGCTATCGAAGAGGGAACTAAATTCTCTATTCGTGAAGGTGGACGTACAGTAGGTTACGGCGTAGTTGCTACTATCGTTGAGTAATCTTAACTGATATAAAAAACCCCGAGGGATTTTCCCTTGGGGTTTTTGTTTGCATTTATATAATGAACAAAATGATTGTTTCATGTTTTGACGAGTTTCTTCTATAATAATGTGAAATCATTAAAACTGAAATCCAGAAACTGTAAAATGAATTCTACTAGATGAAAACTTGAAATTCTTTAAAGTGCCATGTATAATAGCAAAAGTAGAGAAAAGCAGATGCAAACAAAAAGATGCTTGCATCTAGACGAATAACATTGTATAATAGACAATGTTGGTCTTTGACTGCGATGAAGTGGAAGGTTGCTGACACACCCGGCCGCTTTGCCATGGCATGGTGTGAGGAAATTTCCATGGAGAAGGTCTATTTTAGAAATAGGCGAACGAAGGAGGGAAAATAATGGCAAAAGAAAAAATTCGTATCCGTTTAAAAGCTTACGATCACCGTATTCTTGATCAGTCAGCTGAGAAAATTGTAGAAACAGCTAAGCGTTCTGGGGCAACAGTTTCTGGTCCGATCCCATTACCAACTGAAAAAACTGTTTACACAATTCTTCGTGCTGTTCATAAGTACAAAGATTCTCGTGAGCAATTCGAAATGCGCACGCACAAACGTCTAATCGACATCGTGAGTCCTACTCCACAAACAGTAGATTCATTAATGCGTTTAGACTTACCATCTGGTGTAGATATCGAAATCAAACTATAATTTATATAACTTAAAAATGTAGGAGGTGTAACTCATGACCAAAGGAATCTTAGGAAGAAAGATCGGTATGACTCAAGTATTTGCTGAGAACGGTGAGTTAATCCCAGTAACAGTTATCGCTGCTAATCCAAACGTTGTTCTTCAAAAGAAAACAACTGAAACTGATGGCTACAACGCAATTCAGTTAGGATTTGAAGATAAGCGTGAAAAGTTAACTAACAAACCTGAACAAGGCCACACTGCTAAAGCATCTACAACTCCTAAGCGCTTCATTCGCGAAATCCGCGATGCAGACGTGGACGGATTAGAGGTTGGTCAAGAGGTAAAAGTTGACGTATTCGCTACAGGTGAAATCGTTGATGTAACAGGAATTTCTAAAGGTAAAGGTTTCCAAGGTGTTATCAAACGCCACGGACAATCTCGCGGACCTATGTCTCATGGTTCTCGCTATCACCGTCGTCCAGGTTCAATGGGCCCAGTTGCTCCGAACCGTGTATTCAAAGGCAAAAAACTTGCTGGACGTATGGGTGGAGACCAAGTTACTATCCAAAACTTAGAAATCGTTCAAGTTGACACTGAGCGCAACTTATTACTAGTAAAAGGTAACGTTCCAGGTGCTAAGAAATCTCTTGTAGTTGTTCAAGGCGCTGTGAAGGTTAGCAAATAATTCACAATAGGAAGGAGGAATTCCAATGCCAAAAGTTACTGTATATAACCAAACTGGTTCACAGGTTGGTGAAATCGAATTAGCTGAAGCTATTTTCGGTATCGAACCAAATGAAGCTGTACTTTTCGAAGCTGTAATGATGCAACGTGCATCTTTACGTCAAGGTACACACAAAGTAAAAACTCGCTCTGAAGTTCGCGGTGGTGGTCGTAAACCATGGCGTCAAAAAGGAACTGGACGTGCTCGTCAAGGGTCTATCCGCTCTCCTCAATGGCGTGGTGGTGGTACGGTATTCGGACCTACACCAAGAAGCTATGCGTACAAACTTCCTAAGAAAGTTCGTCGTTTAGCAATCAAATCTGCATTAGCTACTAAAGTAGTTGAGAACAACATTGTAGTTCTTGAAGACCTAGTGTTAAATGCACCAAAAACAAAAGATATGCTAGCAGTACTTAAAGGATTAACTGTTGAGAAGAAAGCTCTTATCGTAACTGCTGATGCAAACGAATCTGTAGAGTTATCTGCTCGCAATATCCCTGGAGTAACAGTAATCACTGCTGATGGCGTAAACGTTTTAGACGTGCTTCATCATGATAAGCTAATCATGACAAAAGCGGCAGTGGAAAAAGTAGAGGAGGTGCTTGCATAATGAGAGATCCTCGTGATATCATTAAGCGCCCAGTTATCACTGAACGTTCTATGGAAATGATGGCTGAAAAAAAATACACGTTCGATGTGGACGTTAAATCTAATAAAACAGAAGTTAAAGATGCTCTAGAAGCGATCTTTGGTGTTAAAGTAGAAAAAGTGAACATCATGAACTACAAGCCGAAAGCAAAACGCGTTGGTCGTCACGCTGGTTTTACTAGCCGTCGTCGTAAAGCAATCGTTAAGCTAACTGCTGACAGCAAAGAAATCGAAATCTTCCAAGGCGTTTAATTCTTACTAAAGAAGGAGGGAAATTGAGATGGGAATTAAAAAGTATAATCCAACTACTAACGGTCGTCGTAACATGACTACGAATGATTTCGCTGAAATCACGACTGACAGACCCGAAAAGTCTTTACTTGCTCCTTTAAGCAAAAAGGCTGGTCGTAATAACCAAGGTAAAATCACTGTACGTCATCAAGGTGGCGGACATAAGCGTCAATACCGTATCATCGACTTCAAACGTAACAAAGATGGAATTCCAGGACGCGTTGCTACGATCGAATACGATCCAAACCGCTCTGCGAATATCGCATTAATTAACTACGTTGACGGTGAAAAACGTTACATTCTTGCTCCTAAGAACTTAGAAGTAGGTATGGAAATTATGTCTGGCGCTGAAGCTGACATTAAAATCGGTAACGCATTACCATTAATCAACATTCCAGTAGGTACTGTTGTTCATAACATCGAGCTTAAACCAGGTCGTGGTGGACAATTAGTTCGTTCTGCTGGTACATCTGCACAAGTACTTGGTAAAGAAGGTAAATACGTTCTTGTACGTTTAACTTCTGGTGAAGTGCGTCTTGTATTATCTGCTTGCCGTGCAACTGTAGGTCAAGTTGGTAACGAGTCACACGAACTTATCAAGATCGGTAAAGCTGGTCGCTCTCGCTGGTTAGGTAAGCGCCCAACTGTTCGTGGTTCTGTAATGAACCCAGTTGATCACCCACACGGTGGTGGTGAAGGACGTTCACCAATCGGACGTAAGTCTCCAATGTCTCCATGGGGTAAACCAACTCTTGGATTCAAAACTCGTAAGAAAAACAAAGCGTCTGACAAATTCATCGTTCGTCGTCGTAAAAAATAATGGGATTGTAGTACGGTTCACTTTGAGAACCGTACGGCAATCACGAAGGGAGGCACCAAAATGGCTCGTAGCTTGAAAAAAGGACCATTTGTCGATGATCATTTAATGAGTAAAATTGCAAAGCTAAATGAAACTGAGCAAAAGCAAGTTGTTAAAACTTGGTCTCGTCGTTCAACGATCTTCCCTCAGTTCATCGGTCACACAATCGCTGTATATGACGGTCGTAAACATGTACCTGTATATGTTACTGAAGACATGGTAGGCCACAAGTTAGGTGAATTCGCACCAACTCGTACGTATAAAGGTCATGATGCTGACGATAAGAAAACTAGAAGATAATGAGAGGAGGCACTTCAATGCAAGCTAAAGCAGTAGCGAGAACAGTTCGTATTGCTCCTCGTAAAGTTCGTTTAGTTGTAGACTTAATCCGAGGTAAGCAAGTGGGTGAAGCGATTGCTATCCTTAACCACACACCAAAAACTGCTTCTCCAGTTGTAGAAAAAGTTTTAAAATCTGCAATCGCAAATGCAGAGCACAATTATGAAATGGACATTAACAACCTAGTTGTTGAGAAAGTTTTCGTTGACGAAGGTCCAACGTTAAAACGTTTCCGTCCACGTGCAATGGGTCGTGCAAGCCAAATTAACAAACGCACAAGCCACATCACAGTTGTGGTATCAGAAAAGAAGGAGGGATAATCGATGGGTCAAAAGGTTAATCCAATTGGTCTTCGTGTCGGCGTTATCCGTGACTGGGAATCTCGTTGGTTCGCTGAGAAAGATTACGCTACATTATTACATGAAGACATCAAAATCCGTGAGTACATTAATGTACGCTTAAAAGATTCTGCTGTTGCTAAAGTAGAAATCGAACGTGCAGCAAATCGTGTAAATGTTACAATTCACACTGCAAAACCTGGTATGGTAATTGGTAAAGGTGGTACTGAAGTTGAAGCACTTCGTAAAGCTCTTAACCAATTAACAGGCAAGCGTGTACACATCAACATTTTAGAAGTTAAGAGAGCTGATCTTAACGCTAAATTAGTAGGCGAAAACATCGCTCGTCAATTAGAAAACCGTGTATCATTCCGTCGTGCACAAAAGCAAGTTATTCAACGTGCTATGCGTGCAGGTGCTAAAGGTATTAAAACACAGGTTTCTGGTCGTCTTGGCGGAGCTGATATCGCTCGTGCAGAATCTTACAGTGAAGGAACTGTTCCACTTCATACACTTCGCGCTGATATTGACTATGCAGCAGTTGAAGCTGATACAACATACGGTAAATTAGGCGTAAAAGTATGGATCTACCGTGGAGAAGTCCTTCCTACAAAAAAGAAAGCTTCTGAGGAAGGAGGAAAATAATATGTTAATGCCAAAACGCGTAAAATATCGTAGAGAGCATCGTGGTAAAATGCGTGGTCGTGCTAAAGGTGGAACTGAAGTAGCTTTCGGTGAATTCGGTTTACAAGCACAAGCTGCTTCATGGATTACAAACCGTCAAATCGAAGCTGCTCGTCGTGCAATGACTCGTTACATGAAACGTGGCGGTAAAGTATGGATTAAAATTTTCCCTTCTAAACCTTACACTGCAAAACCTCTAGAAGTACGTATGGGTTCCGGTAAAGGGGCACCAGAAGGCTGGGTAGCAGTAGTAAAACCTGGGAAAATTATGTTCGAAATCGCGGGTGTATCTGAAGAGGTAGCACGCGAAGCATTACGTCTTGCAGCTCACAAGTTACCTGTGAAATGTAAATTCGTAAAACGTGAAGAAAATGGTGGTGAATCTAATGAAAACTAATGATATTCGTGAATTAACCACTGCCGAAATCGAAACAAAAGTTAAAGCTTTAAAGGAAGAGTTGTTTAATCTTCGCTTCCAACTTGCTACAGGACAATTAGAGAATCCAACTCGCATTCGTGAAGTGCGTAAGGCAATTGCTCGTATGAAAACTGTAGTTCGTGAAAGAGAGATCGGAATTAATCGATAAATTGAGGGGAGGTTTGCATAGTGAGCGAACGTAACCAACGCAAAGTTTATACTGGTCGTGTAGTGTCTGACAAAATGGACAAAACGATTACAGTTTTAGTTGAAACTTACAAAACTCATTCCTTGTACGGAAAACGTGTTAAGTATTCTAAGAAGTACAAAGCCCATGATGAGCAAAACCAAGCGAAACTTGGCGATATCGTAAAAATCATGGAAACTCGCCCGCTTTCTGCTACTAAGCGTTTCCGTTTAGTTGAAATCGTTGAAGAAGCGGTTATTATCTAAATAGACGAATCGGAATTTTTAGTCCGAAGGGAGGTTTCATAACATGATCCAACAAGAATCTCGTTTGAAAGTTGCTGACAACTCTGGTGCACGTGAACTTTTAACAATTAAAGTATTAGGCGGCTCTGGTCGTAAATATGCTAACATTGGTGACATTATCGTTGCTACGGTAAAACAAGCAACACCAGGTGGCGTTGTTAAAAAAGGTGACGTTGTTAAAGCAGTAGTAGTACGTACGAAGAGCGGTGCTCGTCGTCCGGATGGTTCTTACATCAAATTTGATGAAAACGCAGCGGTTATCATTAAAGACGATAAGAGCCCACGTGGTACTCGTATCTTCGGACCAGTAGCTCGTGAATTACGTGATAGCAACTTCATGAAGATCGTTTCTTTAGCTCCAGAAGTTCTATAATTTAAGGTATTGCCTTGCTAAGGAGGTGCAGAATTAAGATGCATGTAAAAAAAGGTGATAAAGTACAGGTAATCACTGGTAAAGACAAAGGAAAACAAGGCGTTATCCTTGTGGCTTTCCCAAAGCAAAACCGTGTTATCGTTGAGGGTGTTAACATCGTTAAGAAGCACTCTAAGCCATCTCAATTAAATCCACAAGGTGGAATTATTACTAAAGAGGCACCTATTCACGTTTCTAACGTTATGATTTTAGATCCGAAAACAGGTGAACCTACTCGCGTAGGCTTCAAGGTAGAAGATGGTAAAAAAGTTCGTATTGCAAAAAAATCTGGTGAATTATTAGATAAATAATTTTCTTAAGAAAGGAGGTCACTTCATTGAATCGCCTTAAAGAGAAGTTCCAAAAGGAAATTACTCCTGCTCTAATGAGCAAGTTTAACTATAAATCTGTAATGCAGGTACCAAAAATCGAAAAGATCGTAATCAACACTGGTGTTGGTGACGCGGTATCTAACTCAAAAGCTTTAGACAACGCAGTAGAAGAATTAACACAAATCGCAGGTCAAAAACCTGTTGTAACTCGTGCTAAAAAATCAATCGCTGGTTTCCGTCTTCGTGAAGGTATGCCAATCGGTGCGAAAGTAACTTTACGCGGCGAGCAAATGTATGAGTTCTTCGATAAATTAGTATCAGTTTCTTTACCACGTGTACGTGATTTCCGTGGTGTTTCTAAGAAATCATTCGATGGTCGTGGAAACTATACATTAGGTGTTAAAGAGCAACTTATTTTCCCTGAGATTGATTATGATAAAGTAAGCAAAGTCCGCGGTATGGACATCGTAATCGTTACTACAGCGAACACTGATGAAGAAGCTCGTGAACTTTTAACACAATTCGGTATGCCATTCCAAAAATAATGGAAGCCAACGCTAAGTAGAGGAGGCGAAAACGTGGCTAAAAAATCTATGATTGCGAAACAAAAGCGTACTCCTAAGTTTAAAGTACAAGAGTATACACGTTGCGAACGCTGCGGTCGTCCGCATTCTGTATACCGCAAATTTAAACTTTGCCGTATTTGTTTCCGTGAACTTGCATATAAAGGTCAAATTCCTGGTGTTAAAAAAGCTAGTTGGTAAAACCCACAAATGGGAAGGAGGTAAAACACATGGTGATGACAGATCCAATTGCAGACATGCTTACTCGCATCCGTAATGCGAACATGGTACGTCATGAGAAATTAGAGGTTCCTGCTTCTAAAATCAAAAAAGAGATCGCTGAACTTTTAAAACGTGAAGGTTTCATTCGTGATGTAGAATACATCGAGGATAACAAACAAGGTATCCTTCGTATTTTCCTGAAATATGGTGCAAACAACGAACGTGTAATCACTGGATTAAAACGTATCAGTAAACCTGGCTTACGCGTTTACGCTAAAGCTGACGAAGTACCACGTGTACTTAACGGATTAGGTATCGCTCTTGTTTCTACATCTAAGGGAGTAATGACAGACAAAGACGCTCGTCAATTACAAACTGGTGGAGAAGTAGTAGCATACGTTTGGTAATATATATTTAAAACGAACGGAGGTGTGACCACATGTCTCGTATTGGTAAAAAGATTCTTGAAATCCCTGCAGGTGTTACTATTACAGTTGCAGAAGACAATACTGTAACAGTAAAAGGCCCTAAAGGTGAATTAACTCGTACTTTCAATGCTGATATGCTTATCAAAATTGAAGAGAATACATTAACAGTTGAGCGTCCATCTGAACAGAAGGAACACCGTGCATTACACGGTACAACTCGTGCTTTAATCGGAAACATGGTTGAAGGTGTAACTGAAGGTTTCGCACGCGGACTTGAATTAGTCGGTGTTGGTTACCGTGCTCAAAAACAAGGTGATAAACTTGTATTAAGCGTAGGTTATTCTCATCCAGTAGAAATGACTCCGGAAGCAGGTCTTGAAGTTGAAGTACCTGCACCAACTAAGATCGTAATCAAAGGTATCGACAAGCAACGTGTTGGCGAATTCGCTGCTAACATCCGCGCTGTACGTGCTCCTGAGCCTTACAAAGGTAAAGGTATTCGTTACGAAGGCGAAGTTGTTCGTCGTAAAGAAGGTAAAACTGCTAAGTAAACCCGTTAGGTGAGAGAAAGGAGTGACAAGAATGATCACTAAAGCTGATAAAAATGCGACTCGTAAGAAAAGACATGCGCGTGTACGTGCTAAACTTACTGGTACTGCAGAACGTCCACGTTTAAACGTGTTCCGTTCTAACCAACATATTTACGCTCAAGTTATTGATGATGTAAATGGTGTAACGTTAGTAAGTGCATCTACTCTTGATAAAGACCTTGCTCTTAACGGTACTAGCAATATTGAAGCTGCTACGAAAGTTGGAGAATCAGTTGCTAAGCGTGCTGTAGAGAAAGGCGTTAAAGAAGTAGTATTTGATCGCGGTGGTTACTTATACCATGGCCGTGTTAAAGCTCTAGCTGAAGCTGCTCGTGAGGCTGGATTACAATTTTAATGGTCAAAGGAGGGAAAATTGATGCATCGCATTGACCCAAGTAAATTAGAACTTGAAGAACGTGTAGTTACGATAAATCGTGTCGCGAAAGTTGTTAAGGGTGGTCGTCGTTTCCGCTTTGCTGCACTAGTTGTAGTTGGCGATAAAAACGGTCATGTTGGATTCGGTACTGGTAAAGCACAAGAGGTACCAGACGCAATCCGCAAAGCTATCGAAGACGCTAAGAAAAACTTAATCGCTGTACCATTAGTTGGTACAACAATTCCACACACAATCAACGGTCATTTTGGAGCTGGTGAAGTATTCTTAAAGCCTGCTGCTGAGGGTACTGGTGTTATTGCTGGTGGACCTGTTCGTGCGGTCCTTGAATTAGCAGGTGTACAAGATATTCTTTCGAAATCTCTTGGTTCTAACACACCAATCAACATGATTCGCGCTACTGTGAACGGATTAAGCGAACTTAAGCGCGCTGAAGATGTTGCAAAATTACGCGGTAAATCTGTAGAAGAGCTACTAGGTTAAGGAGGGAAAACAAATGGCGAAAAAGTTAGAAATTACCCTCACTCGTAGTGTAATTGGTCGTCCACAAGATCAACGTGCGACGGTAGAAGCTTTAGGTCTTAAAAAGTTGAATTCAACTGTAGTTAAGGAAGAAACTCCTGCTATTCTTGGTATGATCAACAAAGTTTCTCACCTTGTAACTGTAAAAGAAGCTTAAGGATAACTCATTAATATAAGGAGGTGCCTGGGAATGAAACTTCATGAATTAAAACCTGCAGAAGGTTCTCGTAAAGTACGTAACCGTGTCGGTCGTGGTATCGGTTCTGGTAACGGTAAAACTGCTGGTAAAGGTCATAAAGGACAAAACGCACGTTCTGGCGGCGGTGTTCGTCTTGGCTTCGAAGGTGGTCAAACTCCATTATTCCGTCGTTTACCAAAACGCGGCTTCACAAACATTAACCGTAAAGAGTTTGCTATTGTAAACTTATCAACGTTAAATCGTTTTGAAGATGGTACAGAAGTAACACCTGAATTATTGCTGGAAATTGGCGTTATCAGCAAATTAAACGACGGTGTTAAAATTCTTGCAAGCGGCGCAGTAGAGAAAAAACTAACTGTTAAAGCGCACAAGTTCTCTTCAAGTGCTAAAGAAGCAATTGAAGCAGCTGGCGGATCAGTTGAGGTGATCTAATGTTTCGTACAATCTCCAACTTTATGCGCGTTGCTGAGATAAGACGTAAAATATTATTCACTTTAGCGATGTTAATCGTATTCAGGATTGGCACGTTTATCCCCGTGCCATTTACAAATGGAGACGTACTGAAGGCACAAGATCAATTAAATGCTTTAGGTATTCTAAATACATTTGGCGGTGGAGCCTTGAAAAACTTCTCCATCTTTGCGATGGGAATCATGCCGTATATTACAGCATCCATCATCGTGCAATTATTGCAGATGGATGTTGTTCCTAAATTTTCGGAATGGGCGAAGCAAGGTGAAATGGGCCGTCGTAAACTAACGCAATTCACGCGTTATTTTACAATTGTTCTTGCGTTTATTCAGGGGTTTGGTATGTCAATCGGTTTTAACGGTATGGTAGGTGGACAATTAATTTTGAATCCTGGTTGGAGCACTTATTTATACATTGCTACGGTACTGACTGCTGGTACTGCATTTTTAATGTGGTTAGGTGAACAGATTACAGCTAAAGGTGTAGGTAATGGTATTTCCATTCTTATCTTTGGTGGTATTGCCGCAGCGATCCCAAGTGTTATATCTCAAGTGTATCAGCAACAGTTTCAAAATATCGGAGATCAATTGTTCATGAGTATCGTTAAAGTTGCATTGATTTTACTAGCTGTGCTAGCAGTTATTGTGGGTGTTATTTTCATTCAACAGGCTGTTAGGAAGATCCCAATTCAATATGCGAAGCGTGTAACAGGAGGAAATGGTGGTTATGCTGGAGCACAAAACACACATTTACCGCTTAAGGTAAATAGTGCTGGTGTTATTCCAGTAATTTTTGCTGTTTCATTCTTAATTACTCCTCCGACTATTGCACAGTTCTTCCCGAAACATGATGTATCGCAGTGGATTATTGCAAACTTTAACTATTCTCACCCAGTGGGAATGATCATATATGTTGCGCTCATTGTAGCCTTCACATATTTCTATGCGTTTGTTCAGGTTAATCCAGAGCAAATGTCAGAGAATCTAAACAAACAAGGTGGATATGTTCCAGGTATTCGTCCGGGTAAGAATACAGAACAATATCTAACAAAAATCTTGTATCGTTTGACCTTTGTAGGATCAATTTTCCTAGCAGCGATTGCAATCTTACCAGTTATCTTTACGAAGCTGGGAAATCTTCCTCCATCTGCACAGATCGGTGGAACGAGTATGTTAATCGTTGTCGGCGTTGCTTTAGAAACAATGAAGCAACTAGAAAGCCAACTGGTAAAACGCCATTACAAAGGGTTTATCAAGCAGTGAGTAAGTGGGAAGTATTGTCTTCCCTACATGCTCATGTACTCTGAGGGGGAACAAGGATGAACTTAATTTTAATGGGGCTTCCTGGTGCTGGTAAAGGTACACAAGCCGAACAGATTGTTGCCAAGTATAACATCCCTCACATCTCAACAGGAGATATGTTCCGTGCAGCTATGAAGGCTGAAACTGAAATGGGTTTACAAGCAAAATCCTTTATTGATAAAGGGGCACTTGTTCCAGATGAAGTTACAATCGGAATCGTTCGTGAACGTTTAAGTCAAGAAGACTGCGTAAGAGGTTTCTTATTAGACGGTTTCCCACGAACTGTTGCACAAGCATCAGCTCTTGAAGAGATTATGAAAGATCTTGGCAAAAAAATCGACTATGTTTTAAACATTAATGTGGATTCAGGATTGTTATTAAAACGCCTTACAGGCCGTCGCATTTGTAAAGAGTGCGGTGCGACTTACCACTTAGAATTCAATCCGCCAGCAAAAGCTGACGTGTGCGATAAATGTGGTGGCGAGTTATATCAACGCTCTGATGACAATGAAGAAACTGTAGCAAATCGCTTAGATGTAAATATTAAGCAAACTAAACCTTTGCTTGATTTCTACGAGGAGCTTGGTTACTTACAAAGCATTAATGGTGAGCAAGATATCAATAAAGTATTTGCTGATATCGATGTTCTCATCGGAGGCTTAGCGTAATGATAATCTGCAAAACTCCTCGCGAGATAGAAATCATGCGAGAAGCGGGCAGGATCGTTGCTTTGACTCATCAAGAGTTAAAACAGCACATTACTCCAGGAATTACAACGAAAGAGCTCGATCAAATAGCGGAAAAGACGATTCAAAAATATGGTGCTACGCCATCTTTTAAAGGATACAACGGATTTCCGGGGAGCATATGTGCTTCTGTAAATGAAGAGCTTGTACACGGAATTCCAGGGAAGCGCAAGCTCAAAGAGGGCGATATCATCAGTATCGATATTGGTGCGAAATACAATGGGTACCATGGAGATTCTGCATGGACGTATCCAGTTGGAAACATTTCTGAATCTGTTCAAAAGCTACTTGATGTCACAGAAAAATCGTTGTATCTTGGTCTAGAACAAGTAAAACCAGGCGAGAGATTATCAAATATCTCACATGCGGTTCAAACCCATGCTGAAGAGAACGGATTCTCGATCGTTAGGGAGTATGTTGGTCACGGAATCGGGCAAGACTTACATGAGGACCCTCAAATCCCGCACTATGGTCCACCAAATAGAGGCCCTAGATTAAAGCCGGGAATGGTCATCTGTGTTGAGCCGATGGTGAATCAAGGAAGACGATATGTAAAAACACTATCTGATGACTGGACAGTGGTAACGGTAGATGGTAAATGGTGTGCCCATTTTGAGCACACGATTGCTCTTACAGAAGCAGGATACGAAATCCTTACCACTTTATAAGTAGCTGGCTCTCCGGGATTTCAGAGCAGTGTAAAATGTTACTGATTTGAAGAAGGGAGAACTATTGAATGGCTAAAGATGATGTAATTGAAGTCGAAGGTACCGTTCTTGAAACGTTGCCAAATGCTATGTTCAAAGTAGAATTAGAGAATGGGCATGTCGTATTGGCTCACGTTTCTGGTAAAATCCGTATGAACTTCATTCGTATTTTACCAGGAGACAAAGTTACGGTAGAATTATCTCCGTACGATTTAAATCGTGGTCGTATTACGTACCGTTTTAAATAATATAGCACTCCGTAATCTTTAAGGAGGTTCGAGACATGAAAGTAAGACCGTCAGTTAAACCAATCTGCGAAAAATGTAAAGTTATTCGTAGACGTGGAAAAGTAATGGTTATTTGTGAAAACCCTAAACATAAACAAAAACAAGGTTAATCAGAAGGAGGTGCATTCAGAATGGCACGTATCGCAGGTGTAGATATTCCTCGTGACAAACGCGTTGTTATTTCTTTAACTTACGTATTCGGCATTGGTCGCACAACTGCTGAAAAAATTCTTGCTGAAGCTGGTGTTTCTGAAGAAACACGAGTTCGTGATTTAACGGAAGACGAATTAGGACGTATCCGTGATATCATCGATCGTATTAAAGTTGAGGGAGACCTTCGTCGTGAAGTATCTCTTAACATCAAACGTCTAATGGAGATCGGTTCTTACCGTGGTCTTCGTCACCGTCGTGGTTTACCAGTTCGTGGTCAAAACTCTAAAAACAATGCTCGTACACGTAAAGGTCCACGTCGTACAGTAGCAAATAAAAAGAAATAATAAGTAAAGGAGGTTGAACTAACAATGGCACGTAAAACAAACACTCGTAAAAAACGTGTGAAAAAGAATATTGAAGCTGGTGTAGCTCATATTCGTTCTACTTTCAACAACACAATCGTAACACTTACAGATACTCACGGTAACGCACTTTCTTGGTCTAGTGCTGGTGCACTTGGTTTCCGTGGATCTCGTAAATCTACTCCATTCGCTGCGCAAATGGCTGCTGAAACTGCTGCTAAAGCTGCAATGGAACACGGTTTAAAAACTTTAGAGGTTACTGTTAAAGGTCCTGGTGCTGGTCGTGAAGCTGCAATTCGTGCTCTTCAAGCTGCAGGTCTAGAAGTAACAGCAATTAGAGATGTTACTCCAGTTCCTCATAATGGATGTCGTCCACCAAAACGTCGTCGTGTGTAATTTTTCTGTATAGAATTTTCCCTTTTGTCTATAATGGATATGATGCATTATCGAGAAATTTCGTACAGAAACATCGCTTGTTGTGCACAATCGGGAACTGCCTAAGGGGGACTTTCGGTTAGACAGAGGTTATACCTTTGTTTAACCGGGGTTTCGACGTTTTGAAGGAGGGTTTAGTTAATGATTGAAATCGAAAAGCCGAAAATCGAAACGGTTGAACTTAACGAAGATGCTAAATATGGTAAATTCGTAATTGAACCGCTTGAGCGTGGATATGGTACTACGTTGGGTAACTCCTTACGTCGTATTCTTTTATCTTCACTCCCTGGTGCCGCTGTTACTGCTATCCAAATCGATGGCGTATTACATGAATTTTCAACAGTTGAGGGCGTAGTAGAAGACGTTACAACGATCATCTTGAACTTGAAAAAGTTAGCTCTTAAAATCTACTCTGAAGAAGAGAAGACGTTGGAAATTGATGTGCAGGGCGAAGGTATTGTCACAGCTGCTGATATTACTCACGATAGTGATGTAGAAATCTTAAATCCAGATTTACACATTGCAACGTTAGCAAAAGATGCGCATTTCCGCGTGCGTTTAACTGCAAAGCGTGGCCGTGGGTATACGCCAGCTGATGCAAATAAAAGCGAAGATCAACCAATAGGAGTAATTCCTATTGATTCTATTTATACTCCAGTATCACGTGTGACTTACCAAGTGGAAAAGACACGTGTCGGACAAGTGGCTAATTATGATAAGCTTACGCTTGATGTATGGACGGATGGAAGCATCGGGCCAAAAGAAGCTATCTCTTTAGGTGCCAAAATCTTAACTGAGCATTTAAATATCTTTGTTGGTTTAACTGATGAAGCACAAAATGCTGAGATTATGGTCGAGAAGGAAGAAGATCAAAAAGAGAAAGTTCTTGAGATGACTATCGAAGAACTAGACCTTTCTGTTCGTTCTTATAATTGCCTAAAACGTGCAGGAATTAATACTGTACAAGAGCTTGCGAACAAAACAGAAGAAGATATGATGAAAGTTCGTAACTTAGGACGTAAATCCTTAGAAGAAGTTAAACATAAACTTGAGGAATTAGGTTTAGGTTTACGTAAAGACGACTGAGGATTTAAACCCATCAACAAAGGAGGGAACTACGAATGGCATACAGAAAATTAGGCCGTACAAGTGCGCAACGTAAAGCTATGTTACGTGACTTAGCTACTGATTTAATTATCAACGAGCGCATCCAAACGACAGAAACTCGTGCAAAAGAACTTCGTTCTGTAGTGGAAAAAATGATCACTTTAGGTAAACGCGGAGATCTTCATGCTCGTCGTCAAGCAGCAGCTTTCATTCGCAATGAAGTAGCTAACGCTGAGACTGGTCAAGATGCACTTCAAAAACTATTCGCTGATGTAGCTCCACGCTATGCTGAGCGCCAAGGCGGATACACTCGTATTGCAAAAATTGGTCCACGTCGCGGAGACGCAGCACCAATGGTAATTATCGAGTTAGTATAATGATAATTAAAAGGGCAGGACAGTTCTTTTCAAGAAACTGGTCATGGCCCTTTTTTTTAAATATAAAAATAGGCTTACTTGGCGAAGGAAAGGGTGCCTTGTATTGAAAAAAGAGAAACTTCGGACAGAAAATATATCATTTCAATATCCTGGTGCAGCCACTTATGCATTAAAAGATGTTTCATTCTCCTTATATGAAGGAGAATGGGTATCTGTTATTGGACAAAACGGTTCTGGGAAGTCTACACTTGCAAAATTATTGAATGGTTTGTTTTTGCCAGAAGCAGGGACAATTACAGTAAATGATACAATGGTTTTGTCAGAGGAAACGGTATGGGATGTTCGAAAACAAATTGGGATGGTATTTCAAAATCCAGATAATCAATTTGTTGGAACAACAGTGCAAGATGACGTTGTCTTTGGTTTAGAGAATATCGGAATGCCGAGAGAACAAATGGTAGAAAGATTAGATCAGGCCTTACGACTAGTCCGTATGGAAGATTTTCTTAATGATGAGCCACATTCGTTATCTGGTGGGCAAAAGCAGCGAGTAGCAATAGCAGGCGTTTTAGCACTTCAGCCGTCTATTTTGATATTAGATGAAGCAACGTCAATGCTAGACCCTCAAGGGAGACGTGAAGTGGTAGAAACGGTTAGACAACTTGTTAATGAAAAAGGTATTACCGTGTTATCAATTACGCACGATTTAGAAGAAGCGGCACAGTCAGACCGTGTCATTATTTTAAATAAGGGAGAGATATTAGAGGAAGGGACTCCAGAACAAATTTTCAAGTCCTCTCATATGCTCCAAGAAATTGGATTAGATGTACCATTTTCAGTGAAAATAGCAGAATTATTAAAAAGAAATGAAATTCTCTTGCAAAATACGCATCTTACAATGGAAAGCTTGGTGAACGAACTTTGGAGATTACATTCCAAAAAGTAGAACATCGTTATCAATATAAAACTCCATTTGAAAGACGCGCACTTTATGATGTAGACGTGTCGTTTCCAAGTGGGGGCTATTATGCCATTATCGGTCATACTGGTTCAGGTAAGTCGACGATGATTCAACATTTAAATGGTTTATTGCAGCCGACAAATGGCACAGTTCAAATTGGTGAACATTTCATTTCGGCAGGAAAGAAAGAAAAAAAGCTAAAGCCACTACGTAAAAAGGTAGGTGTTGTCTTTCAATTCCCAGAACATCAGTTGTTTGAAGAGACTGTGGAGAAAGATATTTGCTTCGGACCTACTAATTTTGGTGTATCTGTAGAAGAAGCGAAGCAAAAGGCAAGAGAGGCAATTCAACTTGTAGGGTTAGAACCAGAACTGTTAGTACGTTCACCATTTGAGTTAAGTGGTGGGCAAATGAGGCGTGTTGCGATAGCAGGCGTATTAGCGATGGAACCCGAAGTGCTCGTATTAGATGAACCTACAGCAGGACTAGATCCAAAAGGGCAAAATGAACTTATGGAGATGTTTTATAAGCTACATAAGGAGAAAGGCCTTACAGTTATCCTTGTAACGCATAATATGGAGGATGCTGCTAAATATGCCGAGCAGATTGTAGTCATGCATAAAGGAACGGTCTTTTTGCAAGGAAGTGCAGAGGAAGTATTTTCACATGCTGATGAACTAGAGAAAATTGGTGTGGATCTTCCTATGTCTTTAAAGTATAAACGTGCAATTGAAGAGAAGTTTGGCATTTCAATCCCAAAGGCTACCTTATCTTTAGAGGATCTTACTCATGAAGTTGTGCAGGTGTTACGAAAAGGTGGTCATGAATCATGCAGCAGTTGATTATTGGAAGATATATTCCAGGGAATTCTCTTATTCATCAACTTGATCCACGTACGAAGCTGCTGATTGTCTTTTTATATGTATTTGTTGTTTTCTTAGCAAATAATGCGATTTCATATGGATTTTTATTTTTATATGCACTCATTGCTTTATTTTTTGCAAAAGTGCCGATTCGTTATGTACTTTCGGGCTTAAAACCAATTCTATGGATTTTTCTTTTTACATTTTTCCTGCATATTTTAACAAATAAAGAAGGGGAAGTACTATTCCAGCTTGGTTGGTTTTCGATACATGAAAAAGGATTAGAGCAAGGAATATACATTTCTATACGATTCTTCGTTATTATTTTAATGACGACATTATTAACGTTAACGACGACACCCATTGAGATTACAGATGGTTTGGAGACGTTATTAAAGCCGTTGAAGCGTATAAAAGTTCCTGTTCATGAAATCGCATTAATGATGTCAATTTCTCTTCGTTTTATCCCGACATTAATGGATGAAACGAGTAAAATAATGAAGGCACAATCGTCACGTGGTATTGATTTTGCAGGGGGACCGATAAAAGATAGGATGAAAGCTATCATTTCACTACTCGTTCCTCTATTTATCAGTGCTTTTAAGCGTGCAGAAGACTTAGCAATTGCTATGGAAGCCCGTGGATATCAAAGTGGCGAAGGACGTACTAAATTTAGGCAACTACGCTGGAAAACAAGCGATACTGTAACGATTATAAGCTTACTTTGTTTAGCTTGTATTTTGGCATGGGTGCGATCGTAATGGAGAATAAAGAAATGGATAGAATAAAATGTACGGTTGCATATGATGGCATGCATTTTTGTGGTTATCAAATTCAACCGCAGCATCGTACTGTTCAACAAGAAATAGAGAAAGCTTTACAGAAATTGCATAAAGGGGAACTTGTTCGTGTTCAGGCATCGGGCAGAACAGATTCTACTGTTCATGCTAAAGGACAAGTGATACACTTTGATACACCGTTGTCTCTTGAAGAGTGGCAATGGAGCAATGCATTAAACACTATGTTACCAGATGATATTGTTATCACACAGGTAGAGAAAAAAACAGAAGAATTTCACGCACGTTACGGTGTCGAGAGAAAAGAATATCGTTATCGTGTATTATTATCAAAGACTGCGGATGTATTCCGTAGAAATTACGTATATCAATATCCATATCCGCTCGAAATAAATGCTATAAGAAAAGCGATCCCTTATTTTATTGGAACGCATGATTTCACTTCTTTTTGTTCGGCAAAAACTGACAAAAAAGATAAAGTGAGAACAATTTATGAAATCGAGCTAATTGAGCAGGACGACGAATTAATTTTTCGTTTTGTAGGTAATGGATTTTTATATAATATGGTCAGGATTATTGTTGGTACGTTACTGATCGTAGGGCAAGGAAAGCTTGATCCGGATAGCATTCCAGAGATTTTAGCGAAACAAAATCGTCAGTTTGCTGGAAAGATGGCTCCTGGTCATGGGCTTTATTTATGGCAGGTAAACTATAACAACTAATCCTGGTGTAACATTTGCTTGACATTAGAAACTCAAAAGTATATCATAACATATGGTATTGTTTCTAAAACCACGATTAGCCCCGGAAGGAAATCGTGTTTAAGATAAACAATAGATTTTTTCTATGGAAAAGATAACGAGGAGGGAAACACATGCGTACGACTTTTATGGCAAAAGCTAACGAAGTTGAGCGTAAATGGTATGTGGTTGATGCTGAAGGTCAAACTTTAGGTCGCCTTGCTAGTGAAGTAGCATCCATTTTACGTGGTAAAAACAAACCTACATTTACACCACACGTTGACACGGGTGATCATGTAATTATTATTAACGCTGAGAAAATTCATTTAACAGGTAATAAATTAAACGATAAAATTTACTACCGTCACACTAACCACCCAGGTGGACTTAAACAAAGAACAGCTCTTGAAATGCGTACAAACTACCCTGTACAAATGTTAGAGCTTGCAATTAAAGGCATGCTTCCAAAAGGACGCTTAGGCCGTCAAGTTTCTAAGAAACTAAACGTGTATGCTGGAGCAGAGCATCCACACCAAGCACAAAAACCAGAAGTTTACGAACTTCGCGGATAATCAATTAAAGGAGGGCTTACTTTGGCACAGGTTCAATACTATGGCACTGGACGTCGTAAGAGTTCAGTAGCGCGCGTACGCCTAGTTCCAGGCGAAGGACGCGTTATCATTAACGGTCGTGATTTTGAAAACTATATCCCATTTGCTGCATTACGTGAAGTAGTGAAACAACCTCTAGTTGCAACAGAAACTTTAGGTAACTACGATGTACTTGTAAACGTAAATGGTGGTGGATACACTGGTCAAGCTGGTGCTATTCGTCACGGTATTTCTCGCGCTTTATTAAAAGCTGATCCAGAATACCGTCTAACACTAAAACGTGCAGGTCTATTAACTCGTGACGCACGTATGAAAGAGCGTAAAAAATACGGTCTTAAAGGCGCACGTCGTGCACCTCAGTTCTCAAAACGTTAATTTTTGCGAACTACAAACCCCAACCATTTTGGTTGGGGTTTTTTATGTTTCATTCCTCTTTTGAAATTTTTGTAGTTTGGAATATTTTAGTGCTATCCTCTCGCGTATGCTTCTTCTTTAGAAGTTTAGACTAATACGTATTAGGGAGGTTTATAAGTACTATGAATGTCATTGTCAGCTTACAAGAAAAACAAAAAGAAAAGCAGTTGAAATATGAGCGGAAGATGCTGCGGGAATTATCATTAAAAACATTACGTTCAAATATTAGAGATGCCTTTCAGATGCAGGAACTTCATCGTCAGTATGAAGATTACTGCATTGAATTAGGGATAGAATCGTATTTATTAGGAGCGAGATATAGTAAATTTGGTTATTATGGCGAATCGTTCTTTGATGTGAAATATAGGGCCTTAGAAGAAGAGCAACAATTAACGGAAACACTATTTCAATTTTTAACGAGCATGACTATGCGGGAGATTAAGTTACAAGATGAGGAATTACTTTTTGAATCTTGCCAGCAGTTTATCGGCTTATGGTGGCAGGAAGGATATGAAAAAGGTGAAAGAAGATATCGATTAAAGCTTCATTAAGACAAGCATAAACTTTCCTCTTGTCCCATATAAGTAATTAGAGGGACTAGCTGGAGGAGGAAAGGTATGAAGAGAATTCGAATTATCTCTTTTGCACTCGCTGCGGTTATTTTGTTTTTTTTAGTCAAACAAGAATTTCAAATTACAAAATCGTGGCGAGCTTGGAATTTACCCTTATCAGGGAAAGTAATCGTATTAGATGCTGGGCATGGTGGACCAGACGGAGGGGCTGTTGGTGGCAAGGATATTGTAGAAAAAGATATTACGCTTGAGATTACAAAGAAGGTGCAAGATTATTTACAAGAGCAAGGTGCACTAGTTATTTTAACGCGTGAGGGAGATTATGATTTAGCCCAGAAAGATACAAAGTCATATAGTAGACGTAAAGCAGAAGATTTAAAAAAACGTGTAGAGATTATTAATAAACCCGATGTAGATTTTTTTGCAAGTATCCATTTAAATGCTTTAACTAGTAGTGGATCAAAGGGCGCACAAACGTTCTATTACCGTTCTTCAATTGAAAATGAACGTGCTGCGAAATTTATACAAGCTGAGTTGAGAACGAGTTTAGAGAATACAAATCGTTCTGCTAAAACAATTTCTCATGTGTATTTATTAAAGTATGCGAAAAACCCAGGTGCTTTAATTGAAGCTGGCTTTTTATCGAATGTAAATGAAAGGTATATGTTAAATTCGGAGAAATATCAGCAAAAGGTAGCAGCTGCTGTATATCGTGGTATATTACGTTATTTCACGGAAAAAGGAAATCCTCCAGAATAAGGAGGATTTTTTTGCGTTTCTCTCGTTAACGAAGTTTTCCGAAAATATGTTATACTGGAAATGTAAACGCATTTATTTCAAAAGTAAAGAGAGATATATTTAATTAACATTATGTTATTTTTCATACAGGGGGCTGGGCTAATTATGGTAACGAAAGAGCAAGTAGTGGAAGCGTTAGAAGGGATTGTAGATCCGTTTTTACATAAAACGTTAAAAGAAACAGGGGCAATTAAAGAGGTAACAGTCAAGCCTGAGAAGGAACATGTAAGTGTTAAAATTGCAATCGTAAAAACTGGTACCGCGGAACAAATGCAATTGCAATCTGGAATTGTAAAGTTAGTAAAAGAACTAGGAGCAGCAACAGTAGGGCTTCGCTTTGCAGAATTTACAGAAGAGGAATTAGCTCAGTTTGCACCAGAACAAGAAGAAGAGCAAACTGAATCTTTATTGTCACCAAATTCGAAAACGATATTTTTAGCAGTGGCGAGTGGAAAAGGTGGAGTAGGGAAATCAACAGTTTCTGTTAACCTTGCTATTGCTTTAGCTCGTCTAGGGAAAAAAGTTGGTATCATTGATGCCGATATTTATGGTTTTAGCGTACCTGATATGATGGGGATAGAAAAACGCCCTGTAGTAAGAGGAGATAAAATCATTCCAGTGGAGCGTCTAGGTGTAAAGGTAATATCAATGGGGTTCTTTGTAGAAGATAATGCACCGGTTATTTGGAGAGGACCTATGCTTGGGAAAATGTTAAATCATTTCTTTACAGAAGTAGAATGGGGCGATTTAGATTATTTAGTTTTAGATTTACCACCAGGTACAGGTGATGTTGCGCTAGACTTACATTCGATGCTACCAGCTTGTAAAGAGATTATTGTTACAACACCGCATCCAACAGCGGCATTTGTAGCAGCACGTGCTGGAGCAATGGCTTTGCGTACAGAACATAGTATTCTTGGTGTTGTTGAAAATATGGCTTATTTTGAAAGTAAAACAACTGGCGAAAAAGAATATGTGTTTGGAAGAGGTGGAGGAGATAAATTAGCTACAGAACTTCAAACAGAAGTACTTGGCCGAATCCCGCTTCAACAACCTGATTGGAATAAAGAAGATTTTGCGCCGTCAGTATATGAAGATACGCATACGACAGGTCTTATTTACCGCACAATAGCTGAAACGGTAATTGATAAAACAACTGTTGCGCAAAAATAAAATAATAATGAGTGGATGATACATATATTGTCCACTCATTATTATCGTTATTATTTTTACTGCTGTTCCTTTTTACCTTCTTGGGAACCACCTTCACCGCCGGCTTCCTTTTTATCAGAACCACTTTTTTCGGCTTTTTGGACACCTTTACTAATAATATCAATCATCTTAGCTTGGAAGAGTGGGCTTTCAGCAGTTTCTGTTAGTACTTGTTGTAAATATTGACGGTATTCTTTGCTCTTCATCGTTTGTAACATCATTTTTTCTACTTCAGGGTTTTTCATAATTTCCATGACGCCTGCTTGGTATTCAGGGTCTTTTAGTAATGTTTTCATTAAAGCTGTTTGTTCTTTTCCCATACTTTTAGCGAATTTCGATGAGAACTCAGGGTCTTTAAAGAGCTTTTCCCAGAATTGTTGCCCTTTATCGGATACCATTGCATCTTCAATCGTTTTCTTTACTACTGTTTCATCTAGTATGAGTGCTTGTTTCATTTTTTCATCAGTTAACACATCTTGAATGGCTTTCTTACCTTGATCGGTTTTTAAAATATCAACAATCATTTTCTTCGTTTGATCATAATCAAGTTCGGACTTTGCTTCTTTTTCTTGTGCACATGCTACAAGTACAAGAAATAGAAAAGAAGAAGTCAAAACGAGCAGCATCCGTTTCATAAGTTGGAACTCCTTTCAGCACAGTTCTCTCTTTTTAATATAAATATCTTTAAGGAATTTATACATGAACATGGCTAGCTTTTTGAAATTGTCATTGATACAATTTAATTAGAAATATAAGGATAATGGGGGATGTGTTGTGAATAGCCGCAAGTGGGTACGACTATTTTTTACGACGTTGTTTCTTGGTGGGGTTAGTACAGTCATTATTGGATTTGTTTTAGAGTGGGACAAGTACGCTAAATTTTTTCAAAATTTCGACGGAAAGGAAATTTTGGCAGTTTCCTTCTGGTTGATGGGTGTAGGATTTATTTTTAGTGTGATAAGTCAAATGGGGTTCTTTGCTTATTTAACAATCCACCGTTTTGGACTAGGAATGTTCCGATCATCTTCTTTATGGAATATAGTCCAGCTCTTCTTTATTGCATTCGTTTTATTTGATTTTGTGTATTTAAGATCGGTATTGATTGCAAATGGGGAAATTTCATTAGGGAATAACATACTTGTTGCTGGTGTGTTATTTATGTTTGGTGCCATCGTTGCTTATATAAAAAGTAAGGAAACGAATAAAAAGGCATTTGTGCCAGCTTTGTTCTTTATGGTGGTTGTAACAATTCTTGAGTGGGTACCAGCACTTCGAATTAATGATACAGATTGGTTATATTTAATGGTGATACCACTTTTATTATGTAATGCATATCAGTTACTTATATTACATCGTTTAATTGGAAAGACGAGTAAGTCGGCCTAATTAAGAGAGTTTTTAAGCAGGGTAGTTGTACGAATGAAAATATCGGGATAAAAAAAGCTCTATTACCTGAACGAAAGGTATTAGAGCTTTTTATGTGTAAAAAATTATTGGACATCTTTACTTTTCGTACTTGTGTTGGAAATAAGTTGTGATACGGATATTTGCTCATAGCCGTCACTCTTTAATTTCTGTAGAAGCAGTGGTAAAGCTTTATTTGTTTGAAGAGCAGAATCGGATGCATGTAATAAGACGATATCTCCACCTTTTAAATTATTAGAGACGGTGGAAACGATATTGTTTACACCAGGGTTTTTCCAATCGTTTGAGTTATTACTCCAATGAACGACAGTGTATCCGAGTGATTCTGCTATTTTAAGTGTTGCCTTGTTAAAGTCTCCACTAGGTGGACGCAATAGTTTAATTTGTTTCACACCGAGTTTTGTAAAAACATCTTGTGCTCGCAGAAGATCTCTTCTTATTTCATTTGCCTCTAGAGAAGTGTAGGACGTGTAATTATAACCCATACTACCGATTTCATGTCCATCTTTTATGATGCGTTCAACAACATCAGGGTGTCTTTCTGCCCATGCAGCAGAAAGGAAGAAGGTTGCATTCTTAATATCTCTTTCTTTAAGTGTATCAAGGATTGGAATTGCTTTTTTGTCTCCCCAACTAATATCAAACGTGAATGCAACTTGTTTTTTAGAGGTGTCGCCTTTGTAAATAACTTTAGGTCCTGTAGCGGTTGAAAAAGCAGACTCGTGTGAATATGTTTTCAAAAAGAGTAGCCATGCTGTAAATAAGGAAAGTATCACTATTAAGCTAATGTGTTTAAAGTTTCTTTTACTCGTAATAAAAAAGAAAAACATAATATTACGCCCCTTTGTCCAATCCTTTTCAGTTACATATATGCTGTAAATATAAAAAAGAGAACAAGGGATTAATATCGTAAGTAGTGGATATAATGGATGGTAGGATTTTGTTAAATGAAAATGGGCTTAATTTTTATTGCTCTGGAAGAAATGATTGAGGTGATGATTTGCTTGGGTTTATGTTAACGAAAGAAGAGAAAAAAGAAATGGAATACATATTGAAGAGAGAGTTAGAAGAACTTTTATTTGATTTTGAAGATGAACGTATTCATGACGTTGTAAAAAAGGCAATGGAAGAAAGATATAAAATCATTTTTTGTTTGTTTCGAAGAGTCGCTAATGCAGAAGAATGTATTCGTTATGTAAGAAAAAGAACTTTTTATTAAAAAGTGTTGACGTCGATAGATATTATATGATAAATTAATAACCGTCGCTGATGCGGAAACGCAAAAAACGACAAAAAAGAAATTGAAAAACTTAGTTGACATTAAAAAACGAAGATGTTAACATAAGGAAGTCGCAAATGAGCGACCAAGTAGTTCTTTGAAAACTGAACGAAACAAACAACGTGAAACGTCAATTTTTATTTTAGATGCTAGACAAACTAACTTTATTGGAGAGTTTGA
>NZ_JBQAIE010000021.1:0-63394 GCF_051918845.1 Bacillus cereus group sp. MYBK101-2 | reverse complement strand
TCCATAGGTTTTCAACAGACTACAGTATTAAAAAATTTAACACTGGAAGGCAGTATTAAAAAATTTAACACTTAGTATTAAAAAATTTAACACGTAAGAATTTAAATCTATAATAATTTATTTATATTATTAATTAATATAGGGCTTCGCCTCCAATTTTATAATCCTAAATTTCATTCAAAAATCATTTAAATTAACCTGTTGACTATTGTACGTCTTGTAGGTTATACTTAACACATAAATATGAACGGTTAGTTCGTGAACGACAAGGGAGATGGATCAGTATGAAAAAGGCTGTAGCATATCTACGTGTATCTACGGAAAGTCAGTTGGATAAATTCGGTTTACTAGCGCAAGAAGAAGCTATTCGTACTTTCGCAGAACAGAATAACATTGAAATCGTTAAGTCATTTAAAGAAGAAGCTGTATCCGGTAGTACGGAAGTTGATGGTCGTATCGCATTAGTAGAATGCCTGGACTTCATGGCTGAAAACGAAGGTGTAGAGACTTGCGTTATATATGAGCTTGGACGCCTAGCTCGTGACTTAATGATTCAAGAAACGATTATCCTACAATTCCGTGAGAATGGTTATGAGTTACTGTCTTGCCTTGAACCGGACCTTATGGAGAACGACCCGATGCGTAAAGCATTCCGTCAGTTCCGTGGTATCATGAACGAATTCGAACGTGCAATGATTACAATGCGTCTAAAAGGTGGCATCGTACAGAAAGCGAAGCAAGGCGGCCATGCAACAGGGCGTGTTCCATTAGGATATAAGTCTGTATTGGTAGATGGTAAGAAGACGCTAGAAAAAGTTGATGATGAGGTAGAAATCGTTAAGCTGGTTTTCAAACTACGTGACGACGGCCTCAGCATACAAAAAATCGTAGATTATCTGAACGGTCGAGGTTATAAACCAAAGAATTGGACGGAAGAAAAACCTACGAAATTCCATAAATCAACGGTACACAAAATACTAAACAATCAAAAATACATAGGAACAGTTACGTTACACCAAAACGGTAAACTAGTTTCTACAGCACAAAACGATGCGCTCCGGGTCTTATGATCCGGGGCGTTATTTTTTTTGCCTAAAAAACCGTTACACATTCCTTTAAGGGTCGGATTTCATAGTAGGAACATACCAATTTGAAAGGAGTGTGTACAAATGAGTAACCAGGTTACGTTAACAGAGCAAGAATCCGTTGATTTTCTGTATGAACTCGGCAAAGACGGCTGGTATTTGTACTCGGCGATGCGTGTTCTATCGGATGGTGAGCAGCTTAAAATAACGCAAACCGGTTTATCAAAACGGATAGGTGTTTCACTACGATATTTGCAACGACACTTGCCGGAATTAGAAGAATTTAAGGTGAAAGGTAAGCCGTTACTAGAAACAACGAAAGTGAGCGGTGGTAAATTGTACAGCATCCTAGACGTACAGTTCACACGTAACTCTGATTCAGAAGTAGCAGCTACAAAGAAACCAAAGAAGAAACAGAAAGTAGAAAAACCGAAGTTACCGACAGACGAAGTGTTCAAGTATTTCTGTGAGAAGTACCAGGATCAGTACGGCGTGGAGTACAAGGTAACCAATTTCGCTAGGGAAAAAGGCGGCATCAACAAACTGATTCGTCAGTACAAGGAAGACGTACCGCTACTAAAAGCGATTATCGACGTAGTGATTCGATTGTATGAATCTAAATGGCGTTCCGGAAGTTTTACACGTCCAACAATCGGGGCGATGGTTTCCTGGTTAGCACGAGAAGCCGAGCCTATCGCACAAGCGAATATGGAAGCGGAAGCTACCGCACATATCGTAATCACTAGTGAAGACGACGGCGAGGATTTATTTTCTGAGCACGACAAGAAGTGGGGGCTGTAGTAATGGATGAACAAATCGCAGCAACATGCATCGCTAGAAATTCATGCAAGCAGCACAAAGTTCTATGCGGAACTGGTTGTCCTTGGTTCATCGACCTACGTTATCAACTAGAGTTGGCCGGGATCCCCAAGAAGCACCGCAAATACATCATCGAAACTTTACCGGAAGGTACATTAAAACTTACAGGGGTTCGAAGATACGGTGATGAGATATTAGAACGTGTTTCAGTCGGACAAGGAATGTATTTTTACGGTAATCCAGGTACAGGCAAAACCACGACTGTCTCCGCAGTTGCCATGTCGTACATCATAGCGAGGACGTTGCAAGACATCCGGAGCGGCGCAAAGACACCACAACTAGTTCAATACATTAACGTTCCCGACCTACTTGACGAACTGAAGCGTGGTTTTGATGACCCTGTCGTCGCAGAGAGCGCCGCACTAAAGATGGAAAATGCACGAAAAGTTCCGTTCACAATCATTGACGATATTGGAGCTGAAAAACCAAGTGAGTGGGCAAGAGAACGATTAACGGCACTAATTAACCACCGGTACGACAATGAGTTATGTACGTTCTTCACCAGTAACCTAACGATTGCCGATTTGCATATCATCGACCCAAAAGGTCGGATCCCGAGCCGTGTAAAAGGGATGACGATACCGGTAGATTACAAGGGAATCGATAGGAGGTAGGAACGTTGATAGAAACGCAGTTACTAAATGCGGTCATCGCCAGCCGGGACTTTAATGTCCTGGTAAAACACGGGCTGAACCACCGCAAACACTTTATTGAGCAGCAGAAAGTCTATGACTATATCAATAACCATTTAAAAGAGTATGGCGAAATGCCAAGCGTCGAATCTACGGTAGCTGCCTGTGACGATTTTGAAGCAGTAGACGTTGTAGAATCGACCGATACGCTTTGTTACAAGTTAGAAGAACGTAATTTAAAGTTGGCGCAAAAGGATGCATTAAAGAAGCTTGCTGAAGCGTATGGCGAAAAAGATGCCTATAAGTTGATGGAAGCATTCCGGAAACAATTTGAAGAATTAGATGCAAAGGCGATGTCCCGATCAAGGAACGGATCCAACTGGGCAACGAATGGTGAAGACCGTCTAGAAGAATATAAGACTCGCCAGGAAAAAGATTTCTCTGTAACAATACCGTTCTTCTTCGATGAATTTACGGAAGCAACTGGAGGCGCCGAGCGAGGCGATGTCTGTACGATAATGGCGAGTACGGGCGAAGGGAAGTCCTGGCTAGGGTTATTACAGGGAGTTGTCTCTCATAATGCTGGTTACCGTGTACTACTGGAGTCGGCCGAGATGTCAAAACCGGAAAATGAATTCCGTTTGGATTCGCTAAATGGCGGTTTCTCCAACCGTGGATTATGGACAGGACAGCTAGATAATGAAGGTGCGTATGAGAAGTATCTAGAGAAATTCAAGCGAGGTACACAATCACCGGACTTCATCATTAAGACGGCCGAGGACTGGAAAGATGGGTTAACGCTGCAGCAGCTTGAGTATGATATCGACCGTACAAAAGCGGATGTCGTAATTATTGACCAATTTAACTTAATGCGCTTTAAAGGCAACTCAAAAGACGATAAAGCTGCTTTCTCACGTCAGTTGAAACAGTTGGCGGCAAAGAAAGGTATCGTCGTATTCCTGTTGTATCAAACAAACGGTGACTATATCAAAAATCAGAAGAAAGGTGAAGACGGTATTGTAGAACTGCAGTTGCCTACGCTTGGAGATTATTCTGAAACGATCGCCGTGATCCAGGATAGTGCGAAGGTATTCGGATGGACTTCTGTAACATGGACAGACGAAAAGACTGGTAGAAAACGTGGTAAAGGATTAGGCGGCATATTAAAAAGCCGTACAGGAGGCAACGGGGTCGAGGTAGACGTAGATTTCCAGCCAAACGATGGAATCATACGACCACGACAACCATCGGATTTATTTTAACGTAAAAATTTAGCGAATCTTAGGGAGGACAACACAATGCTTCCAAAACATGTTCTTGTTTGCTGGCGATGTGAAAAAGAATACGACGCAAAAGAAATACCAGCCAATGAATACGATATCAAGTGTAAATGTGGTGGATGTATCGTATCACCGAGTGGGAAAGTCAAATTCAAGATAATAAATAAGGAGGATGAAAGATGAACCGTGAACAGAAAATTAAGTTTTGCCAAGACAGTGCCGAGGAGTTTGGCATAGCAATTACAAAACCGTTCGAAGAAATGACTGACGAAGAATTAGAAAAAGAGTATGAGTGGTACGACTATTTATGGGACAAATAAGGGAGGAACGAAAATGATAGCTTTAGAGACGAAGGATAAACGCTGGCACGAAATGCGTAAGGACCTGCTTACACGAGTAGAAAAGATAGATGATGGCATTAGCCGTATTACAAACGGTACGCCGGAAATGATTTCTATAGACGGAGGAAGACTTGGTTACGTCTATGACTTTGATGAGCGTTCTTTATCGGTTTGGGGAAAAGCGTCTCGATGCTCCGGTGGTAGTTTAACAGCTGCTGAGATAAAACAATTAGAAGAGACAGTACAAAATTGGCAAGACGATTGGGAAGCCAAGCTGGAGGAGGCGAAGTAATGGAAGCACTTGTACAAGTTAACCAGTTTACGATTCTAGTAGACGGCCCGATTGAGAAGTTGATAGAAGAAGTTGAAGGTTTGAAGATGGATAAGGAACGTTTTCAAATGGCGAGCGTCGATTGCGCTGAGTTCGGTACAGCAGAGTTCAGTGATCCGAAGGCATGTCTACAAATTGAGAAAATGGTCGATTGTTTACGAAACCCGGCAGGAATGGCAACGGAATGGCACGAGGCAGTGGGCCAGGTAGCGAAGAAAAAGAACGGCATGTTCCGTAAGGGGTGTTTGGGGTATATCGCCACAGCATCGGAATTAACGGTGGTTATGGAAGAACATTATGGATATGCGGTACCTACGTTATACATCAAGGCGTTGGATGAGCGTACAGCAGTTGTTATTTTCGACGAGTACCGAATTGAAAAATGGTAGACGAAAAAATCGTAGAGTTGATAACACGAAGACGGCGTCAGCTGCTAGTACATTCGTTTATCTATTATCAAATGAATCAATCGATTATAGCTGATTACACGTTCGATCTATGGAGCAAGGAATTAGTAGAGCTACAACAACGTTACCCGGAAGAAGCGAGCCAGGCAATATATGCGAAAGAATTCGTAGAGTTCGATGGGGCGTCCGGGTTCGACTTACCCTATCATTATCCGGAAGTACAGAATGCGGCGCTCCATTTATTAAGATATGTAGAAAGGATGAATAAGAAATGACGACAAAATATACGGGCTTGGCAGCTATTGAACGTATGCAAACGCATTGGATTAATTGCTGTAAAGGTTGCTGGAAGATGGAAGGAAACAGTCTATTACACAAGTATTACGGCGAGGAAGAGATAACGAAAAGCGACATGCATTTATTCTTCTTCTTCGAAAATGAGTTCGTAGATTATGAGGAGCCGTTAAAAGTTGGTGATTGGGCATTGTGGACATATAGAGATGAACAACACGTATGTAAAATCCTTGAGGATAAAGGAGCAGATTTCATAGCGGACTATCAAGCTGGCATAGGAGTTAACCAATGGCTCGATAAGAAACAACTCAGAAAAGCCACGGACGAAGAAATCGCCTTAGAAAAACGACGTCGACTGTTTGAAAAAGTCGGGCGTAAGATGGACGAGTTTAAAGAAGGTGACGTAGTAGCAATGTGTGGTGGCGATCTTGCTGAAATAGTAGAAGTGTTAGATCCGTTAAAACGAGTGAAATGTAAGCAGTGGGACGACCACAACAATATGTTTAGTAAGTTTAATATTAAACCACAATCCTTAAAACTAGTCGTTCCAGTCGAACAACGTTTAGACAACAAAGATAAATAGAAAAGAAGCCTAGCTACAGGGGTTGCAACTAGACTTCCACTACAAGGTAATTGTATGAATCTATTATATCTGAAGATTTTGAAAAGGAGAAGAGGACTAAACAAAAATATTTCGAATCTTCGTACTTGTGCTATAATGTATACACTACGTAACGTAGACGGAGGGGTATATAATGAAGAAACAGTATGAGTATACGGTAGTAAAGATCCCAATCGTTGGGATAGCGAAGAAAAAACCACAACGTGATTATGGTGAAGTTATCAATGAGTATGCAAACGACGGATGGCGTCTACATACGATGTGTGCGCCAGGAACGATGGGCTTCGGTGACGCATCTGCGGTAGAGTTAGTATTCGAACGTAAATTATATTAAAAGGGCGATTTCCTACGTGGAATTCGTCTTTTTTTTGTTTGTTCAATTATCAATCAATGAACGATAAATGAATGATTCGTTATCGTTGTGTTTTGTCCTGTTGTTCATTATGAAATTCTCTATAAACAATTATTAATCAATTATCGATAAATGTTCTTTACGTATTATGTACGTCATGTTATACTAGATTCATAGACAAGCAGGACAAACAGTCATCGAAAATGGATTGATAAGTTAACGATGAATGATTGATGAATCGGAGGAGATAATATGGCTACAAGAAAAGGTAAAGTTGATACGTTGTACACGCTAGACTTAGGGAACGGATTTGCAAAGCGTAAGTTTAATGATAAAGGTGAAGTGGTTGTTGATTCGTCTGTGATCGCTAAATTACCTGCTGGATACAATGCATCTCAACTAGATACATACAGCTTAAATAAAACGGATTTATACTACTTAGGTAACGACGTTATCAAAACTAGACTGAAACCGTTACGTGCCCAAACGATTGATAAAGCAGAGCGTTACTTCAGCGAACGATACGAATTAATGTTATATGCGTTAATCGCTTCAGACTTCCCGAAAGCGAAAGAAATCAATATTCCTGTATTGGGATTAATGCTACCAAACGAGCACTACGCTACTTGCGAAGATAAGTTAATTCAAAAATACACGGGTTCTAAGGTTATCACGGTATCGGGCGTTGACGTACAGATCAACGTGGCAGAAGTATTTGTTTTACCGCAGCCGCTAGGTTCATATATGTACGCACTTGGCCAAAAGAAATTCACAAAAGACGAAGAGGTTCTAATTTGTGACGGTGGCGCAGGAACGTTTGACCCTGCTGTTGTAATTAATAACTTCGTAACAGACGACAACTATAGCAACGAAGGCGTAGATAATGCGTACATTCAAATCCGTAAACGTCTGATTGATTTATACGGCGAGTTACCATACTTCAAGACACTATCGAATATTCCGTTAATCTTGGAACACGGCGTTCTAAAGGATAACGAGTTACACGCAGTAGCAGAAGATAAAGTAATTGTGAAGATCCTG
This sequence comes from Bacillus cereus group sp. MYBK101-2, assembly GCF_051918845.1. Classification (NCBI taxonomy): domain Bacteria; kingdom Bacillati; phylum Bacillota; class Bacilli; order Caryophanales; family Bacillaceae; genus Bacillus; species Bacillus cereus group sp. MYBK101-2. The sequence goes on along the minus strand of NZ_JBQAIE010000021.1, from coordinate 56,130 downwards.
GATGACCATTTAGATAGCATCTTCGAATACCTATTGGAGAATCAATATAACATCACGGCTTACGGTAAGGTACTTTGGACAGGCGGTCTAGCACCATTACACGCTAAACGCTTAAAAGAGAAGCCGAACAAAAACTTCGTTGTTCTTGCGGAAGAAGGGCAACAAGCGAACGTACTAGGTTTATGGAATGCTGCTAAGGCAGTACATCGTGCAAAAGGTGGTGCGGCTCTAGATGGAACTAAAGAAACTACAAATGCAAATTAATGCTGCTAAAGCTCCTGGTGCGTACCAACTGGTTAAACGTTGGGAAGAAGAGGGCGGCGGTGAAAAAGGTTACGAAGCTAAGAAGATACAAGACGTTCTTAGTGCATGGTCGAACCTAAGCGAGATGTACGGAACAAATGACATAATGAAGTTAGCAATGATGTTAGCGCAAGGTAAGTCAGCACCGGCTGCACAAGTAACAGCGGTTGAGCCAACAAGTACGGAAGAAACGTACGTGGAGGAAGAAACGGAAAAGGTCGAGGAAGTGGATCCGAACGAAGGTGACTACTTAGCGATAATAGCAGGTGCGAAAAAACGTGCAGAAGAACAACGTGAAAAAAGCGACTCCCATTAACGGGCGGTCGCTTTTTCGTTATTCAACGGGAATCAACCTACCGTCCTTAATGAGCAACGGTATTAGGTGGTGTGTCCCTAGTAATATAGAAAATAGAATCAATAATATAAGTATAGAAATAATAGTCCAAAAGTAGATTCGTAGCTTACGGTTATCGACTAAGTGCATCTGCTTGATCGGGAGGAAGCGTATGATAACAAGATAGAACGCTAGACCGATTTTACCCGTATAAGTAAGACTGTTCATTGCGTTTGAAACTGATTTTGGATACGTTATGTAAGTTAATCGTTTATCATTTTTTCTTATTTGTGTTAGCGATATTGACGAAGCATTTTCGTCTACATGTCTACGCATATCTTTCAGCGAGTATGCGAATAGGAAGGCTGCAAATAGTATACCAGCAGCAAACGATGCCGTCGTCATTAGCAAGACCTTTAAAGTGAATGTGGCATTGTAACCGATTTTATCGATTAACCAAAGTAAAAAACGGTCGACGACAGATACAGAAAATACTAAATCCATGATGTACACTCCTATTCCGGAAAATTCTTATATAATTCGTAAACCCTATGGAAGAATTCTTGTCGCTGCTCGTCTGTAAACTTCTTATTACGTTTTATCTCGACTAATAGTTTTTGTAAGTTATTATCTTCGTAAAGTTGCTCTCTCGCTAGTAGCGGTACTCGTCCTAATATATTAAATAGTTCAGATTCATCTATGTTATAAAAGTCAGATATATCACGTATAAAGTGGTCAGACATAGCTTTTAATCCTCTTTCGACTTCAGATAAATAGAAAGCTGATACGCCAAGTTCTTTACCAAGCTTCGCTAAACTAAGGTCCGCATGTGCCCTCAATTGGCGTAAGTACGTTCCAGCTGTTACTTGTTTGGAAAGTTTCGCCGCTTGTTCTTCTGCTTCCTTTTTGATAGCTAATAAGTTTAGTTCGTTATTATTTAACACTAAAAACCCTCTCCTTGTAAATTGTAAATATTAGTAATTGTTATTAGAAAAGTTCTATTCTATTAGACTATTTAAAAGTATTATATAAACTATTATACACTCTTTTGTAAACCATTAAGCTTACAAAATTAAAATTTTCTAATTTTCTCTTGATTTGTAAAAATCGTTATTCTATAATTATTTTGTTTCATAAGCTTATAGGTTTACAGACATACATACAAAAATACATAGACCTAGAACGTTTGTTCTGATAAAATAATCTTATTAACCCAATTAAAAAATTTTTTTTGGTTTTTTCTCTTTTTTGCGTTACATGACCTACTAGGGGTCGGATTTAATAGTGCAAGGGAGGAAAAGCCAGTGTTAATTCGATCTATAGGCATAGAAATTGATATTCATACTTACCTATCGTCAAAAGGATTACATAACGTAAGGCCAGTTGGTAGAAACGTAATGGCATGCTGTCCATTCCACGAAGATAGCAGCCCGTCGTTCGGTGTAGATACGGAGACAGGCGTGTATAACTGTTTTGGATGTGGTGCTAAAGGTTCGTTTGGACACCTGGTGAAGTACCTAGATGATTTTGATACGGTGTATGATGCTGAAGATTACTTAATAAACATGTTTGGACGGTACGCAGTAGACGTAGACGAACCGATAGAACTTCAGTTTACAGATGACCTGCTAGGTACCGATTATTGGTTGGAAGAAGAATTGACAAGACAATACGATTTTCGTCATCCATACCTCGGTACTAGGGGTATCAGCGAGAAGTGGCAGTCCTTAATGGGAATCGGTTTTTGTAAGCGTTCAAACGCAATAACAATACCGTGGAGAGATTACCAGGGACGACTACTAACATTTAAAAAACGTAGTGTGATGAAAAAGAAGTTTTGGTACGATCCAGTGATGCCTCCTCGTGTTAAGGCAGAAACATTGTGGGGGCTGGATAAAGTTTTAAAATGGCGGCTAAATAAGGTGGCAATAACAGAAGCGGAATTAGACGGGCTGTCCGTGTGGCAAGCGGAACAAGTCGGTGATATCGGGATTGGCGGTAACCAATTCAACGATGAACAAGCAGCAACTCTGATCAAGACGATGCCGAGCGACACAGAGTTCATTTCATTCACGGATAATGACGAAGGTGGCATACTCGCTACAGAATTGATAGCAGAGAGATTAGCAGGACGTTTTAAAGTGTCACAAGTAGATTGGGGAATAATCGAACGTGAGGGTGTCAAGGACGCTAATGATTTAACTACGGATGAGGTTAGGTTATTACTAGCGAATAGGAAGACTGTAGGTTTGAAATTGTTTTGAAAAATACTAAACATTAAAAGGCGTGTAGGGGGATCGAAGGGAATGGAGACATTTAAAAAACTAAGCGACGAAGAATTGGTTGCAGCATATCAAAATGGGGATGAAGAAAGCTTTAATGAGCTATTCTTTCGTTACAATAAAGCTCTTTTAGCAAAAGCGAGACGTGCTGGTGAACAGTACAAATCAATCGATATGGAAGATTTCTATAGCTATTTCCTTGAGAAATTCCAAAGAGCGGTTGAACGTTTTGATTTAAGTCAGAACGTACCATTTAGCGCCTTTTTCAAACTAAAAATGTCCAAAGTTACCTACGATTACGTTAAACGTAAAGTGTACTCTAAAGTACGCAACGAAGACGGCACACACAAACAGTCAATCAGAGAAAGCTACACAGTTGTTTCGTACAACAGCATCGTAAGTGAAGAAACTTCCGAAAACGACGGATCAAGAGTCGGCGGTACGAGTTTCGAAGGAATCCAAGTAGACGAAGCTTCTACGTATGACCATAAACAACCCATTGAAGAGACTGAATTATTCCACTATATCCAAGATGTCAGCGATCGAGACGCTAAAATCGTATCTTACCTGGTTCAAGGTTATAAGTACGATGAGATTGCTACATTAATGGGACGTGAAGGAAACGCAAGTGCATTACGAAATTGGACAAAACGTGCAGTTAACCGCATCCGCAATAATACAATTGAATTTTTCCATAATAACGAGTCGGCTGACCAAGCACACTACTTACAAAAAATTATACAGTAACACCAATAACGTCTATCGAGAAATCGGCAGGCGTTATTTTTTTTTGTCTAAAAAACGTTACAACAGCAATTTGGGGTCGGATTTAATAGTGAAAGGACGATAAAGAAAGGAGATGAAGTGCATGGGCAAACGTCGTGAAAGCGATACTTGGGTACCGCCAATCATCATCGTAGATTAATTTTTTTAAAATTAGCGTTACAAACCCGAAAATGGGTCGGATTTAATAGTGAGAGGGACGAAACGGCGTCCTAAAACAAAATAACGGAGGGAAACGAATGAGCTTAAATGTTAACGATTTAATCCTGGCTGAAGGCGATGAAGCTAGAAAGTTAGCCGAGGAAAAGAAAAAGAAGAAAACGAGTTACGTAAAACTGAAGGATGGCGAACAGTTACGAGGTTTCTTATTAACGACTCACTTCATGATGTACATGCGTCACGGTGATTACAACAAAGGAATCAAGTCACACACTTGTTTAGATCCGAAAAACGGTAAGAACTGCTTGAGCTGTCAGCACGGTACAAAACGTGTGAAAGCAACATTAGTCCCATTCTACAACGTGGACACGAATCAAATTGAAGTATTCGACGCATCTAATAAGGCGATGAAAGTAATCAACTCTTATAAAGATGAGTACGAAGAAGAGGCTACAACTACACCGATTGCGTTAAAACGTAGTGGTGAAGATACTAGCACAACATACAGCTTAATGCCTATTCGTGTGAAACCGGCTGAGAAGGACTTATTCGTATTACCGGAGGATGTCAAGATTGATAACGAGTTCTACTTATCAGCATTGAACCCACCGGATGAAGACTACATCCGTGAAATCCTTGGATTAACGGCTGCACCTGCTGAAAGCCACGGTGATTCACCAGTGGTTGAGTTAGACAAACCAACGGATATTTCGGACGACGATCTACCGTTCTAGTACGTAGGGGCTTCGGTCCCTTCGTCTAGCATTAGCAAACTATTAAACGATAAAACGAAACTATAAAAATAAATCGGAGGCTATTAAAAATGAAAAACGAAACTACTTTAAAAAACGGTGAATTAACTAGCAGCGAGGCTGTAACTAACGTGAAGGAAACGTATCATGCGATTTACATCGTACTAGGTTTATCTAAAGACGGTATTGCGGAAGGCAGTTCAGTTTTAGAATCAGTTAAGAAACTATCTTTAGAAGAAGCTGAAAGCCAAGAGGCAAAGGTTGAGGTAGGTAGAAAGACTATGTCGTCTGCTAAAGCACAAGGTGATGAAATATTACCAATAGCAATTGAATTAGCGGCGTTAGTAGTAGCTAGTAAAAACGATGAAGGGAAAGTAGTTTATAACGTTGAGTCTCCGGTTACGGATAGTTTTGTTTTAACGTTTGATGCTGATGCTGAAGAAGGTGAAGATCAGTTTGATAAGCATTCGGATGCAATTTTGGAAACAGTCGTGGAACGTGTAAAAGCGGCCGAGAGTGAAGAAGAAGCTGAATAATAGCTAATCGGGAGGTGTAGGCGTCATGGGCGAAGTGTTAACGGGCGTTTTAGACGCCCTAGACCAAGCCGACAAAACCGAGAAGAAACGAACCGAACGAGCTAAACGAGCAGCGAAAGAAAAGAAGAAGCCGGAAACGATGGAAGAAGCGTTTGAACGAGTTTTACAAATGAAACTAAAGCCGGATGAACGAACTATTGTAATCGACATAAAACGGTTATTGGAAACTGGCGAGTTAGAACGGGTTGATCCGACGAAGAAACTATCTAAAACGGAAGTATTCACATTACACAAACAATACGACTACATACGACGTGAACGAACGAAGCAAGAGGTTATCGATACAAAGCCGGATAACTTTTGGATTGTCCAGGATACGATGACGCTAGGCAAGATACGGGAGATGCTACAGACAGAACCGTCGACCGCATGGGATACGGAAACAACTGGTCTTGATATTTTCAACGACAAGGTTGTAGGTTACTCAGCGTACTTACCGAAGCATGATATCGCATTCTATGTCCCATTTGGGCACACGACAGGTCAAGCACAGGTTAGCGAAGAAGAAGCGCTATTTGTTGCGAAAGAATACCTTAGCAATCCAAAGAATAAAACGGTTTGGCATAACTTCAAGTATGACGGCCATTTGTTGCTGAATCATGATATCACGGTAGCGAACCCATATTGGGATACGCAAGTTGTCGCTAAGATTTTATTTGAGCACGAGAGTCACAGATTGAAAGATTTGTATGCGAAATACGTACTAGGTAAACCGGATAAGGCGGTTATGTTCGAAGATTTATTCGATGATATGAAAATCTACGACAAGGACGTTATTCTTTCGGGAATCTACGCTGCTGGTGACGCCTATAAGACCTACAAGCTTATGGAATACCAAAAGCCGTATATCGACTCGTTAGACAACTTAAAAACAGTGTGGTATACGATCGAGCAGAAAATACTACCTGTCGATTTATCGATGGAGCGTACTGGTTTCTGTATTGATTTTGATTACGTAGCTGAACTATTAGCGAAATGGAAGCCGAAACTAGCTGAAGCAGAAAGGGAGATGTTACGTGCGTTTCAAATCGATGAAGCGTTTCTTAAAGAAATGTCGGAAGTCACTGGTAAGGAGTATACCGAATTTAACGTTAACTCACCAAAGCAGCTACAGTATTTAATTTATGACTATTTGGGAGTGCCAGGAGACTTCGGTAAGAAGTTTAAAAAGGCAGAACGATCAACGGCTGCTGTCGTAGTCGATGCAATGTGCGAAGAACACGAATCTCTGAAGCCGCTGCTAGAATTCCGTAAGCTAGGAAAGATTGTGAATACGTATCTTGAGAAGTTCTATACGGCTATCGAACCAGCGACAGGTCGAATTCATTCTAAGTTTAAAAATGCTAGTGACGAGGAGCAGAATAAAACGAGTTCTGCGACTGGAACAGCTACAGGACGATACTCTTCGTCTGAGTACGTATCAGCAAAAAATAGTGCTACGGGCGATACGGCGAAGGGAACAAACCTACAGAACATACCGTCAAAAGGTTTTGGCGTCGAAGTACGACGTTGCTTTGTACCACGTCCTGGATGGGCTATGATTGGGGCCGATTTATCACAAATTGAGCCGAGGGTTATCGCTCACATTCTAGCTACGTTCTATAACGATAGATCGATGCTGCAGTTCTACTTAGACGGAAAAGACTTGTACATCGAGATGAGTATGTTCGCATTCGGATTTGAACGAGAGTTTTGTGTGGATGGTGCCTACGATCCAACAGGTTCATTCCAACCTCGTAAATTGATGAAGCAGGGTGTGCTTAGTTATCTATACGGATCAAGCGCACGAAGCTTTGCTATTGCGATGAACGTTAGTGAAGACATTGCTGCAGACTTCTTTGAGAAGATGATTGAAGCATTCCCAGGTCTTGAGGCATTCCGTGAGGATGTTATTCATCAGCTGTTGCACCGTGGTAACGTGGCGTATGCGGAAACGTTGTTTGGTCGTAAGCGCCGCTTCCCGGATTACCGGAAAAACTACGCAGAGCTTCAGCGATTGAATAAGACACCACGTTGGAAGATGTCTGCAGAAGACAAGGCTAGACGTAATAAGCTATGGGGCTTAGTTGCTGGTGCAGAACGTGCTGCGTTAAACATGATTATCCAAGGTTCTGCTGCGGATATTCTGAAACAAAACATGGTCGAAATGCACAAGTTTACTAAGGAACGAGCTTACGAGATGAATGCGTCCATTCACGATGAAATTATTGATTCTGTACCGGTAGAACATATTACACCGGAGCTTATCGAAGAGATACGTTCTATTATGTGTAACACAGTTAAACTGTCGGTTCCGCTGAAAACAGACATCGTAATTATGACGAGATGGATGGATGAGTGCAAGCCGGAAGATTGGGATTTTGAAAATCACTGTCCGAAAGCTGCGTAGTTAAAGTTATGGATCCAAGGGCGTGGTCTGCTGAAGACTGATTCCGGGCTGCGCTCTTTTCTATTAACATAAACAACCTAATTTTAAGGAGTGAATAGATGAGTAACAAAATAACCCAAGAAGATATCGATAAGATCGTAGCAAGAACGCATTGGGTAGTTGAGGAGTTCCACGGTAAATGTACAGTAGTAGTTGCAAAATTACCGAACGGCTTTATCTTAACTGATTCGAGTGCTTGTGTAGACCCTGCAAACTACGATATCAATATTGGAATTGAGTGTTGCAAGAAGCGAATAATCGACAAGATTTGGTTATTAGAAGGTTACCGATTACAGTGCGAAATTTACGAACTCAAACAGAAGGGAATGGGATATTAATTATGTTTAAAGTAAAACATGCGTCACATTTACACGAGAAAACGATTAGCAAGTTAAACGAAAAGGCCGATAAATCTTTAGAGGTGTTCAAGAAAACGGAACAAAATCTAATGGAGGCAAACGCTGGCTTACATGAGACGGTTGCAGCGATTGATTACGAAATGGACCAATTAGCACACATACGTATCCAAGCGATTTCACAGTTGAAAACGAATGAAAACGTCCTAACGAATATCAAAGGTATCTTAGGTAAGGAGGACACGAATGGACTACAATAAACTATTTGGTCAAGGTGGGATGGAAGAAGCTAACGAGCGGTCTTTACGTATGCACAAAATCAACGAAGCTGCAGAATCGATAGAGGAAGACCCAGCGGTAGAGATGGCCATAAATTGTTCTGTTGCAATGGCGGCGAAGATATTTAAGACTGCAGCAGAAAACGGATTTAGCGAGGATCAGTCATTTGAGTTAGCGCACACAATGTTTAAATCAATAGTTATGCAAGGCGTCCGACAATGAGGGACGTCTTTTTTGATGCCAAAGATGCGGCTAAGTACAGCGAAACTCCACCGAATATGACAGACCAAACGCTCGCTGAAGAGTTTACGGAACAGGTAAATGCGTTCTACAGCTTACCACGTAAACCAAGAGTGCGTAAGGAAATCGTATTCAATCCAAGTGGTGTAACGAAGTGCGCTAGGGAGCTTTACTACATTAACACGAACGCTAAGTACGACACGTTACCACAAGTACCGTGGCGAGAGCGTATGAGTCGTAATGGAACAGGTTCCCATGATGTTACACAAGCGGATTATCTACGTATGGAGGAGGAACTGAAGGCAGCTGGTATCCCAGTTAAGTTCAGATTCGTTGAAGCCGAAATCAGTGGTGAAAAGTCGTATAACGTTGGTGGCTACACAGTTAAGCTGCGTGGACGTGCTGACGGTAAGATTGCTGTCCTGGATGAAGAGGGTAATGAAATCGACTATATCGTTTGGGAGAAGAAGACGAAAGACAAACGTAAAAACTTGAACAAAATCATGAAGCAGGGGAATCCACAAGACGAGCATAAAGCCCAGGGCATCAGCTACGCATTAATTTGGGGCGTGAACAAGATTATGTTCGAATACGAATCACTGCAGAAACCGGAGTGGAAGGACATTGATCCGGAGAAACCGGACTTGAAGCACTACTACGTTGAAATCGAAAAACACGAAGCACGAGCGTTGCTGATTAAACTTTCGAAGGTCGTACAAGCGATTGAAGAAGGTAAATTACCTGCGCCCGAATTAGATAAGTGTGGCTTCTGTACATTCAAAACGCAATGTAAAAAGGATGGAGGTTATGAAAATTGACGTTTGATTTTGGAGAAGCGGTAAAACAGTTGAAAGCTGGGAAACGTGTTGCACGTAAGGGCTGGAACGGTAAAGGAATGTTCCTATATTTAGTTCCTGCTGCTGCGTATGCACCTTCTACAGAGATTGCGAAAGAAGCGTTTGGAGGACAAGACGTTCCTTATGGTGCTTACATCGCAATGAAAACAGCGCAGGATAACGTCGTTCCGTGGTTAGCATCGCAGACAGACGTACTAGCTGAAGATTGGGTAGTAGTTTAACAGAATACAAGGCGATTGGTCGAAATGACTGGTCGTCTTTTTGTTTGCACGAAGGGAGGTGAGATATGTGCCAACAATGGTTCGTCACTTCGTCGTACCTGGACGTGCTCAAGCGAAACAGCGTCCACGTTTATACCGTGGAGTAGCCTATACGCCGCAAGCAACTAAGGATTATGAAGCGAAGATGCGTAACGAATACGTAGAAGCTTACGAGAACGAGGATCCGCTACAAGGAGACTTGACCGTAACAGTACGTGTTTACTTCAACAAGAAGAATCACGGTGACCTCGATAACTACGTGAAGACACTAGATGGTCTTAACAAGGTAGCGTGGGTTGATGATAAACAGATTAAAGAAATTCACGCATTTTTAGTAATCGACAAAACGGTGGAAGAACGAATGGAAATCACGATTTCACCGCTGCAATAAACCAATTAAAAAGTTATAGGAGGTACGAAAATGAACCCGAGAATAAACCCACGGTCAGCACAGACAGGATCTATATCAGAGGCAGCCGTTGAGTGGGATTTATTACGACAAGGCTTTAACGTACTTAGTCCAGCAGTGGTAACACGTTATGACCGTGTTGTCGAAGTTGCTGAGAAAAATTACGTAAGGGTTCAAGTGAAGACCGCTAGGATCGATGCGAGAGACGGGAATTTACGAGTGACTTATGACACGCCGTATAACCCGTCTGAAGTCGACCTTATTGCGGTTTACAGCCCATCAAATGGCCAAGTCTATTACATCCCAATCGATGACATACCGGAAGGGGCGAAGGGGTTCACGTTACGTACAACCGAGCGTATCTACAACCGAAAAAAGAGAGCTGGGTTAACAGCAAATGACTATAAAAAATTTCCGATGGAGGTAGTTAAATGACATTAATTATGAAAGAAGACGGCAAACGTCAATTGCCGTTCGATGAGCCACGTTTACGTGCATTCATTCAATCGATTACAAGCCGTTTCCCTAGTCTAGACACGAAGGAATACGAGCAACGTGTAATCGATTTTGTTAAATCTAAGAAAGAATATAAGGCTGAACAAATTACGAATCGCTTGATTAAAGACGCAATGGACCGTATCGGTATCGATAATGGCCAGCATCCGGATTGGACTTATATTGCGTCAGCAATCTATCTGCGCTCAATGTACAAAGCGGCAGCAAAAAATCGTGTATACGATCCTAGCGAGAAGTACGGCAGCTTCTATTCTTTAATTAAAACGTTGACTACAAAAGGTGTGTACGACGCAGCGTTACTACGTGATTACACGAAAGAAGAAATTAACGAACTAGGAGAGTGTATCGATGCTGGAAAAGATGAGGATTTTGAGTATATTGCTTTACGTACGTTGGGAGATCGCTATTTGGCGACTGACCACAGCAAGAATATTTACGAACTTCCGCAGGAAAGATTCTTAATCATTGCGATGACGTTAATGCAACAGGAAGACCGTTCTAAGCGATTGGAACTAGTAAAAGAGTCGTACTGGGCATTAAGTAATCGTTATATGACGGTGGCTACACCTACACTAGCAAACGCTGGTAAATCGCATGGCCAACTATCTAGCTGCTTCATTGATACGATTGGTGACTCGCTGCAAGGAATCTATGATTCTAATACAGACGTTGCGAATCTATCAAAAGGCGGCGGTGGAATTGGAACGTACTGGGGCTTTGTTCGTGCGAAAGGTTCTACTATTAAAGGCTACAAAGGAATCGGCGGTGGTATTGTTCCTTGGTTAAAAATGTACAACCAAACGGCTGTGTCGGTCGATCAGCTTGGACAACGTCCTGGTGCGATTGTAGCGTGGCTTCCGGTTTGGCATAAGGACATCTTCCCGTTCCTAGATTTAAAGTTGAACAATGGTGACGAGCGTTTACGTGCTCACGATTTATTCCAGGGACTAGTTATCCCGGATGTGTTCATGGAGCAAGTAGAAAAACGTGGTGAGTGGTACCTATTCGATCCGAAAGAAGTATTCGATAAGAAAGGCTACTACCTGGACAACTTCTACGATGAGAAGAAAGGTTCCGGTTCTTTCCGTGAGAAGTATTGGGAGTGCGTTAACGACCCTAATTTATCGAAGGTACGTATTAACGCAATCGATATTATCAAACCGATGCTGAAGTCACAACTAGAAACAGGTACCCCGTACATGTTCTACCGTGATGAAGCTAACCGTAAGAATCCGAATAAACACGCCGGGATTATTTACTGCTCGAATCTGTGTGTAGAAATCATGCAAAATATGAGTGCAACGGTATTCACTGAAAGCCAAATTGATGAAGAGTACACGGTTATCCGTAAACAAAACGGAGACTTCGTAACTTGTAATCTATCGTCAATCAATCTTGGGAAGGCAGTTCCGGACAAAGTTCTAGAACGACTGATCCGCATTCAAGTACGTATGCTAGACAATGTAATCGACTTGAACGAAGATCGTATCGAAGTGAAACAAGCTGTGGCTACGAATAGAAAATATCGTGCGATCGGTTTGGGTACGTTCGGATGGCATCACTTACTGGCGCTAAAAGGTATCAAGTGGGAGTCAGAAGAGTCGGTAGAGTTCGCAGACATGTTGTACGAAATGATTGCATATTACACAATCCAGGCTTCTATGGAACTAGCAAAAGAGAAAGGCGCTTATCCGGTATTCGAAGGTTCTGATTGGGCTACTGGTGAATACTTCTTAGACCGTGGATACGTTGGTGCGACTAGAGAATACACGAGATGGCATGCGTTAATGGACGATGTGTCTACGTATGGTATACGTAACGGTTACCTAATGGCGGTAGCGCCTAACGGTTCAACATCAATCATCGGTGGCTCAACGGCTTCAATCGATCCTATCTTCAAGCGTGAGTACGCTGAGGAGAAGAAAGATTATAAGATTCCGGTAACGGCTCCGGACCTTAGCGGCCAAACGTATTGGTACTACAAGACGGCTTGGGAATTAGACCAAAACTGGAGTATCAAACAGAATGCTGCGAGACAACGTCACATTGACCAATCTCAATCATTCAACCTGTACGTGAAGAACGACATCAATGCCAAGGAATTTCTGGGCTTGCATATGGCTGCGTGGAAAGCCGGTTTAAAAACAACGTACTATGTACGATCCACAGCAATTGAAATCGAGGAATGTGAGTCCTGTTCGTCTTAATGACGGGCAGGATTTTTTTTCGTTTAAAGGCGTTACAGATTCGTCTAAAGGTCGGATTTTATAGTGTAAAGCAATTTAACGACAGGAGGCGAACGAACGATGGAAACAACGAAATTTATGTTTAACAGAAATCCCATCAAAGTAAGCGATAAAACAATCGAACAGCCAAGTATTGACGTTTTAAAAAATACACCGGCTCTATGGAATGCTTCGTTAGAAGACGCACTAAAGTATGGTGGCGAACTCACGAAAGCGGCGATCGGAGCGATGGACTTACGGTTTGATCGTAAATACATCGTAGTAGATACGAAGGTTCATATGTTGATGCCTGGTATGTGCCCGGCCATTCCGAATTGGCATAGTGACGGAGTACCACGAGGCGTGAGATTACGTCCGGAAGACAAGGCTGAACCGGATATCTTTGCACAGGATCATATGAGTGACAGTCGATTCCATTTACTTGTAACGGGAGAAGGTTGCTTAACGGAATTTGTCGCTAATAAAGAAGTGGAACTAGATGTACCGGCAGAGCCACATACGGAACTATACAAGATGGTTAACAACCAGGTAAGAGCTAAGGTTGCTAACGGTGAGTTGGGCGTAGTGACAGTACCAAGCCGCACACCGGTTCAATTCGATTGGTTCGATATTCACCGTGGAATTGAGGCTACTAAACACGAGTGGCGATACCTTATCCGTGTAACTGAAACGGACCATATGCCACCGCAAACAGATTTACGTCAAATTCTTAGAACACAACAACAAGTATACGTTCCAACTGATTTCGGTTGGTAATAAAAAATAGGAGGAAACGAAATGAAAACATTACGAGTTAAACAATATGTACGATACACAACGGGCGGTAGAAAAAATACGAAAGCTATGTGTAAGAAATCATACAAACATGCAGTGGAGTTATATAAAGATTTGAACGATGGACCAACGCCTACAACGAATACTATCAGAACGATTTTAACGGAGCGTGGCAAACTAGATAAAGAGTTTATTCGGCAACCGCATCACGGTCATTTTCACAGTAACCATCCGCTAGTAAAGTGGTTAAAACGTTTCGAGGAGAGCAAACAACAGTGAAGCTACGTACTACTGTAATAATTACTGAAGTCGTCAAGAAAACAAAGGCCAAGGGATTTGAAAATATAAAAGTCGGTGACAAAGTTACTCTCACTTGGGGACTTGGTGGGCACTACAAAGGCGCTCCATACGTAGACTGCTATGTCAACGGTGAGTACGTTGATTCTAAAAATGCGGACACTCTTTACAAGTTGTTTAATGGTTACCGTAGTTGGCAAAAGGGCAGTTATGTAGACGTTATCAACTTCAAGTACGAGGAGGTAGCGGAATGAAGCATAAAATGATATGCGCCGTAGATAACAAAACGGGCTATGTATTCGACAATAGGTGTATTCGTAGCGACGGCAAAGGCGGTACAGAGGATTACGCTAGAAGAAGTTTAAAAGGCGTAGGCTCACAACGATACGGTAAAGGTTCGTTAACAAAATATCATATCGAGGTACACGAAATAGATACGGAATCCGAGTCAGAAATAATGTATGGAAGCGACCATCCGTTTAACTAAGGAGGAGAAATAATGACACTATTAGAACGAAAAATATATGACGTAACAGCGCCTAATAAATCAACCGGAATTATCAACGGTTCATCTAGTAACATACTAAACTGGAACGATGTTCGTTTCCCTTGGGCGTATAAAATGTATAAAAATATGATGGCTAACTTTTGGGTTCCGGAAGAGATTAATATGTCTCAAGACATCCTGGACTTTGAAAAACTGTCTGAAGCGGAACAATTCGCATTTAAACGTATCATCGGTTTACTGGCGTTCCTGGACAGTGTACAAACAGACTTTTCGAAGAAGGTCGCAGATTACCTTACGGACTCATCGCTAAGTGCGTTGATGACGATCCTGGCATTCCAAGAGGTTGTACATAATCAATCGTACAGCTACGTGCTTTCGTCCCTGGTATCTGAAGCGGAACAAAAAGAAATCTTCGAATACTGGAAGAACGACCCGGTGCTGCTTGAAAGAAACGAGTTCATCGCAAAAGGATACGAACGATTTGCAGCTGATCCTACGCCACAAACATTATTCGAAGCAATTGTACTAGATGTTATTTTGGAGGGCCTCTATTTCTACGCAGGGTTTGCTTTCTTTTATAATCTAGCTCGTGACCAAAAGATGTTGGCGACTAGTCGTATGATTAACTACATCAATAAAGATGAGCAAATCCACGTCTATTTGTTTACTAATATCTTAAAAGAACTGGTTGCTGAGTTCCCGGAATTAGATACGCCGGAGAATCGTCAGTTCGTAACTGATACAGTACGTGAGGCTGCGGAGTTAGAAATCAAATGGGGCGAATATATCATCGGTGACCGTTTCGAAAACATCGATATGACTGAGTTAACATCATACGTTAAGTTCATAGCGAATAAACGTGTGAAGCAGATGGGCTACGAGAAACCGTACGAAGGTTACAGTGAGAACCCGATGCGCTGGATCAAGGTGTACGAGAATCCGAATGAAGCGAAACAGGACTTCTTCGAAGGTAAATCACGTCAGTACGCAAAAGCGATTGACAACGGGATTGATGACCTGTGAGAAACGAGGAACGTGACAAGCCAACTAATGAGATGTGGTTGCTGTTGTGGGTAGCAATACTTGAGTTCCTGGATTCACTGCTCTTATAAAAGAAACGTCTATCGAGAAATCGGTAGGCGTATTTTTTTTGCGTAAAAACGTTACAGCACTTACCAAGGGTCGGATATACATATTGAGAGGTAGGTGAACGTAATGAACATTCCAATCGGAGATGATTACTTACTCACGTCGGATCCTTTTAACGTCATTCTGAACCAACGCTATCAGAAGAAGACGGAAGAAGGCCAGGAGCCGAAATACGATTTTCGACCAATTGGGTACTATCCAAATGTCATGAGGGCGTGTGTTGCTTTGCTAAAGAAACAGCTCATCGTCAGTGACACCACAAGTATTAATGAACTAATTGAAGTCGTACATACGACGGAACAGCGTATTATTGACGCAACTAAAAACATAAAAAGGGAGACAGAAGAATGATTCAAATTATTGATTTTTACCGTGATGGCTGTGAACCGTGCAATAAGTTATCAGTCGAGTTAGACAAAGTTAAGGAAGCATACGGCGACAAAGTAGTCATCGATAAGATTAACGCAGAGACGCACCCGGACATTGCTGCTGCACACGGCATTATGGGCGTACCAGTTATAAAAATGTATGTGGGTGAGGAAGTCGTTTACCAAGGTAAAGGCTACCATCCGTACGAACTGCTAGAAGCTAAGATAGAAGAGAACCTGTAAAATATCACGTACCAGACTGGTAGTATAAATTAATTTTTTAAAAAAAATTCGTCACTAGGCGTTACCAACCGTCAAAGGGGTCGGATTTAATAGTGAAACCGTATATAACCTAAAAAAATTGTGACTCAATTGGGAGGAAAACGAAGATGACGAATAATAACGAATTAGAAAACAAAGGTGAAGTGGCGACAACGGAAGGTGTGTCAGCACAACAGGTTACGAAAGTGAGCGTAATACACGTCGCTGCCGAAACTACAGAAATTGAAAATCTATCACCGGATCAAGTAACTTTTCTACGTAACTGGTGGAATGGAATAGGAGGTGACACAACCGAGATTCCGGTAGGGAACGCATTGTTGATGCTTGACCGCAGAAAAGTATCACACATGGTAATCAGCGTACAGGAACCCGGCACAGCAGAAGAAACGAAGTAAACTTTTTAATTTTCGTTAGTTGCATTACAGATTTTAACGCTCATCGATTTTTATCGGTGGGCGTATTTTTTTTTGTTTATTTTCACGTTAAAGCGTTACAAGACGCCTAAAGGGTCGGATTTCATAGTGTAAAGGCAATATGCGAAAAGGGAGGAAGACAGCTTGAATATTGAAAAGCAAGCATTGTCGTTGTTAATGAATGTACCAGTAAAGAAGCTACACGAAGCAGCAATTATTCCGCAAAGAGGAACGGAACTAGCGTCCGGATTCGATTTACATGCATTAGACGTAGTTCACGTAGACGATCTAGAAAGAGTTCCTCCGGATTATTATTCGGATGCGATCGTTTTCTACGACGGCATTACGGTATGGCCAGGTGAACGTGTACTAATCAAGACAGGAATCGCTGTACAGATGGACCGCAATATGGAAGCACAAGTACGACCACGTAGCGGACTATCGCTAAAGAAAGGTATTCACGTAGCTCTAGGTACGATTGATGCCGATTACACAGGTGATATTGGAGTGACGCTCACTAATAATGGCAACGAAGAATTTCGTATACATCGTGGTGATCGGGTTGCTCAACTAGTGTTTGTGCCGGTATTACATGACGTACAACTAAACGAAGTGGATGAATTAAACGAAACAAAACGTGGTGTAAATGGTTATGGCCATACAGGTACGTCGCAGGAGGTGAATACGAAATGATGCTATTTCTAGCAGTGTTTTCACTCATCTTTATGGCTGTGGCTACTGGGTTGAACATCTTGGGCTTAGTTATTTTGGACGAAGGGAAAGAACGTGTTAAATCGTTTGTACGTGTACTACTGTACTTACCATTCCTGGTGTTCTTCGTGCTGTATATATTTTAGTCAAAACTATTAAGCCAATAAAACGAAAATAACGGAGGTTATCAAATTATGATTCTAATCGGTGGAAAAAATACAGGGAAAAAACTAGTAAATAAGATTGCAAAACAAATCGAAGAAACGGGTTCGGCGCAAGTGGCCGCTGTAACAGAAAAGAGTGCGCTGCTTATCGATAGAGCGATTCAAAAGGTTGCGAATACGTTACGTACACGTCTTTCAGCAAATCCGGAATCCGGTGAAGTAACGATCAACGATGAGCACCGCCTGGCGTTAGTTGTAACTATCACGAAGGAGACACAGCAATGAGACGTATCTATTTAACTCTATTTCTCGCAGCTGCGATCATCGTTTCGGGAGCAGGTTTCGCAGTAGCTAGTTATCTTCATAAAGAAACGATACATGGTGTGGTAACCGATAAATATACGAAACGTTCTAACGAGCACGACAACTTCTACGTTGTACTGAAGCAGGACGATGGTGCTGAAAAGGTCCTACAAAACACGGACAGTTTCCTAATGTTTAAATTCGACTCGGCAGACGTACAAGCGAAGATCCATAAGGGAGAGAAATACGAAATGGTGGTACGTGGTTACCGCCTACCGATTCTATCAATGTTCCCTAATGTAGCAGCAGTCGAGGAGGTACGAAAATGAAGGTACAGTTACTAGCGCATACACAATTAAGTGAAAGATTCAAAGATATTCTACGAGAGGCTAACGCAGTTGAGTTCGATCAGTATGGTGGCTTAGAGTCAACGACACACGGACAAGTCGTAGCACTATCAGCGATTCGTACGTGTTATAGCGCAAATAAACCGTCGGAAATCGTAGTTAATGAAGGAAGCAAATACTTCGGCAGCAAAGCTACAGACGGTGGTACTGGTACTGAGGCTGAACGGTTATTCCGTCAAATCGTGGCCAGCAAACACACATCGACGCTGGAGCACATTACGTTCACATTCGCAGTAGAAGGAGTTAGTCGTGCTCTACTAGCACAGTTAACACGTCACCGTGTAGGTTTCTCCTTCAGCGTACAATCGCAGCGTTACGTGAAGTTTGGTAGCGGCGATCGTAGCGGTGGTTTCGATGTTGTGATACCACAAACAGTCATCGATAGAGGTACAAGCGCAGTTGCAGTATTTAAAGCAGCAATGGAGGTGACGCAAATAGATTACGACACTCTTCGTTCTCTAGGCGTACCTGCTGAAGATGCAAGAGCTGTTCTTCCCAACGCTGCTGCTACCAATTTAGTAATGACGGTTAACTTACGTGCCGCTCTAGATTTTTATGGTAAACGTAAAGCAGGTCGAGGCGCACAAGCTGAGATTGCAGCTTTTGCTGAAAGATTACGTGAAGAAATCGTTGCTGCAGAACCGTGGCTCGATCAGTTCTTCGATAAAGCATAGGAGGTGTTAATGATGTTATTTTTGTGGATTTTATTAATCGTGGGTTATATATTACCAGCTATTATTGTGTGGGCAACTATACGTTATGAGTACGTTAAAGGGATTGATACTACGCCAATGGATGGCAGTTTCGTATTAGGAGTATTGATACCCATAATGAACTTAATTATCTGTTGCATGATTTGTAGCGAATATTTAGGTAGGAAAAGAGGTTTGTTCAACTGGTTCTTCCTGCTACCTAAGGAAAAGGACAAACTATGAGTACATTCGCATCATGTGCCGCACTTAGCGGCCTAATGCTGATGGTCGGATTATTAATAAGGACAAGGCGTTCCCAATGAGGGGCGTCTTTTTTATTTCTACAAATTACGTATACGTATACGAAATGTTAAAGAAGAGGATTAATTGACAGCAAAAAATTATGATTTACAGGTTCAACCGAGATACGAGGAATACGTGGGGTAACGCCAGCATTTCGGAAAAAAACCCACGTTAAGAATTTTTCGGTTAATGTTCCCCTGATTTAAGGACAATACAAGGGGAGAAAGAAACATCTATGCTGAAAAGTGTAACGTATACTTTTGGTAAAAGACTACCTCTTTGCTATCAAGAACCTTAACCAAGATTGAATAAATTACAAAAATTATGATTTTTGGTAACTAAAGTTTTCCTTAACGCTGTTAAAAGTACTCGTTTTTATGTTGAAATTTGCTTAACGTGGTTTTTTTTTCCGTTTTGCGGTCTGTACCCCTGTTACAGCTGAAGACGCTGCAGAACGTATGAAGGAAATCCTGGAAGCAAAGCCTTGTACGTTTGATAAGTTTTAAGTTAAACTGTTTATGTCGACAAGACAAATTACCCTACAACGAAGAAAAGAGGCTCCAACCGTAATAAGGAGTCTCTTTTTCTTTTTTTTTATCGTTTAATTATCACGGAGAGTCACCGTGGCTCATCATCAGCGCTACGACTGGAGCATTTGAATCACCGTGTGTCATGTATTGGATAGTGTTGTCTTTGGACGAAGCTGCTACGTTTGTCTGAGGAGATACGCTGGTAATACCGAAAGATAGCGCTCCTGCGATAACGAAGCCTAGTATCGTTACCTTCATTTTCTTCATTACTTTAACGCCCCTTTGTTTAGTAATCTTTGTTTGGATTCATACGCTTTCAGAAAATATTCTTGAGATTTTTCTTTATTACCAATCTTATTAAATTCGACAGCTAATAATTCCCCATATTCTTGAACGTACTCATGTAAACCTTCGCTATCGAAGTAAGAAATTCCTTCATTAATGATGCCTTCTAATTTTTCCGCATCTGACGACATACACAATTCTTCTAAGATTAATAAGTGGTATCTGTACTCCGTATTTTCGATGCTACTGCAAACTTTAAATCCTTGATCAATCAGCGACAACGCCGTATCGATTTCACCGAGCTTATAACGTTCTCTAGCTTCTAAAAATAATGCCTTGTAGTGATTAGGTATCTTTGCCGTAACTTCTGATAAATGACGTACAGCCAAACTAGATAAGTTTTGACATGAGTATAGCCATCCAAGGTTGTTTCTTACACGTAGGATTAACGTTTCTTCGTCTCGCTTCTGTAGGATGTCAACAGCGCTTGTTAAGTATTCCTCGGCTTTTTCGAACTGACCTAGTTGGATACAGCACATGCCCAATACGTTTGCACATAAAGCTACGTTATTTTTATGACCAGCGTATAAAGAGAATAACTCTTGTGCTTTTGATGCGTACTGTACTGTAGATAGTGGTTGGTAGGTATGGTGGTAGAATAATGCGATTCGGTAGTAGAATTCAGCACGTTCGATATCGTCCTTGGCATATTTTAAAAGCGACTTTGCTAATCTATAATACTTCTTGGCCTCGTTATAGTTTGCTAATAACGTGTTATGGATAGCCTTGAAGAAATGGTAATAGTACGACAGCTCACCGTCTGCTGGCGTATCGAAAGCTTCAACTTTTTCAAACGAATTTTTCGTGATGCTTAGGTCATCCGTTAATAGCTTATATCTAAAATCTAATAAAGAATAAAGTAGTTTTATATCCGGGTCCTCAATAGCGATTTCCATTCCACCATCGATTTCCTCTTTTAATTGTGCTGCCGCACTTTTCTGTTGAGCAATCATTGCTTTATACCAAGCATTTAGTTTATTTGTAATCTCTTCGTTATCTGTTAGTGTAAACATGAAAACCCTCCTCATCTAAAAAACACACACCTACATACTTAGTTAGCTTTAATAATAGCAAAATCCTGGTACATTTTAACGTTAATGTATGTGTTAATTATTTTCTATAATTTATACAGAATATTCTGTTATCTATTATAACGCTTATCGGCTTTTACCGGTAGGCGCTTTTTTGCGTTACAGAACTTCTTAGGGGTCGGATTTAATAGTGAAGGGAGCGATGCTTTTTGCCAAGAAACTATATCGTCTTTGGTTTAGCTGGAACAGGGAAAGATGCATTTGCTGGAATCATGCGTAAGCAACTGAAGGTCGATACACTAGCTCTTGCGGATCCGATACGTGAGGAATACGTAAGGTTCACTGGCCGTTACGACTACAAACAAAATCGTCCGTTGATGATTGAAATTGGTGAGTCGTATAAAAAGATTTATGGCCAAGACGTTTGGTGTAAACAAGCTATCAGTCGTGGTGATTTCAGTAAAGGCGTTCTAATTATGGATGGTCGATATGCGGAGGAATACGATTTCTTCGTAAATAAATTCGGCTTTATTCCGATTCGATTAGAAGCAGACGACGATATACGATTCGAACGACTACAAAAACGAGATGGAACGATACAGCGTGAAGCGCTGGAATACGAAAAGAGACGATTCTTACCGGAAACATACGAAACGCTAACGATTAATACGAACGGGACGATTGAACAACTTGAAGAAATCGTTAGGGGGACGTTTGGATGACGCCAATTAAAATTAAACACCGTGAAACGGTAGAGTACGCAATGAATCAACCCGATATGCTACGTGTATCTATCCAGGACGGGATCATCGTTGATAAAAGAGAAAAGCACTACGCTGTTACGTTGAACAACCTGGAAAGTCAGAACCATCCGGGAGGTCGTTTAAATGGGTAGCGTAAAAATTAGTACAAACCGTAGGGAAATGTATTACGAGCAAGAATATCCGTTGTTCCATGAATTAGGCGTTAAGAAGTTCCTGGAGAGTTACGCTGATATTTGTGATAAACGTGCTAAAGGGGATCTTGACGCATCAATTATATTACTAGATTTCCAAGCGACGCTGCACCAGGCTCCGTTAAGTCAAAGGGAACGTGAAGTAGTGTATTGGCGCTACGAACGTGACTTGACGGAGAAAGAGACTGCTAGAGTCCTGGGCATAAGCAAAACCTCCGTAAAATCGTACACACAACGTGCTTGCTTGAAGCTTGCCGACGTGTTCGCAGTAACGGAGGGATACAAGAATGTTCAGCAGTGATTACGCAGCAGCTAAGAAACAAATAGCAGAAAAAGTAGAGGAGCTACACGCCCTGGAGAAAAAGCCGGGCGTTAACGCTCGTATCGAACAAGTACAAGAGATTACGGACTGCTTCGTCCAAGCAACTGGGCACAGACCGGATGACCACGTACTGAATCGTTTAGGTGATTACATACTTGTCGATTATTTGACGGATCAGTACAAACACCATAAACGTCATGACGATGAGTTCTACTTTCAAAATAAAAAACAGTTGGCCAAGCGACAGGCCCGTCATAAAGAAACGGAATACAGAGAGGACGAAAAGTAATGAAAGAAACGAAGGTTAAACATTTCTTATGTAAGGATCGATTTAATAGTCCGTCGGTAGGCGTTCCCGTCTACGTAACTGATGTGGCGTTGAAAAATGCAAAGGTGGATGGAAAGTACCGTGGAGGAACGATCGTCGAAGATTTATCCTTCGTAGACTTTCATAACAATACGTACTACGTGTTTCGTGTAAAACATGCCGATATGGAGCGTGTGTGGTCGCAAGAAGACTTAGTTGAAGTGGGCGGTATCACGTTGCCGCCTGTTAACTGGTCACTACCAAAGGAATTGAACAACTAGGAGGCTAATAGAATGGATGGAAAACAAATCGCAACAGTATTAGAAGTAATCGATGGCGACACGATCGACGTAAATGTAGGTACAGTATTCTTCGGAATGTGTTTATCTACAAATATACGAGTACGTTTTGCTAAAATTGATGCCCCGGAAGTACATGGCCAAGAAGCAGAAATGGGAATGAAGACGAAGGAATGGTTAAAGGAACGTATCCAA
Organism: Bacillus cereus group sp. MYBK101-2; assembly: GCF_051918845.1. Classification (NCBI taxonomy): domain Bacteria; kingdom Bacillati; phylum Bacillota; class Bacilli; order Caryophanales; family Bacillaceae; genus Bacillus; species Bacillus cereus group sp. MYBK101-2. The sequence continues at coordinate 32,975 of NZ_JBQAIE010000021.1, read as the reverse complement.
GGTCAACACATCTACCTGGATCTGCACGGTAAAGACAAATATGGCCGCTACTTAGCTGATGTGTACACAATGAATAATGAGGACGTTGGCCAGGAAATGCTGCAAGCTGGTCTTGTCGAACTATACTCCGCTGCACATCATAACGATGGAGTGTTAGAAAAATGATTGTAGCAACAGTAATCGTAGTTGGTGCGTTTGCAATCGGTGCATTCACTCACTACTTGGTATACAAGAGAACATAGCAGCAACGCCCGTATCGTAGAGGTACGGGTTTTTTGGTGTTTACAAAGCACGACTTGTCGTATATACTAGAAGACGTACACTACATTAGTACGTGAGGAGGAAATCACTTGATACGAAACAACATTGGGGCCTTCTGCGCTAAGAACGACATCACGATAGCTGAAGCATGTAGAAGAACTGGATTAGCTAGAAGTGTCTTAGGTCGTATTTACCACAATGAAGTAGCAAACATCAGCTTAGACACGTTGGATAAGATTTGCCGAGGTTTAGATACGACGGCCGATCAGCTGATTGTTTACGTAAAAGACGAAGAAATGTCGCACGATGATATTGCTCACAAAACACAACGTGAAATGAGTATTAAATCGCACAGTAATATGAGAAAGCGTAACAAACGCAAAAAAGCAAATGATGACGAATAGTTGATATGTAATTTTTACATAGTAACGTCTTGGTGCGAACCGAGGCGTTTTTTATTTAACTTTATATTAAATTTCGTGAAATTATAAATTGCAGTTAGGCAACTTTGTGGTATGATAAATATAGTAACTAGAAACGTGGGTGGGCGGTTGCGACCCTTTCGTCATCTGATGATGGAAGGAGGTGACCGTATGGAGATTTTACTACAATTATTACTAGCTTTTGCGAAAGGCTTCGTGACCTCGATAGCTGCCGCAATAGCGACCAAGTTAATGTCTAAACGTAATAATAAACGTAAAAGAACCACCCCGACGTCGACCAAACGTAAAAGAGGTGGTTCTAAGAAGAACAAATAACTTTCTTTTTGCAACCAATCACCTTACGGCGACAGTTACGAATTGGACGGGATGTTACCAGCATCTCGTCTTTTTATATTATGCACTTACCATAGTAAGTTAAAACCATTAATTTAATTTCTGCTTGTCCAACTAATGGGCAGGTTACCCACATTGTAAGTATGACCACCATCCAAAACGTCCGTAGTCGAGTTGTAAGGGTCGTCCATCAATTTGTTGGCATGAAGCAAGACAGTTATACCGGAATGATGTGACTTTGTCAAGCTTGTCCATGTTACCCAGCTTGTCCAACTGTCCAGCTGTCCAGCTTTTTGTATCTACGTTTATTATACCGTCAACGTCTAAAGTTGACAACTATAAACTAGTAAGATATAAAAAGTTATGTTGCATAAAAAAAGGTGACCCACGAGTGTCCCGTCGTAAATTAAATACCTTGTGCGTGTGTTAAAACTACCAAAATTGTTATAATGAATAGTACAGGAGTAATATATTTAAGGGGGACTATTAATGCCGATAGAACCAATATCAGCAACTGGAATTACACTAGAAGAAGCACAGGGTAAGTTTGAGTGGGAGTTGGCACGAAAAGATATAGACTACTGTGGTCCAAATCAAAAAGAAGTCATAGACTTTAGAGATGCTGACACAGAGTATAATTGGATGATTGTATATAAACCGTACGGCTTCTAATACGAAATACGTTTATAATAAAAAAAAGCGCCCCAGGATCGTCCCAGGGCGTTATTTTTCGTTATTCTACTTTCTGTAACGGCACCGATGCGTCTTCGTGAAGCATGCCGATCAGCTCTTTTACTTCCTCGTACGCTGCTTTTACGATTGCCGCAAACATGTCTTTCGTGATGTACGCTCTGATTGGTGCTGGTAAAGCTGCGTATGCAACATTCGTAACAACCTCTAGGTGTGCCTCGACAGCTGTGAACGTCATCTTTTCTGCTGCTAGTAAGTATTGTAACGCAACCTTACGTGCTTTTCCTTTCATATAACGTGTTGCCACGAACCCCAGCGCAACCAACGCCAGGGCGATTAAATACCAGTATTGTAATATCATCTGCTCGTCCTCCTATTTTAAGATACAGTAGTTTACGTTCACCCATTGGTTGCCGCCAAGACAAACCCAATCACCGATTCTCGCAAACACTTCGTACTCTTCGCCTTTTGCTAACTGACGGATAACATCATAATCTGCACCTGGGCCTGTACGAAGGTTTAAAGCATCCGTATTGATTACTGCAACGTAATGACGGAATGATACGTAATCCTTGTGTACATAACTGTTACCTACGTTGTACCAATCACCAACCATTCCGTAACAGATATATTCTTCACCTTTCGATAATTGACGGATAACAGAGCTACCAGTGCTTGGGCCGGATCGTAAGTTAACGCCATCAGCCGTAATTTTAGCGATACCATAGTCACCGTTTGATGCTGATACATTTGGTTGTTCCGGAGTTAATTTGTTGCCTCCGATAAACCAGTTTAAATCCTTGCTACCATTAAGAACGTTTAAGTCAACGTCACCGATTACACCAGCAAGGCGTCCTGTTTCTGTTGTTTGCCATAGATCGCAAGGGTAGACAGGCTTCGCTCCATAACGTGGGATCCATACGAAATCGGCTTTTACGTTTGCCGCACCAAAGTCTACGTACGTATGATGGCCAACATATAAACCAACTTTCTTTGCGCCAAGACGACGTAACTCATCGATGAATGCTTGTGTACCGGCTTGCATATCACCCATCGTTTTCACTTCAACGTCAGCTACCCAAAATAGAGCGTCCTTGTCTCCACGATTCCAAAAATCACGAGCCTCAACTTTTGCGTCCTCTACAGATACAAAGCGACAGAACGCATAGTTACCGTACGGAATCCCGTAGTTTTTACACCCTTGTACGTATTCTTTGTATCGTGTATCAACCGTTGTTGAACCGTCTTGTACACGAAGAATCGCTAAATCTAATTCCGTCTTTGCTTTCGAAAAATCAATCGTTTCACAGTGATGTGACAAGTCTGCAATTTTACCCATTAATAATCACTCTCCATTTGTTTTATTTTTTTTCGTCCCGTACACGCTACGTATACGAGACGTATCGTTTCGTTACTTAAATAAAATAGTAAGTAACGTACCTGCTAATCCAACAGCGGACGTAACCGCTAAATTGAAGTTACGAGCAGCTTTCACTCGCATCTCTTCGTTTTCTTTTTCTACCTCATCAATACGTTCATCAAGTCGTTTTACAACCTGTTCGTGCTCAGTACGTGGTAGGTAGCGCCTCTCAATTCTATCTGAGATAGCGTCCAGTTTTTCTGCAAGTAAGCCAAAACCTTTTTCTTGTTTTTCCATAGTAGCGTCCAGCCCCTTTTCGATCTTTTCGATCGACGCTTCTAATCTTGCAACACGTTCATTTTCCATCACATCGTCACCTCCCTTCAAAGCCGAGTAACGCACTGATCGGCTTACGCTTTGCCTTTCAGTTGTGTTACCTCATCTTCAAGGGATACTATTCTACGTTCAGCTGCCTCTAGTCTATCGATTAGTTGTTGAATTCCTCTCCACGATACTGATGTCATTGCGTAAGAATCCATTCCTTTATCGCCTTCAACTGTTACTTGTTTAGGTGCTTCTTCCGAGATAAGACCTATATGGCGTTTATCAGTATCCTCTTCATTATTGAAGTGGTACGTACACACTTTTGCTGAACGTATTATCTCAAGTGCGTCATCTGTTAACAGTTCGATGTTCTTTTTATAATCTCGACTGGATGCGTTTACGAATGTACCGGCTGCTGCGTTTACCCAGTTACTGTCGTCACTTGTACGAAATTCAAAACGTCCTTGACCTATTTGCCACTTAAATATCCCCTGGCCGTCACCGAACCTTAAAATTTGATTACCGGATGTTCTATAGACACTAAGCACCTTTGTACCGTCGTGGAAAAAGTCATTGCCTCCACCGTACGCTCTGAATTCATTGGTCGTCGTGTTGTCTTTACCAATGCCGATAAGAAGGTGAAGACGTCCATTTGCATCTTTGACACTCCAGGTAGCAGCGGATATGGCGTTAGGACCAGCCCCGATATTCCCGTATTGGTCAAAATAAATTGAATTGGAATCCGGGAAGTTTAACGAAGCGGTACCGTCTAACGTTCCTTTAATGTTGATACCGCCGGAAGGTGTGACTGAGCCATCCTGTCCGAAATCAATAACAGCTACGTCACTCGCATTGTAAATTGACACTTTCGGTTTTATTGTTGAAGTCGACTGGTAACCAATACCCATGTCTGAGCCTCCCCCGGAAGCCCCTCCATCCCAACGCATGATATACGGTTTATCTGATCCACCATAAAGCTCTGCCGTATAGATTACGTTAGCGTTCGTTTTTAATCTCGGTCTACCAACGACAAGTTCGTCGCATATCAATTGCGTAAAACGTGTACCTGTCGTATCCGTCGTATTTTCTTTTACCGCAGTATTTAACCCGGTATCGGGTTTAGTATCTGCGTAGTCCACTTGAGTATCGTTTAAAATTTCTGCCGCTAAGTACATTGGGGAAATTGTCCCAACTTTAGAGCGATATACTCTTCGACCAATTACATGCGGAGCGTTGGCCGGCCCAATCGGTAATTTCAAATTAACCTTTTGGTTTCCGGTAGTAGTCGTTACTTTTGCCCCAATTGACTTCGTCAAAGTTTCTCCTGTTATAGCGTACGTACCATCAGATTTTAAATATCCAGTAATGAAAGAAACGCTATAATAGTAATCTCCGACACCTAATCCCGTACCGGCTGCGACTGTTGCAGTAGGTGCTGCTGGCGTTGCTACTGAGGCCGCCATAGATAACTTACCTGCATCAGCTAGTCCGGAAAACGTATCATATACTTGGTTAATGTCCGAAGCTAACGGGACAGCACCACTTGAAACTTTATAAACTACCAATAAACTAACCTCCTGTTCTAACTAATTTGCATCATGCATTACCTGCCATTGGACGGATAATGTACTAGTGTTATCGTGTGTTACGTCAGTCAAGGCAACATGCGCCCATAGATTACCGTCATCGTCAAGTAACCCAGCTTCTGTAAGGGCGATAGTTTGCGTTGGATTCCCACTAGTCAGTGTTCCTAACACTTCAGATTGCATGTACGTCGCACTGTATTGGACGTAGTAATTTAAAAATGTCTCTGCGTAAGACATCTTTTTCTTCGATGCTGCAATTGGTGCCCATAGCGCCGTATCACTTGATTGTGGACCGTTCACATTCGTACCAGTTCCTAGTATGATTTGGCTCGGTGTTTTTACGTATTGTCCAGCCCATAACGCAGCACTTTGCTTACGTGCGAAGTCGGTAATCTTGTTTTTATACGTCCGGTCGAATACGACTTCACCAGTTTCTTTATCGTGCTTTACTACTCGGACGTGACCTATGGCCATTGTTGTTTCCATGTTATCCCCACTTTGCGCTCGCTCCCCATAACCAACCGCAGCTAGGTGCTTGGTAAGGAACGTTATTATGATCTTTTGCGGTGTATGTCTCACCGTTTCCCCAAACTTGATTTTGACTTACGAGAACACGCACAGACTCGCCAACTACGGATACTTCGTCAAAAGGACTTGTGTACGTCTCAAGTACGATGTTAGCCGGATCAGTGTCGTCAGATAGTTGGTTCTGCCGGATATCCGCTATTAATTGAATAAACGAATCGATTTTCATTTACGCTGCCTCCTAAACAAGATACGGTGAATCCGCAAACTCAACAGTGTAGTAAACCACCAGGGCTTGCTGATCGTTCTTTATAATCTGTTTCGATACACGTTGCACAAACATATACTCATCAATACCACCGAGTCGCTTTGTACTGAGTAAACGGAAATACTGTCCGGCCACCCAACCCGAGGTTGTCGTAGTAGTTTTGTATGCATTAAACGACCCCGTAATTTGTGCCGCCCGGTACTTCGATAACAACAATTCGCCCTTTGCTTTTACAGCATTTAACGTACTGTTTGTCAATGACTTGTCTGAGAATACCGCTTCGTAAACACCGTCTCCGACGCCTTCAATCGCTTTTGTATCACGTTGAGAACGTTGGTCTTGCGCTAACCAAACCATATCTCGTAAATAGTTGAACCGTACGACTATCAATTTTCCAGGAGGTACAGGCCCGTTATTACGGTAATTTGGTATTCTGATAAGATGTTGTGTGTAATGAATAAAGCAGGTATTCGACGTATTTCCACGGTTAGGCGCACCATCGATAATGTCCTTTTTGAGTGCCATTTTCTCACCATAGTTATTTTGACCGCCATTCTGAAAACTCGTATCAAGGTTGTATTGGTATTCGCTATCGTAAACAACTACATCAACGTCTCCCGATACAGATGAAACACGATAACCGAGCGACCATTGCTCTGTAGTACCATCTCCTTGGAACTTCAACGAATATTTCTCCGCAGAACGTGTTTTAAATCCCTTGATAAATATCTTGTTCATCTGTTGTTGGATGTTCTCCGTCAACGTCAAATCCCCGTAATTAACAAGGTCTTTATCGACGTCAAGTGTATTATTCGGTAAAGGCGAAGTGAACGTTTCGAACGAATAAAAATGAACGTCCTTGTAGTAATCTACGTACCATCCCCACTCGATTTGATCCGCTACACTTTTGATAGAATCGGATACCTTTCGATAGTCGAAGTATTGGGGTATTACCGTTGTGTTCGACTTACGTACGTTATACGTCGTAAATCCGGGCGCAGACTGTTTTACAATTTGCGAAACAACAGCACTCGGCTCCTGTTCCTGGTACCATGCTGTTACTAAATGACGATCTAGCCAATGCACGTAACTTTTACAACTCACTTCGTACTGTAACGATGTACCTTCAACAGTCTCCCGTACTTCAACGACTACGCCACCGAATTCACGGTAAGGAACTTTACTTCCGTTTGGCGCTGTCACGATATTTGCCGGGTTTTGCCACACAATTTCTTGCCCAGCTTTTGGACGAGTTGCGTTGATATTCTTTTTAGCGACTGTATCGTAGACAGTTTCATTGCCGTTTAGTTTCATAGTGAAGTTCATAACGTCGGCCGTCATAACGATGTTGTTATCGACTTTCACACTTTCATAATCAATTAAAGGCGTAATATCCAACACATTTAACAGAATTTGAATGCTATTACTATTCGCCATGTATTACCTCCTCTCATTATTAAATCCGACCCTTCTAGGCATTTGTAACGCTTATAAACACACAAAAAGGGGGCGCCATATCGCTATGGAACCCCGTGTTTCTACATTACCATTCGTACTTGCGTACGCACCGCATTTGCGATGTTTTCGCTTAACTCTTGGTCTGTTTTTGCAGAACGCCCGTCAACATTGATGATTACTTGAACATTACTGTTACGACGGTTATTTGTGTGTGTAGTCATTGCGCCACTTGACGGATGGCTCGCCGCAGAAATTCCAGCAACATTGTCTCGTACAACATCACCCGTATTTTTAAACGAGTGTTGTAGATCCAAACCGACTGACGCTACAGCATCCTTGATTTTGTCACGGTTCTGATGGATCCCGTCCGAGAACATGTTCATCATGTTAGGCATCCACACGTCAGACTCGCTTGCTGGACCATCTTTCGTAGGTGAGTGGAACCCAAGGAAATCCTTAACTTTGTTAGCTACGCTAGATACAGCGTTAGTAACTTTTGAGATTCCCGACATGATACCGTCAGCGAACATGCCAATCGCATTTTTACCCCACGTTAAGAAGTTTCTTGGCATACTTCCAAAATAGGAAACAAGATTGTTCCAAAGTCCGTGAATTACGTTCCATACACTACTAAGTCCTCCGGAAATCCCGTCAGCGAATCGATAAATCGAATCCTTAGCCCAGTTTAGGAACTTGCTAGGTAAGCCGCCAAGAATCGAATCTACGATATTCCATAATCCTCGTAGTACGCTACCAGCCATGTTGATTCCGGAACGGAAGGCCCGTTCTAGAGCAGCCATCGCTTCGCCTGGTTTACCTTGGAAAATCTTTAGCACCGCATTCAGTACGTTACTAACAATGCTTGACCATCCTTTAAGTAGAGACTCTACGATTCTAATTCCGTTAGAGAAAATCTTGCTTACGAAATTCCACGCTTGATCCGCTACCTTACCGAAATTCTCAAACATTTTGACGATGATTTTACCGAATCCGGAGTTAAATAATCCCGTGTGTTCTAAGAACTTAGCGAACCATTTAGCACCTTTTCCGACGAAACCACCCATTAAATCTAGCGCCAATAAGAACGCATTTTTCACGATTTGCCACAGGTCTTCAAACGCTTTTTTCCATTCACCGTTGATGATGTGTGTGAAAAATTGAATGATGCCGGAGAACACGCCCCAAGCATGTTTCACGATGTCCGTGATCCAATCCCAGGCAAATTTCACAATGAACTTAAAGACGTTCCACAACGTTTTCCAAGTTTCAGAGTTTTCCTGGAAGAATTTAATAAGCGCACCCATCGCCTTAGCGAAATCCGGTGACATTTTATTAAACCACTTAGCGACTTCCTTAACCCCGTCAGATACCGCTGTAATCACGGTTTTCATTCCGGAGATAAACTGCGGACCGAGGAACTTAATAACCGCATCCACGGATTTTTTGATACTCGGTGATAATTTATCGAATTCCTTCGTAATAGTCTTGATACCGCTCATTACGTCTTTTTTCACGGAGTCAAACGTTTTACCAAAGCTCGATTTGAACCACGTAGTAAATCCATTTACTTGCCCACGGATATCACCAAGGTTTTTCTTCCATGCCATTGTAAACGCCGCTATAATCGCAATTACAATCGTTACTGGCCCAACAAGTGCGCCTATAGCACCACCAACCGCTCCAAGTGCTGAAATGGCTCCAGGTAATGAAGCAGCAAATAATCCGATTGTTCCAAGGAACGCCAGGATTGAACCGCCAACTAACAGCACAACACCAGTGATTGCAGCAAACGTTGTGATTGTTCTACGTACTGTCGGATCCATCTTTAGGAAGCCTTGCATTAACCCGTGAACCAGCGCTAATAATTTAACAACTGGAACGTGTAGATCCTCACCGACCGCCTTCTTCAATGTATCAAATGTTTTCGTAACAGCATTAATTGCAAACCCTAGACCGGCCTGTTTATCTTTCATCATGTCTACTGTGATACCAGTTGCTGTAACCATACGTTGCATCGCAGCAAATTTATCCGGTGCCTCACCAGCAATAGCCATCATAGAAGATAAAGCATACTGACCGAAGATCGTTTTAATCGCCATCTGTTGCATTTCCGGATTTAAGCCGCTGATTGCGTCATGCAGCTTCTTCTGAATGTCTACGAGTGGAATTAATTTTCCGTGTGTATCGTAGAACACGTTAGAGCCATCCTTCGTAATTAAGCCCAATTTCTCCATCATACCTGCAGCTTTTTCAGTAGCAGGAGTTAAGTTTGTTAACATACGACGAAGACCAGTACCAGCCGTGCTTCCTCGGATACCGTGGTTACCAAGTGTTGCGATTGCCCCAGCTAGTTCACCTACACGCATACCTGTTGCAGATGCCTGTGGTGCGATGTATTTCATAGTCGTTAAGAAGTCATTCATGTTAACACGAGATGCTACGAATACCCCGGAAATGGCGTCCCCAATACCGGTCATTTGTGCCTTCGTATTATCACCAAACTCTGTTTTTAACGCACCACCCATTGAGTGGATGATGTCGGCTACTACGTCGGCCGTTTGGGACATATCTTCCTGGTTGGCAGCAGCCACGTTATGCACGGTTTCGAGTGCGCCACCCATGATGTCCTGGTACGAGATACCCTGCTTTGCCAGTACGTCCATTGCGTGTGCAACTTCTGTTGCTGAGAAGAAACCAGCAGAACCAAGTTGAATCGCCTTATTCTTCATTTTTTCAATCTCAGAACCAGCGAGAGTGATACGACCATGATCCATCGTCAAGTCCATTTGACTTTTAAGTTTTTTCAGTGCCTCTGCAGAACCACCAACCTCCTGGATTAAACCAGCATTGATTGCGGCCTTGGTGTTATGGATATTTTGGTCGAACTCAGCGGAGTTTTTAATTGCATCAACGAAGAATCCAGTCATGCTGCGTCCAACACCGGCAATTTGATGTCCTACGTCCATAAGGTCACCGAAATGCGCCATACGGCTTGCAGCATTTAGATGGTCACCCATTTGACGTGCTCCAGCTTCTACTTGGTTAAAATCACTTAACATAGATGCTCTCATACGATCGGCGGATGAGGCTAACTCACGAAATCCGGCTTGTGCGCTCTCTGTGCTTCCACGAACCGTGTGTAGTGCTGCGTCCATGCTTCGTACAGATTCTCGTACTTGGTGCTCTGCTGCTTCCATTCTTGTTCCGATTTCCCGGATGTCCATACCGTGAATAGCTGCGTCAATCTGTGATACACCGGAGCGAACGTCCGCAACCATACGGTCCATATTCAATGCATTTTTCATCGCTGCTTCGACTTGCTCCATATTTGCTTTTAAATTACGAGCGAAGGCGTCAAAGACTTGTTTGGCCTGGTCTTTTGCAACGATTTCCAAATTCAAACGAGCTGTTTTAGTTGTACCTGCCATTTATACGTGATCACCACCTATTCTTCTTTTTGAGATTCATTGAAAATGTGCTCTCTTTCTAGAAATAAAAAAGCTTGCTCTACACGCCAGGCAGGTTGTTCGTCCAACTGATTAAACGTCCAACCCATCTCACGGCATAAAGCAAACTCTGCATACTCCATCGGTGTGGTGTCGCTGTAGCCACGCAACGACTTATCCACCCGATCAATTAGTTTTTTGGTGTAGCCTCAGCTTTAAGCTCACCGAATTTTTGCGCTACCTTTTCGATAACAACAGCTGGTACCTTATCAATGTTTTCTTCCGTAATAGGGAAGTTAACCGGTACATTGTCCTCATCTAAGATATGGCCAGCTTTCGCTAAAGCGATTAACACTCGTTCTGCAACGTCTAAGTTAGAATCCATTGACTCGTCTTTGAACGCTTTTGCGATTGCCTTTTGTTTTCCCCAAGACATACGTTTTGGGTCCTTAATTTCGATAAATTGTCCTTCTCCTAATTCTGCTGTAAACTCAATTCTCATTTTTAAATTCCTCCAATAGTTTTATAGTTTTTTTTAGTTTGGTTGTTTACGTGATTAATAAGTAGGGATACGCCACGTATACGTACCCCGTACTAAATTGCTAGATTAGTAAGTAGCTACTGCATTTTTCAGCGTAACTGTTACCATACCTGCGTCTGTTGCGTTGTATAACGCTTTGAAGCTCATGTCTGCACGAATGTACTCTTGTGAACGATCGACAGTTACTTTTGTAATATCGACTTTCCCGAACGAGAACTCAAGAGACGTATTCGCATCTAAAGTGAACAAGATTTTCACCGCTTGTTGCGTACCATTTAAGTAAGCATTTAAATCATCTTCGTTATCGAAGTCCATCGTTAACTTACCTGTCGCTTCAATACGGCCCGTAATATAACGAGTCGGGTCCTGCGTGTTATTCCCAGCAAAGATAAGCTGGTTATCACGTTTGATTGAAACCTCACCACCCAGTAAATCAGCATCAACTGTACCGCCTAACGTAAGCGTCGATGTGAAGCCTAAAAAAGGTTTCGCAACTGTGATTGTTGGTGTTGACTTCGTAGCTACTGCAGAAGCCTTCGATTTCATTTTTGCTGTTACTTTTACAGCCGTGTCAGAATCGAATTTGAAGTCAAGCTCGTCTAATACAGCCCCAGCATAACGACGCTCAGTTACTGTATTGTAGTCTGATGCCGTGAATGTCGGTGCAAGTGCGTCTAACACCTGGAACTTATGTGTGTACGGTGCAGCCGCACCAGTAACAGTATCCTTACCTAGAATTCCAAGTAATAGATGACCGATTAAATCCGGATAAGCTGGCATACCGAACTCTACCTTACTTTGACGTGTTGTATTGTACACACCGAATGATTTCGATAAAATACCACGTCGTCCCTCATCTGTTACTTTTTTGATGTCTTCCTCGACTTTAATAGAGTCGTAAGGAATGTAAACTGCTGGTGCAACGGCTGTTCCGAATGTTGTTTCTTTACCTAACCCGAAATAGCCCAATGCGGACATTTTTGCCATTATTCAATCTCCTCCTTCGTTTTCTTCTCTTTCACATCAACGAAATTAACGTTGTAAAAATCTTTTGGTACCTCGATCACATCGCCTGGTTCCACCTCGACGTGTAATGTCGGCAGCAATACTGGTTCATCCCCTGTGTACTTAACTTTCTTCTTCATTTAGCCCTCCTGTTAGCCCGTAGTTAATATCGATACATCAAATTGCTTAATCGCTAGTAAACCGACTGTTTGGCCGTTCAACAACTGTGGTGCAGTAGTATTCGTTTGGATATACTCAACACCGGCAGAAAGAACTTTCCCACCAAACGTCGGATCCTTACGTAACTCCACATCAATGGCATCAAGGAAATCATCAAATTGTAGCTGGCCAGCACCATCGGGTGACACATCTACACCAGTAACCTCTAGACTAACTGTGTATTTAATAATCTTCTTTCCGTACGGCGCTGAAGCAGAATAGCGTTCTTCTCGTGCTTTCGGGATAGTAATTACGATACTAGGAAAGTCCGTTTGCTGAAGTAACTTAGGTCGATACTCAACAATTTTCTTAGCGCCTACCGTGGTCTTCAGTACATTCTTAACGACGCTCTTAACAAGTTTTCTCTCATTCATGTAATCACCACCTGTCGTAAGAAGGCGTCCATTTCATGAAGAAGAACGTCAATACCAGGACCTTCAGCAAGATACTCAACCGTTTTCTCTGACCAATGTGTAGGTGCGCCAGGTGTTAAACTACCCATCCCGTGGATCGTCGGAGAAAACGCTGGGCTTCCGAAACGAGAGTCAACAGGGAAGGCACGTTGTGCGGCGCCCCTTGGTGCTTGTAACGTTTGCCCAGCCGGAAAGTTCCCTTCATCCATATACAGCGCACTTAGTAAACCGTGATACTCAATTTCAAAACCGTCTGAACCATGCTTGATTTTATGCTCAATACTTCGCTCAGTTTGGCCCGTACGATGTGAACGAACATTTAACATCGGTTTAAAATATTCTTCAGCCATCTTAGCCAAGCGCTGGGCGCTCTCACGGTTCATGTGATCCCACTTGGAGTGGAACTCGTTGAATTCAGCAACTTGTTTATGCGCTGATTGCTCCCATCGAATAGAAATCATCAGCTCGTCACCACACGTTTATATGGTTGTAACAGCTCTCTTGCAACCGATAGGTCATCGGATTTTTTGGTGTTGTAACTAATCGTAGAAATTTGTGATTCCTGCATCGTAACAGCAAGGGAACCACGTTCTTTAATTAAATACATAGCCAATAGAAGAGTAGCCTGTTTAACGTTATCCGGAATAGCAGAAATCGTTGTTAGCTTGGCATGGTCGAATAGTAACGGATTCATCAACGTAACGCTGTTTCCAGCTACAGATTCAACCGTCACTGTTTCTTGTGTCGGGCCATCGTATAAAGTCAATCGTTGACCAGGAACAAGACCCGTCGGATCAGCTAACGTGACAACTTTAGAATTAGCAGCTACATTTGCCGCAAGAATCGTGTTTGTCCATCCGTTTACGTATGTGTAGCGCACTGTGATTGGTATATCTGATTTTCGGTAGTACGGTGTGCGGTTACCGATAAAGATGTTAGATTCAAGGCTAGTCATTAAATGAACGCCGTAAATCGTAAACCAACTGTCTTTCACTTCAATATCCGTTAAGTTAACCTCTTTAAACGGCTCAAGTGGTGAGGTACGGTACTCAACTTTTTGTAGTTGAATAATCGGTATGTTGTTAACGTGAACATTGATACGACCGTCTCTCGACATTCTTACTTCCTTCAATTCTGTGTTAACCGTCGCTTCTAATGTTTCTTGCTGAACAATCGTGTCTACCCAGGAACTTGCACGTCTGAGCACGTTTAATAACGACGCATCTTGTGCCGCTTGATTTCCGTAATTGTCTTGATCCAACGTCGTATAATCGATACTTGTCGGTGCTTGCTTAAACTCCGCTACTGAAATATATAAAGTCATCAGATTTCCTCCTTCCTGTATTTATCAATTACATCAATAATTGAAACTGGTAAAATGCAATTCCATTCGGTAATTTGACCCGTACGCAGTAAACTTGCAATCTCCTTAATAGCAGCTGTTACATCTTGTGGAATCTCCTCAAGTCCTGCTATATACTCGACTTCAACATCGGAATAGTCTGTTCCAAACATTGTTGGCGGCAGTGTGATGTGTGTTACCTCATCTTTCGCCTCAAGTGATACTTGGCCCAGGTCGATGTCTATGTACTTGGTGTCACCAAAGAAATCGTTGTAATCCCAATTTGACGTCTTTGCTTTAACAGAAACAATACGTACAACAGGCGTCTGACTAAGCTTGGCGCCCATTGCACCGTCGTATCGTAACTGCTCGCTATATCTTTCCGCTTTAACTTTGCGTCCGACATACCGATTGAACAAAGCCTCCGCTCGTTCTAAGTAATCCATGACTACTTCACGAACTTTAACTTTTTAAGTTCTTTTGCCGTTTCTGCATCCACCGACGCTTTACCGTCAGTAAAATGTACTGCACGTTGTCCCAAGTAAACAGACGCAGTAAATGCACCCTCAGCGTACTCCACCTCAACCAACTTTTCGTCAGACGCTTTAGCCGACTTTTCAACTGGTTTTTCAGTTTCTTCAGCTTCAACTACCTGTTCTTCAGCATCTTTTTTAGCTCTTACCATTTATTTTCACCCCTTACAGAGAAATAGTTGGGACACCCGAAGGCATCCCTTTTAACTACTAATCAAACGTTCGTTTAAACTACTATGCTCGTACGATTGCACCAACAACGTGAGCTTGTGAAGCAGCTTTTGCAACTGGAGCACCGAACATTACACCCACGTAGTTTTCTTGAAGGTTCGCTTGTGTACCTAATTGGAATACACGAGGAGCCTTAGATCCTACGTAGTGGAACTCGATTAAGTCCTCAGTTACGATTGCGAATGGGTAGTTGTGTAACCCAGCGCCAGCAGCCGCAACACCATTGATTGAAGCATCAACAGGTAAGAACGGTTCCGGAATGATTGGTAGTAAACCAGCAGCAGTTTGTAAACCAGCTACAGAGATACCTGCACCAACTGTTGCCATGTCCGTGCTAACGAACTTAACTGCGTTGTTGCTGTTCTTAACTTCTTGCTCAAGGTAATCAAGAGCTAAAGGATTGATGTAGATTGCTGTTGGACGTAACTCAAAGTTAGGATCAGCCATAAGCTTCGCAACCTCTGTACGTAAACCGTCAACGATAGAAGCATCCTTCGCAATTGTTGCAGACTTCGTAATCTGTTTTAATAAGCCAACGTACTGTGTAGTAGTTCCGTTACCTGTTTGAGCACCAGCAACTACGTCAGTACCTGTCCATAAACCTTTATCACGAAGACGAAGCATACCTTGAACCATGTCGCTCAAGTCTTTCGCTTTAAGCTGTGCGAACACGCCTTGTTGACCTACAGTTTCCATTTCGAATAGACCGTAGTCCACACGGTTTGTGATTGCTTTAACCATTACTGACTTCTGAACACGAGTTGGGATCGTGCTTGTAGCAGCAATGTTACGTGGATCAGAGAACTGACCTTCGCTAATTGTTGTTTGCTCGAAGAAATTCGAGATAGAACCTGTTGCTGGTACGTACTGAATACGTTGTCCAAGGACACCAGCACGACGAACTAAGTCCGTGATTTCAGTTTGGAACATATCAATTTCAATACCACCGCTATAGAATTGTGTAGCAGCGCTTAAATCTGTGAATTGTGCATTTAAATTTGTAGACATTAATTAAATTCCTCCAATGTTTGTTTTAGTTTTTTTATTTACGTTTCGTATACGTATACGTAACTAAACGATTATTATTTTTTGTTCGCTTTGTCACGAGCTTCGATTTTCAACGCCATACGTTCTTCGACTGATAAATCAGTACGAGCATCGATTGAAGCCATGATCTTAGACTCTTCGTCTTCTTCATTAATAGCGTACTTCGCCATTAACGTAGTAGGGTAAGCAACAGATTTACGAGCAGCCGCTTGAATAGACGCTTCGTTTTTCACTTCAGCAAGTTCAGCTTTTACAGCATCCAATTCTGCTTTTAACGCAGCAGCGTTTAACTCTTCTTCGCCTTCAGTAACAGTTGTTTCCTCAACCGTTTCTACTACTTCTTCAACAGTCTCAACAGTTTCTTCAACCGTTTCCTCGACTTCTTCAGTAACAGTTTCTTCAACGACCTCTTCGGTCACCTCAACTGTTTCTTCCGTTTTCGCAGCTTCTAGTTTCTCATCGACGTAAGTCTTGATTTCCTTAACTGCGGCAGCTAGTAACTTTTCAAAATCCAAATTATTTTCCTCCTTTTCTTCTTCAGCAGCAGCTGCAAGAGATGTATTTCGGTAAGCAGCACTGTCTTTCCAAAGAACAGACGCTCCTGTGAAATGTCCTAGACTAGCGACTATTGCAACCGATTCTCCCTCGTATTCTCCGTCGACAAGCTTTGTTCTCGCTGTTTCGTACGAAAAACCAAGGAAGTCTTGATAACGTTTAATCTTCTCCGCAGCTTCTTGAAAGTCGCTTGCGTAGATATAACCCTCAATTCGTACCGGAACTGCTCCGTTAGCTTGCGGATCACCGAGACTTGCCGCCTCAATCACGCCAATTTTTTGTTGAGGATTATGACCGTCCATCGAATCGGGCACATAATTAATTGCCATCCCCTGTAATGAAGCCAATGCTTCTGTACCAACGTCGACCGGAATTAATACCTTACGACCTTTAGCACCACCAGGAGGAGCGTCAGACGGAACACCCAGGAATGTTAACACACCGGAAAACGGCATCTTATTTGGATGTTCTAATTCACCAAATGTAAAACCAGTTGCTGCTTGTAACGTTAATGTATCGCCTTGAGCACTTTCGTCTCGGCCCTCGGCAACCGTTAATTCGTCTTCCATTTTCTTCACCTCTTTAGTTCGCTTCTAAACTACTGTCTGAGCGTTTATTCATAGATTTTTCATTCAACTTATGGGCGCCATCAACGCCGTTGTTTGTTGCTTCATGGCCGGTGTCACCCAAGCCTGGCTGATTATCCGACTCCGTTTTAACCGGACTGTCTTCTTCCTGTGCCAACGGATTCATTTGTGCTCCGTATTTCGCACGATACTCAGACAACGTATAATCGCCTTTTGAAATTCCCGTTTCGGGATCTTTCTGTAGCGGTGGTTTTCCCATTTCACTACGAATCTCGTTAATAGTAAGTACATCTAATTGCCCATAGATTTGATGGATAACTGATAAACTCTTACGATCTGAGAAACTAGTAGTAAATCGGAACTTAAAGCAAGCTACATCTTCCAGTCCCATTAACGCCAGGAATTGGTTCATGTGCTGCTCGATAGCGTGAGCCATCGGTCGAATCGCACCTTCATCTGAAACGTCATCTAACGTGTCTCCAGTAGAACGGTTAATTCCTGTAAATGCGTTGAATTTCATAGCATCTAATCCGAATGCATTCGCAATTACGGCGATTAAGAAGCTCTGCCATTGTAAGAACAATGCGTTATCACTGGTTTGGCCTAACTCAACGGAATGTACTGCGTCTGTTCCACCGACGATCGGAATCGTTGAGCGCCCTTCGATCTCATCCTTGAAATACTGACGGAACTCTTTGAGCTGTGTATCAGTAATTTCTTGTCCCATGTACAGAAGCTTTTTAGGCGTTGCTGTTGAAGCTGTTTGTCCTGCATAAGCTTGAGCATCAAGCAGATACTTTATTTGTTGGAATGCAGCTTCTAAAGGACTAAGGCCGAATGGCGTATTCGTACGTGGAATGTGCTTCCATACCATCATTTCGTTTGGCGTGAAATCGATCACTTGTCCACGTTGGTCCACTTGAGCGTATCTACGCATTGTCGGTGAACCGTTCCAGTCTAAGTAGATTTGTACACTAGTAGCATCCATTGGATATAGCAAGTACGGGTTCCTTTCGTTTCCGTTCCATTGCTTAATCTCAGCTGCGCCAAGACCAACTACAAGCATATCTTCAACCAACTGACCTACGAAGGTATTCCAGCTGTCGTCACTGTTTGGCTTATTGAGTACGTTCTTCGCAACATCAACTTGCTTCTTCTGTGCAGCTGTAAGTTTCTTTCCTTCGACTGGAGTAATATCCCACTCAAGCTTTGCGACTTGGTCACGGATATAACTGATTGCACGTCTTGGGATGGCTGTCTCCGAAAAGGTTCGTAACTGTTGCGGATTAACCTTTTGTGCTTGTACCGAGCGGCCGTTTGTTGAATATCCGTAGAAAAAAGGATTATCTACGTGATTACCTTGCGGCGCCTTTCCTCTAAAAGCGTTAAACGCTGCACTCAGCCTGTTTACTAACTTCACTGTTATAACCTCCCTTCACTATTAAATCCGACCCATTTTGGCTGTTGTAACGTTTCTACTAGAAACTTTTTAAACTCTACCAAAAATAAGCTGACTACCTTTCCCTTTAGCAAGAGCAATCGCCATATTTAAAGCATCGATGGCGTCATCGTTCTTTCCTTTTGGGAAATAGATAAGTTGTTCTTCCAGCTCACGTTGTGTCGCCAATATACGAACTTGTCCATTCGTCATAAGTGGCTCAATTGCTGAAATACGAACCTCTTTCTTCACGGTCGATTTGTACTCTTTAATAGGTAAGTAGATACCTTGTTCCGCAGAACGCTTCACAACTTCATCTTTAAAGAATTGTTGGAAGGCGATTGTTTCAATATTGAACATCACGTAGTCGAACATTTCTGCTTTACGGAAGATGTCCTGGATGATTGTATCCGGGTTACGACGTTTGATATCGACATCTAGAACGTACATAATACCTGTCTTACGGTGTCTACCAAGCGTAAGGATAACCGACGGATCAGCTCGTTTTGTTTTACCAAGTGACGGGTCACACGCTCCAAATACATCTAATTCATCCAAATTAATATCTTCCGGCTCGTAATACCAAATCTTATGAAAGATACGAGAGTTTTCGTCAAGAGGTTCGTTTTGATATTCACTGTTGAATGCAAGACGGTTCGTTGCTCGTTTCTCCATCAATGCAAGTAAATCTAAACGCTCCGGCCATAATACAACCGCTCCACGGTGCATTTCCTCACGATTTTCTTCGTAGAACTCCATCGCTTTCTTACGAGCGAGTCGTGCAGCTTCCATCGGATTATCACCTTCATCTCGGTTGTGGTACATTTCTTCCCACTTGTTCCAAAGATCCATTCTTTCCGGAAATTCCTCAATCGCTCTAAATTTGAACGGCTGCCATTCCGCAAAGTTATTGATAATCTGTGAAAGAACCGAGTTATAGTGGATAATCGTACCGACTAAGAAGAATTTCGACTTCTTCGGGTCACCCAGTGGCATTACTGTACGTAATAACCAGTCCATCATTTTTGCGATACGATCCGGTGTACTACAGCTGTCGTCCGACTCAATATCATCCATGATTACTGATGGACGAAATGAACCGTAACGCAGACCACGTAAACCTTCTCCAGCACCGTGTGCAGAGATTTTAACTTGGTTAGCTGTGATAATTTCAAGAGAATTCCATGTGCTACCTTTTAGGTTTCCGAAATCCGCTTTCAACAAATCGTTATCTTCCAGTTCTGACTTAATTACGTCTAAGAACTTACGGGCGTTATCTTGCTTGTCCCCAATGATTACCCAATAGCGTTCTTCTACATCCTCAACGTAGACAGTACACCAAATAGGGAAGATATTCGTTACGATAGTCGATTTTGCATGTGATCGGGGAGCCGCTATTGCCGTTTTTTGCTCCCAAGGATCCATAACCGTGTCACGTAAGTGTCTTGCTAATTCGTAGTGAAACTTTGGTGATGGCGTATCCGCTTTTAAAAGGTCATGCGGTGGGTCACCTGTGAAGTAGTTCTTAGCGAACACCATAATATCTTGGAAACCAGCTTCAATACGTTGTAATTTCGTGATTTCCTGTAAGACATTGTAGTAATTAACCGCCGCTTCCGGCTTCTTCCCGAACTCCACTTTCAACAGTTCCGCATGACGCTTTAATAGGGAGATGCGCTCCAGGCGTTCAGCCGACTTCATTAGTCATCCGAACCTTCCTGGAGTGCTGCCTTCTCCAATTTTGCAATCTCCTCAAGCAGCTGGTCGTTCGTTTTACCGTCTAAACCAGTTACTTCAAGGTCAACTTCAGAAACAACTTCACGTCGTTCAACAAGTTTACCAGCACGTTTCAACGCTAATTCAATAGCTTTAACCGATCCTCCGTTTACTGCCTTCATAAGTTGACGATAGATTTGAGGTGTATTCGCATCCATGTATTTATCCGACAGGTCGTTTACTAGATCCAGGAACTCACGATCCTCTTTCCAGCGGTAGAATTGTCGTTCAGAGATACCAACCGCCTCGGCGATCTCTTTGTTCGTCATCTTACTAGAAAAATCGGTCATTAAACGTGCAGCTTCTAATTGTTCCTTTGAAAACTTGGTATAATCGATTTCTTTTGCCATTCTAATGACCTCCTTAATTGTTTTTTAAGCGAAAAAGAGCGCCAAATGGCACTCTCTCTACTACCTTTCTATGGTTTGTTCTGAGAATTCTCGGTTTACAACCGGCTCAGATTCGCTGTAGACGTATATAAAAAGAGAGGAGAGGTCACGTTTCGTAACCTCACGCTCTACAACCGTCTAAAATTAGGTGGACATAGCGTCCATGTGGTGCCGGATGTGGGATTCGAACCCACGATTTCTGCTCTTTTTTATCGACGTCGTGCAGCGCCTTGCCTCTTGGCTAACCCGGACATAAAAAAGACTCACCTGGTCCGCTGCCGATTAATCAGCAAGCGTGGTAAGTTCTGTATTTTAGTGACCGCCTTTGTTTACTCGGCGAGATTACGGTCAAACTCGCATCCTCACAATAAAAACGCTACCCCCTCCGAATCCGACCCACGAATAATCGTCGGCCTCCTCGGAACAAGTAACGTTCTTTTAATTATTTAGACTACCGAATATATCGGGCCTAAACGTACATACGTATACCGACTAAAACGTCACTATTGACGCTAATATCTTTTTTACTAATCGGTATACTATTCAGTTGTAAGAAACGGAGTTATCCTTAAAGACGCAAATAATATTAAAAATATTATTTAAATCTTTTATAACGTTTTACGTTTAAAACAAACGATTAAAACGTTTATACGTTATACGTTTAACCCCCCTCACTAATAAATACAATGAAACAGCATTTTGGACGGCAAGAAATTGAAACTTTTTTAATTTTTTTTAATAAATTTGCTAAAAAGCCTGTTATATCAACGTTTACAGTAGCAAAAAATTTTTAAAACTTTTTTCGTTTTTCTGCCGTCCGGATTTTTCGTCCTGTACGTTGCCGCCGGATTTGACCTGCCAATTTTGTCGTGTTGCCATTTCTGACGCATACGCCATTTTTGTCGTGTTGCTAGTGTATGATACCGCCAAATTTGTCGTGTTGTCGTTGCCATCGGATTAGTATACGACTATATAATAGGAAGAAACTCGTCAGAAGACGTTCCCGACGTCCACCAACGAGTGTTGCTACTACTTCAGTAAACCTTTCAGATGTACGACCGTGTCGACTAAATACTCCGGGTGATTCATTACCGCTATTCCAATAAACACCGATAGCACGATTGTTGCGATGCCGCCGATTACGATATTTGTTTCTCCGTCTTTCGTCTTCTTATACTCAAACAATTTCATATGTATATACCTCGCTTAACGTATTCACCCGTACTATTTTTCCGAGTGTATACGTATATCCAAAAGTTTTTCAATTTATCCTTCGAGGTTTCGTAAATTTTTTTTAAAAAATTTTTTGCGGCATACGTTATTGCACTGATCCGTCATCTGCAGCAGGGGTGGCACCCATCCGTTTCCATTCGCTTCCATTCGTTCCCAGTCGTCGAGGTTCGTAATTTTGACGAGAATGTGTGCGTTACACCAGGCGTAGTGTTCTTGCGGTGTCGGTCGGCTCTTGTGCTCGGGTGGCCCGGCGTCGGTGCGCTCGTATAGTGGTTCAAGGCCCGTCCTTATGCGGTTTGTAGCGCTTATGCCTTCTTTTTCCTTCCTATAACGTTCACATACCGAACGGTTTGTGTACGCCGTTCCCTTTTCTTCCCAGTTGTTCCCATCCGTTCACCGTTCGGCCCTCGGGTTTGTGGACGCTCTGTCCTTCCCGGCCGTCTACCTGGTGCCCGTCGTCTGTCTCGCTGCGTGTCGTCCTACCTGGTGGACAGTGAGGCCCCGAGGTTTGGAGCGTGTACGATGTCCCGGCCCATTACACCTAACGTTTTACTGTCTTTTTACGTCCTCATACGAAACCATACATATAAACACGCTTGAACCCAATAATACCAACGCTTTAAGACGTATAAACACGTTAAAATAGATAACGTTTCTTCATTATAGGGAAAACAAAAGGTCGATGTCATACGTTCTCATATGTTCCCACCGTCTGCCAAAAAAGTGAAAATAAAAAAATCGATAAAAGCGATCGCCGGGAAAATGTTCCGTTTGGATCGTAATTCTTTTAAAAATCGTTTGTTCCCGTATAAAAACCGCTTGCAAGTCTTTTCGTAAAAAAACTTTTTCTCGTTCGGCCTTACTGCCACAAGGGATTGAACGTCTTGTACTCCATTCACGCAAAAAAAACTTTTAAAAAAGTGTTGCACGTCTTGTCGTACGATGATATATTTAAATCACCGAAAGGGACGCAAACGAAAAAGCAACAGCGAAGGTTATTCCTTCAGCAAAGCTTTTCGAACAACGTTCTCGACGGTAAAAAAAAACTTTTTAAAAAAGTGTTTTACAAGACGTACAATCGATGATAAATTGATTACATCGACAAGACGTACAACAAACGTTTTTCGAAAAGTAACATTACCCACTAGGTAACACGGGTAAAACAATTGAAAGCAAGTAGGCTGTTGTGAAACGCTCCGAACGTGAGTAGCCGTGTTTATGAATTCACGGTTAACAAAAATAGCACATTGATAATTTAATACGCTGAATGGGCAAACGACGTACCGGGCAGAGCATACGCTTTACAGTATGCAACGACGCTAGGCGGTATGGTATCCATGACCACAAGATGCATGGACGGAGCGACTACAAAAATAGTTGCGATGATGATAAGCCGGTAAGCAAAGCTAGTAACAACTCCAAACTTTTACGCTAGGAAAAAGACGCTTGATCAGACCGCACAACCAGTCTGTAGATTTTTAGTCAAGCGGTCGTTTCTAGCTATGGGCCAACGATACAAACGTTAGTCGATAGCTACAAATGACAACGTAGCAAATACTTATTAGGAGTGTTTACGATGAATGAAAAGCAGTTACGCAACTACCTAAAAAACCACGGTATTGCAAAGGTGTACGTATTCCAGGCAAAAGGCCACGACATTATTACAACGACGGTTTTTCGATTGGAAGACATCAAAAGTCGTCACCTACATAAAACGGTGGAATACTACAAAGCACATCACGGTGAACTACGTTTCGAACTAGTTATATAGTTCGTTCTACATCGTTCACAAACCAACGTTCACAATTAGCCACACTGAAGAGTCGTAACGACGACGAAACGCCGAACGGCGTCTGTGGATACAAAACAGCCACAAGAAAGAAGGTGAAAAAATGGAGAACAAGCAAGTAACAATTAACAAGTTAGCTGATATTTACGATTCAATGGGTTACATCGCTGTAGCTCGTGCAATCCGTAACGGCGACCAGGCAAAAGAAAACGCAATGTTCGCTTTAAACCTGTTCCGACGTTCATTAATTAGCAGTCGTAGAAACCCGGAAACGGGCCTTGTTACTCATCCGTCAAAGGAAAAGTTAGCAAGCGCTCACGAGTTATGCGATGCAATCTTAGTTATGATTCGAAAAGTATTATAAACCAAAAGGAGAGTTACATATGATGTTACTAGAAAATACACAACCAAAAATCAGCACAGGCAATATGAAGGTGAAAGACACGTTCATTTGGTCTTTACCTCCATTGAAAACATGCCCAGGTGCAACAGCTGCATGTAAGAAAAGCTGCTATGCAAAGAAAGCTTACCTTGCGTATCCATCCGCTAAAAAAGCGTGGGAACACAACGACTTACTTACTTGGCATGCGGACTTCGTAGAAATCATTACAAACTGGTTAAACGGTGAACTTAATAGTCGTCGTAAAACATCTAAGTTCAAATACTTCCGTATCCATGAAAGCGGCGACTTTTACAATCAACGTTACCTGGACCAATGGAAAGAAATAGCTAGACGTTTCCCAGGTATTAAGTTCCTAGCTTACACGAAAAGCGGCTGGTTAGATTTCAGCAACTGCCCGGAGAATCTCATGATCCGTGTATCAGTATGGGAAGATACAAACCCACGCTTAGTTAAAAACGTAGTCGACGAACTACCTCGTGCAATCATGGACGGCATGGAAGAAAAGGGGAAAACATTCCACTGCAAACCTACTTACAAATGTCACGAATGCCGTTTCTGTTGGGATAGTCAAAACGACGTTAAGTTTTCTTTACACTAAAATTTACGTATACGTAGACGAAACGTAAACAAGGGGAGATGTTCACATGTTCAAACAATTACGCTTAAAACAAGGTTTCAAAGAAACGCTAGTAGCTGCTGCAATGATAGCTTTCGGTTACTTAATCGTTTATATCTACTCATTCGCTTTTACTTACTTCAACTAATATCCACACTGATGAGTCCGGATGACGCCCGGACGAAACGAGTCGCTACGGCTCGTATGTGGCAGTCAATAACCACGATTGAATTTTAGGAGGTAGTTAGTTATGAAAATTCGTCAATCAATCGAAAAAGCGTTAACAAAGGCAAGGGAAAAAAGAGGAGTCGCAACAGTCGCAACAGTTCGCCAAGATACAGTAAGAAAAGCCATCGAGCGTGGAGAGTTCGAAAAAATAAAATGTGCTTACAGCATGACTGATGACTACGCTTGGGACGCTGTAAACAATAACGGTTGGAAAGATAATGTAAGCCAAGAAACAATGGCGAGAGAATACAGCATCTTAACGCCTAGCTGTTGGGTGTCACCAAAAAAATTCATCATCAACGGCAAAGAGTGCTACGAAATTAGCATCAGCTTCCACTCCAATTTAGCCTACGACATGTACGTACCAGTAAGTTAACCACACTGATGAGCTGTAGTGACAGCGAAACGCCGTTAGGCGTCTGTGGATAGTACCACAAATAACAACTAGGAGGAGTAAACGTGCTAGAAATCGTAAAAGACCGGTCGTTAGTTCAAGGCCAAAAAGTAAAAGTATACGTTAACTTAAACCAGCAAGGGCGCTTTAGCATAGTCGACGCAAAGTCGGGCTTAGTAGTTGCTTACGCTGAAAACGTATTAATTAGTCAAGCAAAGTTCCACGTAGGTGAATCCGGAAGACAAAAAATCCTGGTTACACAACGTAAAAGAGTTCATGCCTGGGTAACAGGTTACTTCGAAGCTGCGGACCTAGTCTGTCCTGATCAGCTAACAAATGAAATTTACTACAACCCTTACACTCACGAAAAATTCAATTCCACGGCTAACGGCGAAATCATTAGCCAAGCAGACAGCGTGTACTTCGTAAATAAGCGCTGCTACATCTAAAACTTAATAGTTACAAAACGGCCTACGGGTCGGATTTAAAAAACGAATATAACAATTTGGAGGAGATTTATTATGAAAAACACGACAGTAGCGGTAGAAGAAAGCTTTGTATCAGAAATTGTAAGAGTTAACTTTTTGTTAGACCACCAGGAAATGGATTTTGTAGGGTACGAATTCGTAACTGCGGAAGACATCTTAATAGAAGAAAGCGACTGTGAACAAGACCTTTTCCGTCTAGACATAGACAAGAAAACTGGTGAAATGACAGTGTACTGTGCGTACAGCGAAGACTTTGACATCATGGAAGAGGCAACGCACCACTTCGATACAGAAAAACTTTTAGAAAACATCAAGGCATGGATTGAAGAAAGAAAAGGTACTGACGACGAGATTGGCAACCAAGGTCAAGCGTTTGTAAAATACGTAAAGCTTTGTGACGAAGGTTACGATTGTCACGATGCAATCTTAATGTGCTACAAGGATGAAGATGAAGAGTAAACCACACTGAAGAGAACCGGATAGCAACCGGTCGAAACGTCGAGAGACGTCTGTGGGAGCTATTAGCCACAAATTACAAACGAAAGTAGGAGTTACATATGACAACGATTATTAGCTTTGATAAACCAGCAAGCGAACTACCAACAAAAATCAAGAATTGGAGCGAACTGCCGCAAAGCGTACAAGCGCAGCTATTAACTTGTGATTACTACGTAGTACGTAACAATATCGAGCTTGTTTTCTACAAAGGCCGCACGATGGAAATTAGTTGTAGCTACACGGAACTATACGACCACAAATTAATTACTCATGCATATAACCGTCACGGGGACATGTTCCAAGGTAAATACGAGCTAGATTACGAAAAATGGGCCACTACCTTAGATACGGAGCACCAAAACAACGAATTACGCAGCTTAGTTAGAAAGTTAGCAGCAGAACTAGAAGACGCAACAAGCTTCATGGAAACGATGGAAGAATACGCAGAAGAACATGAACACAACGCTGATGACGAATGGATTCGTAAAACATCAAAAAACAACCTGGTAAAAATAGCTGAACGTATTTTAAACGGTGAAGTAGTCGAAGAAACACGTTGTGCAGCTTGTCTAAACAACTTACCGGAAAATACAAAACCTTACGAAGACACAAAGGAGCACTTCTGTAGTCAAAATTGCTTAGAAACATTGTACGAAGACGCCATCCCAAGTTACTACAATTAATAGCCACTCTGACGAGTCCTACCAGGGACGAAACGCCGGATCACTACGGCGTCAGTGGAGCATCCACAAATATAAAAATAGGAGGTTACTTTATGCGTAAATTAGACATCGCAAAACGCATGGTAGATATCGTAACGAAAGAAGAAGGGAAGCAGCTAGAATCGTTCCGTATCGTTAAGTGGTATGTAACTGGCTTCAACGGCAACATTCGTGCAGCGTCTACAGTATCAGCGGAGTACAGCAAAGAAGAACTACAAGAAGCGCTTGTTGACTTCGAGAATGAAAAAACAAAAACAGATAAAGAGGAAAAAAGGAGCGTAAGCAAAATGAAAACAGACCAATTACAAATAGCGGTAGAAAACGGGCTATTCGCAAGAAAGCCAGCAAACGAAGTTACGATAAACGATGTTATTATCATTCCTACAACTCCAGGCATTGCAAAAGTTACAAACGCAGAGCACGGCTCGGTTACTGGCTCAGATATTTGGTTCAAACGTTTAGCAGACGAAGAAAGCGATACAGTTAGTATTGATCCGGAAGAAACCGTATTAGTAGCTGTATTTGATAATCAGTCAATCGTACCAATAAAAACGATTCAAAGAGGCGACATTATCAGCTTCAACTTAAACGGCACACAGTACGGAAGAGTAGTCGGTATTCATAACTATAACGATAACCGTGGTATGTGGGTTGATTGGTACGACGAAGAAGCAGGTTTTAACCGTACAAGAGGCTTTATAGATGCTAGGACGCCGGTATGGTTATTTACGAAAACTCCAGTAAAACCAGCACCACAAAAGTCATTCCGTGAAGAATTAGAAGAACTAATTGCGAAACATGCGGTACGTCACGAAGAAACAGAGTTTGGTTATGTAGCTGATTTTGGTGATGAAGTTTTACAGCTAGATTTAATTGACGAATCTAACGAAATCGATGAATTTAAGGAAGGTGAAGAATAATGGTAATAGTCGTATGGGCATCGCAATGTGAACGCTGGCATTTGGACCTGGAGAAGAACAATATGGGATTAGTTACTTGTCGTTTAGTTGATTCGCAGGACAACGTTACGTATCGTCCAGTGATACAAAAACAATTATCGTGGGAAAACGTACCAAACATAGCAGACGACTTATACAAAACAGTCGTATCAGCAATTCAAAAACTATATAAGCAAGGTATTTTATACAGTAGAGTTGGTAGATTACCACACACTATCGACCTAGCAATGTAAGTTTCTTCGTAGAAACGCCTTACAAACCATTACTTCGAAATTATATTACTATTGTAGTACGTGAAATTATATTAAAGGGGAGACGTGCAAAATGTTAGTAGGGGAAAAACACAGTATTGTTGAACGTCGTGAACGTCAAGAGGAGTTAGAACAAATTCGTATAGAATTCGGTCAGTTATTACGTAGGGAGCGCTTGAGCAGGACTTCATATACGATAAGTCGTTTAAGTGAAGCAGTAGGCGTTAGCGCAAAATATCTTAGTGAAATCGAGCGTGGGCTTAAATTACCGGAAGACGGCTTGATCAAGAAATTAGCGGATGCAATTGGAACTTGTGAACTGGAATTGTTCAAGACAGCCAAGCGTGTGCCGTATTCTTTACGTAAAGAACTGGAAGAAGACGTTCTACTCCTGGAGGTAATGTTTAAGATGATTAACACGGCACCTCGTAGACGCCGCAAGTTGTTCGATAAACTTATGGAAATCCTATAGACAAAAGTGTACGTCATGTAGTACGATTTTGATATCACAAATATTGGAGGCTGTAATCATGGAACAATCAAACGGTAAGATAGGTGTATTCTTTGGTTTTTTAGGTGGCGCTTACCTACTAGGTAAAACGTTATTTGGTACACCGGATACAGCAGAAGAAATGCAAAAGCAGGATACTAAACCACCCGTCGTACAAAAGGTTGACCAGCACAAAAAGGAACGATTAGTTAGCGATATGAGTGACGCCGAGCTACAGAAAATCGTGGACGCCAACAACAACAAACTGGACCAACACGCAAAGGACGTAAAGGACCGTGCGGACAAGATAAATGCCGAAGAAGCAAAACACTATAACCGGGAATTGATAGCCTCCATCAAAGAAGCAAGTAAACCTGTAGATAAAAAAGCAGAAGCTGAAGCAAAAGCGAAAGCAAAAGCACAGGATAAAGCGGAACAGAAAGCAGCAAAAGATAAGGAAAAAGCAGAACAAAAAGCGGTGAAAGAGAAAGAAAAACAGGAGAAGAAAGAAGAAGAGAAAAAGAAGAAATTGAATAGTGGCGATGTTACGTTTGATGGCAGCTCAGACGACGCAGGGACAGGGGCCGTCGACGATAACAAAGATAATGTACCTAAACAGCACAAGACGTCCACAGCGAAGCAAGAGACGCCTAAAACACCAAAGGAATCTAAACAGCAAGACCCGGTACGCCTAACGCCTCATGAGGAACAACGTAACAGGGAAGAAACAACGAATCATAACTTCCCGAACGCCAATCGTATTGATCCGTACACACTGACAGAATAACATCTACGTGTACGTATCGTATACGTAGATTTTGTATAAACATACAGCTTAAATAACGTGATAGGAGGGTATCAACATGCTAAACGAATATGTGTGTGAAAACGAAGAGTGCGGCTACATAATTTGGGACGCAGGTAAACCAACAGTGCATAAATGCCCAAAGTGTAGCAGTCCAACAGAGTTTTTCGAAGCAGTAGAAGAAAATATTTTATAAAAAAACCAGGAGGATTACGAATGTATAAATTAATTATAACTTACAATTCACCAAAATTAGGTAGAGATGTCATAGAGGAGTTTACCTTTGAAACAAAAGAGAAGTTTAATGCCGCATACAAAGATATCGTTATTAAAAATCATGAGTTAGGTGTTGAGTACGTAAAATATGATTTCGAATTGACTGTGAATTTAACGTTATAGGGCCGTAACAGGCCCCGTTTGTAATGCCGCCATAGCACGTTCCAAGCCGTGTTGAAAAAGGCAGAGGACAAACGTATAATTACTTATAAATTTCAATAGGGGAGGTCTAGGTATGGTTACAATTAGTGTTGCAGACCACGTAAAGGAAGCCGCAAACGTGTTGCATTCTGAATTAGGTGACGAAATTTTCCGTATGGATCCGCACCAAGTTTCTGAATCGATGTACACGATGGGATACGAAATAGAAGCCGTTTGGTTCCTTGGTTACGATAAAAATGATGAACTTGTGGTAATCGAGGAAAAATTTAACGCAATTATCGACTATTTACGTACGCAAAAAGCTAAGAAAACGCTGTAATATAGCTGTTTAACGTCTCTAGGAACCATTGTCGATTATGGAATATTTTTCTTTTTATAAAGTTTTAGGATATTGACCACGTCCTACATGTCGTATATACTATGTTTGAGAAGGGCGTAGGAATGGCATATTATATGTGTAAAGTATTCTAAAAATAGATAAAAGGGAGCACTGGTGATGAGACTAGAGAAACTTAGCAGTACGGAAATAGAAATTGTATCTAATATAGCAGCAAAAATATTTGATAATTTAGACCCTAGCGAATCAATAAAGTTAACTAGTAGACAAGCGTTTATTCTTGGAATGTTACACGGGCGTGAACACGCACTTAACGAAATAGGCATTTTCGATGATGAAGACGATGACTCTAAGTTATATGAACAGATAAAAAAGAATAGGGAATAGTGCTTAATATATTTTTAAGAGAATATATAGAATTACATATAAAATAAAATACTAATAAACTGTATTTACTATAATCAGATATACATAACGTATCTTTTGACTCGCATTACGTATTTGCGAGTCTCTTTACGTCTACGTATCGGTTACATTGTGTAGCGTTCACAAACTATGGTAAGATGAACGCAAAACAAATTAAGGAGTTGTTTCGTATGAGTAGCAGTAATCGTCTAGATAATGAGGCGGCAAAAGCAGCAGCGGAAGCGGCAGTTAGTAATAAAGCGTCTGAACCCGGTTCATTCGTTCCACCAGTTAGCCTACCAAAGCCAAAAAGAAAGATGTCCTTCGACGATATGTATGATCGGGATACGGTCTACATTGAACGTGAACTAAAAACATTCATTGAAAGTATTAAAGACGTCGGTAAACGTGGTACAAAAACACATATCATTAACGAGGCGTTAAAAATCTATCTTAGCGATATCGAAAACGTAAAGAAGCATCTTACGGAGGAGCAGCTGGAAGCGTTGTACGGAGCAGTCGAATAACGCATAGCAGTTTCCGAATCTTCTTGTCAGAATACCTGGAAAGATGTAGAATTAAGACAAGAAAGCATTAAAAAAGACGCCCTAATGGATTGGCAGTCCAGGCGTCTTCCGGCGACACACAGAAAAGGCTTCTGTATGTAATATGTTAGGAGCGGTAACTCCTAATTTGCTAAAATAAGGCTTTATTTGTTCTTAGTATATCACGGAAAACAAATTACATACAACCCTTTTCTACGTGTGTTGAAGCAAGGTAATACAACACGCAGAGGAGAGATATTATATGAACGAGCAAGTATCAAAGTTATCAGATGAAGGGTACAAGCCGGAGGGGTATATCCATTACCGTAAAATAGATACGGGGAGCACTAGGTCACAAGTAGTTAAACGAAAAGGCAAAGAGGATAAGGTAAATGAAGTTTTACAGGTTAAAAAGGTATTAGAAGATAGAAAGATACCATTTAACGTAGTTGACGAACTAAACTTAGATGTTACAGGTTCACTAGTCCCATCAAACGGAAAAGACTTTACGTTAACTCACAACTATTTCTTAGATTACTGGGGCGCTATTATGGGCCATTCAGCGGTGATGGCGTTCATACACTTAGAACGATACGCTTACGGACACAAACGACATTGTTTCCCGGAGATCGATCAGATATGTTTAAAGATGCAAACGTCTCGTCCTACTTTAAATAAATACATGGACATCCTGGAAGCGAATAGTTTCATTGCTCGTATCTATAGAAAGAACGAGGATACGAAAAAGGACGCTTCACCATTATTCATCATTAGACGATACATACCGTTCCTTAGTGCGGAACAAGTAAACCAGTTACCTAAAAAATTACGTGAAGAACATGATAAATTCGTAAGTAACCTAAAAGGAATTATGTTGAGCGATAACAGTGAATTAAAATCGCAAGCTGAAATTAAAAAAGCATTATCTACTTCTGAACGATTCGGTAGCAAAGAGAAAAAAGAACCAACAAC
The DNA here is from genome assembly GCF_051918845.1 of Bacillus cereus group sp. MYBK101-2. Classification (NCBI taxonomy): domain Bacteria; kingdom Bacillati; phylum Bacillota; class Bacilli; order Caryophanales; family Bacillaceae; genus Bacillus; species Bacillus cereus group sp. MYBK101-2. The sequence goes on along the minus strand of NZ_JBQAIE010000021.1, from coordinate 632 downwards.
GGAGCAAATACGTAGATACCAGGCAATCAAGTTAGGTACGATGGAAACGGAAGATGTAGAATGTCACGTTAATCTACAACAAGCATTAAGAGAACGTGTTTCAAAACCTTCTTACGATACATGGCTTGGTCACGCAGTGTTTACGTTTAACCGACAAACAAAAGAATTGATAGCGTCATTCCCTATGAACTTCCAACGTGAATGGGTGCAAGGACACTATGACGATATAATCAAAGAATGCGTAGCGGATACGTTAGGCGAAGTTACAATTTCATATAAAACACATGAGAACGAAATCGAGGCGGGGGTTTAACCCTCGTCTTTTTTTTTTTGCGTTGTACGTCTTGTGCTATACCTCGTATCAATAATATCCTCTGTGGATTTTCTGTTAGTAACCAGTATTAAAAAATTTAACACTACCAGCATTAAAAATCTTAACACTAGTATTAAAAATTTTAACACTAGCATTAAAAAATTTAACACTAGTTATCCACAAGCATTAAAAATTTTAACACTACTTTTCCATAGGTTTTCAACAGACTACAGTATTAAAAAATTTAACACTGGAAGGCAGTATTAAAAAATTTAACACTTAGTATTAAAAAATTTAACACGTAAGAATTTAAATCTAT
>NZ_JBQAIE010000020.1:0-78744 GCF_051918845.1 Bacillus cereus group sp. MYBK101-2 | reverse complement strand
GTGAAGCTAGCTTCACTTTTCACATACCAAATCATTATAAATTCATACTGGATAAACCAATGTATTGGGCCTTATCAAATTACACAGACTTCTTGACGGAACCGATATATTCCGAGAATCGTCGATATCGCTAAATTAGTATATTACTGTTCTTTTAATTTCTCTTGTTGTGCAAGTAGTAAATTGCGCAAGATGTGTCCGCGGTAACTTTCTAGTTTGCGTCCTTCATGATAACGCACGCCTAATTTTTTTAGTTCAGCTACGTACCAGCCTTTTGTTCCGTAGTACATTGGATCACTTCCTTTTTGCTTTTGAACAGTATATGTGGGAGGGGGAGAGAATTTTCTTTTTTATTCATGAAATTTGCGAAAGTGATTATTGAATATTCTGTCTACTTGTATTATGATTAACTTATTATCGGATGACAGTGATTAGCCTCTCTGCAAGCCCGGATATATGTTTTGAAAAGAAAATAGCGGAACTTCTTTCCACTTGAACTTCCTTAGCAGGAGGACGAGCCATAAGGATAGGGGCAGTAAAATTCAATGCGGTTGTATGCGTTGTTTTTCTGGCTCTTTTTATTTTTATTTAAATTAGGAGGGGATTTAAAGAAAGGGTTATCAATAGGTTGTGGCGCACGTTCATGCTAATGGAGGGGCTGGTGAATTGTTTGGCTAAACAGAAAAAGGAGTTACAGAAAGATTTAAGAACACGGCATATAACAATGATTTCAATTGGCGGGGTCATCGGGGGCGGTTTGTTTGTAGGAAGTGGAACGATTATTCAATCGTCGGGGCCGGCTGCAATTTTATCCTACATGATTGGTGCTTTAATGGTTGTGCTCGTGATGCGCATGTTAGGGGAGATGGCAGCGGAAAATCCTGATAGTGGTTCTTTCGCAACGTATGCGAACAAAGCAATTGGACCGTGGGCAGGGTATACGATCGGATGGTTATATTGGTTTAACTGGGTCATTATTATTGCGATTGAAGCGGTGCTTTTAGGCGTAATGATTAATAATTGGTTTCCTTCTGTGCCTGCATGGATCGCGAGTTTAGGGATGGTCCTTTTAATGACGATGACAAATGTGTATTCCGTAAAATTGTACGGTGAGTTTGAATATTGGTTAGCGCTTATTAAAGTGGTAGCGATTGTTGCGTTTTTAATTTTAGGCGTTTCGATGTTCTTTGGTCTCGTTCCGGGGGTGGATAGACCCAGTCTTTCTATTATTACAGAACATGGTGGCTTTTTCCCGAATGGAATTGTTCCTGTCTTGTTGAGCGTTGTGTTTATTTCATTCTCGTTATCAGGGAGTGAAGTTGCAGCGATTGCAGCCGGAGAATCGGAAAATCCAGAGAAGAATGTTATACGAGCTATTAATAGTGTGGTATGGCGTCTGATGCTTTTCTTCGTCGGATCAGTAACGATTTTAGTTATGTTTATTCCGTGGACGGATAAGGAATTATTAAAACTTCCGTATGCAAGTTTATTTAATATGGCAGGAGTACCTGCAGCCGCAGAAATTATGAATGGTGTTGTATTTTTATCGCTACTTTCCGTTATGAACTCAGGGATTTATACGAGTTCGCGTATGTTATTTTCACTTGCGAAAAAAGGTGATGCTCCGTCTGCTTTTGCAAAGTTAAATAGTAGAGGGACACCGGTTATCGCAATTTATGCGAGTATCGTATTTGCTTTTATTTGCGCGATGTTGAAATTTATATCTCCTGATAAACTATTTGCATTTTTAGCGAATAGTTCAGGCGGGGTAACGATGCTTATGTATATGTTCGTTGCTGTTTCACATGTCAAGTTAAGGCGAGAAAGGGAACGAGAAGGGGCCGGGAAGCTGAAAGTGAAAATGTGGTTATTCCCTTATCTCACATATGCAACGCTTTTAATGATTATTACGATATTTGTTTCACAAGCGTTTATAGCAGATATGCGTATGCAGTTTTACATGACATTACTCGCTACGATCCTAGTAATAATCAGTTACTTTTTAAGAGTTAGAAAGTTAGATAAGCAAAAGTTAAATGATTTTACGATGATAAAAGATTCGGAAATTAGCCTAGAGAAAGAATAAGAAAAGGGGTATAGACCATGTTGAAAGAGAAGAAGGATATTATAACTACAAAATCTAGCACATTACATGAAAGAAGAAAAAATGCAGTACCAGAAGGGCCTTACAATATTACAGAGTTGTATGTGCAATCAGCGAAAGGTGCGATTATTACGGATGTAGATGGTAATGAATTAATTGATTTTGCGGGTGGAATTGGTATGCAAAACGTCGGGCATTGTCATCCGAAAGTAGTAAAGGCAATTCAAAATCAAGTAGAATCTTCTATTCATAGTTGTTTTCACGTAGCACCTTATGAAAGTTATATTACACTCGCGGAAAGGCTAAATGAGTTAACGCCAGGAGATTGTAAGAAAAAAACGATGTTTGCGAATAGCGGTGCGGAAGCGGTAGAAAATGCGGTGAAGATTGCTAGAAAAGCTACTGGAAGAAGTGCAATTGTTTCATTTGAGCGTGCATATCACGGGCGTACACTTTTGACGATGTCACTGACAAGTAAGGTGAAACCGTATAAACATGGATTTGGTCCGTTTGCATCAGAAGTATACAAATTACCATATCCGTACTATTACCGCGCGGAAGAAGGACTGTCGCAAGAAGAAGTAGATGTGCAAATTTTAGCGTATTTCGAACGCTTTATGTTAGAGGAAGTAGCAAGTGATAATATCGCTGCGATTATTTTGGAACCGCTTCAAGGAGAAGGTGGGTTTATCGTTCCGACAAGTACGTTCATACAAGGTGTTCGAAATATTTGTGATAAGTACGGAATGATTATGATTGCAGATGAAATTCAAACTGGTTTTGCTCGTACGGGTAGCTTGTTTGCAATGGATCATTTCGGCGTAGCTCCTGATTTAATGACTTTCTCAAAATCAATTGCTGCTGGTATGCCGCTTAGCGCAGTAACAGGAAGAGCAGATTTGATGGATGCACCTGGACCGGGTCAATTAGGTGGTACTTTCTCAGGAAGTCCGGCTGCTTGTGCGGCTGCATTAGCTGTTTTAGATGTAATTGAAGAAGAGAATTTAGTAAATCGTGCTGTAGAAATTGGCGAGCGTATGATGACAGTGTTTCATAGCTGGAAAGAGAAATACGAAATAGTTGGCGATGTGAGAGGCCTTGGCGCTATGACTGCCATTGAGCTTGTAAAGGATAAAGGGACGAAAGAGCCAGCATCAGAAGAAGTGAAAGCGATTATGAAAGAAACGCATAGTAAAGGGGTTATTACGATAAGCGCAGGTATTTATAGTAATGTACTTCGCTTCTTACCACCCCTCGTTATAACGGATGAACAGCTTGAAGAAGGGCTTACTATTTTAGAAGCAGCAATTGCAAAACGATCAAAATAAAAACGGCGGGGGCAGGGGAATGAAGTATTTCAATTATATAAACGGTGAATGGAAAGAACCTTCCACGAATGCATATGTAAAAAACTATAATCCGCATAACGGGGAAGTATTAGGTGAATTTCCGTTTAGTTCAGTAGAAGATACACGAGTCGCAATCGCATCAGCGAAAGAAGCTTTTCATACGTGGCAAAGGTTATCGTTTCAAGAGAGAGCCAGTTATTTATGGAAAGCAGCCGCTATTTTAAAAGAAAAGGTAAATGAAATCGGTCAGGATGTAACGAATGAAGAAGGAAAGACGATTGCAGAAGGAATAGGAGAGACGAGGCGGGCGATTAGCATTCTTGAATATTATGCAGGAGAAGCAAATCAACCAATCGGAGAGATTATCCCGTCTGCGAATGAAAGTACAATGCTTTACAGTAAGCGCGAGGCAGTAGGGCCGGTTGGATTAATTACGCCGTGGAATTTTCCAATTGCAATTCCAGCGTGGAAAATGGCGCCGGCACTTATTTACGGAAATACGATTGTTATTAAGCCGGCTGAAGTGACGCCGAAATCGGTGTACCATCTTGTAAATGCGTTTCATGAAGCAGGCATTCCAGCAGGTGTTATCAATTGTGTATTCGGAAAGGGCTCTGAAGTTGGAGCAGAATTAACAGGGAATCCAGATATACAAGCGGTTTCTTTTACCGGTTCGAATCATGTTGGAAATATCATTCAAAAAGCATCGGTTGAAACGAGAAAGAAAGTACAACTAGAAATGGGCGGGAAAAATCCGTTAGTTGTATTAAAAGATGCTGACATTGAAAAGGCGGTCACTATTGCGATAAAAGGTGCATTTATGTCAACAGGGCAAAAATGTACTGCAACAAGTAGAGTAATAGTAGAAGAGGATATTTATGAAGCGTTCAAGGATCGACTGTTGCAGCGTACAAAAGCTCTTGCAGTTGGGAATCCGTTAAATCCTGATACATTTATGGGGCCCTGCGTTTCAAAGGGACAACAGCAATCTGTTTTATCGATGATTGAAGTTGGAAAGGAAGAAGCTTCTTTACTGTATGGGGGTAGCGTACCGAATGAAACAGAATTACAAAATGGTTATTATGTGTTACCAACTATTTTTGAAAATGTAGACGGGGATGCACGTATTGCGAAAGAAGAAATTTTTGGCCCAGTTATTTGTTTATTTAAAGTGAGTAGTTATGAAGCAGCTGTTTCTTTAGCGAACGATACAGAATACGGACTCAGTGCATCGATTTGTACGAATAATTTAAGTTTGTCGCAACGATTTATTGATGATATGGAAGTTGGAATGGTTCATGTGAATTCAGAAACTGCAGGAGCAGAACCGCAAGTCCCGTTTGGTGGAATGAAAAACTCTAGTGCTGGACCGCGTGAACAAGGAAAAGCGGCGAAAGAATTTTATACGAGAATAAAGACGGTATACGTAGATCAAATATAAACATTAAAAAACATAGTAACGGAGGATGAAATATGCGTAAAGGGACATTTTTTATGGCAGGACATTCGAGACTTCCGAAAGGGATGGCTGTTCGTAGTATGTATGAAACATTAACAATTACAATTGAGGCAGATCATAAATATCATGTCATTATTGAAGCATCGTGTACGCTTGCGACAGAGCACGGTAGGGACTTCGTCGCTCAAATTTTGAGAGGACATAGTTTACGAGATGGTATTGAAGAAATCGTTCAAGATATTACAGATCATTACCAAGGAAAAGCGCAAAATGCGATTGTTAGTGCAGTAAAAGATTTACATCGCCAATATGTAAGTTATTTAAACGATGAACAGCCACAAGGTGAGTACGAGGAAACAACACCATAAAAACTGTCTAGTTTATATAGCCATAAACAAGAGCCAGTTGTATTTCTTTTAAAGGGATACGACTGGCCTTTTATATTGAGGAGGCAAAGAATATGAAAAAGTTAAATGACGTGCAGGTTGTAAAGCGAGAGACGAACAAAAGAGGGTGTGCAGAGAACAAAGGGATTTGTAAAATGTGTAAAGTGTGTCGAGAAAATAATAAAAAACGAATTGACAGTTAGAATATTTTGAATTATTATTTAATTAATAAGATCCATTCGAGAAATTAGCCTTCTCTAAATTCGATCTTGCTTACCTGTTTTACACATATTTTCATATGTACTGTCTATTATTATTGTACTTTAAGAGATTAAAGAACACTCGTAATTATGAGCCAGTTGTATGTATCTGCGATTGTTATGTCGTGGATACGTATGACTGGCTTTTTGCTGTTAGGGCAGTAAGACCGGATCTCAGCATATAGAAGATAAGGATAACTGTCTGTAAAAAGCGTCAATACGTTCTTCATATTTCATTTAGGGAGGAATTAAAATGTCGATTATTACAGAACAAAGTGCGAAAATGAAGTTTGCAAAAAAATATGAGGGGTATGAAATTGTTCCTCATCCAGAGCATAAACGTTTATATCATATCGTTTTAAATCAGCAGTTGCTTAAGCAATTTTTTGAAGAGGTAAAAGAGCATTCAGAGCAGTCACTCCAATACATTCCGTATTCTCGGTTTAATCTTGCGGATAGCATGAGAAAGATTTTTGGGCAATCGTTTATGGATAACATTCGCAGCATTATTCATGACCGTGAAACGGGCGGATTTACGATTGGGGTACAAGGTGAAACTGTAGATCCAGCAGATTACGTGAAATTTGCGACCGCATTAACGCATTTAATTGGAACGCCAAATTTTGATGCGATGACAGGAACATATTATGCTAGATTTAATGTGAAAGATACGGACAGTAGTGATTCCTACCTTCGCCAAGCGTACCGATTATTTACACTTCATACAGACGGAACATTCGTTGATGAACCGACAGATTGGCTTCTTATGATGAAGATTGAAGAGCAAAATGCAGTAGGCGGGGAATCACGTTTACTACATTTAGACGATTGGGAAGATCTTCAGAAGTTTAGAAATCATTCGCTCGCATCTGTAAAAATTACGTATAAAGCACCACCAAGTAAAAACTCGCAAGAAATCGTCTATCGTGAAACATTCTTTGATGTGAATAACGCACCGTGTATTTGCTTTATTGATCAGTTTGCGTATCCAGATAATATTGAACAAGCAAACTATCTGAAAGACTTATCTTATTCTGTTGAAAACTCACCAGCAACACATGCATTAAAATTACCAGTAGGAGATTTAGTTCTTTTAAATAATTTATTTTGGATGCACGGAAGAGCGGCATTCGAAAAAAATAAAGATTTATATAGAGAACTCATGCGTCAGCGTGGTTGTTTTTCTAAATAATATGTACGGCGGGTCTTGCAAAGAGACCTGCCTTTTATACTAGTAAGGGGGAAATAGGATGTATGACTTTATAATTATTGGCGGAGGAATTGTTGGCCTTTCAACGGGAGTGGCTTTAACGAAAAAATTCCCTCATGCGAAAATTGCAATCATTGAAAAAGAAAAGGAACTCGCACATCATCAAACGGGACATAATAGCGGTGTCATTCATTCTGGCATTTACTATAAACCAGGAAGTTATAAAGCGAAGTTTGCAAAAGAAGGAAACGCAGCGATGGTCCAATTTTGTGAAGAACATGACATCGCTTATGACATGTGCGGAAAAGTAATTGTCGCGACAGAAAAAGAAGAACTTCCTCTTTTACATAACTTATATGAGAGAGGCTTACAAAACGATTTACATATCGCAAAAATAGACAAAGAAGAATTAGCCGAAATAGAACCACATGTAAAAGGACTTGGCGCAATCCGTGTTCCTTCCTGCGGGATTGCTGATTATAAAGGAGTCAGTTATGCATTTGCTCGCCTCATTCAGGAGAGTGGCGGCGAAGTACATGTAGGAACAGCCGCAGAGCGTATTATCGAGAAAAAAGACGCCGTCACAATTGAAACAAGCAAAGGAACATTTAAAACGAAATTTCTCATTAACTGCGCCGGCTTACATAGCGATCGCATTGCGAAAAAGACTGGCATATTAACGGATATGAAAATCGTTCCGTTCCGCGGTGAATATTACGAACTTGTCCCAGAAAAACGCCATCTCGTAAAACATTTAATCTACCCAGTTCCAAACCCTGAATTCCCGTTTCTAGGTGTTCATTTCACAAGAATGATAAACGGAGATGTACACGCAGGGCCAAACGCAGTATTAAGTTTCAAGCGCGAAGGCTACACGAAAAAAGACTTCGACATAAAAGACTTCATGGAAACAATGACATACACAGGCTTCTGGAAAATGGCGATGCCAAACATGAAAGAAGGCATAAAAGAAATGGTGCGCTCATTCAGTAAACAATCATTCCTAAAAAGCTTACAGCGCTTAATACCAGAACTAACAGAACAAGATATCGTCCCAACGCATGCTGGTGTAAGGGCACAAGCCATCTTATCAAACGGCAATATGGTGGATGACTTCTGCATCATTCCAGGCATAAACTCTCTGCACATTTGCAACGCACCATCCCCGGCCGCAACGGCTAGTATAAAGATTGGTGAGGAGATTGCGAAGCGAGTGCCGGATGTTGTGGGGGGGAGGGTTTGATGAGTCCCCCGAGTTTCGGGGGATTTTTTAGTGGGGTTCGGGTGTTCTTCGGTAGACCGGGTGTGGGATTGGTTGGTGGTTATTGGGTGTGAAAGTGCGGAATTTGTCGGTAAGTCGATATGTTGTGTCGAATCGTTGATATATTCGGAGTTGTGATTGATATAATTGGATAATCGTTGATATATTTTTGGGGGGGTGGGATTAGTTGGAGACTCCTGGCTGCCAACCTTCTACTGTATAAAAAAATAGACAGTAGTGTATGCTTTTTTAAACAATGTATACAAATTTATACCCTATGCGTTGGCATGATATTTGCAATAAAAATAGTATCAACATATAGGGGAGAGATGGAAATGAAGGTTAGTAAAGTGTACACGACAATTGATGCTCACGTAGCTGGGGAACCACTTCGAATTATTACAGGAGGCGTGCCAGAAATAAAGGGAGAAACGCAGCTAGAAAGACGTGCATATTGCATGGAACATTTGGATCATCTTCGCGAGGTTCTTATGTATGAACCGAGAGGACATCACGGTATGTACGGTTGTATTATTACTCCGCCTGCGAGTGCTCACGCTGATTTTGGTGTGTTATTTATGCACAATGAAGGCTGGAGTACGATGTGTGGTCACGGCATTATTGCTGTTATTACAGTAGGAATTGAAACAGGTATGTTTGAAGTGACAGGTGAGAAACAAAAGTTCATTATTGATAGCCCTGCTGGGGAAGTCATTGCGTACGCAACATATAGGGGGAGTGAAGTAGAGTCCGTATCATTTGAAAACGTTCCTTCATTTGTATACAAAAAAGACGTTCCTATTAAAATAGATAACTATGAGTTTCAAGTAGATATCGCATTTGGCGGAGCTTTTTACGCTGTTGTGGATAGTAAAGAATTTGGTTTGAAAGTTGATTTTAAAGAGTTAGCTGCTATTCAAACGTGGGGCGGTAAAATTAAGCGCTACATTGAGAGTCAGATGGAAGTGAAGCACCCACTTGAAGAAGGATTAAAAGGAATATACGGCGTTATTTTCTCAGATGAACCGAAAGGGGAAGACGCAACGTTACGAAATGTAACAATCTTCGCTGATGGGCAAGTAGACCGTTCTCCTTGCGGCACAGGAACTTCCGCAAGAATCGCAACTCTTTTTGCAAAAGATGCCCTGCAAAAGGGAGAAATTTTCGTCCACGAATGTATTACTGACGGGAAATTCGAAGGGGAAGTATTGTCGGTAACAGCGGTACATACATATGAAGCTGTCGTTCCGAAAGTAACGGGGAATGCATTTATTACAGGATTTCATCAGTTCGTTATAGACCCGAGAGATGATTTGAATCGGGGATTTTTGTTAGGATAGAAGAAGGAGGTGGAAAGATATGCTAGTCATAAGCGCGAACGAACAACGAAACTTAGTAAATATGAATGAAGTCATTGCATACGCGGCGCTTGCTTTAAAAGAATTTTCCGCAGAAAGAACAATCACGCCAATTCGCGGTTCATTACCATTTGCGAATGAGAAAAATACGGCATTAATTATGCCTTCAGTCGCAGAAGGGCTTGAGGCACTTGGTTTAAAAGTAGTAACAGTAGTCCCCGAGAACAAAAAGATAGGAAAGAAAACGATAAACGGGATTGTGATGCTATCAGACTTTCAAACGGGAGAACCGCTTGCACTGTTAGAAGGATCTTACTTAACGATGATTCGAACAGGCGCCCTATCAGGAGTAGCGACAAAACATTTAGCTCGTCATAATGCAAAAACGTTATGCATAATCGGGACGGGTGAACAGGCGAAGGGAATTGCTGAAGCTGTATTTGCGGTAAGAGATATCGAAAAAGTCATTTTATACAATCGAACAGAAGAAAAAGCACATGCATTCTCGCAATATATACAAGAGAAATTCAATAAACCTGCATATGTTCACACAAATGTGAATGAAGCAATAAGCGAAGCAGACATCATCGTCACAACTACGAACGCATCCACACCAGTCTTTTCAGAAAAACTACAAAAAGGCGTCCACATAAACGCCGTCGGCTCATTCAAACCGAACATGCAAGAACTACCATCCCACGCTATCACGAGCGCAAACAAAGTAGTAGTCGAATCAAAAGAAGCAGCATTAGAAGAGACAGGGGACCTTCAAGTTCCGATGCAGGAAGGGTTATTCAAAGGAAGCGATATCCATGCTGAACTAGGTCAAATTATAAGCGGGGAAAAAGCAGGTAGGGAGAACGATGAAGAGATTACTGTTTTTAAATCGGTTGGTTTGGCGGTAGTGGATATTATCGTTGCGAAGTATTTGTATGAGAAAGCGGTGGAGAGTGGGGTTGGGAATAGGATTGAGTTTTGAGGGACTGCCTTTTGGTGGTCTTTTTTTGCATAAAATCTTATAAAGTAAGAAAAAGTAGAATATCTATATGAATTCAATTAACATCTAGTATTGCTACTGGTCTTGCTGAAGTCCAAAGCGGGAAAGATTTTAGTCCTGTAAGTGGTACATTTAGTACACAAGGGTTGAATATGGGGTGGGCAACTTCTATCCAAACGATTACAGAAGAAAAAACATCATTCTAAAGAAACCGGTATTATAGAAGAAACGTTGTTTGATAAACTTAAAGATAATGTTGAAAATAACGTAGAAGCGATGAATCAGTTGTACAGAAAATGTATTCGCCAGATAGAAATTTAGGAGGCTATTTATGAATGAGAAAGATTATATTTATGAAGAGTTAAGTGATTTTTTAGATGGAACATTCCATCAAGATATGGGAACACCAAAAAAAGCCTTACACGAATTTATACAAGAAGCTCACAAAATTTGTATAGAAAATAATATAAATTACATAACTGCATTTTTAAACAGTGATCTATCCACGGAAAAAAAAGAAGAATTCATTGAATATTATACAGACATTTATTTTCCTGCTTTAAAACTAGCTCCCCTAGAATGGCTTGAACAAACAGGTGAAACATTAAAACAAGCATTAATAAATACTTAGTGAAAATCGACCGCTCATAGTAGGTGGTCTTTTCTTCGTCTTAATTTACATTCACATACCCATTGCCAACTGGGGGACCGTCAAATGCCCATTGAGCTAAAATTTTCTTTCTCTAGAGTTAGTTATTTTGAAAAGTCGGTAGTTTTTTCAGTTTCAGGTATTTGCTTTTCTTAGCTTGATAGCGATGTGGGATTGGTTGTGGACTACTGGTCAGCGACTGTCTATATTTTATGTATTTGCGCATGAGAGTGTTTTGAGGTAGTATTGTTTGTTCGCAGCAAGTGCCAATATTTATATTTATCATTAAATCCTCGTGGTAAAAATCAAATTGATATTATGTTGGAGCACGTGAGTCCTTTGCAGATATAAAATTATTAATTCAATTGGTATATGAAAAAAGCTGCCCTTTAACAATTAGAGGTGCAGCTTTTTTACCATTCCCGCCATTCTTCAGTTATATCTTCTTCGGATTCTAAGCCACCTATTCGTGCAGCTGCATCGATAAATTCATAGAGATCTTCTCTTTCCATTGTTTCGATAAAATGGTCATGTTCGATATTTAGTTCATTTAATTTAAGAACTACCTCTTTAACAACTTGCATGACTTCGGCCTCGGTTGGATTCTCACCTAATTGCTGTAAATTGTTAATGTAAGTGTCAAGAACCTTATTTGTTGCACTTATATTTTCTTCAGTGAAAAATTCCCCATCTTCATCATACTCAACCCATGAGGTTGTAGGTTTGTTTTTTTTCAATTCATCAAATGTCATGATAACCTCCTAAAAAGTGTTTTTTTATCTTTAATCTCATTCTATATTTTCAATCATATATAACAATCACTTAAGAGAAATTTTTTAGGCTACTAGTTTTTTAACTTATTTTGCTCTTCGCATCAATATAGTTTATCACAAGAATGCATGAATAGATTTCAAACCTTCTAGTTTTACAAAAAAGTTTGACTTTATATAGAGGTAGTGGTAATTTAAAACTTATAAGAAAACTCGGGATTAATTCCGAGTTTTCTTATGGGTATAACTAGTTTGAGGGGGCCGAAAGATGAAACGGAAATTATTTGCATTACCATTTGTCCTAATACTACTTATTGCATTAGCGGCTTGTTCTGGAGGAAAAGATTCTTCGAAGCAAGCGGGCACTAGTAAATCAGGGACTCCGAAAGATGGAGGAGCGTTAACGATTGGTGTTAGCGATAACCCGGATACGATGAATCCGCTTTATGCGAATGATCGTGTGTCGTTAACGGTGCAGCAAGCTTTATATGCACCGCTGTATCATATGGAAGACGGTAAGAAGAAATTTGTTCTTGCTGAAAGCTTTACGCCTTCAGAGGATCAATTAACGTGGACATTGAAGTTAAAAGATAATTTGAAATGGCATGATGGTAAGAAAATTACATCAGACGACATAGCATTTACATTCCAATCTATTTTAGATGAGAAGCAAAATAGCTCAAGTCGTGAAAACTTTGTTTTTAAAGGAAAACCGCTTGAGGTGAAAAAGGTAGATGAGTTAACAACTCAATTCGTTTTACCACAAGTAAGTGCATCTTTTGAAGGTGTGATGAATGATTTCTTCCCAATTCCGAAACATGTATTTGAAGGGGAAGCAGATTTAGCGAGGAGTAAGAAAAACTTACAACCTGTAGGATCAGGTCCGTTTAAGTTTAAAGAGTATAAGTCTGATGAGTACGTTGCATTAGATCGATTTGATGATTATGTAGGTGGTAAAGCGAAATTAGACTCTATCGTATATCGCGTTGTAAAAGACCGTAATACAGCAAATGTTTCACTACAAAATGGTCAAATCAATATGAAGATGATTGAGCCGCAAGACTTTAAGAAATTAGATAGCACTGGGAACTTCTCAATGGTGACATTCCCTGAAGGTAGATTATTCTACTTATCTTATAACCAAAATACAGATCTTATGAAGAAAAAAGAAGTGCGCCAAGCAATTGCGCATGCGTTAGATAAAAAAGAAATGATTAACTCTGCATTCGTTTCTAGTCAATTTGCAGAACCAGCAAATTCAATTTTAACGCCGGATGCTATGTATTATGCAAAAGACATTAAAGAGTATAAGTATGATAAAAAAGAAGCGAAAGATTTATTAGCGAAAGCTGGCGTGAAAGATAAAGAAAAAGTACGCGTCATGTATGTAACGAATAATAAAATTATGGAAAGCTTAGCGCTTTATACACAACAAAAATTACAAGAAGTTGGCTTAGAAGTTGAACTGAATGCATTAGATGCTAGTGCAGCAAGTGAAAAAGGCTTAGATAAAGAGAATAAAGAATATGACATTACATTTGGTGGTTACATAATGGGACCTGAGCCAGATTCATATAAGAGCTTATTCTTAAGTAATGCTGAATACAATTATGCACGATATAAAAACGCTGATTTCGATAAGTTATGGGAAGAAGCTGCAGTTGAAACAGATAAAACGAAACGCGCAGAACTATACCATAAAATTCAAGAGACAGCTAGAGAAGATTTACCTTATCTACCAATTGCGTATCCGAAAGCGGTTATTGCAGTAGATAAAAAGTTTGATGGATTAAAAGAAGCAAAAGCAATTCCTGTCACAATGTTTGAAGATTTATCTAAGATTTATGAAGTGAAATAAGAAACAAACAGTAAAGAAGCTGGTGGAAATCAGCTTCTTTAGCTTGAGGGGGGAAGTTTGTGTATAAAGTAATTGCGAAGAGGCTTTTAAATGCAATTCCGCTTTTATTTGTTATTTCTATTATTTCTTTTCTATTAATAAAATTAGCACCGGGAGATCCGGTTCGAAACTTTGTCACGCCGAATATGAGCCCAATTGATGTTGAGCGTATTCGTAAAAGTTTAGGGCTCGATCAACCAATTTATATGCAGTATATTTTATGGTTAAAAAATATTGTAACAGGGAACTTTGGTTATTCACTTCAAAACCATCGTCCTGTTTTAGATCTTATTGTAGAAAGGTTACCTGCGACAATCGGCTTAATGGGATCATCTTTACTCGTCTCATTTGTAATCGCAATCCCGCTTGGACTATTAACAGGTGTGAAAAAGAATTCTATCTTTGATCGCGTTGTAAACTTTATCTCTTATGTGGGAATTTCAATGCCAGTCTTTTGGTTCGCTTTACTATTAATTTACTTATTCTCTTTAAAGTTGAACCTTCTTCCGAGCATGGGTATGCGTACGGTCGGTCAAGATTCCTTCTTGGATATTGTCCAGCACGGCATTTTACCTTGTATGGTGCTAGCGTTCCAAAACGTCTCTGTTTATATGAGATATATTCGTTCCAGTACAATTCAGCAATTAGAAGAAGACTATGTACAAATTCAATATGCGTACGGTGCTTCGAAGAAAACAGTTTTATTTAATCACGTACTTCGAAACGTATTAATACCGATCATTACAATTTTCGGATTATCTATTCCAAGTTTAGTAGGCGGAGCGTTCATTACGGAAACAGTATTCTCATGGCCAGGTCTTGGTTCGCTCGGGGTAAATGCTATTTTTAGATTTGATTATCCGATTATCATGGCAATTACATTATTATCATCATTCATGTTAATTCTCGGTAACTTAATTGCTGATATTTTATATGGCGTAGTAGATCCGCGCATTCGAATGAGGGGGTGATTTGGAATGAATAATAGGAGATTTCAAACGATAAAGCATAGTTTTACAAAAAATAAGTTTGTTGCAATGGGAGTTATTATACTTGCGGTTTTAACGGTCGCATCGATTTTTGCATTCGTATCGCCTTACGATCCTAGTAAAATGTCAATTCCAGATCGCTTACAAGAACCAAGTGTGAGTCATCCTT
Organism: Bacillus cereus group sp. MYBK101-2; assembly: GCF_051918845.1. Taxonomy (NCBI): domain Bacteria; kingdom Bacillati; phylum Bacillota; class Bacilli; order Caryophanales; family Bacillaceae; genus Bacillus; species Bacillus cereus group sp. MYBK101-2. The sequence goes on along the minus strand of NZ_JBQAIE010000020.1, from coordinate 63,886 downwards.
TCGGAACGGATGATTACGGAAGAGATTACTTAACTAGGGCGTTATATGGTGGACGCGTTTCACTTGCGGTCGGTTTCCTTGCGATGGTTGTATCTGTTACAATCGGTACCGCAGTTGGGACGATTAGCGGATATTTTGGCGGAAAGTTAGACAACTTCTTAATGCGAGTTGTTGAAGTGCTTATGTCAATTCCATCATTCTTCTTAATGTTACTATTAAATGCTTATTTAAAACCAGGAATTACAACGTTAGTTCTTATTATCGGATTACTAACATGGATGGACACCGCTCGTATCGTAAGGGCAGAGACTTTATCTGTAAAAGAGCGTGAGTACGTCTTATATGCAAAAGTGTCAGGACAAAAATCACTCATGATTATTGTAAGACATATCATTCCTAACATTTTATCAACCATTATTATCGCCGCGACATTAACGATCGCGACATCGATTTTAATGGAATCATCACTTAGCTTCTTAGGTTTAGGTATTAGAGAACCAGATTCTTCTTGGGGCAGTATGCTGAACAATGCGCAAGGATATATTGGCGAAGCTTGGTATTTAACACTCTTCCCAGGATTCCTTATCCTTTTAACGGTACTTAGTTTTAACGTAATTGGTGAAGCATTGAAGAAAGCTTTCGCACCAAAAGGAGCCGGACATGAAAACTAAAGTGTTAAGTGAAAGGAGTGAGAAGCGTGTCTGAAAAACTATTAGAAGTGAAAAATTTAAAGACTTCTTTTTTCATAGAAAGCGGAGAAGTGGAAGCGGTTCGCGGCGTTACATTTCGTTTAAATAAAGGAGAAGTAGTTGGTATCGTTGGGGAGTCAGGAAGCGGAAAGAGTGTAATGGCAAAATCCGTTATGTCACTCGTTGCGTCACCAGGGAAAGTAAAAGAAGGAGAGATTCTTTTTCATAATGAAAACATCCTTTCTAAATCTGAAAAAGAATTACGTTCTATTAGAGGAAATCAAATTTCACTGATCTCCCAAGATCCAATGTCGGCGCTAAATCCAGTTGTGAAAATTGGGAAGCAAATGACGGAAGTAATTATACGGCATCAAAAAGTAAAAAAGAAAGAAGCAGAACAGATTGCGGTTAACTTACTAAAACAAGTCGGTCTTTCGTCGCCAGAAGAAAGGGTAAAACAATATCCGCACGAACTAAGCGGTGGTATGAAGCAGCGGGTTATGATCGCGATGGCAATGTCTTGTAACCCTGACCTTCTCATTGCGGACGAACCAACAACAGCGCTTGATGTAACGATACAAGCACAAATACTAGATTTAATGAAAAACTTAAAAAATGAAACGAATATGGCGTTACTTCTTATTACGCATGATTTAGGAATAGTCGCGCAAAACTGTACACGCGTTATCGTTATGTATGGCGGGCTTATTATGGAAGAAGGACCTGTACTTGATATTTTCCAATCGCCGAATCATCCATATACGAAAGGGCTATTAAACTCTTTGCCGAAAATATCGAACGGTGTAAAAGAAAGGCTCGCACCAATTCAAGGTGTAACGCCAAACTTATTACACCCGCCAAAAGGTTGCCCATTCGCAGAGCGTTGCCCGCATGCGATGGACATTTGTGAAAAAGAACGGCCGCCATATTTTGAAATCGGAGACGGAAGGCGTTCCATGTGCTGGTTAAACGATAAGACAGTAGGTGATTCCCATGCATGAAGAAAACTTAATTGAAGTTCGGAACTTAAAAAAGTATTTTCCTATTAAAAAAGGACTATTCGGCAGAAAAACAGAGCAATTAAAAGCAGTCGATGACTTAAGTTTCGCAATTAAAAAAGGTGAAACATTCGGATTAGTAGGAGAATCGGGCTGTGGAAAATCAACGACAGGAAGAAGTATCATTCGCTTGCACGATGTCACTTCAGGTAACATTTTATTCGACGGAAAAGACATCGCAAGCTTAAAGGAAAGTGAACTAAAAGAATATCGAAAACGAATGCAAATCATTTTCCAAGATCCATACGCATCATTAAATCCGTCGATGAACGTATTCCAAATTATTAGCGAACCGATGAACATTCACGGATCTTACGAAAAAGAAGAACAAAAAGAAATCATATTAGACCTGCTCAAAAAGGTAGGCCTAAAAGAAGAACATCTATATCGCTATCCGCACGAATTTAGCGGAGGCCAGCGTCAGCGCATCAGCATCGCGCGCGCACTATCTGTAAAACCAGATTTCATCCTATGTGACGAACCGATCTCAGCACTCGATGTCTCAGTCCAAGCGCAAGTCGTAAACATGCTGCAAGACATCCAAGAAGAAACAGGAGTCACATATTTATTCATCGCACATGACCTATCTATGGTAAGACACATATCAGACCGAATCGGAGTCATGTACTTAGGAAACATAGTAGAAATTGCCGACAGCGAAGACCTATACACAAAACCGGCACATCCATACACACAAGCACTACTCTCATCCATGCCAGAACCAGATCCAACAAAAACAGGTAAAGATCGGATCATTCTAGAGGGAGAAGTACCAAGCCCCCTAAACTCACCATCCGGCTGCAAATTCAGAACGCGCTGCAAATTCGCCACTGAAAAATGCGCCCAGGAAGTACCGAAGATGGTGGAGATTGCGAAGGGGCATGAGGTGGCTTGTCATTTGTTTTAGGGGGAGAGCACTAGGGGGGACCTGGTGCTTTTTTTGTTTTACGTGGCCATTAAGTTAACAAAGGAGATTATTAAATACGAAACGCTTCTTATTTCAGAGATTACAAGCTTTGATTGCCAGTGCTCCAAAATTAAGTGGAGAAATCACTATGGGTATTATGTGGTAATCAAAGGGAACAGGTTCTACAAAATTAAATGTTTTAGAATTCAAGTCATTTTTTATAGTAAATAAGTTCAATATGTAGTACATATTATTTTGTAAGATGAAACAAATATTAGTTATACATGCATAATTTATAATAACCTTCATATTGGTAAGGTTAAATTTAGACTCAAGTATGACAAATGAGGAAAGCGCACAGAGCTAATATAATATATGGTAATATTAGCTGGAAATGGATACGTTAGGGTGCTTTTTATACTAATATTTAGGCCCCATCATCATGAATTGATTCGCGAAGCTATCCATTGCTCTTCTATATCTATCTAAATCATCTCCTATCTTTCTAAATTCATCGATTCTATAGACGAGTTCCTTCTCTACTTCACTTAACCTTCTTTCAATTTCTTTAGCGGTATTTCCTTTCCAGCTATGTGCTAATAGTGTTTTTATGGCATTGACATTCTTTCTGTGATTTTCTAATTCTAAAATACACGATTCTAAATTATTTTTGGCACCTACTACATCGGCAGCATGTGCTATAACATCATAATTTTTCATGAAGATCACCCGTTTTTCAGTTTTGTTTATCAACAGTTTCAAATTCAATCGCTCTTTGTTCAATGAAATCAGCCTCAGAACGAATACATTCCATATACCCTCTTTGAAATCCATAAATACCGTATGTAAGTGTATTAATTAAATTGCCATCAACACTAGCTGGCGATTGTTGTAATACATTAATAATTTTATTGCTTGCTTGAACGATCTTTTGGTTAATATCATTAATTTCCCTTCTTAAATCTGAAGTAATTTGTTTAACTTCTTCGACTGTTAAATGAATTGTAACCCCATCAGCGCGCGGGGACCCCTGAATTTTCTCTCCTGTCTCCCCATCGTACATATTCGGCATATTTAAATAACCGTATTTATCGTGACTAAGGTTATCCATGGAATGAAAGCTTGGACCCATAAAACCCATGAAAAAACGAACAGTATTATAACTATTTGTTAAAAAAGGTAAAAATGGAATGTAACTACTTGCATCATGAATCCTATTATCATTTTTTATATCTGGTTTATCTGTATAAAATAAATGACCTATACGACCTCTATTTTTATTATCATTTCCTCTAAAACCAGTAAATACAGTATCATTGGGATTTCCGATAGTTGTAATTTGATCTTTATAATCTCCCCTTAAGGCTTTTTCTTTTTTATCTTTAGGTAATGAATCAATAACATTTGGAGCTTCATAACTAACAACTGCTACATCATTCATAACCCCAGCGTATTCACCTAAACCACCACCTAGAGAATGGCCGGTTAATGTAAGTTGGTATCCGTCTAATCCATTTTTAGGGTCTTTCATATATTTCTTTACTTCTTTTGTTAAATCATCAGCATTAGTAAATTGACTTTCTGCAACTATTTTTTGCTTTCTTTCTTTCGCCATAGCAAAATTAAATTGTTCAGTTAAAGGAAGTGATGAAGTGTCAAAGTTATTCATTTTTTCTAAACTATCTTGATTTTTTCTAAAACGATTACCCATAACATCAAATACATCTGCATCATAAAAATCAGGTGCTTCCCAAGAACCGCGAAAAGCAATCACAACTTGTTTTGTTTCTTCATTCTTGTAAACAGTGGCATCAAAGCTATTTTTTGAGTTATGAAGAACAGCACCATTTATTTCTACAGGTTTCCAAATCTCTTTTTGTTTACCAAATTCTACAACTTCTGTAAGAGCATCACCATAACTACTAGTAGCCAAATGGGAAAGGCTTTTATCTGAAACTGAACTTCCCATATTTCCATCTCCTCAAAAAAGATTTATAGTTATATTATAAATCTTCTTAAGGAGGAAATATATTGAATAAGAGAAAAAAGGTGAATATTGCTATTTTTACGATTTTATTATTAATAATAGGCTACATGTCGTATACAATGTACAACAAAAATATTACTCAAGATAAAGCTTCAAAAGTAGCAATAAATCATATGAAGGATAAAGAAAATATAGATCTTGTAGTTACTAAAGTTGATATTTTACATGGAGTACGTGATGGTTTTATTGATGTAGAAGGTTATTCTAAAAATGATAAGAAAAAGGTAATCCGCGTTACAATAAACAAAACGCAAAACTATTTAGTCTCCGGTTGGGGATTTAAGGATCAAAGGTAAACGATTAGATTACTCAAATAGTAAATTCAAATGAGAGAAAGGCACCTTAAGGTGCCTTTTTTAACTAGATTTATTATTAACTAATGTATCCCCACCACCAAGCTCCGCCTCAATCTGCGAAGTCTTCGATGACTCAGCCATACGCCAATACGTAATAAAGCTGATTGCGATACATCCAGCTACGTAGAAGTAGAATAGTGATTCCATACCGATACTTTTTAGCCACAATGCGATGAACTCGGCTGTTCCGCCAAATATCGCAACGGTTAGTGCATATGGTAAACCTACGCCTAGTGCGCGAATTTCAGTTGGGAAGAGTTCTGCTTTTACAATTGCGTTAATCGATGTGTAACCAGTAACGATGATGAGGCCGACCATCATAAGTAAAAACGCTACGATTGGTTCTGTCGTTTTTTCCATAAAGAAGAAGATTGGTGCTGTTAGTAATGTTCCGAGAATACCGAATGCCATTAATAGTGGGCGGCGTCCAATTTTATCGGATAGTAACCCCGCAATTGGTTGAAGTACGACGAAAATAAGTAGTGCGACAAAGTTAATCCAGCTTACAACTTCTTTTGGAAGACCGACTGTGTTTACCATGAATTTTTGTAAATATGTTGTGTACGTATAGAATGCAACAGTGCCCCCAAGTGTTAGACCGACTACTGTTAATACTGCTTTCGGGTGTTTCATAAGAGCGCGAACGGTTCCTGCGCTTTCGCGTTTTTGTGATTTTATGTTTGAGAACTGCTCCGATTCATCCATCGTGCGGCGAAGCCATAATACAGCTACTGCACCCATCGCTCCAATAATGAACGGAATGCGCCATCCCCAAGCTTTCATATCTGGTTCGCTTAGTAATTGCTGAAGAACAATTTGAACGCCTAATGCAACCATTTGCCCAGCAACGAGCGTTACATATTGGAAGCTGGAATAAAAACCGCGGCGACCACTACTAGCCATTTCAGATAAATACGTTGCGGAAGTTCCATACTCTCCGCCAAGCGATAGTCCTTGTAGTAAACGGGCAAGAACTAAAATAATAGGCGCCATAATACCGATGCTTTCGTAACTCGGTGTACAGGCGATAATGAAAGAACCGCCGGCCATAACCGTAATAGAAAGCGTTAATGCTGCCCGGCGTCCGTGCCGATCCGCATAGCGGCCCATTAATAAACTTCCGATAGGGCGCATTAAAAATCCAACTGCGAAAATAGCCGCAGTGTTCAGTAACTGACTCGTTGGATCGCCTTTAGGAAAGAACTCTGCTGAGAAGTAAACAGCGAAAGCAGAGTAAACGTACCAATCGTACCATTCAATTAAATTGCCGACAGAACCTTTGAAAATATTGCCGGCGACTCGATTAGATTTTGCTTGGGCCATAATCATTCCTCCTCTTACTTATAAATAAAATGATAATTATGAAAGCGTGTTCATTATAGTTGAATTGTACTGTCTGTAGGATGAAATCTCAATATTATGACAATTTTATTCTTTTTGTACTTTATGTACACGGATAATTTTAATAGTTGCTTCATTATTAGTTTTGTCATAATAATAGAAAAAGGAGATTGATAGTTTTGAATATTTTATCAAAGGGTATGAAGTATGAAGAAATCACGCAAAGTGTCATTGCAAACGAAAATAGTAAGCTTAATTATTACGTTAATTTTATTTGTCGTTCTCCTATTAGCGGGAATATTTGTTTACATTCAGTCCGTTGATACGAAGCGTCAAGTGGAGCAGTTAGCACTGCAAACAGCGAAGTCGCTTTCTTTTATGCCTGCTATAAAAGAAGCTTTTCAGAATAACGGGCATAAAAGTACCATTCAATCCATTGCGGAACAAGTTCGTGAGCAAGCTGGTGCAGATTATGTCATTATAGAAGATCGCTTTGGGGTTATGTATTCCCATTCTAATTCGGATTTAATTGGCACGATGAGTAACAATCCGTATAACTATGAAGCACTCACTTTTGGTGGCTATTATACGCTTGAAGGAAATGGTGAAAGTGGTTCCGCTTTAATGGCGAAGGCGCCCATTATTGTTCATAACGGAGACTACGATCAAGTCGTAGGTGTTGTGACAGTAGAGTTTTCAATAAAAGGTATCGAATCTAACATACTGAGCAGAACGAAAGAAATTATACTCTTTTCCTTAGCTGTATTAGTAGCAGGCATTGTTGGCGGCATTCTTTTAGCACGTAGCATTCGTAAAGATACACTCGGTTTAGAGCCGAATGAAATCGCAGCGCTATACCGGGAACGAAGCGCGATACTACTATCTATAAAAGAAGGGATTATCGCCATTGATCAAAACGGTTTTATTACGATGATGAATACGTCGGCAGAAGAAATGCTTCATGTAAATGGTGATTATATGCAGCAGCACATTTCAAAAGTTTTGCCTGAATTTCATATGGAGCGAGTACTAGAAAACGATCAAGAAATCGCATTTCAAGATAAAGTGTTTATTTTAAACATGACACCAATACTCGAAAATGATAATACGGTAGGCATTGTATGTAGTTTTAGAGATAAAACAGAACTGCAAAACCTTGTGAACACAATATCTGAAGTAAGAAAGTATTCCGAGGACTTACGCGCTCAAACACATGAATTTACAAATAAGCTTTTTGTCTTATCAGGATTACTTCAGTTAGGGCACTACAGAGAAGCGATTGAATTTATCCAACAAGAATCTAATATTCATCAAAGCCAAAACCATATTTTATTCCATCAAATTCATGATGCGAAAGTACAAGCTATTTTATTAGGAAAAATCGGAACAGCGTCTGAGAAGAAAATCGATTTTCATATTGAAGGAGATAGTGCGCTTCATCCGTTACCAGACCATATAAAAGTTTCGCATCTTATTACGATTCTTGGAAACATAATCGATAACGCGTTTGATGCGGTGAGTGGGCAAGAGGAGAAGAGAGTTTCCTTCTTCGTTACGGATATTGGGCACGATATTGTGTTTGAAGTGATAGATAGTGGAGCTGGGATACCGGAAGAAAAAATCACGACCATTTTTCAAAAGGGATTTTCAACGAAAGGAAATAATCGTGGTTACGGACTAGCAAACATGAAAGAAATGGTAGATCTACTAGAGGGAACAATTGAAATTCAAAATGAGAAAAATGGGGGAGCTATTTTTACAATTTACCTTCCGAAAACATTGAGAGAAAGTACATGACAAACAGGGGGATTGGCATATGTTGAAGGTTGCAATTGCAGAAGATGATTTCCGCGTCGCACAAATTCAGGAAGAGTTTTTATTAAAAATAAAGGACGTAAAAGTGATCGGAAAAGCATTGAACGCGAAAGAAACGATGGAACTACTACAAAGGGAAGAAATCGATTTACTTTTATTAGATAATTACTTGCCAGATGGAATCGGAACCGACTTATTACCGAAAATTCATGCTGACTTTCCAGACGTTGACGTCATTATGGTTACTGCGGCGAATGAAAACCATATGCTAGAAAAAGCAATTCGAAATGGCGTAAGCAACTACCTTATAAAACCGGTCACGTTAGAAAAATTCGTTCGCACAATTGAAGACTATAAAAGAAAGAAGCAATTATTACATAGTAACAATGAAGTGAATCAAGCACTTATCGATAACTTCTTTGGCCTTTCGCAAACACAAGACATAAAAAACTTACCGACAGGTGTGGATCCGCTAACACTGCAAAAAGTGAAAGGAATTATAAAAGGATTTGAAGAGGGCATTACAATAGAAGAAATGGGAGAACAAATGGGGGCCTCCAGAACAACCGCAAGAAGATACTTGGAATATTTAGTAGCGACAAACGAATGCACAGTAGAATACACATACGGCATTATCGGACGACCAGAACGAAAGTACCGAATAGGACGAGGACTATGAAAAAACGATTATTACTATGTATATGGATCATGACAGGAGTAATAGCTGGTTGTGCCTCGGAAAAATCCCATACGAATAAAGTGAACATCGACAAAGTAGAAATCGTTGCGCCAAACGTTCAAGGAGCAGGATGGGACTTAACAGCACGAGCGATGCAAAAAACACTGAAGGAAGAAAAAATCTTTACAAAACCAATCACAGTCACCAACAAAGTAGGTGGCAGCGGTGACGTCGGCTGGAAATATACGAAACAAAAAGGTGGTCACGTACTGGCGATTAACTCAAGCTTACTCATAACGAACAATCTACTAGGCCACAGTAAACTAACATATAAAGACTTCACACCGCTCGCAACATTAGCATCGGACTGGGAAGTCGTTGTCGTATCAAAAGACAGCACCATAGATAACGCAAACGAACTAATGGAACAACTAAAACAAGACAAGAAAAACTTCAAAATCGGCGTTGCCCCCGGCCTAGGAAACGATGATCACCTATCCTTCGTACAAGTAAGCAAAGCGTTCGGCATAAACCCAGCCGAACTACAATTCTTCGTCTACGAAAACAAAGAAAAAATCATAAACGCCCTAACGAACAAACAAATCAGCGCCGCAACCATGACCCTATCCGAAGCCGAAAAACAATACAAAGCCGGCAAAATAAAAATACTAGCCGTATCCGCACCAAAACGGCTAGACCGACTACCAGAAATCCCAACCTGGAAAGAACAAGGAATCAACGTCATATTCCAGCACTGGAAAGGCATTATGGGCCCAAAAGATATGACGGAGGAAGAGGTTGCTTATTGGGATGGTGTTATTAAGAAGATGGTTGAGAGTGATAGTTGGAAGGGGGTTTTGAGGGAGCGGGGTTGGGAGAGTTTTTATAAGGGGAGTGGGGAGACGAGAGGGTTTTTGGAGGAGTGTAGTGGTTGGTATGGGGGGATGGTTAGATTTAGTAATTAACACCTTTCTATTGGTTTGTTTGTAAAAATTAGTATATTCAACGTTAATAATGCTGAATTTTAAGGTATACTTTGGGAGTAGCAAATTAATTGAATGCTAGAGAAAGTATTGTAACTAAGATATTTAGGGAGATAGAAAAATGAAAGTAGAAACATATTCTTATAGGTATGCAGAAGAGATTTTGCAACATCCCCGTTTTGAAGCTGCATATAACGAATTGATAATGGTTTGTCGTGATTGCCCTGTTCCAATATACAAGGGGAAATCGGGCAGTCAGTCACAGCTGGAAGTTATACAGCAGATAATGAATACTTATTTTCTTTTGAGATTCGAAGAGCTTGGCTGGGAAAAAGAGCCTCGAGCTACACCGAATACATCTGATGATGCATTACGCTCTGATTTTCGAAAATACTATATTGATCCTGATACAGGAGAAGTTATTCTTAAACTTCAAATTGAAGTTGAGTTTGGTAACGTTGCTTCCAGTTATCGTAACTACTTCAAGTTTCAACTTAGCTTTTCTTATGATTTAACAGATATATGTATTTTAATTGTTCCTTCTTATGAACTTTGTAAGAGAATTGATAGTGGTGTTTCAAATTATGAAAAAACAATAAGGGAAATACCAGCTGCAAAACTCTCTGTTACTGTTCCAACACTAGTTATTGGACTTTTTGATGATGGCTCTACAGCCTGGAATGTAAAAGATATTACAGAAGATTTAAAAGTTTTGAAAGGAGCACTAAAAGATACATATCCTCAGCATTGTGAGATAGTGAAAGGATACATAAATGATTTAAAAGTATAAAAGGTTAGGGAAAGTACTTATTTTTATTGGGATTGTTTTTTGAATATTCATCAATTATTAATTATATTATTAGGGATTTCAACTTCAATTAATGTTGGAATAACTAGATAATCGGTCATTAGAAATACTATTTGTAAAATCGTAACAAATTGATAAAAGCAGATATCTTTAGGGATAAAATTGATATCTGCTTTTTATCATGAATGGTAATTTCTTTATAAATTAAATCCTTATGATTTTTTATCAGTAATAATATCAGCTATGTATGAATTATTTAACCAATAACACTGCTTTGTAATTTGCTGGCCATCAGGTAAAGTTACTTTATCGGCACCGTTGCGGGCTTTTGGTCTAATGTGCGCGACACCGTTGAAGTTTATTTTTGGTAGGTTATTTGCTTCGACGACTTTATCACCGCGTTTTTTATATTCGATTTGAATACCTTCATGTATTACTTTATTAACCTCTTCCCATAGTTCACGTATTTCTTTTTCTATTGTAGGAGTAGGCATGTTCCAAAGTTTAATACCTTTAAAGTAGAGTTTACGATTTGGATTTTCTTTTTTTGTTTGGTTAAATTCAAAAATTACGAATAAAAACTTGGTTTGATAGAAGCGTTCTCTAATTTCGCTTTCTTCCCATGATTCGTTTGTCCATTGATGAAAATCGATTGTTTCAAATGACATGCTTTGTTCGGGTTTATCGTTGGGCTCTAAACGAACTGTTTTAAATTCTATATTAGCTTTCGCAAATTCTTCAATTTTATCGAGTCGAGTTCCTTTGATGCCAAGTAAAGAGCTTACTAATAGTGGAACAAAGCTTTTGGTTGTAGGTTTGTAATCAATAGATAATTTTTGAGCGATTTCTTGATCAGTTAAGCCTATGTAATTTTCAAATTTTGAATAAAGGATTTTTTCTAAAGATTTTCCTTTTAGTTCATTTGTTGTTGTAAAACTTACTAGTTCTTCGTTTAGGTGATACCTGCGAACTAGTGCTGTCATATAAGAAGGCTTTAACGAAAAAGCTCTTTGCATTGCTGGAATTTCAGAATACGGTTGTGAGCGAAGTGAATTTTTATTGGAACCCTTAGTGCAAGCTCCTAAATAGTTTGTATCACCTTCAGATAATTCATGTGCTTTGCCGGCACGAATTTTATTTACGATGGTTTCCCAGTCTTGTCTAATTATTTCTAAATCAGCTTCGGGATAGGTGAATAAAAGGCTTTTTGTAATGTGAAAATCTTTACGGTCTACACCAGGTACCCATTCATAGAACATTAATAATAGTTTTTCGTTTTTCTTCCAAAAGCTTGACGTTTCAAAGTGTGTATGAACTTCTTCCATATAGTTGATAATATTTAAGACTAGCCGCTCTTTGGCAGATAGTGAACCGTTTTTATTTTGTTTAAATGCAGTTACTTTAAGTTCAACACCAAGGTGTTGAAAGTCAGCTTCTGCGTTTGAATTGACTTCATATCCAAAAAAGCTTTCCTCGATTACTTGCCCTAGTCCACCTTTTGATTTAGCGTTTGCAAGTCGGTCAGTTGTATCGATTTCACCAAACGTTTTTCCTTCAGCTTCATGTGCTTTTTTCATTAGTTCTTCTATTGTAGTATAGTCCATAATAAACTCCTTTCTGTATCCAGTACTGCGTTGTATGATTTTAAACAATACATATTAAAGTTATGCTATAATAAAAAGCTGTTTCAATTTTATATAAGTAAAATTTATAAGAAGGGAAAGACGATTTGTTTTATTAGATAACGGCTATATTGGATCTGTTCAAGGGAAGTTTCTTCCTTTATAATATTGATATAGTAGCGAACTGTTTCCTTGATTGTTACAATCCAAAATAAGGAATTGTAAAAAAGTATGGTTCTTGAAATGTTATAGTTGATCTTTTCCTCACTTTTTATTATAATGAAGCATAGATAAATAAAATACCGAAAGGATGTTCGTGTATTTATGGTGAAAGTAGTAGAACTTTTCGCGGGAGTAGGAGGTTTTAGATTAGGACTAGAAGCAAATGAAAACTTTGAAGTTCTTTGGGGAAACCAGTGGGAGCCCTCAACTAAAGCACAACATGCATTTAATTGCTATGCAACTCGCTTTGAAAATAAAGGAATACATGTAAATAGAGATATAGCAGAAGCTTGGCCGGAAATACCTGAGCATGATTTATTAGTAGGTGGATTCCCTTGTCAAGACTATTCTGTAGCACGTACTTTATCAAATGAAAAAGGAATACAAGGAAAAAAAGGTGTTCTTTTTTGGGAGATAATGAACATAGTTAATTCTCGCAAGCCAAGATTTGTTTTGTTAGAGAATGTAGATAGATTATTGAAATCACCAGCAAAACAAAGAGGTCGTGATTTTTCTATTATGCTGGCGAGCTTTAGCGATGCAGGGTATGTAGTCGAATGGAGAGTTATTAACGCTGCGGATTATGGAAATTCTCAAAGAAGACGAAGAGTATTTATTTTTGCGTATTTAAAAGAATCTCATTTCAAGTCTGTTCAAAGTAAAATGAAGCCTTTAGAGATATTGTGTGAAAATGGATTCTTCGCTCCAATTTTTAATGTGCATGAAGCACCTGAAGAAAACAAAAAAAGAGGGCAATTTGAGTTGCCAGTCGATATTATTGAAGTTTCTGATACATTTAAAGCTGAATACTATAATTCTGGCGTAATGATGGATGGACAAGTATATACGGAAGAATTAGTTCCAGTAACTGAAAGTCCAGAGACTTTAGGTGAAGTTGTTCAAAAGGTATATGATAAATTTGGCCCTGTAGATGAATCGTATTATTTAAAAATGGATAAGGTTAACAAAAAGGGCAGAACAGAATTTGAGGAACTTAAGTATCTTAAAGGTCCTAAAAAAGAAGAAAGAGTGTCAAAGGCGACAGGTCATAAATATTTCTACTCTGAGGGAGGAATGGCTTTCCCTGATGATTTAGATAAGCCTGGACGTACAATGTTAACAAGTGAAGGAACATGTAATAGAAGTTCTCATGTAATTGAAGATCCTTATACAAAAAGACTAAGATATTTAACACCAGTTGAATGTGAGTTATTAAATGGTTTCCCGATGGATTGGACAAATACAGGGATGCCACAAAGAAACAGATACTTTTGTATGGGAAATGCTTTAGTCGTTAATTTGGTAGAGCGAATGGGGCAAAGGATTTTAGAGATTAACAAAGAAGAAGAGAAGATGGATAGTATTGTGCAGTTGAGTTTATTTTAATAAATGAGGAAAGGAGTATAGTGAATTAGTTCACTATACTTTTTTTCTTGTAAAGAATAAATGTACGAAGTAGATAAATAGAAGGTTATTTATATGTGGTAATTTTTGGTTTTTTGTCGGATTATATTTTTATTCATGGGGTCTTATATTAAAATGTAATTAGATTTGGTATAGTACCGAGTCTACGTGCAAAAAATTAAGAGTTCCTAGTTTTATTAAAGGTGTTTCATAACTTTTCATGTACGTAGGTGAGGTCTGTCCTTTTAGGAGCAGACCTTTTTATTTTCAAGACAAATTTAATAAGATAAGGAAGTGTTGGTTCATGGTTAAACATAATCGTGAGAATAGTCCAAACGCAGGTTTATTTATTGTGGCATTACGCAATTTAGGGTATAACAATATATCCGCTATCAATGATCTTATTGATAACGCACTTGATGCGGAAGCAGATAAAATTATTGTGAAAATCGAAAGTATTGATGGTCTTATTGTAATATCTATTATAGACAATGGATATGGTATGAATTTTGATGTGTTAGATCAATCTCTTCGTTTAGGATCCGCTGTTGAACGTGATATCACAACAGAATTAGGGAAATTTGGAATGGGTCTTTCTACAGCATCTATTTCAATCGCTCGCCGTGTAGAGGTGATAACGAAACAATTAAAATCTCAAGCAATTTTAAAGGCAGCTCAGGATATAGATGAAATTATTAATGAAAATGCTTTCGTTAAATATATTGGAGAACCAGAAAAGGAAGATATAGACTTCTTTAATGTACATTTAGACGAGAAGGATCAAGGCACTGTTATTAGATTGATTGATTGTGACAAAATTACGAATAAAAAGTTGAATAATTTTGCTTCTCAACTTATGAAGGATATAGGACGCACGTTTCGTGAGTACATTAACGCAGGGCGAGAATTTTATGTTAATGGAAAAAAAGTAGAAGCAGATGATATTTACATGTTATCTGAAGGTGGAGAAATTTATTCTGATGAGGAATATGAATTTACTATTAAAGATGAAGAAGGGATTGAGAAGAAGGAAACAATTCGTGTACGTTTAGGAATTCTTCCTGATTTTGGGGTAGCGGGTAATTTATCTCGAAAAATTAATGCATCAACTCAAGGTTTTTATGTGATGCGTAACAATCGTGAAATTGAAAAGGGCTCAGTGCTAGATCTTTACACTCGACATCCACAACTTAATAGGTTTCGTGGAGAAATTTATTTCTCTGCTGCACTTGATGAAAATATGGGGGTTAACTTTCAGAAGAATGGTGTGAATTTAGAACAATCGATTTTTGATAAAATTCAGGCTGATGTGAAGCATCAAATAATTGCTATTAGGCGGATGTTACAGAGGGGAAAAGCGGCAAAAGAAGCACAGGACATAGATCATAAGGAATCAGAACGTCATATTAATAAGAAAGCGCCTTTATTAAAAACACCAAAGCCATCGGATGATACTGGAAAGCAGATCAATAATAAAAGGAAAGAAGATGGTGTAAGAGGGAAAGATAAGGTTTCGCGTAAGCCTCGTGAAAATGTTCGTGTGAGATTTGAGGCGCAGCATGATGGTAAGGCTGGTCATATTTATGAAGCTAGAATGGAAGGGAAAACAACGGTGATTGTCTGGAATATTGATCACCCTTTCTATGAGCGCTTTGTAATTGGTACAAAGGATGACAAAACATTATCTACTTCAATTGATTTTATGATTTACTCTTTGGCAACAGCTGAACTAAATATTATGAATGATGAAACACTCGATATGATTGAGGAGTTTAAGAATATAATGGCATTGAACTTAAATACATTATTAAGGTAAAAGATAAAAAACAAGTGAAGTGAACTCGAATAGTGGTACATGAAAAAAACTATGCTACCTGTTTCTTGTATTCTATAGGAGACAGGTAGTGTAACTTTTCATGAATACGTTCCATATTATAATACTCAATGTAATCGTGAAGGAGTTGTTTTTCTTGTGAATAAAATAATTCAGATTTCAATGAGGAATAAAAAGATTCTATTGCGGCATTATCAAGACAATTTCCTTTACGGGATATTTGGAAAGCGTAGGAGGTATACACGGCCCCTTGAGCACTATGTAGTATAATTTTAGCCTTTTGTTGTGATTTTAGTGCTTTCTCAACTGTTTTTAAGATGAGTGTTATGTTCTTGTCTATTACTTATTTCATACACAATGATTTCATGGTTATATAAATCCATAATACTTGATAAATACAACATCTCTGTACCAAATGGCAAATATGTAATATCTGTAACCTTTTTTTCATTTTGTTTGGTAGCTTGAAAGTTTAGATTTAAGAGATTCTCTACAACAATCCTATCTTCTCTTGCTTATAACTATACATTGTCAATTTTTCTTTTGCATTATTCTTTCGTTTCAATAAAGCAGTAATTTTTCGATGTCCATATCAAAAGTGATTTGTCATACAAATTGTCAAAATATCTTGTTCTAATTTTGTTTCCTTTATATCTTTCGCTTTATTTTTCCATCGATAATAAGTAGAACGAGGTATACCAATTAATATACATATCTTTTTAATGGAGTGCTCATTATTTTCATTAATTTCACTAATTCTACAACTACTTCTTTAACCAACTCCTCTCAATTTAGTGGTATTTTTTTCAATATCTATTTGCATTTTTAATTTTCTATTCTCTATTCTCTATTCCAGTTATACCTTCTTCACTAGTTTTTGGAGTGTACTTTGTTTTCCTACAGAGCAACTAAAACGATACGATTCACCTTCATGATGCCACTTCATCCAATTTTTAATCTGTGCTTTATTTTTAATTCCTCATTAATCCATAATTTCTTTGTTTGTGTACTCTTGTTTTTTCAGCTCGATTGTTTTCCGTTTAATTTCTTCTTAACAAGATTTTCGCGTTCCCGTAAAAGAAACACCTCCGTACATTCGTATTTAAATTAAATACGAATGTACGGAGGTGTTTTTGCATGTACCATTATTTGAGTTTACTTCTTTTTCGGATGGCTTTTTATATGGAGGTATTTAAGGGGGAACGAGGGCATAATAACAGTTATTTTAAGGGATGATTTTACAAATTGACAGTTAGAATTATTAGCACCTTTATTTGATTTTATTGATTTGATGCGAAATGAGGTTCAGTTTATCATGAATTTATTGATTGAATGGTGCAATATTAATTATATTTTTGTTAAATATATCGTTTATAAATTACTAAATAAATAAAATGTAATCAATATATTTGGAATTTATTTGTAAAATCAAGTTTTTATGTTAGTATATTCTATAATTAATAACATTAGATTTTTATATTATATGTGAATTGAAAAGGAGATTGATATATTCGTGGGATATAATGGTAAAAAGTCTGAGAAATTTAAAGAATTAGCAGAGAAACGTGTTTCAGATACGCTTAAAAAGTTACAGTTGATTGGTAATTTAGCGAATAAAAATAACTATGAGTATACAGATGAACAAGTGAAGCAGATTATTGAAACGCTAGATTCAGAGATTAAAAGTTTGAAAAATAAATTTATAGAAGAAAGTAAACAACGTTCTACGGAGTTTAAATTCAAATAGACAAATAACTATTTAAAGCTACAGGAGGGGAAGATATGCCTAAGTGGAAATTTCCTAATGGACAAGGGTTAACTCCAAAGGGGGTAAATAATCCATCAATTGAAATATTCTTAGATAATGTTGCGGAGTCTTTGACGCGTGAGGTACTGCAAAACTCATTGGATGCAAAAGATAAAAGCAAGGAAGAAGCAGTTGAAATTAGGTTTGACTTTTTTGAAATGCCAACAGAAAACATCTCCAATGTTAAATCTATTAAAGATGAGGCATTGCCGAAAGCACTTGAATTATGGACGGAAAAAAATAACAAAGACACTCTCGATTTTTTAAAGCGTTTTAGTGATGTGCTTCATGCACCTAAAGTACCTGTCTTAAAAATTAGTGACTACAATACAACAGGGTTAAATAAAAAGAAATATGAGTCATTAGTTTTGGGAGACGGTTATTCAGAAAAGGATGATACTGATTCAGCGGGAAGTAAAGGAATTGGTAAAGCAGCGCCGTTTGCAGCCTCAGATCTACGGATGGTGTTTTATAATACACTAGCAAATGAAGGAACTGAAAAGTCAGTAGGTGTAATGAATTTTGTTTCATTCAAAATCAAAGAAGAAAACTTCATTACACAAGAGCGTGCGACGTGTGTGGACGCTGAAGCAGACTATATTGCTGAACAGCAAACATTTGGTTACCCTAAAAGAAAAAATGACGAATTTGGGACAGATATTTTTATAATCGGTCTGAAAAATTATGATGAGTGGACGCAAAATATTGTTCTTTCAACGTTAAATAATTTTTTACTTGCGATTATTCAAGGAAAGCTTGTTGTAAAAGTTGGTAAAAGAGAAACTATTAACGATGTAACTGTACATTCTTTAATGAAGCGTATATATGAAGAAAATACACTTAGTGGGGATACAAAAGCGCAGTTTTTAAAAACGTATCGTTTTTATGAAGTACTAACAAGCGAGCAAACGCTAGATTTTGACTTGGATGAACGTTTTATAAAATATCCATTTGTTAAAGATGTAGCGGATGCTAAACTATATTTGTTGCAGCATGAGCCAGCTAATCGTACAGTATTGCAAACCCGTGCAGCTGGTATGAAAATTTATGAGCGTAATCGTGTTAGTGGCAATATCAATTTCTCAGGCGTATTTCAAGCGTTAGGAAAAGAATTGAATGCTTATTTAAAAGATTTAGAGAATGCTAATCATGATACATGGAGTATTGATCGTAAGCAGGGAGTAGCACATCAAGAAGCAGCAGATTTTTTAAAGGATTTATTACAATGGTATAAGGCTAAAGTACAAGAGGCATTTGCAGATATCAGTACGGATGTTATTGATGCATTCGGAGTGAATGATTTATTACCTTTAAATGAGCAACAAACGGAAGGGGAGAAAAAACAGAAAGATTCGGGTATAAAAAATAATTTCGAGGATTTTAAGTTATCGCGAAAAAATAATACGAATCAAACATTAGATGGCAATAAAGAAGAAGATTTGTTAAAGAATGTACTAGAAGCTGTTGGAATCGGAGATGGTGATACTTCTGGTAGCGGCGGTAAACGTGAGGGTAATGGCGGTGGAGACTCACCTCACACAAACTATGGGTCAAATGAAGAACCTGGCGATAAAGGTTCAAATAGTGAAGATGAGGAAGTTATCGCGAATAAGGAAAAACGAGTAGGTCCGTCTACTTCTATTAAGCTGAAAATTATTGAGCTTAATGCAGCTGAAGGGAAGTACCGAATTGTCGGGAAAGTATTGAAAAAATCAAAAGCAATTGAAGTTGAATTGAAGTCAATAGGTGCAAATGGTGTGACATACCCATTGAAAGTGGTGGATGTTGCAAGTCAATCGAATGAAATTTCGATTAAACGAAACGCAGTTCGATTAGAGAGTCTATCGAAAAACATGGTATTCAGTGCAGATATTTCAATTGATAGTAAATTACGGTTAAAAATGGAGGGCACGGTATATGAAATTAAAAGCTGATTTATTTCCGTATCCGGTTTTAAGTAGTGAAATGAATGACTATGAAAATAGCGAATTTAGTAGCGACATTCATTTTGAAAAAGTATCACCATCTAAAATGAATGTTATGGTGAAATTTAAATTAAACGATGCGATGTTAGAGCGATTCATTGCTGAAGGAAAGGCTGTGTATGCCGTTCATTTAGAAGGGGTTTCTTCAAGTTATCGTAAGTTATTTACAGCGTCCAAGTTACAAAATGAGCTTACGGTTTCGTTAAATGCTAACGAGATCAGTGGCAAAATTGAAGTGAATACGATGATTTTAGCTAATGAAGTGATTGAAAATTATAGTAATCCCAATTTCAATAATGAATACTACGGTGATAACTTTAATGTACTTAAGCTAATCAAAGGGGATATTTTAGCATTTGATACAATGGCGGAGCTAAATATTAAATTTGCTAATAAAGAAAATCCAAATGCTAAGTCGATGATTCGTGTTGCAGCGATTAATGATGTGTTTATGGATGTTAATATTGATGGCGATATTATTTTAGTCAACTTACCAAAAAATGCGCACGAAGCTTATCAAGTTATGAGTCGTTCGGATCAAGTTAAACAAAGCATGTTGTTAGTAACGATTGTTGTGCCCGCATTAACATATGTAATTGAGCGCGTGAAAAATGGTGATTTCAACAGAGATAGTTTATGGGTACCGGCGTTATTTGAGTTACTAAACAAAGCGGGCTATGACGAACAAACGATTTTAACTGCTGATGCCATGAAAGTTGCACAGCAGCTATTAGATGCACCTGTAGAAGATGCATTATATAACTTCTATAAAGGAGCGGAGCTTACGCATGACTAATGTTATTACATATGTAACAGATGAATTTCTAGAAAATTTTAAAGTTAATTTTAAAACGGATTATTTACCGTTGTATAAAACAAATAATACAGTAGAAATTACGAAACTCTTTTCGAATCCTGGAAATGTTCATGAAAGCTCGACAGTGTTTGATTATGTACCATTGAAGTTAGAAATAGTTGATGGTGAAGCTGCAAAAGAAAATATTCGAACGCTATGGAGTAGTTTGAAGCATATTTCAATTTCAGAAGCTGAAAGTGAGAAAATGTGGGTAGCTTTAGCCAACACGTACTACGTAGATTATCATTTAAATCAGTTGAATTTAATTTCATCTCAAGATAAGGACCGTAGTATTGAAAGTAGGACAATTTTTAACCAAGGCCATAAGCGCTCGCTGATGATTAATAATTTATCGTTACTATGGTGGATAGCTTATTACACTGTAGATGTGGAACATCCAAGTAACCCATTCCACTTAACAGACTTTTTTGTAGAAGGTGCATTCCGTGGTAACGCAGTTGCTTGGTTCTCGAGTAATATTATTTCTAACAAAGCTATTTCATTAGGGATTTTAGAGGCCATTAAAGAGCTAGCTGAGCAAGATAAGATGATTGTGAATCGCTATTCTTACTCAAATGCAAATAAAATCTTAAATCAAATTGGTGGTGTTAGAATATTAGACATGCTAACACGCGAGGAAGTAAAAGAAATTATTTGTACGAATCTTTTAGATACAGAAAAGATACGAGTGCCACAAATGCAATAATTAAAAATCACCCTATTGTATAAAGCATGGTGAATAAACGACGTTTAATAGATAGGGTGATGAACTAATCTATTCGGGTTGGACAAAACAAAAACATCCCCAATTGAAATAAGGGTTGGGCTAATATAATTTCATAGGATAACGTAAAACACCTCTGAGATGTAAAAATGATACCAAGCTTATTGAATTTTAGTTTTGTTTAATAAAGTAATTACATATAAAGACCTTATTTAAAAGCAATTCTTATTATAATAGACTTAAACTTTTATTGAGTGGGAATAATTAAAAGAAGCTTAGAATTCTTTATTTTAAAGGGTTCTAAGCTCTTTTTTCTTTCGATTACAAACAATAAAATCAGGATAGAGAATAAGTAGTTATAATCTCAATAATATTGTGCAGTAATGGTTTGGAATTTTTAAAGTCAATATCTTTATAATTTTTTGATATATAATTAGCGAATGCTACCTTTAAAAAAGAACGTGTGATTATTCAGTGCGTTCTAAAAAATCGATAATTATCAGTATATTACGAGATGGGTGTCTATATTGTTCCTAATGTAGTTTGAATGATTACCGTCGTAATTTTACTAAGGAACTTAGTAATAGCAAGTAAATATGGCCTCCACTGGTCTCAAACCAGCGACCGCCACCCCTTGTCAAGGTGATAATATTCCTGCTGAGCTACGAAGAAATGGTGGTTTAAAGGCACTTTTACGGCCTTGTATAAACGAAACTCTATAAAAAAGTGATGTTTACTGTAATTTATGTGATCATAAAATTTGCCTTTAACTGTCTCTATAGTGGTGGAGGTTAGTATTTTATTTATGATTAGTTTATAAAATTTTCTGTAGAGAATTATTTATAGCTGGGAATTTGTATGATGTTGTTACGAGTTTTACAGAAGGAGGATAATAAAGAAAAATTTTTGTAAAGTACATATTTTTTATATTAATTATCAGTTGAAACTAAGAAATGGAGTATTATTTTAGTGAAGTTTTTATTACATAGTAAAAATATAAACCTCTGTGGGCTATTGGTTTAGGGAAGGTGTAAGTAATTGGTAAGTGAATATAAAAGCGTTCTACAATATCAAATAATTAAACAAAACTATTCAAAATGGAAAGGCATATAGATTATAGCTAGAAGATTGATAATGAATTTTTTTCAATAAGGCTCGAAAGGAAGAAGTATCCCTCATCACCACTTCAGCAAAGTTGGCTGAAGTGGTGATGAGGGAGAATGTATATCATTCCAGTTTCTATCATAATATACACCCCTTCCATAACTAAATTATAAAGCCATTTAATTAAACTCGCTATCAATTTTTTGGATTAAATGGTACTTGAAATAGAGTATCATCCATAGGGTCAATTTTTAAATCCTGGCACATAGATTTATATAGTGCCAGTAATCTTCTATCTATTTCTTCTTTTCCAGGCTTTTCATATGTAATGCCATCATGAAATCGTCTTAATGCAGTTATAACTTCTTTATTCTTACCAAATATTATATAAATTTTGTTTAAAGCCCGAGAAAATTCGGTACTCTGCACATTAAACCTATTTTCTACAAAAGAAATTAATAATTCATACTTATCTCGTTTTTTTTGTCTTAGACCTTGTGTAAATAAGGTTATAATTACTCCTACCAGTCCAGAAAAGAAAATAAGAATAACGTATAACCACCCAGGAATCCCCATAAGTTCACTCTCTTTCTAACATTTTGTTTTATTGTAATATATTTCGTTTTATCTTAACAATATAATTTCGTATGTATTTCTAAGAAATTTAATTAGGTGAAGTGAAAAATTTGTATTTTAAGTAATCATTGGGAAGAAGTATTATTATTGGAGGATAGAAAGATTTTTAACTCTGCATTTGTTTAGATAAGTAGAAATGGCATATTAGTTGTATACCAGTGAAAGGATAGTTTTTTTGTATTATTTTTGTATTGTAGTTATTTAAAATGTGGTTTTTAGAGACGTTGAGAATTATAAGATGAGTGATACAAAGGACGGAGTAGCTATTGAAGTACCAGAAGTTGAAATAAATGAATTACTAGAACAAGTGGATGATGAGCTTAAAAGAGAAGATGTAACTATAGCAGAGGTAAATGCAGAAGAAAAAATAAAAAAGATAGAAGGAGGAAAGTAGAGATTGCTGGTTAGTTTAGCTGAAGGAAATATGAAACATATTATAACTAAGATAGCTTATTTATTAAATAAGTATCCATCGACAAGAAGTTCTGATATTATGCTACAATTAAAGTATTGGAGAGAATTAGTACTATTAGAATATATGTATGATGTGGAAAAATAGTTAGTTAGTGTGTTATTATATTAAAATACCTGAATGTTCATTTAGATTAATAATAAGTTTTTAGAAAGTATAAATGAGGAATATTTATGAAAGCAGTTGATTATTTTTATATGGGAGTTTTAAAACGAGAACTAAAACAAAAAATTGAAAATTTAATAATTGAGTGTAAATTAGAAATTACAAATCTAGGTATTGAAAATATGGAAGTAGAAGATTTAAAGCTATTGAATGCTTTTATTAAGTCGAAAGCAGAAGAAGTAAAAGCTACTCAAATATATACTGCAAAGTTGGCATTTGGATTAACATTTTTAACATTAATGTTGAAAGCGATTTTTCCTGTAAGTACTATTTGGTGGATTTTAATAGTTGCACTTATATTTATTTGTGTCTCTATTGCTTTCAAAATTGACGAAAAAATATTTAGAAAAAAGGTACAGACAGTTTATTATCTTTCTAATCTACTAGATTTGTATATTAAAGAAAGAGAAAAAGGTTCATCAAACTAAAAATTGAAAAGATAGTGAACTGACCCACGAATTTGGTACATGAAAAAACACCTATGCTACCTGTTTCTTATATTCTATAGGAGACAGGTAGTTTAACTTTTCTTGAATACGTTCCGTATTATAATACTCAATGTAATCGTGAATGAGTTGTTTGAGAGTAGAAGTTGAATGTATTTGTTTTTCTTTGGAGTAAAACAATTCAGATTTCAATGAGGAATGAAAAGATTCTATTACGGGATTATCATGGCAATTTCCTTTACGGGACATACTTGTGGTAATGCCATTCTCTTTAGATAACGTTTGGAAAGCGTAGGAGGTATACACGGCCCCTTAATCACTATGTAGTATAATTTGAGTCTTTTGTTTTAGTTTGATTGCCTTCTCAACTGTGTTTAAGACAAGTGTTACGTCTTGTCTGTTACTTATTTCATACGCAATGATTTCATTGTTATATAAATCCATCATAATTGATAAATACAACATCTCTGTACCAAATGGCAAATATGTAATGTCTGTAACCTATTTTTCATTTGGCTTGTTAGCTTGAAAGTTTCTATTTAAGAGATTCTCTACAACAATTCTACTTTCTCTATTGATCTAGGTTCTTCTCTTTCTTTTGACCCTACATTGTAAACTTTTCTTTTGCATTATTTTTTGTACAGTTTTTCGATTTAGGTGATAATTATATTTTCGTTTCAATAAAGCAGTAACTTTTCGATGGCCATATCGAAAGTGATTTGTCATACAAATTGTCAAAATAGCCTGTTCTAATTTTGCTTCCTTTACATCTTTTGCTTTATTTTTCCATCGATAATAAGTAGAATGAGGTATACCAATTAATATACATATCTCTTTAATGGAGTACTCATCTTTGATCAACTCCACTACTTCTACAACTACTTCTTTAACCAACTCCTCTCGATTTCGTGGTACTTTTTTTTAATATCTAGTTGCATTTTTAATTTCCGATTCTTTATTTGAAGTTTCTCGATTTCAGTTATGCCTTCTTCACTAACCTTTTGTAGCGTACTTTGTTTTCCTACAGGGCGACTAAAACGATACGTTTCACCTTCACGATGCCACTTCATCCAAGTTTAATCTGTGCTTTATTTTTAATTCCTAATTGTTCCATAATTTCTTTGTTTGTGTATCCTTGTTTTTTCAGTTCGATTGTTTTCCATTTAATTTCTTCTGAATAAGATTTTCTTGTTCCCATAAAAGAAACACCTCCGTATATTCGTATTTAAATTAAATACGAATATACGGAGGTGTTTTTTCATGTACCACTCTTCGGGTTCATTTGATTTTTGTATTACTAATCGTGTTGAATCTTTGAAAAAGTAGGAGGCCTCCCTTGTCAAGTTCTTTTAATTTTCAAGTGATTTTTATAGAGATTAATGTGGGGGGAATTCGTGACTAGATAAATCCTTAGTATTTAAAGAGGATATATACAGTTGATCTTTTAATTTAGTAGAGATATAATAGGTGAATCATAAAAATGAAAGGGGGAAGAGCGGTGAATTTTATGATTCCTTTGACTGGTATCTCAATCTTGTTTCTCTGCTATTGGTGTGTTGTGAATCAATATATTGTAGTTAAATGGAGTGCTATTTTTAAGAAGCTTAATGAAAATGTAGTGTTTGGGATATTTATTACATGTATGTTATTTTGGCTGCAGTATTTATTTCAAATGTTTTTTGATAGATAATTAGTTTTTTATGAGGTAAATAGACACAACGAAGTATGTAAGATATTTCATTGTGTCTATTTTTCAGAATTAATTACAGTTTATTTCTTGCATCTCCCCCAACGTCACCCCCTAACCTAAAGAAGACAAATCAAAAAGGGGGACCAAACTACTCATGAAAACTACCACAAAAGAAAAAAGAAACACCATCATCATGCTACTACTCTCAGCCGCAATAGGAATTTTTTCACCACTATTCATGTACATCACGCTGGCACGTAAAAATGAAGTGTACAAATACCATTGCCGAAAGGCTTTCAACTTTCATTTGTTAATTTTTCTTCTATTTAATATTAGTTCGCGTGTTAGTGATGTTTTGTTTTGGCTTGTGTTTGCCTTTGAGGTCGTTCAAGTGATTTTTGTTGCGTGGAAAGTAATACGCGACGAACCATATCGCTATTTCATTCGAATACCGTTATTTAAAGAAGATAAGTATGCGGTGGAAGGAGAATAGGTGATGAAACAAGAAGTGGAGATAAGGGGAAAGCGACTTTTGGTTATGATTGCAGTGTTGTTTATTGCGATTTATATTGTTTTACGAAAAAGAAAGTATGAGTACTTTTATGATGGTATTAGTGAGTATGAAAATCGTTATAAAGGGAATGTTCCTTTTTTATTATTCTTTGTAGGTTTGTTTCAATATTGTCGGCAGAATGAGATGAGTTTTTCTCATATGCTTCAGTATGTGAAAGAGAAGTTAGCGGAGTAGGTGATGATATGGCGTGGATGATTAGTGAGTTTGCAAGTGTTGGGGATGTTACGGTGCGGACGCTTCGTTATTATGACAAGATTAATTTATTAAAGCCAAGCGATTATACTGAGGGAGGGCATCGGTTATATACAAAAGATGATTTGTATGTGTTACAGCAAATTCAATCGTTTAAGCATCTCGGTTTTTCGCTTGGGGAAATTCAAAATATTATATTACAGCGGAATGTAGAGACTGAAGATTTTTTAAGACAAATGCATTTTCAAAGGGAATTGCTGTTGGCAGAGCAAGAAAGGATTGCGAAGGTGCTTTCGCATATGGATGAGATGACGAAGAAGTTTCAAAAGGAAGAACGAGTGGATGTTGCTTTGTTTTCTTCGTTTCTGCAAACTTTTATTTGGGAGAAAGAAAATAAAGAATGGTTAGAGGAACACTTTTCAACAGATAGTGTTCGAGCGTTTTATAATAATAAGGAACTAAAAGAAAAGTTTGATCGGCGATTTATGGATGTGATAGGGAAGTTGAAAAAGTATAAGGAAGAAGAGAAGGATCCGAGTCATCATGACGTTCAAGTTACTTTGAAGGGATTTTTCAATTTAATAGAAGAGGTAACAAACTATCTTGATACATCTCAAAGTGATATAGAGAGTATAACCCAAAAATCAAACCTCCCACTATCTGAATTCCCAACCCTCTTCACAACCGAAGAAGAAAACTATATAAAAGAAGCAATCCAGCAGCTTAACGCCTAGTTAAACTGCTTTTCCATTATAATAGAAGAAAAATCAAACGGAGGAAAACCCACATGCCAATCTACAACAAACTAATCCGAAATAAAATCCCACAAATAATAAAATCCAACGGAAAAACACCCACAACAAGAATCCTACCCCAAGATGAATATATAAAAGAAATCTGCAAAAAAACACAAGAAGAACTAACCGAATATCTAGAAGCAACAACAAAAGAACATAAACTCGAAGAACTATCCGACCTCCTAGAACTAATAAACGCCCTAGCTGAACACGAAGGCACAACACTAGAAGAAATCAATAACATCCGTAAAAAGAAAGCAAAAGAACGAGGCGGCTTCTCAGATAGAGTCTTCCTAATCGAAGTAACCGATAACTAGCCCCTCCTAAGCCCCTTACAAGCCCCTACCAAGTAATAAATCACTAAGAAAAAACATAACAAAAACAAAAACACCAACAAACACCGTAGTAGGAGTCGAAAAAAATTTAAAATAACACGCCAAAAACCCAGCCCTCCTTCCTATATATAGTACAAAGAGGAAATTTTCATTTTTGAATTAGGACGGGAGGAATTGGGATGGCGGTGTATCGTAATGTGCAGGTGAATTTTTGGCAGGATGATTTTGTTTTGGATTTGACGCCGGAGGAGCGGTATTTTTATGTTTATTTGTTAACTTGTTCGAAGACGACGCAGTGTGGGATTTTTCCTTTTCCGAAGCGGTTAGCTGAGATGGAGACTGGTTATAATCGGGAGACTGTTGATAAGCTTGTGCAGCGCTTCATTGATTATGGGAAGATTCTTTATGATGCGGATACGCGGGAGTTATTCGTTTTGAATTGGCTTCGTTATAATCCGGTAACAAATACGAATGTGGAGAAGTGTGTGCTTCGTGAGCTTAAGGGTGTGAAGAATAAGGAGTTTGTACATATGTTTCTTCAGAAGTGTGCGGAGGAGGAGATGAATGTTCCGATGCTGTTAGCGCATTTCGGTATGCCTGGTGATTTGGCTATGGATGATGTAGAGCCGGCTTGTGAGGAGGCAGAGGAAGAAGAGGAAGAAGAGGTTGTTCAGGAAGAGACGGGAAGTAAGGTGTTCACGTTTTATGAGCAACATTTTGGTAGTTTGTCTCCTTTTACGGTGGAGGAATTGAATGCATGGATGAATGATTTGTCAGAGGAGCTGGTGCTGAAGGCTCTTCAAATTTCGTATGAGAATAAAAATCGGAAGATGGCTTATGTGAAGGGGATTTTGCGGGGTTGGCACGGGAAAGGGTTTACGAAAGTGTGTGAGGTTGAGGCGGATGCTGCGAATTTTCGGAAGAAGGGGTCGTCTGTTAGTACGGGGGAGACGGAGGAGTTTTTGGCGAGGTGTGAGGAGTGGGAGAAGAATGCGCCGTCTGAGGAAGAGTTGCAGCGCTTTTTAGCGGAGCGCGGGTGGCGTCCATGAGTATTCAAAATGTGGAGGCGGAAAAGACGGTGTTAGGTTCTCTACTACTTGATGGAGAGCTTATTAAGGAGTGCCGTTTGACGGAGCAGTATTTTTCTATGCCAGTGCATAAGTCTATATTTCAGTTAATGCGAAAAATGGAAGGAGAGGGGCAACCGATTGATCTTGTGACGTTCACTTCTAGAGTGGATCCGAAGTTTTTGAAGGGGATCGGGGGAATGGAGTATTTTATAGGGTTAATGGATGGTGTGCCTACAATTGCCAACTTCTCTTATTATGAGGGGCTTGTTCGAGGTGCCTGGAAAATGTATCAGGCGGGTGTTCTTGGGCACAAGATGGGAGAGCGTCTTATTGCAGAGAAGAGTGAGAAAATTATTGGTGAGACGATTACGGCACTTTGTGAGTTAGAGGAGAAGGACTGTGTATGTGAGTTTGATTTGAAGGATGCGCTAGTTGATTTATATGAAGAGCTTCATCAAGATGCGAAAGAGATTACTGGTATTGAGACGGGTTATACATCGCTAAATAAAATGACGTGCGGATTGCAGGAAGGAGATTTTGTCGTTCTCGGTGCTCGTCCTTCGATGGGGAAGACAGCGTTTGCGCTAAATGTTGGACTGCATGCGGCGAAGTCTGGTGCGGCGGTTGGGTTGTTTTCGT
This sequence comes from Bacillus cereus group sp. MYBK101-2, assembly GCF_051918845.1. Lineage (NCBI taxonomy): Bacteria > Bacillati > Bacillota > Bacilli > Caryophanales > Bacillaceae > Bacillus > Bacillus cereus group sp. MYBK101-2. The sequence continues at coordinate 34,629 of NZ_JBQAIE010000020.1, read as the reverse complement.
TAGAGATGAGTAGTAAGCAATTATTGAAAAGGGTGGCTTCTTGCGTAGGTGAAGTGTCAGGAGGTAGGCTGAAAAATCCGAAGCATCGTTTTGCGATGGAAGACTGGGAAAGGGTGAGTAAGGCGTTTGCGGAGATTGGTGAGTTACCTCTTGAGATTTACGACAATGCAGGGGTTACGGTGCAAGATATTTGGATGCAAACTCGTAAGTTAAAGAGGAAGCACGGTGATAAAAAGATTTTAATTATTGTAGATTACTTGCAACTTATTACGGGCGATCCGAAGCATAAGGGCAATCGTTTTCAAGAGATTAGTGAGATTTCTCGTAAACTTAAGTTATTAGCACGTGAGTTAAATGTTTGTGTAGTAGCATTATCGCAATTGTCTCGTTCAGTAGAGTCGCGTCAAGATAAGCGCCCTCTTTTATCTGATTTAAGAGAGACAGGACAAATTGAGCAAGATGCGGATGTCATTATGCTTATGTATCGCGAAGATTATTACGATAAGGAAACGAAGCAGAAAGAGATGACGGAGATTCATGTGGCGAAGCATCGGAATGGACCTGTGGGGAGTTTTCATTTGAGATTTATGAAGGAGTTTGGGCGGTTTGTGGAGGGGAAATAGTGAAAAGACTTGCGTATTACTTTGCATATAAAATAAAGCATAAGTTTTCCAGTGTATTCACTTATGCTTTATTTTTTTGAATATGTTTCTTATTTCCCCATAAAGAAAGCTCTTCTCTCTGCAGTAATCCATTGTTCCAAGTCATCTTGGCTACGTCGGACAAGTCGATTTACTAAAACATCATGCCATACATAATCCTCTAATAAGTATATATGAACGGGGTCATCTGTATAAAAAGCAATATTACGCTCTTCAAGTGATGGGCCATAAATCATCTCTTTAGAATCTATCGATAAAATAAACCAATGTTCTGTAGAGAGGGTTTCTGTATAAGTTGTTATACGATGGGCTTCTAGATTTTTAATAGGATTTTCAACATGCAGGGTAATGCCTTGTACTGTGACTTTATCAGCTACCTCAGATAGTTCCTCTTTTAACGCTTCATACATCTCATCCCACATTGAAATGACAATACGTTGTTCTGCTTTTTTTATTAATGCCTGACAATAGCTAATGATTGTTTTGTTGTCTTTTAAAGTAATTACTCGATTATCCGTTTTTTCCTCGGAAGTTTCGAGTTTTTTTAATGAATCACTAATTCCTTCATAAGTAGACTGCCATTCTGATTGAGCTTTCTGTAAAAAGATTTCAACAGGTAGAGGTGAATAGCGAGTGGTGTCATTTATTTCTTCCTTCATGACAATTCCTTTTTCTACAAGGTTACCCAAAATCTCGTAAATTCGCGCTCTTGGGACACCTGAATCCTTACTTACTTGGTAGGCTGTAGCAGGCCCCTGTTTCACAAGAGATACATAAGATTTAGCTTCATATTCATTAAAACCAATTTTTTTAAGCTGTTGCACTATGTAGTCCACTTTTTCGTCCTCCGATGTTTGCTGTTATATTTCAACGTTACAATAACTCTTTACATTTAGCAAATTGATAGTTACTATTACAATAGTGACTAAAGGGGAGGCTACTAATATGGATTTTTATTTAGACCCATCTGTATTAATGATTTTGATTGTTTTTGGATTTGTAGCTGCATTTATTGATTCAGTTGTAGGTGGTGGCGGACTCATCGCCTTACCAGCTTTATTATTTACAGGACTGAATCCAGCAAGTGCAGTAGCCACGAATAAATTAGCATCAACAATGGGGAGTGCAACTAGTAATATTGTGTTTTATCGTTCTGGTAATCTTGATTTGAAATCGGCGTTTAAATTATTTCCAATCACTTTCATAGGTTCCATAATAGGGGCATGGACCGTTCATTTAATGAATCCAGAAGTATTAAAGCCATTAATGCTGATCATGCTCGGTGTGGTCGCTATTTATACGATATTCAAAAAGGATTGGGGAAGTATTTCCACTCATAAAAAATTGTCTGGTCGACACGTCATTATTTTTACCTTTTTTATTTTTATTATTGGTTTTTATGATGGATTTCTAGGTCCTGGTACAGGTTCATTTTTAATGTTTGCTCTTTTATTTATTGGGTATGATTTTTTAAAAGCAGCAGGTACGGCGAAGTTTCTTAATTTAGGAAGTAACGTTGGTGCATTGTTGATGTTTATGTATGTAGGGCAAGTAAACTATGTGTATGGTTTTATAATGGGAGTTGCTCAAATTGCTGGAGGAATCGCCGGCTCCAGATTTGCTATAAAAAAAGGAAGCGGGTATGTTCGCGCCCTTTTCATTACCGTAACTTGTTTGTTGTTAGCGAAAAATCTGTATGACTATGTGCAGTAAGTAATGTAGAAACAGTGAACTATGCAGGCTACATAAATATAATAATTCCTTTTAACATGTTTTAGATGCTATCTTATTCGAAGATAGCATCTAAAACAGTCTCATTTAAAAGGGAATGAAAATAATAGTAACGAATATTTTCCCGGGGGATGTTTTATCTATTCTACATTCTTTTTATAATTAACTCGTAATAAACTCTTAAAATCCACCTCAGCAATCAACACACTGACTAATATAAGTGTCGCCCCTAAGTATCCTTTTCCTGTAAGTGTTTCACCTGTGAAAACGAAAGCAAAGCCTGCGGAAAAGACAGGTTCTAATGAAAAGATAAGTCCGGTATGTGTAGGCGTTGTGTATTGCTGGGCAATCACTTGCACGATGAATGCGACTGCGGTGCAAAATATGCTTAAGGCTAAGATGATGAGCCATGAGTTGATTGTGCTAGGCAGTTTTGGCGTTTCTATAATGAATGAAAATATAAGACTAAATAGACCGACGAAACCAAGTTGCACTAATCCAAGTGCAATGGAATTCACATGTTTTGTTACGCTTCCGGTAATGATGACGTGAATCGCATAAAATAAGGCAGACAGTATGCAAAATATATCACCGTTACCGATCCTGAATTCGCTCGTTAATGTTAATAAGCCGATTCCTATTATCGTTAAAATGATTCCTACTATAACTTTCTTTTCTGGAATGTGTTTTAAAAATATAGCTGATAATATTGGAATGAAAATGACTGTGAGACAGAGTAAGAAACCAGCATTAGAAACACTCGTATACTTTGTGCCGAAAGTCGCGAAAATGTAAACGATAAATAAGATAGAAGCGAGTATAAATGCATATTTTACCGTTTCAAAATCGATTTTGAATAAATGTTTGTAAAATATTAAACCTGATAAAAGAAAGGCAATAATAAATCGTAATGCGATTAAATTGTATTCTTCTATGCCTTCAAGTCCGACCTTTGTAAGTAAGATGGATGCACCCCAAAAAAATGTAACTAATAGTAACATTAAATCCGCTTTTAATTGTAGTTTCATTTCTATTCCCTCGTTATGTATAAATTTTATAAGCCCATACCCCTATCCCCATTTTTTATTTTAATATTAATTCTGAATATTTGAAATGTAAATTTATCGACGTATTTTTCTTTTCCGAATACTGGGGAAGTATTGGTATGTATAAAAAAAAGGCCCAGTTTAGAAGGGCTTTTTTCTGTGAGATTTTATTTGTTTACATAATATCTTTACAATCATTTGATAAAATAAAGTCAACTGCATATTGTGAGGGTGGGTGGTTATCTCTTCTTTCCATTTGGAAGGAAAGGGGGGCATAATATGGAGTTTTTGTTTGACCTTGTAAAGAATTTGTAAAAGCGACTGTACGTGAAGTTTCAGCGTATTTTTTGCGGAAGCAACTTCTGGGTAACGACAACAAAAAAACCACTCCGCGCCGTAGGAAGCAAAAGGGTGGGTTTCGTAAAAAATAATAACGTATAATAACCACCACCCTATACGGTAGCAGTTAAGGAAGAGATGTTAGCGCATCTCTTCTTTTTATTATATGCCAATTTATTCGCTGTTACACTTATATAGTATTCTACGGAAAATATATCATATTCCTATTTTGGGGTCAATTTGATTGCATGATTGAAAAGGTGCAGTCTTATTCCTTTTCAAACTGAAAAATATCCCGGTTAATAAGTTGGTGGAGATACCTATCCATTTCAGCAGCAGAAACTTTTCTTTCGTTTTTAAACCACCATGCGCTTAATGAGGTGATTGCCCCTGAATAAAATTCAATGATTAGATCATTTGGCATCGTATGGTTTTTACAAAGCTGATTTAATGCCTCTATTTCTTGTTTTCTCGTTTCGTGACTTAAATACTGTGTCCGGTTAATAAATTGTTCATCAGACATTTGCGTCTCTAATATTTTACCGATTTCTTCATGATGTAGAAATTGTTCCATTACTTGAAATGGTTTACTTAATCGATCTGAAACCGGTATTTCATCAATCATCTTGCTGTATCGTTTAAATCCAAATGCTAATAAAGCGTCTTTATCTTCAAAGTGTTTATAAAAGGTTGTTCGGTGTACCATCGCGCGGTCACATATTTGGTTAACCGTGATCGTACTATATTTCTGTTTTGATTGCGTCATTAATTCAAATAAGGAATCCCATAGTAATTTATGTGTACGTCTAATACGTAAATCGAGTTGTTTTTCATTACCATTCATCTACAATTCTCCTTTTTTGTAGATTAAGTATACAGTGGCTGACAATTGATTCTCCCTTTTTAATCTACATATGTATATTATATTACATGTGTTCCGGTGTATTTAAAGTTTTTTAAGTAAGAAACAGGAGGAGAATCTGCAAATGAATATGACAACTAAGAGCCCTGTAAGTGGCAAAGTTGATACTTCTAATATGAAACATACCCCGATTTTAATTGCGTTACTTTTAGGGGCAATGGTCGCATTATTAAACGAAACGTTACTTGGTAATGCGTTAACGGTATTAATGAAAGAATTTGGCGTAACAGCTTCAACGATTCAATGGCTTTCTACAGCTTACATGTTAGTAGTTGGGGTTTTAGTCCCAATTACAGCGTTACTTCAGCAATGGCTCACAACGAGACAAATGTTTTTGATCGCTATGGTAACGTTTTTAGCCGGTACATTAATTGCGGGATTTGCGCCGACATTTTCCGTTTTATTAGTCGGCCGTATCGTCCAAGCTGTAGCGACGGGGTTAATTTCACCGTTATTAATGAATACGATTTTAATCATTTGTCCGCCTGAAAAACGTGGTGCCACAATGGGATTAATTGCACTTGTGATGATGGCAGCTCCAGCAATTGGCCCTACATTATCTGGAGTAATCGTAGACTCACTAAATTGGCGCTGGTTATTCTATATTGTTATTCCAATCGTGATCATTTCCATTATGATTGGGATGAAGTACATTCAAAATGTTTCAGAGTTAACAAGACCAAAAGTAGATTATCCATCTATCCTTTTATCGACATTAGGATTTGGCGGGCTTGTGTATAGCTTTAGTGCATCAGGTGACTTAGGATGGTCCGATGCGAAAGTATATGGTGCTTTAATTGTTGGGCTTATATCATTATGTATTTTTGTCGTTCGACAATTAAAAATTGAGAATCCAATTTTAGAATTACGCGCATTTAAAGTTCCAATGTTTACATTATCAGTTGGATTAATCGTCATTGTGATGATGTCGTTATTTTCAACGATGACTTTATTACCGATGTTCCTGCAAACAGTTTTACTCGTTACAGCTTTTAAATCAGGAATTATCATGCTTCCGGGAAGTATGATTAGCGCCATAATGGGACCAATTGCAGGTAAACTATTTGATAAATTTAGTCCGAAAGTTATTATCGTTCCCGGCATTGTGTTAGTAGGGATTGCAATGTTCTTATTTAAAGGCATTACACCTGACACATCAATGTTACAAATTATTATTATGCACAGCGTATTAATGGTTGGACTCATGTTTGTCATGACAGCACAAACATACGGTTTAAATCAATTAACACCAGATCTATATCCGCACGGAACAGCACTGTTTAATATGTTGCAGCAAGTAGCTGGCGCAATTGGTACGGCTATCTTTATTTCAAAAATGTCTTCAGGAACAACTCAGTATATGGAAAGCTCCGCAAATCCAATGGATCCAGTAGAGAAGTTAAATGGTTTAACGTCAGGATTCCAAGGTGCATTTGCACTTGGATTAGTCTTTATCGTTGTTGCATTTATCGTATCGCTATTCTTAAAAGAAGAGAAAAAGGGAGTAAAGGTAGCAGGGGTTTTACAGAACGAAAATTAAGGTTTATATAAAAAGACATCTTTTACGATATACTGTACCCTATTGAATAGACACTTAGAAAAAAGTCTATTCGATAGGGTATTTCTTGTATAATAAAAAGAAAATGAGAATCAGAGAATATTCAAAATGAACAAAAAATTATTCGCAAAAAAAGAAATGCAAAATTTATCGAAGAATCCATACGTAACGTTGTTTTGAGTTAAATCATTTTCAAACAAAACAGGAGGTGTAGTATTTACATTAAAAGAATCCGTAGATGCTGATGCTTCAGTTGCTAAAGTAGTTGTTAAAAGTAATGGTGCAGTTAATGCTAAGATTTTTTTTTCTTCATAATGTCTCCCCCTAATTACTTTTTTATTGAAAAACCATATTTAAGTTTAATAGAATTTAGATATAAGAATGTTTATCTAAATATTTTTTTGGTATAATTATCCTGTAAAAAATGTAAACTTAACGAATTGTACGATTGGGAATCATCAGAATTTTAGTTGTCATTTCTTTATAAAAAATAAGTATGTTTGTCGATTTTTTAATATATACATACCTTGCCCCCTATAGTATAATAAACGCTGTAATTATACATTATTTTCCTTAAACTTGAAGGGTTTCAATATATTATTCGTATATATTGAAATTATTCAAGTTTATGAAAAACTAATATACTGGGGGATATTTATTATGAACAATAAGCTACTACTAACACTCTCTTGTTCTGTTTTATTTATGGGGTTAGCAGCTTGTGATTCTGAACCAAAAAAAGAAGAAGTAAAACAAGCGACAACTAGAAATGGAGCATCAGAGGACTGGACAGACAACTCAAAAGATAAACAAGAAACAAAATCTACATTCAAAAAAGTTTCGATGGATCAATATATCAAAAACTATAACAAAATCAAAGAAAAAATGAAAAAAGAGGGCAAAGAAACCTTTCCCTTCGAATATGAGAAACAAGACCACTTAGTTGGCTATACGGTGTATTCCACAAAGTCAAAAACAGAATATCAATCAAAAGGATATACCGAAGTAGAAGTATATTTAAACGATGCTCGTGAAGTTGTACGTATCTCTTATAAGGGAAATGTAACAGATATGAATACCATCCAAGCAATGACAGAAGCTACTAATATCAAATGGACAAAAGAGATGGAAAACCTCGTACTCGCAAGGCAAAGACATAGCGATGGTATTAAAATGAGTAATGGTGTTAGTTTTGATGCCTATGTATCAGGCAACGATGATGAAATCAGTATAGAAATTTGGACCAATCACAATGATCGCTAACTAAAAAACAAATTAGGTCCTGATATATCTTCAAAAATAAAAACTGATTCCTTAACATACAGGGAATCGGCTAATTTCTGTCCAAAATTAGTAAGGAAGTCGACGAGATAAAAAGAGAAAGGAAAGGGGACGATCATGAGATTACAACCTACACAACCGAAAGATCCAAGAATCCGGTCGGACGAGGAAAAATTTCACACTATTGACTGCTGGATGTATACATCCATTTTTACTAGTTTGCAATACAGCAATCGGTTAAAAGTATTGATTGGTATTCTATTTACTGGTGTACTCTTTTCTTTAGCAGATTACGTTATACCTGCTCTTGGCTATATGTCGTATGACAAAACAGATTTCAGTGTATTGATTCCAATATGCGTCGTTATATTCTATGCTTTTTGCCATCTTGGGTCTGCTAGGTGGCATCAATATATCGTTCATCCTATATTATGCCTCATACTTGGATACAGTTATGCTTCCATTTTAAAAATGATTTTTCCTATTGATTTGGAATTTTTCCGTTTTTCGGTTTTACTTGCGGGCGGATTTTTACTCTTTTCCTGTTTCACGAGAAAGGTATACACCTTGCCTATGTATCTATTTAATGCCAGTGTCAGTTTGATTTGTAGCTTTTATTTATCTTATATTTTGAGTTACGTGCTGACAGGTATGAAGATTCTCCCGTACGAAACATCTTATAGCGGCCTTGCTATATTTATACTTTATTTGTTCCATTTTATATGTGGGTATCGTCACCGCTTTACCATCCCAGCCGGTATCATATCGTTTTTCGTAAGCGGCGTTGCCACTTATATATTTTACAGCATTTGGGCAAAGCAGCCATTCTCCATGGATGCTTTATTACACACACTAGTGGGCGGTTTTATCTTCACGGCGTGTTATGCGATATGCAGTTCGATTGCAACAACTTATTGCCACCAACCAAAGGCACACGTCTTTCTTCCACCGCCACCACTGGAAAAATATACAGCATATGACCAAGGATATGATGATGGGAGATACGAAGGGGAACAAGATGGATATGAAAAAGGACTGCGAGATGCTGAACGTCAAAATTATTAGACATTTGTTTCAAATAAGCCCTGTTAAATAGTAATTAAAATTAGAGTGGTTCAAGTCGAAGGAAGGCACCTTTGGGTTTCTTTTCTTTATAAACTTTATTCAATATGGGGGAGCGTCCCGAAAATACGGATTTACAACGCTAAGCCTATTTTCCTGACAAATCTTATATAGTTAAAACCATTTTTTATCAAGATATTTTTTTTAACATCGATATATAGGCCTTGAACAAACAAAAAATATAAATCGTGCATTTATTTGTTTATTTAGTTTTAATAATTTATAAAAAAATTAGCATTTCATTGGTAAAAAAAAGGAGAGTGTTTGTTAGTGGATCCATTTACTTCACGTTTTGCGAAACGATTTTTTATTACAGTTGGGTCAGCTGTAGGGTTATTTTTGATAGGAGCTATGATTAATAGCGAAGCCATAGCATTTTCTTATCTGCTTGCTTTGTTTGGGATTCCTATTTATTTTGTGATCCAGGATAAGAAAGGGAAAAACAGCTGTAAAGAGATTGTACGTAATAAGTATAATCAAAACAGTATATTGACAGTAGAAGTATATCATCATTCTGATTTTGGGTGGGGATTTCTTACGTTAACTAAAGAGGCGCTAATTTTCGTTCCCAAAAAAGGTGATATAATAAATATTCCTCACAGTAATTATTCTGATTATGGTTATAAAGGACTTGGTACTGGAAATTATATAACTACTTCGTCAAAAATTGGGGATACAAATATGAGTATTAATAATACAAGTGAGAAAAAAGCCCCTGTTTTCTACATTGCTGCACAAAACGGTAATGAAACCCATTTTCATACAAGAAAAAACAAACAGATGTTTACTGCTGTACGAAAATTACGTGGAGAGGATAATAGCAATCTTAAAACTAATTATTAAGAAATTGAAGTGCAATTATATTTTCTTTTATTAGTTTTATAATAAGTAATTAATGCGAATAAGTGTTACAAAAAACCATTTCATATTTGAAGTGAACCCGAATAGTGGCACATGAAAAAAATACCTCCTGAATTCGCATACTAAGTATGCAAATTCAATGGAGGTGTTTTTCGTTTGAAGACAAGAGTTCATTACCCAGAAGAAACAAAGAAAGTCATTGAAAAATTTCACATTCAAATATTCGAAAATAAAATAGGGAAAATTAAGAAATGTAAGATTTTTTTAAGAATCTTACATTTCCTCCGTAACATCATACCGAAGCAACTCTTCCTGATCATAAAACCTCTCAAAAATAAGCCCCATAATATAAAAGAATACTAAACCGAAACCAATATGAATGAGTGTAAAAGTAGCTCCAAATGAAGAAAATTCATACACGAGAATTGGCAATTTCGCAGTTGTCCAAACGCCTAAGAAAAATACGATGTACCGAATGCTTGCGCCTTTTTTTAATAGTAGTGCTGCAATTGGGAAGGCGACGTAGAGGGGACCCGCTGCAATGCCTCCTAATAATAGAGAAAATAAGATTCCGTATATACCTGATTTTTTGCCCATATATTTCATGAGTGTTTCTTTTTTTACCCACTGATCAAGTAACCCTACAAATAGTAAGACAGGGGGGAGGAGAAACAACATATCTAAAATGCTATTCCCTGTTAGTTGTAATGCACGCCATCCTAAAGATTGATTTATAAACGTTAATATGAAGAGACCGAGTAGTAAGATGAAAAAGAAGCGATATCTTTTTAATTCTTTCATACCATCACCATCCAAATGATATAGGAAAATAGAAGTGACATGAGCAAAGCAGATGCATTACGTGCGTAAGCAAAGCTTCGTCCGAATATTTTTTGTTCCATCGGCAAGGTTGTAATTCCTACTGACATAAGTGTAGACATAAGTGCCGCAACTTGAGGTAGCCCTGCACCGTGTTGAACTAACGTATGACCGAGAGGAAATACAACAAAGCTTGGAATAAGTGCAATGGATCCGAGTATTGCTGAATACACAATGCCGATAAAACCTGATTGCCCTCCAATAATTGAAGAGATAAAGGACGGCGTTAATATAGAAAGCGATAAGCCAACGAAAAGCATGATGGAGAGCATCGCAGGGAGAAGGTTGCGAAACATTTTCCACGACTTCATTAGAGCATCTTTCGTTTTATTGCGGTCTTTCATAAAAGAAATCCCCGTAAGAATAATGGCTAAAGTGTAAAGGATCACGCCGTTAATCATGATTGGATTCCTTTAAGTCTTTATATTTGTCTATGAAAAAGGATAAGTTCTTCATTTTTTCTTCAATGTCCATTTGAAATTCTGCCAATTGTTCCTTTCCAGCAGGCGTAATTTTGTACATCTTTCTCGGTTTGTCTTGATAATCTGTACTTACGTAAGATTCGATTGCACCTTCGTTTTCTAACTTTTTTAGCGTACGATATAAAATGGCGCTATCGATTGGATTGACGGGAAGTTCTTCCTCGCACTTTTGCAGTAATTGCCCGCCGTAGTTATCGCCCTCAGCTAAAAATAACAAAAGAAATGCACCTGTATGTCTTCCTGTATGTTTCATGGATATACCTCCTAGAATGAATTTTGATTTATACTGTTAATGACAGTATACTGTTGTTAACAGTATATGGTGCATGATGTGTTATGTCAATTTTAAAATATGTAATTCTTCAGAAGAAAAATAATCAGTTTAATTGTAATTGTTTTCTGATTTTGTTGAGTGACAAAATTTAAGCATGCGGCTTTCTCGTTCAAATGTTTATTGAGTGCCTCGGTTGGAATACAAGTAACAGTGGCTTCATTTAATTTTGTGCAAAGAGTAACTAAAGACTTAGAACTGATTGTTTGTCCTAAAAATACACAGAGTAATAGAAGATTCTGTGCCTGAAATTTTCGTTTTGGTTGAATCATACCTGTTTAATACATAAGTTCCTCGATTGGTGCGTCATTGTTTATAGACATCAATTAAAACACCCTTTCATACAGTACTGCATGAAAGGGTGCCCTAATTCATTATTTTATTCATTTTCTTAAGTTGATGGCTATGCTCTTATGAGTGCCTACAGTGTTAGTTTTTAAGTTCTAAATTTTTAGAATGAGACATGGAACTTACATGATATTTTTCTCCACCGTATTCTACATCTGCAGAAAAGGTTTTACTCTCATCATCTTTTATATGCCCGTTTATAAAGACGGTTTGAAAATTACTTGGGGCAAATTTATGTCCTGTAATGATTACTTCTAAATTCTCTTTTTCTTTGAAATATTTAATAGTTACTTCTTCGGCCTTTTTTACTATTTTTTGTTCTTCTTCTTTCTTATCATCATTCATGTTACACCCTCCTAAAATGATTAATATAAAAATAATACTCAAACTGGAAAAGATTTTTTTCAATTCAATTCCCTCCATTAATGGTATCTAATATTTAAATCTATACTTTGTGGAATTGATTGAGCTATTAGATCAAAAAAGAGACGCTGTAATTAATGTTTCTTTATAATAAGTGTACTCTTACAGTTTAAGCATACTATTTCTTTTTGTTTGAATACAAGGTGCTGCCTATTACAAGTTAGGAAAATAATACCAACAGAGGTTAAACGTAATGTATTATATTCATGACTTTAAAAACCCGTTGTTTAAGAGGAGTTTATATAAGGGAGACGTAGTAATCAGTTCATAGGGCATTAACGGATTATATATGTAAATTGAGTGCAGCTAGAGGGGAAATTAATTATTATAAGTAAAAAAAAGACACTCTCAAGAGTGCCTCCCCTTAGCAGCCGAATCCGCCGCCCCAACAGCTAGCTCCAACGATGATTAATAAAATAAAGAGTACAACTAGTAAAGCGAATCCGCCGCCGAAACCGCAGCCACCGCCACAAGTACCGCCATAGCCCATATTAACTCCTCCTTCCATAAAGACCATTAATTAATGGATTTAATTCACTTTATGTTTTTACGGATAGACTTGAGCAGGTCCTTTTGAAAAATAAAGATGCTTAGATTTTATAAGAGTTGACGACCTTATTTTTGTCACCGCTATTCCGCTGATGACATATTCTATTTTATTCTGTGCATTGGGGGAAGGAGGATCTTTATGGCCAATTCTGAAATGATTTTACGATTACTTACGGATTTAAAGATTGAACAGCAAGCTTTAAAAGAGCAGTTGGAAAAGATACAGACAGCCGTGAATACTCTTGAAGAAAAATCAGCGATTGTGGAAGAGAAACCAACGACTATTGAAGAAAAACCAGCTGTTGCTGCTGCAAAGCAAAGAGCTCATTCTGGACACCCAACATCTTTTCGTGCTTGGAGAGCATCTGCTCAAAGGAATTCATAAAAATATAAGAAAAGAAGACATCAATTAAGATGTCTTCTTTTGCTTGTACAATCCAAATGCGATAAGAAGGTATATATCCATATTGCTTTAAAACTAAGAAGAAAATAACGATTGTCGACTCCTTTTTTAGTATAGCATGTAATAATAAATAATTTTATGTAATGTTGCATATATACGGATTATATAATATTTAGTCATATATATTTTAGTTGTCTGTTGTCGAAACAGTATGTATCCCCTATTTAAGTAAACGTCAAATTGACTCGCGTATTTGTAGTGTGCTCTTCCGTTTAGATAATAATTTTTTCAGTCGGTAATAAAGCTAGCTTAGGGAAAAAGATCAATATATGTACATCAATAATATTGCTAATTATAATTAAGATGAAAGCATTCATAATATATGGGGGAATAACAAGTAATGAATAAAAAGGCAACATTTAAAATAGGGGCAATGTTTACCATTTTATTAATGGCATGTTTGTTTTATGGATATAGGAGTTTAAATAGTTTTTTAGTCTGGAATGAACTCGGTGATATACAGATGATTTCAAGTGAAAAAGAGGTTGCAAATGGTATATATTTTGTAAGGGGAGAGATATATTCTGAACGTGTAACAGGAGATGAAACGCTACTTGCTGATGGGTATGCGGTAGTGAATCGAATTCAAAAGAAAAAAACAACATACTATACACAGACTTCTGCACCAAATCGTTCGTTATGGAGTAACGGTCAAGTAACAGCTTTTTATAATGAACCAATACATATCGGAAATAAAGAATTAAAATTAATAAATAAAGAAAATGTGTCTTTGGAAACTCCCTTTATGGAATTAAATGATCAGAAGGTAATTTCAACAAGAATAAATGATATTCAGGCGAATACTACCAAGTTAGCAGATGGAAAAGTAATAAAAGAATTACCTAGTAGGTACGGGAAATTTGTTCATATTGGACATACGAAGGAGCAAATTATAGATAGCTTAAAGAATGGTAATGAAAAAAATTGGATATATTTCGCTGTACTTATTATACTAACTAGTATTAGTGGATTCGTATTTTATATGTATGGGAAAGGAAAATGGACAAAAGATGTTTTTGTTTTTACATTTTTCGGACGGAAGATAAATTAAAGAGGATGCATCTTTGCATCCTCTTTAAAAATTCATATGAGTTCTTTTCGTAAGGAAAGTTCTTCTTCATTTTCGTATCCAGTAAATAAAATTTCTTCAATTTAAAAGGTGCCCCATAAATGATAAACCATACCGATAACAAAAAATGCGAGTCCCACAAACAAAACAATTAAAGCAAGGATTCCGTTTTTATTATGTTCCATACAGTCAGCTCCTTTTTAATTTAAAGAGAAAAGACACCTTAAGGCGCTTTCCTCCGACTTGAACCATCTTAATTTCAATAATATGGACTCCCATCCGAAGATTATTTTACCCCCAGAACGAAAAATTGTGCTTACTTGTAATAAAAATCTCATTTTTTCGTTTTGGGGTGTTATAAAATCTTGAAGTTGATGGGCATAGGGTGGACCCAAAACAGTACAATTTTATTTCAAAGACACAATGATCTTACTACAAACTTTTATTTATCCCACACTCTCATCTGCTAGTATTACTATTTTTTATTACTAATGTTGCCGTTTCACTCGGATGGCTAAGAGGAAAATGATGGCCATATGGAACAAAATCAATCTTACCAACATGCGATGGAGCAGAATATGCTCTGTCATAACCCCCCCAGATAATGTGAAGATTATACTTTGTTACTTCATTGAAATCACCTTGATCGTTTTTCAGTAGTAAACTGTTAAGCTGAACCGTAGTATTTAAAATTCTAGGAGAAGTAAAACTTTTACTTATCTTTTCAATATAATGTTCAGGGATGCTCTCTATACTTTCAAACAAACCATTACTTAATAAATATCGCTCTATGAAATTAGTAGTTGCCAGTTTTAATGTCCATTTGTTCATAAATTGAGGAACATTTAGCGATTTAGCATTTTTTTTAACAACAGGTGGCTGAAGTAAAGTGATTGAATACTTCTTATCTATGTACTGTTGTACCAATGCTTCCAGAAGAATAAATGCACCGAATGAATGACCAATTAGATGTGCACCATTAGTAGCTTTCTCCAATAACTTTTTCACAACATTCAAATAGATATCTAGAAGATTTTTATCTCGTTTAAAAGGAGAACGCCCCAAACCTGGAAGATCCAAGATCCATACAGGTTGACCAGTTTTTTCATGAAGCTCTTGTGCTAAAGGAAATAAATCCTCTCCATCACTCAATAAACCATGTAATAAAATAAACGGTTTACCCTCTCCTTGTAATTGGTAAAGGGTAGTGTTATCGCATAATGTTCGTTTAAATAAATGATTATGCTGGCCATTTTGATATATCATTCGATAGTCCAGATCTGCTACTACAGCAGGGAGAAATTTCATTACACTCGTCTTCTTAAACCAATCCTCTCCCATAATTTTTTTCGCTGAAACATTTGAAAATTTTCGTTTTGTAATAAAATTCAGTCCATCAGAAGGAATTTTTGTTATTTTACTTACTCCACTATTCATAATTGTTTTCATAAGCGGCATTGGAACCGAGACTTTTGGTGCCCTCATATTCATACTTTCCGACATAATACTTAATAATTCAGCAATGTTCTGATCGTGCTGTTTGTCTTCAACAAGTGTATATGTTTGGATAGTCGGTTGCTCCAACCTGAAAACCTGCACAATAAACTTCGCAAACTCATCGTTTGAAATAAGTGGTAACCTATATCCCTTACCTCCAGGAATCACTGGCATGAGCCCTCTTCGCATACTCATCACAAGCAAACCTAATCCTGCTATCTGCTCTGTACTCCCTGTTTTACTACTACCGACTACAGTTGGCGGATTAATTATAGAAAGCGGATAACCTATTGCTGATGCCTGCTGACGGATATAAAGATCTGCTAAAAATTTTGTTCTCTCATATGGATTTTTTATTTTCAAATAACTGTTTCCTTCTTGAAACACATCAATTGCAATGTTGCTATTTTTATCATCAAAGGGGCTCATATAACCTACAACATGAATAAATTGTTGCAAGCCCTTCAATTGATGAATACTTTTAGCTAATTCACTAATATGTTTCGCGCCATTTAAAAATACGGAAGCTGCCTCATTACTTGTCGCTTGAATATCCATGGGGCCTCCTGCGTGAATAATCACATCCGTTTTCAATACCCTCTCCTTATCTTCAGCACTTAGACCTAAATCTATTTTCGTCAAATCACCTTCAATAAAGTGCATAACTTCCTTTTTTAAGATGCCTCTTTCTTGAAAAATGCTTGTTGCTTTACTTTTCGACCTCACTAAAAGAAGAATTTTAACATCCTCTCTAGCTAATTCTTTCACTAATTGCTTTCCAATAAAGCCTGTTCCACCAGTTAAAAATACTGTTCTCATATAAAATCCCCCTTTTAGTACTACTTAGTACTAATTTGATGTAAAAAAAATGCTTCTTTTATCGAAGCAATTTTAAAAAATGATCTGCTGTTTTCGTGATTACAGTTGCATCCTTCAATGTTTCTGAAATAAATAACGCTCCTTCAAGATTTGTAATAAAAAGTGATGCAACCTCATCAATATGAATCGTATTTCTGAATTCTCCATTCTCTACCCCTTGTTTAAGTAATAGAGAAACTTTCTCTTGTAATCCTGTAAAAAAAAGACCTATTTTTTCTTTTATTTGCGTGGCCTGTGTAGGACTTTGAATATAAAGAGTAATAAATGGACAGCTCCCTTTATACTCTCTCGACTGAACTCCTTGTGATAATTGCTTTAAAAACAGTTGAATACGATCTTCAACTAAAAATTGGTTCTGAGAAAGTACGTCATCAATTGCAGATTGATACATTTCAATCCAATAATCAACGACTCCTTCTAATAATTGTTCCTTATTAGAAAAGTGATAATACACATTCGACTTTGAAACTTTGCTTACACGTACTAATTCATCCATACTTGTATAAGCAAACCCTTTTTCTAAAAATAATGTTGCAGCTACTTCAATCACACGTTTTTGATTCATTAATTTTACCTTTGTCATAATTAGAACTATATAGTACTAATTTAAATATTGCAAGTATTTATGTTAATTTTAAAAAAATTTTGATTAAAAAACTTCCACCAACATTGATTTTACTGCAAAAAAATCTTATTTTGAATAAAGTTGAACTGAACCCCGAAATTGTTCATTTACTATCGTCCAATAGGGGTCACCATGCATGTCCATCAACTTAAGAAAATAATGCCCGGCTTCTCAGAATAACTATCTGTAGAGAAAGAAAGTTTTAATTTAGGGGGATATGAAAATATTAGCTTGATAGCAATGGGGTAGTACCAACGAGTCGCTTAGAATTGTAAATCTGTCTTTTCATAATCCTACTCCATAAAGAAAAGACACCCTAAAGTGCCTTTTATCAATTTGAATTATTTATTGTATATAATCAATATTCGCTAGCATAAAACTCTTTTATTAGCTTTATTTCGTTTGTATCCGGATCAAACTTAAATATTTTAATTTGATTAGATTCGTCTTTATAGGCAAATGTATGATCGCCAATTTGGGTCATATTACTAGTGTTTAACATAGGATCGCTACTATGGTCAGTGATTTCTACAGGTTTCTCACGGTCCCAAAATGCGATGACGATAATTAAGATGATAAGGCATATACGTATGTTACGTAATTCTCTTGCAACAGGATGTTCCATTTGATAGTCTCCTTTATCATGTAATAGATTTTGTGTCTAAAAGAGATAAATCCTTAGAATATAAATAAAAAAGACACTGTAAAAAGTGTCTTTTTTATTTGAGTTATGCGCATTGCTTAATAAGACGCTAGTTCCTCAATCGGAATATGAGTAACTATGTAGGGTGATTTTATTATAACATTTTAACCAGTAATGGGTCTATATGGAATTTTTGTAATGATTATGTTTATTTATTCAAAATGATAGATGTATCATGCCAGAGAGATCGGAATTTGATCAATGAAAAACAGTGGAAAAGGCAAATGGCATACTTTATTCCGTGTTATAGGAATGGATAGAGATTGATTTCCCTTTACACAAACATAACGGTATAATATAGTTAAGTTAAGTGAACTTAACTATTAAACGAAACAAAATAACAGCATGGAGGAAGAGTGCTATGACTAGAACTTATAAAGAAATAATTAATGAAATGAATCGAGCCTATAATGAATTCTACATTTTACTATTTCAGGAGTTGAAAGATGAGTACGGTCTTACAGGACAGCAAGAGAGCATGTTATTTCATATTCATTTAAATGAAAACACGACAGCAAATCACATTGCGACTACTTTTAATATATCGAAAAGTGCTGTGAGCCAAGTTTTATCGAAATTGGAAAAGCAGAAGATGATTTCAAAGCAAGTTAATCCGAATAATAAAAGGGAGTATTTCCTTACACTTGGTCCAAACGGTAGTAAGTATATGGAGCAATTGTCGAAGTTAGATGATGTATTAATCGAGAAATATTTCTCAAAAATTGATATCGAAGCTTTGCAACAAATGACTGATACGTTAACAAAAATAAATAAAGTGATATTGGAAGAAAAGCAGAAGGATCTTGAGTCTAATGAGTAAAACCCGGGAAGAAGCAATTAGTAGAAAGGAGGCGAAGCGTGTGATGAGTTACATACCAAATATGATGACGATAGCAAACTTTGTGTGTGGACTTTTGGCTATTCACGCTGTTTTCGTTCACGATATGTATGGTGCAGTCATGTTCATTATTACAGGTATGGTATTTGATCTGTTTGATGGCATGGTTGCTCGGAAAATGGATGCTGTTTCGGAAATTGGCGGAGAGTTAGACTCATTTGCAGATTTAGTTACTTTTGGCGTAGCGCCATCTATTCTTGCCTATAGTGTCGCTTTAAAAGATTTGCAATCTATTGGGATGATATGTGCGCTCGCTTACAGTATTTGCGGAATGCTTCGACTTGCGAGATTTAACACGCAGCAAAGCAAACTCCCAACCTTTATCGGCATGCCCATTCCATTTGCGTCAATGTGTCTCCTCATTTTATGCCTCCTAAATAATCCAGTTTCCGTAGCGTTTGGCACATGCGTACTCGCTTATTTAATGGTGAGCAAAATCAAATTTCCCCATTTTAAAAAAGAGATATCGGAAAGCTTGAAGTCCGAAAGATGGGATTAATAGGAAAGATAAGGAGCATAACATGATTCGTATGGCATTAAGATCATTCAACATACAAATATATTGTTTGCTAGGCGTGATGTTATTAGGATGGTTGCTGACACCTTTTTCAGCCCAGTTTGTAGGGATAAGCATCGGCCTTTTAGTTAGTATGTACTGCGCCTGGATTTTAGGAAGGCGTATCGAAAAGTTCGGAAATAGCATCGTAAAAAAAGAAAAAGCACCGATGCTTGGCATGATGAATCGATTTGCAGCCGCCATACTCGGTGCGATTATTATGTATGAAATTGAACACCGTGAGTACATGTGGACATTTGCAGCTGGAATTATGGGTGGGTACTTCTTGGTTATTATTAATTTGGGGTATTACAGTATGAGGGATGAGAAGGAATAGATTAGTACACTTTAATTAGAAATTAATATCCGCCTCAAGCATGGAAAGATATATTTGAGGCGGATTATTAACACTTACAATAAAATCAATACAATTCCCCGAAAACAAAACAGTGAAAGCAAGTACTCCATTTTGAGTCTGCACTATAAAACTAGCTCTTCTTATTTTTTATTTTTTTAAACATAAATTTGTAAATTAACCATGTAATAATTATTACCACAGGAGTAATTAATGCACCGTTAAACATTTTTTTTGATATGTATAACATATTTAAAATTAATAAAGAAATTATTGTAATAATCATATTATATTTTGAAAAGATTTCTACAAATTTAGAATGTGCAAATAATTTTTTGTATATAAAGTAAAAGATTACAAAAAGGATTGTTGTTACTAAACTAAAAACACTAATTTGAAGATAAAATATGACTATTAAATTTGTTATTGCTATTATCATTAACCAAAAAATTATAAAAAAATTAGATAAAACTTCTACACTTACTAATAGAGCTCCTAGCGTTGCAATAAAAGCAGCAATTTTATTTGAGGAATCGCCTTTGTTATGAGAAGAATTTTTTCTATTCATGAATAAAAATCAGCTCCAATTTTCTTTATCCCCTTTAAAATAGATAATCAGAATTTTATTTTGTGTGGAATTGTATTATGTGATTGCTAGGCTCTTTTACCTAGGTACAAGGTGAAAATTTAAGAAAAATTTTATATTTACCCCACTTTTTATTTTAAAAGTTTTTCCTATCCTATAAACAAGTTACATCAAGGAGGAGACTGAAAATGAAGAAGTGGGGATTTTTTATTTTTCATATATTCCCTATATTCGAAGACAAAGTAGAAGATTAAATATATGAACAAAGTACCGATTCTTAAACTATGTTCTAAATAATAGATGAAAATGTAAAGTTAGGGGATTCCACATGCATACAGGAGTTTTAATGAGTTATTTGTATACTTATTTTTTTACAATTATGTTTTGTATTGTATTTCAAATTGGATTTTATTTTAAAGCGAAAAACAATATATCTATTCGGCATTTTTTATGGGTATATGTTTTTCTATTCTACCTTTCGTTAGTGTATAAGGTGACGCAGATCGCGACTATATGGGATATAAGTAGATATGAAACGTGGATTCGTGTAAATCAAATCAATTTGACTCTATTTGATACGGCAGGTAGTACTACGTATCTTTTAAATATTGTACTGTTTATGCCATTCGGTTTTTTATTGCCGACTATTTGGCCGCAGTTTAGAAAAATGAAAAACACCGTATGCGCAGGATTCTTTTTTTCATTGGCAATTGAGTTAAATCAATTACTAAATAATAGAATTACAGATATTGATGATTTATTTACGAACACCCTTGGGTCAATTATTGGGTATGTATTATATAAAGTATTATATACAGCATTATTTAAAATGATATTGAAAAGAGAGGAAAAAAAGATTGATACGAACTCTTCGCTAGTCATAAAATACGAGGCTATTTTTTGTTTAGTGTGTTCATTTGTAGGTGCGATGTTAATTTATTATCCAATTTTATTTGGAAGACCTGTAATTCTCCAATGAGATGTGCGATCTCGTTTATAAAATGATTCTAGTATTTCTTCCAATCAGCATAAGATTCTCTCTATACGTTATTAAGCTATTCGGCAGACTGTAAGATTATCAGTAATCGTATTGGTGAGATTGAAATAAAGGTTGACAGTTTCTATCCAAGCTTTTCATTTATGTATGATGCGCAAGAATTATTTATTATTGGTGGAGAAGAAAAATGGTCACATATCGATTATATAAAGAGATTTTTCCATCTTGAGCAGATTACAGATGAGCTAATTATTGATTTAAGAAAATGAGAGACGAGAGAGAATAAATGAAAAACCCCTCAAGTATAGAACGACATACTTGAGGGGTTTTATGTATGAAGAAGGGCCTTGTATCATATATTTTATTCGTCGCTGCATGTAAGTCATTCGGTTTATAAAAACAATGTGTTGAATAAATCAGTAAAGAAGGCTTTTCTATTTTTCTCGAGAATGAACAGTAATATATAATCTAAATTCCATGAATGTAATGGGGAGGCAGTAAAATTTGAACAGGAAAATTTGGTTTGTATTTACTTGTTTTGCTCTTTTAGTATCTAGTTATATTGTTGTCCAATATTTTATTATGGATGGATTTCAAACAGGGCTTGTAAAAGCGAAGCTTATGTTTGGATCTAAATTAAGTGAGTTCTGGTATAGTATGTTATTTACACATATTACAACGAGTATAGTAGCATTAGTAATAGGTCCGTTTACATTATCGACTAAATTTAGAGAAAGGAATATCAATCGTCATCGAATAATGGGGAGAATCTATATGGTTGGTATATTATTAGGAGGCCTTTCTGGACTATACCTATCCTTTTATGCTACGGGAGGATTGGTAGCGAAGCTAGGTTTCGGTTTGTTATCCGTACTTTGGCTAACATCAGCATATGAAGCATTACATAGAGTTAAGAATAAAAAAATTAAAGAGCATCGGAATTGGATGATTAGAAATTATGCTTTAACCTTTGCGGCAGTTACATTAAGAATTTGGCTACCTTTGTTTATCGTTCTATTTGGGATAGAACATTTTGAACTTAGTTACGCTATTATTGCTTGGTTAGCATGGGTACCCAATTTAATTGTCGCAGAATTATTCATAAGAAAAAGGCTTAATAAAGGAAAATACGAAGGAAATGAGGATTTACATTTTTGATGTAAATTTGCTGTAATATTGAGTGCAGAATTCTTCAGTAATTGAATTTTTCTCATAGCTGAATTACGTACAAAAATAGGATGGCCAATTGAAGCCATCCTATTTGTATTACCAACTAGCAGTTTCCGTATTTTCTTTCAACCACTTCACCCAGTTCAAGTCCTCTACCTTAAGTAAACTTAAAGAAACACCCTTCATATCTAAAGAAGTTAGTAGTGTACCAACTTTTACGAATGTAATCTGTAATCCTTCCAGCTCACATAAACGGCGAATGTCATTTGCGAAAATGTATTGTTCCATTAATGGTGTCGCACCGAGTCCGTTAATAAGGATAGCGAAGTTGTCACCTTTTCTCCAGCGGTAAATGCTTTTTAATTTGTTCATCAGTTCAATCGCTAATATTTCAGAAGAGGATAGCGCTTCTTTACGGTAACCTTTTTCGCCGTGGATACCGACGCCATAAAAGACTTCATCGTCGTTTAATGTGAAAGAAGCTTTTCCTTTCACTGGATCATTGGCAGGTGAAAGAGCGACTCCTAATGTGTGTAAGTTTTCAGTGATAGAATGGCCGAGTGCTGTTAGTTCTTCTAAAGAATGTCCTTCAAGGGCAGCCGCACCAAGTATTTTTTGAACGAAAACAGTGCCAGCGACGCCGCGTCTTCTTTTATTAAAAGAAGCATCATCTTCAATTGAAACGTCGTCATTTACGATGATATGGTCAATTTTTCTTCCTTCTTCTTTGGCAATTTGCTTCGCCGCTAAAAAGTTCGCTACATCATCTTTAAAGTTTTTAATGATGAATAGAATACTTTTATCTTTTGGTATGAGGCGAGTTGCAGTAATAATTTGTTCCACTGTAGGCGGAGTGAAAATACTGCCGTTTACTGCCGCTGTAAGCATACCTTTCCCTACATAACCAATATCAGCAGGTTCATGTCCGCTACCACCACCGCTTATAATAGCGACGTTTTGCTTTAGTTTTTCAATATCTTTTACATAAATGATGTTATTAGTTTCGTCGTAATTTACTTTGTCGTTATGTTCAAAATAAAAGCCATGCATCATATCTTGAACGATATGTTGTACATCATTCATAATCTTTTTCATTGCTTTTGCCACCCTTTAATTACTTTGCTGATTGCTCCAGTAATAGTAGTAATTGATTGTTTATCATATTTTTCATGAGAGAAGACATAATGGAAGGATCTACTTCGCACTTACTTTCAATCCAATCTTTTATCGTTCCAACGAAGCCGTGACTATAAAAGGAGGCAATCGTATTTTTTGTCTCATCAGAAAGGCTGAATCCACAGCTCACAGATAGTTCATCAATAATCTTCATATATAAGTTTTTTGTATGCTCAAATAAATAGTGATTAAACGAGTTTTGTTCAATGACTTTAAAAGCATTTCGGTAAAATTTTTGATTTTCATAAAAGTAATCAAATAATAAATCAAAAATGTTTTCCCATGTTTCATAGTCGAGAAAGTCGATAATGTTCTCTTTCGTTTCTTCTCTATAAATCCAGCTTAATAGTTCAAATTTATCTTTAAAATGGTAATAAAAAGTTTGCCTACGCATTTGACAGTGTAACATAATATCGCTTACTGATATTTTATGAAACGACTCTGTTTCCATTAAATACTTCAATGAGTTCGCGATTATCTTTTTAGAAATTATAGAAGAGGTCATCTCAATCATCCCTAGAATGTTAGTAATATGAAAATCCTACCTACAAATGAGAGCGGTGTCTTTAGACAGATTGTCCATTTTGTCCGTTTACTATAAAACGCTTTCATTTTAACATGGATAGTAAGAAGAAGATTTCAAATATATCACAATATATTAAAGGAATTGAGGGAGAATCACAATGAAAAAGATTATAAACAAACCAGAAACATTAGTAATGGAAATGTGCAACGGAATGGTTATGGCTCATCCAGAGCTTGAGCTTTTGAAAAAATATAAAGTCATCAAGAAGAAAGAAATGAACGAAAACAAAGTAACGTTAATTAGTGGCGGCGGTAGTGGACATGAGCCGGCACATGCGGGATTAGTCGGAAAAGGAATGTTAGATGCGGCAGTGTGCGGAGATGTGTTTGCGTCACCTTCACAAATTCAGGTATATCAAGCAATTAAAGAAACAGCTAGTAAAAAAGGTACGTTATTAATTATTAAAAATTATAGCGGCGATATTATGAATTTCAAAAACGGTGCGCATTTAGCGACTGAAGATGGAATTGAAGTCGACTACGTAAAAGTGGACGATGATATTGCGGTAGAAGATAGCCTGTACACAGTAGGACGCCGCGGCGTTGCGGGTGTTATTCTCGTTCATAAAATTGCCGGCGCAGCAGCGGAAGCAGGTATGGATTTAGGAGCGGTGAAAGCTGTAGCGGAAAAAGCAGCTGCTAACGTGCGCACAATCGGTTTAGCGTTAACGTCTTGTACAGTTCCAGCAAGTGGATCACCTACTTTCACACTTGCGGAAGATGAAATGGAATACGGTGTAGGTATTCACGGCGAACCAGGAATTAAACGTGAAAAAATGTTGTCAGCAGATGGATTAGCGAACCGTATGACAAATGATTTAATAAAAGATTTAGGAGTAAAAGACGGCGAAGAAATTGCGCTTCTAGTTAACGGTTTTGGCGGAACACCACTGCAAGAACTTTACTTATTTAACAACGCAGTGACGAGAGAACTAGCTGCTAGAAACATTAAAATCAATAGAGTATTCGTCGGTAACTATATGACGAGTATTGATATGGCAGGTATGTCTTTAACGGTAATGAAGTTAGATGATGAGCTAAAAACATTACTATCGAAAGAATGTAGTACACCAGCGTTTAAAGTAGACGGGC
The DNA here is from genome assembly GCF_051918845.1 of Bacillus cereus group sp. MYBK101-2. Lineage (NCBI taxonomy): Bacteria > Bacillati > Bacillota > Bacilli > Caryophanales > Bacillaceae > Bacillus > Bacillus cereus group sp. MYBK101-2. The sequence goes on along the minus strand of NZ_JBQAIE010000020.1, from coordinate 9,444 downwards.
CAGTTGAAAGTGTTGAGTATGTAAATGTACTTGAAGAGGCAGAAGAGAAGGAAGTTTCCTTTGAACTAGAAACGGCGGAAGAGCACGCTGTTATTAAAAATAATGTTATTACATTAAACAACATGATTTATCTCGTTGATAAAATGAGCGATATTATTATTAAAAATGAAGTACCGTTCTGTGAGTTAGACACGCACGCTGGTGACGGCGACTTCGGAATGAGTGTGGCAAAAGGATTTAAGCAATTAAAACGTGAATGGCATTTGATTGTAGAACAAGAAAACGTAACGATCGGATCATTCCTTGATAGTTGCTCCATGATTATTATGGAACATTGCGGCGGCGCGTCTGGCCCAATTTGGGGCGGTGCATTCCGCGCAGCTAGTAAAGCAGCAGGCGAAAAACGTGAGCTAACAGTGAAAGAATTCGCTGAAATGTTGCAAGCAGCACTACAAGGCATACAATCGATCGGTGAAAGATCATTCGGCAGAGGAGCGGTAGTTGGTGATAAAACACTTGTTGACGCACTTGCTCCATGTGTAGACTCTTGGTTAGCTAGCGCTTCAAACGAAGAAGATATGAAAATTGCCTTTGAAAAAGGTGCAGAAGCAGCAGTTAAAGGCGCAGAGTATACGAAAGAAATCGTAGCTCGCATGGGCCGCGCTGGTACAGTTGGCGAAAGAAGCTTAGGCTATCCTGATGCAGGTGCGCATGCGCTTGGAGTTATCTTTACGGAGATTGCGGGTAGTTTGAAGTAGAAATTAAAAGATCCTCTCTGCCTTATGGTGGAGGGGATCTTTTTAGTTGAAATGTATAATTTCATTAGATGTTCTCTCCACAAAGATATGTATTTTATAAATACTGAGATGAAAATTTTAAAAGAAGTAATATGAGTCCTTATTTTTTACGGTACTTATTAATCTTTCTCATCATTGGCTTAGTAATACCGGGGGGGAGGATTATAAATATATTAATTACATAATTTGTCCCTATCAAAATGAACATTTTTTGCATCTAATATATTGTAAATATATTTTATTTTGAAAGGATGTGATGATATGGCTCATAAATCTACTGGAGTGTTTCGAGTTCCAGTTTCCGAAAATGGGATTATTCCAAATGCTCTCAACATTATGTTAAACAATGATTCACGCTGCCATACTAGTAATGTAACGGTAACTGTTAAGAGAAGTCCAAACACTTCTTTCCCAACTCAAAATGAATTAGTTGAAATCTCTCGTACTTTTGTTTCTTTAGAACCGAACAGAACAACTAAGATTGTGTTGTTTACTCCAGAATTCCAAATAGAAGATTTTCTTGATGTTATTATTAGTGGAAATAAAGCTGATGTTAAGGATGTTCTTGTATACTCTTTCTTAGCAGATTCAGTAGGTCACAATCTGCCATCTACTGTTTTTAGAAATGCAGAATACACTTTTGCTTGCTGACAACGTGATGATGTATTCTTTATTATCATATCAAGGTGCCATCCTGCAGCTTGAATCATCATAATTTTATGGTGTTGTTATTATATAAGAAAAGAAGACATCGATTAAGATGTCTTCTCTTACTTGTACACTTGGTGTTAAGAAGGTATCATATTGCTTAAAAACCATAAAAAAATATAACAATCATCGAGTAAACCTATTATAGCATCAATAAACTGGTTTTAATATGCAATATTGCATATATATAGATTTATATATGTTTAATCTATATAGTTAAATTGTCTGTTATTTGTTTTAATTCATTTACTTATTTTATTTTTGAGCGCTCCAGCAATGGAGCCTTTTTTTATGAAATAAAACATTTTCTTTGCGTTATTTAGTTGATCTATATTAACTTTACCTCTTAAAAAAATATCCATATTTAACAAAAGTAGTGTATAGATAACTAGTTTTTTTCAAGAATCTATTGGATTAATAGTTTTAATGATATTTTACTAAGTTGAGGTTGCGTCACATCACCATCAAGCTAAAAAAATACAACTCCCTCATAACGAAAATTTTATGCATCGTTGACTATTGGCAATGAGACGCTATGTCTACTAATTTTGTATAGAACAAACATGAAAAATCTGTAAAAACTATTACTAAATTGAATCATGTTCTTTATTAACAAAGTTTTTAATTTTATTTCCATATAAAACTTTCTTTGGATTTATAACTATAAGTAAAATGGCAACTATTAAATAAAAAATTGCAGTATACATAATTAATTCAATTAATGGTCCATTTATTATGCCAATAAATAAATTAAAGAAAAAGTGGATGATAATGGGAACAATTAAATTTTGATTTAAATTATAAAATGTTGCCATGATAATTGTAGTAGATATAATTGCAATCATAAAAAATAAAATATATTTGATTAAATTACTGCCTGTAAAACCTGTAGTAAACCATATAGGCAGATGCCACATTCCCCACCAAAAACCAATAATGATTGAAGATTTTAATGGCGAGTATTTTTTCAGGAGCTCCATTAATGCAAAACCCCTCCACCCTAATTCTTCTCCTAGTGGTCCAGATACAATAGTTTTAACAACATAATAAATTAACACGCCCCATGTAGTTCTATTAAAAATAGAGTCTGCTTCACTATTAGTCGAAATGAGAAACAACATCGTCAAAAATATAATTATTTGAATCATACTGACAGTAAGAACGATAGAGTAGTTAAGTTTATTTTTAAATCTATCTTTTACGAATTGAATAAAACTTTGTCCAGGATAAATTCTTTTAAATAGAAACATAAAAGCAAAAGTGGAAGACCAAGCTGATATGCAGAGCATTACATCAAAAATCCAAGTTGGAAAATGTAATAACTTTGTAATTCCTACAAGCAGAAAAAGTGGCCAAAAAATAATGTTGGTTAGTAATATAAAACTTACCACCGGCTTTTTCAGTCTTTTATCTTCAGTCATATACAATTCCACCTTAAGTTAAATTTTTAACATGCAATAATGTACCTATTCAGCGCGTTGAGATGATGCACCGAGTATTCTTTCTATTATATCTATATGTTCTTTCAAAATATTACTTAGTTAATTAATAAAGGGAATTTTCAACTAATTGTTCACATAAAATTCATTCTTGGAAGTAAAGTTCTAAAAGTAATTTATCCATAGTGATATTAAAATTACTACTAATAGGGGGAGCACCACATCGCTATCATGCTAACAAAAATAAACTACACAAAATTAATTTTTTTGCTTCATATGTTAAAGAATATGGAGTAAAAACCAGAAAATGAAATGATTCATACAGAACTAGAGGTATATATAATTTTATACATTTACATAGTTTTTTAATTTTAAACAGTAAACTAATTCTGGATGGTGTCCTTCTTCAATCTCTCCTGTTGGCCTAAAACCCACTTTTTCATAAATCCGCTTTGCGCGTTCATTATCGTGAATAACCGATAAGAATATTTCTTCACATTTGTACGTCTGAACCATACTATCTATTACTGCTTTTAAAACAGGAATCCCATACCCTAACCCTTGATATTGATGGCCAAGCATCATACTAATTAACTCATATTGCTTCGTTTCATTTCTAAACCCATACGAAGCAAAACCTATTAAAACATCATTATCATATATAGCTTTCGGAGTAAACCCAAACGTTTGGCAAGCTGCAAGAAAGAAAGCATTTGAACCAACCCATCTTTCATATATTTGAATGTGTTTTTCTTGAAGTTTATCTGATTTTAAATTAATAATTTCAAAGAAATTTTCTTCTGTTACATCTATTAATTTTAGATTCATCTTTTCCCCTCTTTCCATTTTTTACATTATCTATTCTAATTCTTTATCGTATTTCTTATTCCTTTATCTTCTTAATCAATAACTCATTAGTATTCTACATACTAATTGCATGAATTAAGAGGTTTCGTGCACTACTTCTTGGAAGTTGATCTTGTAGCGCTCTTTCTCGTAATTCACTATGTTTTCCAAAGAAAATAATGAAAGGAAAGGCGATGAATACATTTACAAAATGACAAAACTGTAAGAATACACGAATGTTTGTAAGAAAGTTCGATGTTTTCCTTTTTCTTTTTTTATTATAGTGAAAAAGAAGAACGAAATATTCTCTTATGTAGGAAAGGAAGATAATAATGATTGATCTATTAAATAAATGGATGTTAGAAAGTACAGGCAATTTCAATATCGTTGTAGGACTTACAGCACTTCTATTTTTAGGTTCAGTAATTGTACTTATTATTATTTACAAAAAAATTGGTAAACCAGATGAAAGAACAAATGCTATTTATTTAAAAATTACTTCTCGTATGTTTACTACTCAAATTCTAATGAATGCTATATTTATTTCTTTAGTTGGTAAAGATATCGAGAATTTCCGTCAAATCTTTATAATATTTGAAGCCTTTGTATTTTTCATTGGGGCTATTTATTCGTTTAAATTATATAGACAGGAATACAAATAACTCACTTATAAGAAACAATAAAAAAGAGGTTGTCCCAAAAGTAGCTATTCAGCTGCTTTTGGGACAACCTCTTTCTAATAGTTTTTTAGCAGAAACAACTGCATCCGATAATGATTAAGAGAATAAATAATACAACTAATAAAGCAAATCCTCCAGCGAAACCGCAGCCTTCGCCGCAACTACCACCATATCCCATAACAATAGTGCCTCCTTTAGATAAAAGGGTAAAACTAGGGTTCATTCCATGGATTTTAATGGGTTCACTTTACCTTATGTATGAAAGAATGAATTGAGCAGGTCCTTTTGAAAATAAAGAAAAGACGCCATTAGGCGCCTTCCTTTTAGGTAGATAAGACTTTAGTTTTCCAATCTAAAGAAATTTTGTATCAGCTCTTTGTGAGTATATCATAATATCTGATTGATTTATTATGCATTGTTGCATACTTTTATCTCCCTCTATTTTCCATTTGATAAAATAAAATTCCAATATGGATAAAATTTAAATAAATATTTATAAAAATTCAAGATATTTACATAAATTACAAAAGTGATACATTTAAGTTGTAAGCTATAAAAACTATTAAAGGGGGATTTATTATGTTTAAGAAATTAGTAGTAGGAGTATTGGCAACTGGTATTGCATTAACAGGAGGAATTGGGGCAGCTTCAGCTGATACGCAAAAAGCTGTGAGCTCTCCGAAGCAAGCAACATGCTCAATTCCTTATGAGTATTCTAATGGTAAATTCAAAAGAACTCTTTATTACTCAAATGGAGTATATGCTAATAGTTTTACTGAAAATGTTTGTGGCGGGACGATTACATGGTATTTAAAACATGTTCAAAATGGAGTTGCTTTTTATGAAGGCAATTTAAAATAGTAGATTTTTTGAACCTCATGTATTGAGGTTCTTTTATTTTTGATTTTTAAACTGATTCTCTATAAAAAAGCTAGGATTTCTCTTAGCAAAAGAGTTATATGTCATACAGAAAGACAATTGTATGCAAACTGGATATTTTCAATTTTATTATATAACGTTTATTGAGGGATTAATTGAATTATAGCAATCTTTACGTAAGTTTTATGTGATATTAAAGGTTTTGGGAGAGGTTGAAGTAGAATTTTGTACAAATAAGTAGGAAGTATGGGGATAATATTATAAATAAAGGGCTCAATTCTCAAAAGGGAGAGAGTTGAGCCTGAAGAGGTAATTACTAAGCTCTCGGGTTGATGAAAACTAGTAATTAAATAAAATCGCCCTAGGTTTAAGGAGTCTAGGGTTTCACGTTTTGGTATATCTCACACGACATTATAAAAAGAATAGAACGTACTGAAGATAACACATGAATGTTTCATAAATGTATCAAAAAAATGAACAAATTGTGTTTGAAATAAAAAAGGTCCTTACTATTATGTAAGAACTCTATAAACAAAGAAAAAAGTCGTATGTGCCTCTATATTAGAATTGAAAGTTAGCAAGCAATACTTAAAAAAGTAAAAACGGTAAATCCGTAAACTAATAAGCTACTAGTAGCAAGGAATTTTATAATTTCATGTGTAGAAATAATAGTTAAACATAGTGATATAGATGCACCTATAAAGAATTGGTACTTCGTATGTATATTTGCAAGATTAATTATTACAAGTACAGTTAAGAAAAGTGAAATGAAGTTAAAATATCTTTTCATTGTCATATTTCCTTTCAATGTTTGATCTGTATTTATTATACCGGATTGTACCAGTAATAACATACTTTGTAATGAATCTTAATAGAAATCTCATTTTTCATAAATAAAAAGGCGGTTGTTTCCGCAACCACCTTTCAGCAAAATAAAGCACTTTTTCAGAAATAAAATATGGATAATTCCTGAAAATGTTATAGGATATAATTCCATTTTTATAATTCAAGTGACGAGCTTAATTTATAAGAAAGGAATGACTACATTATATGAAAGCTTGTCTAACAAGGTTACAAATAAAAGAGCAGCTAGCAAGTGCTAACTGCTCAATACAAGGAGATACAGAGAAAACTAAATGAGTTTTGGCATACAGCCTATCAACATTATGGACATAATATTGAGTTTTATTCGAAGGAATTCATATTTTATAAATTAGATTACGATAGTCGATATTCTCCATATTGACCAGAAAAGAACCAAGAATTCTATTGAAATTCCAAGTGTTCTTTTCCTAGTTTTTTGAAATTCTTTTATTAAATAGCCAATAGCACTAATTGCTATAAGAATGAAAAGAATAAGTTCTAGTGTAACTGGCATTTGATCCGCTCCTAATATGTTTATTTGTTATATGAAGATTATAGGATATTTTTGTGGTTAGTAGTGAAAAATTTAGTAAAACTATCTCTATATGAAAAAAGATTCTGCTGTCTCCAGCAGAACCTTTTCTAAAATGGCAAAGAGTAACTCTTACCTTACTCTTTGTTTATATACTACAGGAGTGTTAATGAAAATCCAAGGTTTCTTATATTGAGAAATAAAGAAGAATTATTTTAAATAATTTGATCATTGTTATAAATAAAGGAGCAGTTAGCAAAAACTAACTGCTCATCTCCAAGTGGAAACCAAGAACAAACAGCTATTATAGACGATTTAAAAAATCATACTATTGGTTTAGGATTAGTAAGGAAATACATTGCTCTACAGAAATTAGAAAAGGCTATAGCTTGTATAATGAAATAAGTGATGATATGGAAAGTAAGCAAACGCGAGAGTCTCTTATTATCGTACTGGATAAAACGATAAATACGTTTATAAAAATAAGGAATATAAGAAAGGACCCGCTGGAGTTCGGGTCCTTGTAGAAGTGATGATGTTTTCTCGGCTTAGGAAACTGAGAAAATACAAAAATATAATACATCGAGATTTAGAGAATTTCAATACTAAATTAGAGATTACCATGAGGGAGTTATAACGAGTTACTACCTATAGATATTCATAAATAAAACAACATAATATTAATACGAAAAAATATAAAAATATGAGTTTTTGCATATTTCCAAAATTAGTGTACCCTTCAAAAAATTTTAATTGTATAATATGTTTTGTCATATTCTTTTAGATTTTTCGACAAAAAATAACATAAATAGAGAACGAATTGGGAGAAGGAATTATGTACACAAAACTATTAAAATCAATTACATCATTAACACTTATTGGTGGTGCTTTACTGTATACAAACGGCAGTGATGTGAGAGCAGCTGAGGTGGGTATTTTTTCTGATGTGCCTACGTCGCATTGGTCGTATCCGGCGATTAAAGATTTAGCGAGTAAAAATATTATTTCAGGTTATGGAAATGGAAAGTTTGGTTTCGGTGATGTTGCGACGAGAGAGCAAGTTGCTGCTTTAATTTATCGTGCGCTGTTACCGAATAAGCAAGGTGGTACGTTCAGTAATGACGGTGCTCGTTATGTATTAAAAGATGGATCTACTTTAAACAATCCGTATCGAGATATTCGCTCAGGATCCACATTGTTTCCAGAAGAGGTTTTAACGTTAACGAAATTAGGGATTTTTAACGGGGATGGAAATGGAGGTTTTAGACCGAAAGATTCTGTTAGCCGTGCAGAAATGGCGCAAATTATTAAAAACGCTTTTCAAGTTTCAGCTAAGCAAAAGCATACATTTAATGATGTTCCGAATGGTTTTTGGGCAGAAGGTGCGATTAGTGCGGTGCAGTCAAACGGGATTGCATCTGGGACCGGCGACGGGAAATTTGAACCTGCTAAAACGGTAACGCGTGAACAGTATGCACAGTTTTTATATAATGCTTTGCAATATAAAAAGCCTGCGGTTGCGGTGCAAGATACAGGAGATGCGGCATTATTAGCAGCATTTAAAGAGGAAGTACAGAAGCGTATTAATGCGTATGAAACGAATATTACACTGCCGTATAAAACGACAAATAGTAATACAAAAGAAGTGATGAATACACTTTTTAACGCCTATAAAGAAGTGGCAAGTAAAAATGAGTATACGAATTATAATAGATCGAATGTTTCATATGGTCTTAATGGGTCACCTGGAAATTATACGTTTACACTAAAAATTACATATCGTGAAACGAAAGAACAAACAGAATATGTAATGAAGCAAGCGAAGGCAATTGTTTCTTCTATTACACAAGTTGGGATGGATGATCACGAAAAAGTGAAAGCGATTCATGATTATGTCGTAAAACATGTTTCTTATGATACGTCTTATAAAGCTTACACAGCATATGAAGCACTCGTAAATCGTTCTGCGGTTTGCCAAGGTTACGCACTATTAACTTATCAATTATTAAAAGAAGCGGGAATTGAGAATCATTTTGTAGTAGGAACTGGAGACGGTCAGCCTCATGCTTGGAACTTAGTGAAAATCGAAAACAAATGGTATCATCTTGATACAACATTTGATGATCCGGTTCCAGATGAACAAGGCCGCGTAACATATTCCTATTTCAACTTATCAGATGAGCAAATCGCAAGAAATCATGAGTGGAACCGAGGGGAATATCCGCAAGCTACAACAAATTATTATAGTACATTAACAAATAAAATTGCGGCAGGTGGTACGAAAACTCCTGCCTATCAGCAAATATTAAAAGATACAAAGTTAAACTATTTAGGAAATGAATACATCGCAAATAACTATAATGAATTCAAAAATAAAATGCAGCAGCGTTATAACGAAAAGCTACCAAAGATTGAAATCCTTTATAAACAATCAATGGATGATGCATTGCAAGATGTGAAAAAAGTAATTGGAGAAATCGGTTATCCGCAAGGGGCAAACCGTGTTTCTTATAAAGCGGAGCCGTACAATGCGAAAGAAGGATATTCTTTAGTAACGATTACATTTATGTAAAAAAAAACCTGGATCCTTGAACTGTACCCTATAAAATGGACAGTTTAATAAAAAAGCCCTGAAAAATCAAGCACTTAAAAGATGGTTCCGATATTCGATCGGAGCCATCTTTTTTAATGTCCACTGA
>NZ_JBQAIE010000019.1:0-91707 GCF_051918845.1 Bacillus cereus group sp. MYBK101-2 | reverse complement strand
TCAGTGGACATTAAAAAAGATGGCTCCGATCGAATATCGGAACCATCTTTTAAGTGCTTGATTTTTCAGGGCTTTTTTATTAAACTGTCCATTTTATAGGGTACAGTTCAACATTTAGAAGCGTCTTTTCTATTACTTCTCCTCTAAAGCCGTCACGTTCACGTGGACGCTTTCTCCAGGATTAGATACATCATACACTTGAGCAACCCCACTCTGCTCGTCACAGCTCTCAATCCATACTGGTACACCTTCATATGTAACGTCGATTCTACTTGAAGAAGATAAAATTTGTTTCACACGTTTTACATCCATTCTACTATCCCTCCTTTTACTTATTACACTCCTTTCTATCTTTTCTTTTCCTTTTAGAATATATTCCATATAGCAACATTTTAATGGTTAGCCTTTTTTCCTTACGTATTAACATTCTTTCTCATATCACCTTCTAACAAATAAAAAAAGACGTAGGTCCCACACGTCTTTTTCCATAATATTCAAATTTTAAGAAAATAATGTTTTTACTACTTCACTTACTTTATCATTATGAATTTGATAATACACTTCTAGTCCTCGTCGTTCAAAGCGTACTACTTTATTTTGTTTTAATTTCGTTAAATGTTGCGAAACTGTTGATTGCGGAATTTCTAACACTTCCTGTAATTGTGTTACATTACATGTTCCACGTTGCATTAGTTCCATTACTAGGCGTAGACGCAACGGATGCGCTAACGCTCTTAACATTTGTACATCTTCTTCTGAAATACGACATTCGAATTGATTTTGGCTCATAAAGTTCCCCTCATTTTCGTTTTATTTTCTTTTTATTTATTTATATATCTGTTCTTATATTTCCTGTTACGACATAACTTTATCAACCTATAAAGCTGAAAATTTTTTCCACCTTAACCAGCAAAGGACTCAGGAAAAATTCCTTGCTGATTTTGAATATTATACTATACGATATAACGAAAAAGCAAAACAACGGGCTGCAAATACTTTGCTTGCAAACGTTGTTTTATCAGGCTTTTTGTTATATTTTTACCTCATTGCAATGTGCAGTAATGATATTGTAAAATACCGTCTATAATTGATAACCTATCGTAACGTATTTGGGTTATATTTAACCTCTTTGTTACGCTAAAAGGAATTTTCAGTAAAAAAAGCTGCCGTAACATTAAATATTAACTTATTACTTTTTAATTCATATTCACTAGCTTGAACTATGATGGAATACTTCCTATTAAATACATTTCCTGTCCCACTCCTAATTTGATCAAATAGGGCAAGCGCTACATTCTGCAACTCTATATTTAATACAAAGACGGTCTCTATTATAGAGCTGTAGGATCAATAATGTATAAACAACTCTAAGAAAAGAATATGCAAATCATTTATCTCACCCACTCAAATAGATTTGAGTGGGCTTTTTGTCTACTTTATGAACAAAGCATTTCTTTTAACACTATTATGGAATAATTATACTTTTTTACGTTGACAATAGTGTTGAAGGAGAATATACTAAGCATGTAAGTTGATTGTGAATAGTTTCACAAATAATGTGAATTTCTTCACATAAAATAGATAGGAGTTGTCATTATTATGAGTACTTGGACACAAATTTATGACCCATTAAACAATATTTGGTTATCTGCTCTAATCGCAGCACTTCCAATTTTTTGCTTCATCATTTGTTTAATGGGACTGAAAATGAAAAGTTATATCGCTGGGCTTTACAGTGTGATTGTCGCTATTATTCTTGCTATATTCGTTTATAAAATGCCAGCAACAGTAGCAGTAGCATCTGCCGGATTCGGTATTTTATCCGGATTTTACCCAATTTGTACTATCGTTATCGCAGCAATTTTCCTTTACAAATTAACTGTTAAAACAGAGCAATTCAACATCATTCGTGATAGTATTTCAAGTATTACAAATGATCAACGTTTACAAGTATTATTAATCGCTTATTCTTTCGGTGCTTTCTTAGAAGGCGCAGCTGGTCTAGGTGTTCCAGTTGCTATTACAGCTGCACTACTTGTAGGTATGGGCTTTAACCCATTAAAAGCAGCAGGTATTTGTTTAGTAGCAAACATCGCTGGTGGTGCTATGGGTGCTATGGGTATCCCAGTTACAGTACCAGCACAATTAACTGAATTAGATGCATTAACTATCGGTCGTCAAACTGTTCTTATTCTACCATTCATTAGTATTGTATTACCTTTCTTACTTGTTTCAATGGTCGATGGAATGAAAGGTATTAAAGAAACTTGGCAAGGTATTCTTGTAAGTGGTATTTCTTTCGCAATTACTCAGTTCGTTGTAACTTACTTCTTAGGTGCAGAACTTACTAATATTTTCGCAGCCGTTGTAAGTATGATCTCTCTTGCATTATTCTTACGTGTTTGGCAGCCAAAATCTTCTGCTAAAGAAGAAAAACAAGAAGAAAAAGTATCACATACATTCAATCAAATTTTATATGCTTGGTCTCCATTCGTATTCTTAACTGCATTCGTAACAATCTTTAATTTAAAACCAATTAAAGCCTTATTTGCTCCGGATGGCGCACTAGCAAACTTAGTATTTAACATTCAATTCCCTGGTCTTCATAACGCTGTTATGAAAACTACACCAATTACAAAAGCTGATACACCTTTCGCAGCTGTTTTCAAATTTGATGTATTCTCATCTACAACTACTGCAATCGTATTAGCGATTATCGTTTCACTTATCGTGTACCGCGTAAAAGGTAAAATGGTTAAAGAATTAATGGTTGAAACAATAAAAGAACTAAAAGCTCCAGTGTATACAATCTGTAGTGTTATCGCTTTAGCTTACGTGGAAAACTACTCTGGTATGTCATCTACACTTGGACTTGCATTCTCTTCTACTGGTAATGCATTCCCAGTTCTTTCTCCAATCTTAGGATGGATTGGCGTATTCATTACAGGTTCAGTAGTATCAAGTGGTTCATTATTCGCACCGCTTCAAGCAGTAACTGCAGATCAATTAAACATCGTTCCTTCTACTCTTGTTGCATTAAACGTAGTAGGTGGTACAATGGCAAAAATGGTTTCACCACAATCTGTAGCAGTTGCTTGTGCAGCAGTTGGACTAGTTGGTAAAGAATCTGCCCTATTTAAAACAGCAATGAAATACAGTCTAATCTTCTTAGCTATCATTAGCTTACTTCAATTAAACGCTGTATTTAATATCTTTTAAAAAAAAAACCGATCCAAATGGATCGGTTTTTTTTACATTACATCTTCTTATTCTTTAGTAAAGAAGCTCCAGCAATTTCAGGATGCGTCATTTCGAATGGATCTAAAATAATATCCAATTCTTCTTCTGTTAGCACACCATGTTCTAAACATAACTCCCTAACAGATTTTCCTGTTTCAATTGCTTCACGTGCAATGCGAGATGCTGCTTCATAACCAATATGAGGGTTAACTGCCGTAATAATTCCAACACTTTTCTCAACATATTGCTTCAGCAATTCTTCATTTGCTGTAATTCCTTTAATACAATATTCACGGAATACACGGAATCCGTTATTCATAATGCTAATAGATTGAATTAAATTAAATACGAGCACCGGCTCCATTACGTTGAGCTCCAGTTGTCCTGCTTCTGACGCTAAGCAAATTGTATGATCATTACCAATTACTTGGAAAGCGACTTGATTAATTACTTCTGCCATAACAGGATTTACTTTACCCGGCATAATAGATGAACCTGGTTGACGAGCTGGTAATTGAATTTCCGCCAATCCAACACGTGGACCAGATGCCATAATACGAAGGTCGTTCGCAATTTTAGACATATTCATCATACATACTTTTAACGCTGCAGATACTTCTGTGTATGCATCTGTATTTTGCGTTGCATCAACTAAATGCTCTGCACCAACAAGTGGGAATCCGCTAAATGTTCGTAAGTGTTTAACCACTTGTTCAATGTAGGTAGGGTTTGCATTTAATCCCGTACCAACAGCTGTCGCCCCCATATTCACTTCATATAAATGTTGGCGAGATTGTTTAATTCTTTTTATATCACGCGCAAGCACTCTGCTATACGCTTCAAATTCTTGTCCAAGACGAATCGGAACAGCATCTTGTAAATGCGTACGTCCCATTTTAATGACATGATCGAACTCGTTTGCTTTTGCACGGAAAGCAGCATGAAGTTCTTCCATTGTAATAAGAAGTTCTTCTAACATCATAAGAGTTGCAATATGAATTCCCGTTGGGAACGCATCATTCGTTGACTGAGCCATGTTTACATGCGTATTTGGGCTAATTTTTGCATACTCGCCTTTTTCATATCCCATACGTTCTAACGCTCGATTAGCAATTACTTCATTCGTATTCATATTAATAGAAGTTCCAGCACCGCCCTGAATTGGATCTACGATAAATTGATCATGAAATTTCCCATCAACAATTTCTTGCGCTGCCTCTGCAATTTCGTGCCCAATGTCTTTCGCTAAGTAACCAGTATCGATATTTGCAAGTGCCGCCGCTTTTTTCACAATTGCCATTGCCGTAATGAGTGACGGATGGATGCGATATCCTGTAATCGGGAAGTTTTCTACCGCACGTAATGTTTGTACACCATAATAAGCTCTACTTGGTACTTCCTTTTCACCTAAAAAATCTTTTTCTATACGTATATCCTTCGTTGCTATCATTTTCATCACCTATACTTTTCATTCTAAATCCCTATTTAAAAAATTCGCCCTCTAAAAATACGAGTATCATTCAGAAGAATTTTTCAGTGTCCACCTTCACTATATAGTACCTTTTTTGAAAGCGCAAACATTTAATTTTCTATATATACCTTTTATAGAAAATCATTCTTCTCCCTTCTTTATTTCCACTCGTTTAATTTGATGCATATCTTTTTCCAGAACTTTAAAAGAAAAGCCGTGTTTTTCAATAATATCTCCTTCAGCAACGATTTGCTTTTGTACCATAATCCATCCACCAATTGTATCTACATCATGAGCGTTTAAGTGTATGCCAAATAAATCATTTACTTCACTAATAAGCACTTTCCCCTCTACGATTTTACACCCTTCACTTATATGCTCTATAGGCGGGTGTTCATCTTCATCGTATTCATCTCGAATTTCCCCAACAATTTCTTCTAAAATATCTTCTAATGTAACAATCCCAGCTGTACCACCATATTCATCATACAACACAGCTAATGGAATGTGTTTTCTTTGCATTTGTAATAGTAAATCATGAATTGGAATATTTTCTAGCACTTCAATGACCGGCCTTGTATATGGCATAATTGAGCACTCCTCGTCCCGATTACCATCCATATAACGAATAAATAAATCCTTTACATTAACCATTCCAATGATTTCATCTTTATCTTCACCAAATACAGGATACCTCGTATATTTTTCTTGTGCGATTATTTTAATATGTGTTTCAAATGGTTCGTCCTCATATAAACCTACAACTTCCGTACGAGGCACCATAATTTCCTTTGCCACTCTATTATCAAATTCAAAAATATTATTTACATATTTAAATTCCCTTTGATTAATCTCTCCGCTCTCATAACTCTCAGATAAGATTAATCGTAATTCTTCTTCCGAATGAGCAACTTCATGTTCAGAAGCCGGATGTAATCCGAATAACCCTGTTACAAGCCTTGCTGAACCATTTAAAGCCCAAATAAACGGATACATTACTCGGTAAAAATAAATAAGTGGTTTCGATAATAATAAGCTAACTTGCTCTGCTCTTTGTATGGCGAACGTCTTAGGAGCAAGTTCACCAATAACAACATGTAAAAACGTAATAACTGCAAAAGCAATAATAAATGAAACGGTACTTGCAATTGCAGAAGATAGGTGTAGTTTTAAAAACAACGGCTCTAGTAAATGTTTTATAGTCGGCTCGCCTAACCACCCAAGCCCTAAAGCGGTAATGGTAATACCTAACTGACATGCTGATAAATATTCATCTAAATTTGAAGTTACTTTTTTTGCTGCCAATGCTCCTCGTCGTTTCTCACTAACGAGTTGGTCAATACGACTGCTACGCACCTTAATAATTGCAAACTCAACAGCTACAAAAAAACCTGTTAATGCAATAAGAATGACTACCATCAGTAATTTTAAAATATCCACATATATCCTTTAGCTTTCTTAGCTAAAGTGACACCTCCTTTAAAAAAGAAGTTTCACTTTAGTTTCTTCATTTACTCAAAAGCAACCCTATATAAAATTCACCAATTTCAAACCTCATACAATTCTAAAGGTAAACCATCCGGATCTTGGAAAAAAACAAATTTTTTTCCGGTTATTTCATCAATACGTATCGACTCAGTTTCAACACCACATTCGTTTAAATGTTTTACAGCCTCTTCTATATTTGTAACAGCAAATGCTAAATGTCTAAGTCCAGACGCTTCTGGAAAACTCGGGCGCTCAGGCGGACTTGGGAATGAAAATAATTCAATTTGATACTCTCCCCCTACACATAAATCTAACTTATAAGAATCTCGTTCCTTTCTATATACCTCATTTACCTCTTCAAAACCTAATATCCTAGTATAAAAATCTTTTGACACATCATAATTTGAACAAATAATTGCAACGTGGTGTACTCTACATATATTCATACTCTCTCTATTCCTTTCTTTACCAAAGATGCATATTCTCCCTTGAAATGAAAAACATATATAGCAGAATATCTCTATTAGGGGGCTTACTATGAAATTTATTACTTTTTTCGTAGGACTTATCGTTGTTTTCTTCCTTGCTTATATTGCTAGTAACAATAAAAAACATATTAAATTGAAACCTATTTTCATCATGCTTATTATACAGTTAATTTTAACCTATTTATTATTAAATACAGAATTTGGCCTCATACTTATTCGGGTCATTTCTAGTCTGTTTACAAAGCTACTCGAGTATGCTGCTGATGGTATAAACTTCGTATTTGGCGGCCTTGCCAATAAAGGTGAAATGCCATTTTTCCTTACTGTCTTA
Source organism: Bacillus cereus group sp. MYBK101-2 (assembly GCF_051918845.1). Classification (NCBI taxonomy): domain Bacteria; kingdom Bacillati; phylum Bacillota; class Bacilli; order Caryophanales; family Bacillaceae; genus Bacillus; species Bacillus cereus group sp. MYBK101-2. The sequence goes on along the minus strand of NZ_JBQAIE010000019.1, from coordinate 84,689 downwards.
TTACCAATTGTCTTCATTTCCGTCTTAATTGGTATATTGCAACATTTCAAAATACTACCATTTCTCATTCGTTGGATTGGTTACTTCCTTAGCAAAATAAATGGTCTTGGGAAATTAGAGTCTTACAATGCTATCGCATCTGCCATTGTCGGCCAATCAGAAGTTTTTATTACGGTCAAAAAACAATTAGCTCAAATTCCAAAACACCGTCTTTATACACTTTGTGCATCTGCCATGTCAACTGTATCTATGTCTATCGTAGGTGCCTATATGACAATGATCGAACCTAAATATGTAGTAACCGCACTCGTTCTCAATTTATTTAGCGGCTTTATTATCGTACTTATCATTAACCCTTACGACGTGAGGGATGACGAAGATATTTTAGAAATAAAAGGCGAAAAGCAAAGCTTTTTTGAAATGCTTGGAGAGTACATTCTAGATGGCTTTCGAGTAGCTATCGTTGTCGGTGCTATGCTTATCGGATTCGTCGCATTAATTAGCTGCATTAATGATCTATTCCTCATTATATTCGGCATTACTTTCCAGCAATTAATCGGCTACGTCTTTGCACCAATTGCGTTTCTTATCGGTGTACCAAGTTCTGAAATTGTCACAGCTGGTAGCATTATGGCAACGAAGCTTGTAACGAATGAATTTGTAGCCATGATGGATCTTAGTAAAATTTCTAATAGCCTTTCTCCTCGTACAGTTGGTATTATTTCTGTCTTCCTCGTCTCTTTTGCCAACTTTTCTTCTATCGGCATTATTTCAGGTGCGGTAAAAGGATTAAACGAAGAACAAGGAAACGTCGTTGCCAGATTTGGCCTTAAATTACTATACGGAGCAACTCTCGTTAGCATTTTATCTGCAATTATCGTAAGCATTATGTTGTAATTAGGTAAAATTTTATCATTTTCTTCTCCCTATCTTTTGTATACAATAACGAATAGATGTCTTTATAAATAATCAAGACATCTATTTTTTATACATGTACAATCGCTTTTATTTAGCGTACAATATTTTTTATGTGTTTAAATGCGCTTCTAGATGTATATACTTTGATAGTTTTAAAGGAGAAAAAATGATGAAATCCGATATGAATAAAGATACTCGAGCCAAAAAAGGACGCTCAAAGAAAAAACGCCTACTTTGGTTCCTGCTTATTCCATTACTGGTTGTAGCACTTGGAGTCGGAGGCTATTCCTTCCATATATACAGTAAAGCAAAGTCTGTGTTAAGTAATGCCTATTCTGAACTGGGCCGTGGGGATAAATCCAGCAAACGTGAAAAAGCCGTTAAACCTATGACTGATAACATTTCTGTACTCATTATGGGAGTTGATGAAAGTGAAATCAGGGACAAAAATTACGGAAAAGCAACTCGTACAGATGCACTATTACTTGCCACAATTAATAAAAACGATAAATCTGTTAAGCTTGTCAGTATTCCACGTGATTCACGTGTATACATTAAATCACGTGATAAATACGATAAAATTACACATGCGCACGTATTCGGTGGTGTAGATAGCACGATTGATACGGTAGAGAACTTTTTAGATGTTCCAGTTGACTACTATGTAAAATTCAACTTTAAATCCTTTATCAAAATTGTCGATTCCCTTGGTGGAATTACTGTAGATGTTCCAGTGGAGTTCACAGAACAAAATAGTAAAGATGAAGCAGATGCTGTTCACCTTAAAAAGGGACGTCAACATTTAAATGGAGAGGAAGCACTGGCACTAGCAAGAACTCGTCATATCGATAGTGATTATATGCGCGGTCAACGACAACAACTTGTTTTAGAAGCTATCGCTCAAAAAGCACTATCACTTAATTCCATTAATAAGATCGGTGGTCTATTAGACGCTGTCGATAAAGACTTAAAAACAAATTTAACTTTTGATGATATGATGACAATTGCAAAAAATTCAATGGGTTCAAACCTAAAAATGGACAAATTGCAAGTAGAAGGTACTGATAAATATATAGGTGGTATTTATTATTACGTTCCAAATGAAAAAAGCGTCAATAATATATCGACAACACTACAAGAACATCTCGGTGTTACGAATAAAAATGAACATAAAAAATTATAATAAAAAGGCTGCTAGAATTTTCTAGACAGCCTTTTTATTATAATTTTCAACATATTTTTCATGCATATTGTGACAAAAAGAGACAATTATTACAACAGTGTAACATTTTTTATAAAAACATTACACACATAGTGAAAATAATAGTATACTAGTACGTACATAATGTTATTTTCATCATTTTTATACAAAAAATGTAATACATATATTTATACAAAAATTTCTGGGGGGAAATAAATGAAGCTAAGTAAAATACTGATCGGTTCTGCAATTGCTGGAGGCATATTACTTTGTGTAGGCGGTGTTAGTGGATATCAATATGTATCCAAACTAAATAATCAATTAGATACTACTGCATTACCAAATACTACATTTGAAGGTATTTCTCTCGACGGAAAAAATAAAAAAGATATTCAAGCCATTATTAATCAAAAAATAACTGAACTAGATCAAAAATCACTTACGTACATATTCCAAAATGATAAACAAACTTACACATGGAAAGATTTAGGGATAAATTATAAAGAAAAAGATATTATCGACAAAATCTTTAAAGAACAAGAAGGCAACGCAATAAATCGTTACAAAATGCGGAAGCAGGCTGAAAACGGTGAATTAAAACGTAACTATAAATTAACACCTCAATTAAATACAACTGCTTATAAAAGCTTTATGAAGGATAAATATAATGAAACGTTAAAAAATCCCGTTAATGCTGAATTAAGTATTGAAGGCACTACAGTAAATATTAGCCAGAGCCAAAATGGAGAAAAAATCGATAAAGAAAAGTTAACTGATTTAACGCGGCAAGCCATTACTTCTGGCACATCTGACGTTACATTACCCGTTACACTATTAAAGCCTGAACGTTCTACAGAAGATATACAGAAAATGGGGATTAAAGAAGTAATTGCTGAATATTCAACTCCAATGGCTGGCCGTAATGGGAATCAATCCTTTAACGTAAATAAGTCAGCTAATACTTTAAGTGGAGTGATTGTCGCACCTGATGAAACGTTTAGTTTTAATGGCCGCGTTGGCGTAACGGATGCTGCTCATGGTTATAAATCCGCAGCTGTATATTCACAAGGGAAAGTTATACAAAGTGCAGGCGGAGGCGTTTGCCAAGTGAGTAGTACTTTATATAGCGCAGCTTTAAGAGCAGATTTAGGAATTGTTTCTCGAAGCAATCATTCTATGCCCGTAAATTATTTACCACTTGGGCAAGATGCAGCAGTAGCAGATTATGGTCCAGATTTAAAATTTAAAAACAATACAGGCAATCATATTTATATTCAAGCATTTTCAAATGGAGGTAGTATTACTACACGTATTTTCGGCACAAATACTGGTAAAAATGTTGAAGTTTCTTCTCAAGTAATTAGTAGGACTAATGATAAAATAACAGCAGTTACGTATAAAAAAGTAACACAAAACGGTGAAGTAATATCTAATGGCCAAATTTCAAGAAGCGTATATAAAAGTGCTCCAAAACAATAAGACCCCATTAAAAGAACACATTTCAAAAACAAAAAAGGCGTGAGTAAATCACGCCTTTTTCTTTTGCAATAATACTAAAAAGGTTGTAAGATGATCTTTCGTTTCTTCTAAAGACCACATACGATTTCCTTGCCTAGCAGCTAATACGCACGCCTCTTCCCAAGCATCCTTTTTCTTCATATATAATAATTCATCACGTAATTTCAAAACAATTTCTTCGTCTTCTTGCTCTATAAACTCTTCCATCACGCCTACTATTTCATCTTCATGGATACTTAACGTACAATACGATTTGAAAAAATATTGTAATGTCGTATACATATTTACTCCCCCTTCTTATTTATCAGATGGATAAGAAGTAATGATCTTATATCCTAAATCTCCTGACTTATCTCTCGCTAAAACAGTAACAGTTTTTACTAACTTGTCTTTTACATTCATATTTTTCTTTATTACCGTTTTTCCAACCGGGAATGAATGTGTTGTATTTAATACGAGACGAGCCTCTTTAGAATTTTTTAACCAATCTTGAATTTCCTTATCATGCTGCTTCAAACTATCTTTTACAGCTTTCGTCGCTGTTTCCTTGTCATAGTATGTACTTGCTGCTGATACTTTATCTGTCTTCAAGCGATTCTTCAAATCCTCTTCTGATTTACCGACATGTCTTTCAATCGTGTGACCATTTTTAGGTGGCCCTTCCATTTCGTCTAAAATATTATCACTAATTTTTTCTACTGATGTCGATTGATTCCCTGTTTGTTTCTCTGTTTTTTGTTCTTTTCCTGCACATCCACTTAAGATCAGTATTAATGCCAATAAACTACTCAAGAAAAGACTACTTATTCGTTTCATCATATCACCTCTTTCATGATTATTATCGTAACTTCACTAAAAGTCAATTTCACACCGAAAAAACATATACATTTTCAAATTCCTCATCTACTTTTCATAAAACCGCTATTTTTGACCTTTTATAAATATACCCCTATATTTTCATAATTATTTCCCGAGTTTAAACACCTATAAAAACACCAAATAAATCCTTTAAATAAAGGGTTTATTTGGTGTTTTTTAAGTCACTGAAATATACCCCTTATCACATATACCCAATACCCATATAAGGTATATTAATGGTGTTTTATCAACGTTTTCTACATTATGTAAATTTGCACTTGCCTATACAATGGAAATATGGTGTAATGCAAAAAAAGATAAAGGATTTTAAACAATGGCTGAAACAATTCAAAACTTCTTAACAGACTATTATTCAATCGCAATTCCACTTAGTATCTTAATCAACATAGTCATTAGCCTTTTAGGTGTTATCCCTAGTATTTTTTTGACCGCTATTAACATACAGCTCTTTGGTGTAACAAATGGAACCCTTATTTCGATCGCAGGTGAGGCATTAGGGGCTATTATTTCGTTTTATATTTATCGTATAGGCCTTCAGAAATTCACTCACAGCAAAGTAAATAAGTACCCAAAGGTAGAACGCCTACTTTATGTAGAAGGTAGAGAGGCCTTTCTACTCGTTCTATCGTTTCGATTCATACCTTTCATCCCATCAAGTATCGTGACTTTATTTGCCGCTCTAGGCAAAATGTCATTACTATCCTTCAGTATTGCCAGTACGATAGGGAAAATACCGGCTTTGTTAATCGAAGTATATTCGGCCTATCATGTTATGAACGGAACAAATGAAGCGAAGTGGATTGTGACAATCGCAGGTTGTATCGGATTATATTATTTGTGGAAAAAATGGAGAAAAAAATAAAGAAGGAGCATAGGCTCCTTCTTTATTTTTGAGGTATTTTCTTAATAGCTACCCTTTAAATCCTTAGTTAATACCAACTGCACTAAATGATTGCTTAACCGCATTTACTTCAGCAGAATTCGCACCATATAAATCAGCTGCAGCTTGTACTGCGCCAGCACGCGCTTGACTAAATGTAGTAGATTGCGTGAAATATTGTGTGTTTGCACGGTAATAGATTGCACCTAGCTTATCTTTACCAATACCAGTTACAGTTACACCGTAATGCGTACCGCCATTTGCTAATAAATAAGCTTGTTTGTTAATGATACCACTGTTTGTATGAACCCCACCGTTATCACTAGTACCAGTGTAACGCTTAGAATAATGATCTGGATCACCATATTTCGTTGGATCACTCATAGAGCGAAGTGCATCTCCTGCTTTACCAGGCGTATAAATATCTTCACCAATTTCCCAATCTGGGTTACGGTTATCATAGAATTCTACTAAAGTACCAAAAACATCTGAAATAGCTTCATTTAATGCTCCTGATTCATTTTGATAAATTAAATCTGAGCTATACTCTGTAACAGCATGCGTTAATTCATGTCCGATTACATCAATTCCACCAGACAATGAAGTGAATGTTACACCATCACCATCTCCGTATACCATTTGTGATCCGTTCCAGAATGCATTGTTATACTTACTTCCGTAATGAACTGTTGATTTTAATGGTGCTCCTGCATCATTAATAGAATTTCTATTAAAAGTAGCTTTATAGTAATCATATGTTTTACCTGCATAGTAATGAGCATCTACCGCTGCTGCATCATACGCTGCATTGAAAACATTATCTGCATCTACCCATAAAGTTCCTGGCAATGTAGTACGATTTTTCGCATCATATGTGAAAATCGTTGCTCCGCGCGTATTATCTTGTAAGTAGTAAGATGAGCTAGATAACGTTGTATTAAGCGACTTCGTATCTCCTAATACACCTTTACCAGTACCCACTGCATTTGTTCCTGTTACAGGCTTTACAGCTGGTTTCGCTTCCTGTTTAGGTGCCTCTTGCTTAACTGGTGACTTATCTTCATTTGCTACATGATCAAGTTTATTATATTTATTTAACACTTTACCGCTGTCTGCTTCAATGAAATAGTAGTAGTTTCCTGGACTTGGGTCTAAGAAGTTTAAATTTACAACGTATGCATATGTTGTTTCCTCACCGTTTTGATATACATATAAGTCCGCTTTTGGTTCTACCTCATATTTAGGTGTAATCCCTAAATCTTTTTGCGCAATTTCAATTGCTTTTGCGCCTTCGATCTTATTTTTATTTTTCAATTTTTCTTTTTTGTCTAAATCAGGCGCAACTGTTCCAGACAATACTTTTAAAGAACCATCTTTACTTACGTGAGCTACTTGCGTAGAACCCCATACAGGTACTCCTTCGTATACTTGTTGCAAACGTAATACTGTTGAATCAGTTACAGCATCTTTCTTCACTTGTTTCACTTTGAAAGAATCTTGTGCACTCTTTTCCCCTAACTTATAATCACCTTTTGCCGCGTTTAAGTAATCAAACACAACAGATTCTGCTTGCTTACCAGTTGCTCCAGTTAGATTCCCAGAAATAAACTCCGGTGACTGTACTGTCTCATTGTACTTCTTCGTAGAGAGCACATTTTTAGAATCTGCAAATGCAGAGCCTGTCCCTCCAAACGTTGTAACTGCCATCCCTGTCGCTAACACTAACGCTAAACTTTTCTTTTTCATGAACCTTCCCCCTAATAAATTATTTTTTGAAAAAGAGTAGTTTCATATTAGCATTATGTTTTCACTATTAATATACTAAAAATTCAAATAATTATTTTCTCAAGTTTTGTAGAATTTTGAGGAACAAATATTGAAAAACCCCTTTCCGATTGGAAAGGGGTTTTTTATTAAGAATTTACCAATTCAACTACTTTTTCTCCTTGACCATAGATATCCGATGTCCAAGCATATTGTGGTTCCAATACTACCAATACAGCTATCAAAGCCAAAGCACCAATAATTATTTTCTTTTTCATACTATTTTCCTCCCTTTTCTTCTAATAAATTAATTGCTAGTTTATAGTAATTATTACTTTCCCTATACTCTAATAATTCTTCATGGTATCCCGCTAGTTCTAAATACACCATTTTTAATTCTTTTTTATTCTCTTCACTTCTAAAGAACGGGATTGCCTCAACCTCTAAAAACTTTTTATAAACATCTTTAGTTTCAAAATATTTATGCTTAAGTATTAAAAGTATATATAGCATACTTTTATACTTTTCATCCCTCTTCGCGACATCTATCCCTTTATCAATCCAATCTTTTGCTTCTTTAAATTCTTTTAATTCAATGCACTGCAAAGCGATCTCATATACTGCATCAATATAATTTAAATCCTCTTCCTTTTTGTACTTTAGACATTGCAAATAATAGTCTTTAGCTTTCGCATAATCTTTTAAGTTATAGTACAAGAAGCCTAAATTATTTAAAGCAATAGCTATTATACTTTCTTTATCGGCAAAAGAATTTGCTTCTCTCAAAATATTATTATAAATAGCTAGTGCTTCATTATATTGTTTTTTTTGTATATAACTCAATGCAATAAGTAACTGGCAATTTATCACATAACGGAATTTATATTCATTCTTAAATCCTTCCATTGCTACATTAGCAAAATGTAAAGTCATATGTTCAACTTCCAATTCATTATAAACAAGAGCTAAGTTGAAATATATTCCATTTTCATGATAACCTTGTTCCTTTGCCATTACTTCTGTTCGAGTCAAATACTCCAATGCCCTCTTATATCTATGTTGTAAAAAATAATACAAGCCTTTGCTATACGTATATAATAATTTTTGGAATGGTGAATACTTTTTGTACATCTTCTTTAAGCTCTCTAATTCTTCTTTGACAGCAGGAAAATCTCTCTTCATAATTAAATACCGCGTATAAAGTAACTTATAATAATTTATAATTTCAAAATCCAAAACATGCTTCATTTCACCTTGTAATTCTTCATATATGCGCTCTACTTGTGGCTTATCCAAATGAACTAATGCATTTAACCATTCATCCAGCTTCCCCTTCACATCTTCTTCTACATCCCTCAAATCCGTCACGGCAATTTCTAATCTTGCGCAGAGCAATTGTAGAATCTCTTCTGATGCTTCGATCTTTCCATTTTCGATTTTACTTAAGTATGAGACAGAACAAATGCCCTGACATAATTCTTCTTGTGTCATTTTTTGCTGTAGCCGTTTATAAAAGACTTGTTTGCCTATTTTTTCTAATGTTTGTTGCATTGTCCTCCTCCATTCTCATTTACCCCCATTACTCTAATAATACATAAAATCTTGAGAAATATAAATTGATAAATGTTAATTTTCTAAAAAATATGCATTATTTCATTTTTTTCCCTCTTGACTACACCTTCATATCCATTCTTTGCTACAAGCGGTGAAAAATTGGTATACTATAACCAAATTATGGAGGTGTTTTCGCGATGACTTATTATAAAGACGATAGCTATGCCTTACATACAGATTTATATCAAATTAATATGGCTTATACATATTGGAAAGATGGTATTCACAATCGCCGCTCGGTGTTTGATTTATACTTTCGAAAGCTTCCATTCGAGAACGGTTATGCTGTTTTTGCTGGCCTTGAAAAAATCGTAGAGTACATAGAAAACTTCAGCTTTACCGAAAGTGATATCGCTTATTTAGCAGAATTACAATTCGAAGAAGAATTCCTTCGTTATTTACAAAATATGAAATTCACTGGGACGGTTCGAAGTATGCAAGAAGGTGAAGTTGTCTTTAATAACGAGCCTTTATTACGTGTTGATGCACCGCTTGGCGAAGCACAAATTATTGAAACTGCCCTGTTAAACATTGTGAATTACCAAACATTAATTGCAACAAAAGCAGCTCGTATGAAGCACGCTGCAAATAACGATGAACTTTTAGAGTTCGGCACAAGACGTGCCCACGAGTTCGATGCAGCCCTTTGGGGCACACGAGCTGCCTTTATTGGTGGTTTCTCATCTACAAGCAATGTTCGTGCTGGGAAACGCTTTGGGATTCCTGTAGCTGGCACACACGCTCACTCTTTCGTTCAAGCATATCGCGATGAATACGTCGCGTTTAAAAAATACGCTGAAACTCATAAAAAGTGCGTCTTTCTCGTTGATACATATGACACATTAAAATCTGGTGTTCCAAATGCAATTCGCGTGGCAAAAGAGTTCGGGGATCGCATCGATTTTTACGGAATTCGCCTCGATAGTGGTGATATGGCTTATTTATCTAAAAAGGCAAGAAAACTACTAGATGAAGCCGGGTTTACAAATACAAAAATTATTGCTTCTAGCGATTTAGATGAATACACCATTATGCATTTAAAATCTCAAGGAGCAAAAATTGATGTATGGGGCGTTGGAACAAAATTGATTACCTCCTTTGAGCAACCAGCTTTAGGAGCTGTTTATAAACTCGTTGCGATTGAAGATACTGATGGAAAGTTAAATGATACAATTAAAATTTCATCTAATCCGGAAAAAATTACGACTCCAGGACTGAAACGAATTTATCGCATTATCAATCGAGTTAATGATCATGCAGAAGGCGATTATATTGCATTAGATTATGAAGAACCAAGAAAAGAAGAACGCTTAAAAATGTTTCACCCTGTTCACACTTATATAAGTAAATTTGTAACAAACTTTGAAGCACGTGAACTGCATAAAGACATTTTCGTTAACGGTGAAAGAACATATGAACTACCAGGCATACTAGATATTCAAAAATATAATGAACAAAGTCTCGCACTATTTTGGGAAGAATATATGCGAACTTTAAATCCTGAAGAATACCCTGTCGATTTAAGTCAAGAATGCTGGGATCATAAAATGAATTACATTCAAACTGTTCGAGAACAAGTTGAAAAAAATATACAAAAATAAAACAGAGAAGCTGCTCCTTCTCTGTTTTCTTCAATGCTATATATCTTTGTAAAAAATATATTAAAATAACAAGACAAATATTTTATATTTGTAAATTTTAATATTTGGTTATTTATTCATAAAATAATATTTGTTATTATTTTATTGAGTCAATTTCAACAGAATAACCTAAAAAAGAGGACGCAGATTGCGTCCTCTTTTTTATAAATCTTTCACTCGTAGTACACGCATTGCATTTAACACTGCAAGTAGTGTCACACCCACATCTGAGAAGACAGCTTCCCACATTGTTGCAATACCGAAAGCACCAAGTAGTAAAACTAATCCTTTTACCCCTAATGCAAAGATAATATTTTGCCACACAATGCGTCGTGTACGTTTTGCAATGTTTACAGCTGTTGCAATTTTTGATGGCTCATCAGTCATAATAACGATATCTGCCGCTTCAATTGCTGCATCTGATCCTAAACCACCCATCGCAATACCAACATCGGCTCTCGCTAATACCGGTGTATCATTAATACCATCACCAACGAAAGCAACTTTTTCTTTTCCATGCTTCGCTGCATCAATTTTTTCAATCTCTTCTACTTTTTGTTGCGGTAATAGTTCTGCGTGAACTTCATCTAAACCTAATTCTTTACCAACAGCTTCACCAACTGGTTTTGCATCACCAGTTAACATGACTGTCTTCTTAATACCTAGTTCTTTTAACTTTTGAATTGCTTGTTTTGAATCTTCTTTTACCTCATCAGAGATAACAATATAACCTGCATATTTTCCATCTACAGCAACGTGAACTAATGTACCTACTGTTTCTGGTTGCTTAAATGTAATGTTCTCTTTTCTCATTAATTTAGCATTACCTGCAAAAATTTCTTTTCCTTGTACTTTTACGACTGTACCGTGACCAGAAATTTCGTTATAATCATCGATCATTTTTTCATCAACTGATTTTCCATATGCATTTCGAATCGATTGTGCAATTGGATGGTTAGAATACACTTCAGCAAATGCTGCATACTCTAATAATTCTTCATTTGTAATACCTTTGCTCGGTTCCATTTTTGTAACTTTGAAGACACCTTTTGTTAATGTGCCTGTTTTATCAAAAACAATATATTTCACATCATTTAAAGCTTCTAAATAGTTACTCCCTTTTACTAACACACCACTTTTAGATGCACCACCGATACCTCCAAAGAATCCAAGAGGAATAGATACAACTAACGCACACGGACAAGAAATTACTAAGAACACTAAAGCTCTATAAATCCAATCCGAGAATGTAGCTCCTTCTAAAATAAGTGGTGGAATAAACGCCATGATCGCTGCTGTAATTACTACAACTGGAGTGTAGTAACGCGCGAACTTCGTAATAAAGTTTTCTGTTGGCGCTTTTTTACTGCTTGCATTTTGAACTAAATCTAAAATTTTTGATACAGTTGATTCACCAAATTCTTTTGTAACTTCAATTGTTAATACACCATTTTGGTTCACAAAACCACTTAATACATCATTTCCAATTTCAACTTCACGTGGTACAGATTCACCAGTCAATGCTGAAGTATCTACCATTGATGTTCCTTCAACTACTTTTCCGTCTAACGGTACTTTCTCACCAGGTTTCACGATAATATAATCGCCGATTTGTACATCTTCTGGTGATACTTGTTTCGTTTCATTTCCAATCTTTACATTTGCGTAATCAGGACGAATATCCATTAATGAAGTAATTGATTTTCGAGAACGGTTTACCGCAATACTTTGGAATAGTTCTCCTACTTGATAGAATAACATTACTGCAACCGCTTCTGGGTATTGTTGAATTGCGAAAGCTCCTAGTGTTGCAATTGCCATTAAGAAGTTCTCATCAAACACTTGGCCACGAGTTATGTTTCTTACTGCTCTCCAAACGATATCTCCACCAATTAATACATACGCAAGGACGAATAACGGAATTGTGATCATTTGTGGTAAGCCAGCTAATGCAGCAATTGCTGTCAAAATTCCGCCAACCACTAATCGTCCTACCATCTTTTTCACATTTGCTTCTCCATGATCGTGACTATGTCCATGGTCATGACCACCCTTTTCTTCACGAACAACTTTCACATCTGGTTCTAACTTTTGAACGACATTTGTTATATTCGCTACAGTCGTTTCTAATTCTCTTTTATTCGCTACTTCAACTCGTAATTTCTTTGATACAAAATCAACAGTTGCTGCTGAAACCGTCGGCATTTCCTTAACTTTATTTTCAATCTTCATCGCACAATTTGCGCAATCTAAACCTTCTAATATAAACACTTCTTTTGCCATTTTTGTGTTTTTTTCTTCTTGCACTTTAATGTGCGGTTCTAATTTTGTAACAAGTTGTTTTGCTTCTGTAACAACTTCGCTTTCTTTATTTTGCGCTGTTTCTAAAACCATTGTTTTTGTCGCGAAATTTACAGAGCAAGAATTTACTCCTTCTATATTCCCAACGCCTTTTTCAATTTTCATTGCACAGTTTGCACAATCTAAACCTTCTAACATCAGTTTCTTTTTCACTAATGCTTCAGCCATCGTTCTCCCTCCTTGCGTTCTATTTATTCTTCCTCGTTTACGTGTTCAAACGCTTGCTCGAAGATATGAATTACGTGTTGGTCAGCTAACGAATAATAAACGACCTTTCCTTCTTTACGATTCTTTACAAGTTTCGCTTGCTTTAACACACGAAGCTGATGTGAAATAGATGATTGTGTCATTCCTAATAAATACGCTAAATCACAAACACACATTTCAGCTTCAAATAACGCATGTAATATTCTTGTACGTGTACGATCGCCTAATACTTTAAATAATTCTGCTACTTTACTTAAACTTTCATCCGTTGGAATTGTTTGTTTTACTTGATCAACAACTTCTTCATGAATTATCGTTTGAGAACATGTCTCTTGTGGTGTTTCTACTTTATTTCCAGCCATTATAGCTCACCTCTTTATTTGAACATATGAACAATCATTCATATATCTTATACCTTTATTATATGAGCGCCCATTCATATGTGTCAATGAAATCTCATACATTTTTTTGAACATTTCGTTCACATTTTAAAAAGATCTACACATATTTTCCGCATCCATTACATTCTCATACAAAAAAGAATATACACTTTACACAAAAGAAAAAGCCTTGCGCGTTCCCTAGACGCACAAGGCTTACTATACTTATATCCCTTTTAACTAAGCTTTTAATTAGCTTGTTCTAAATTATCCTGCGAACTTCCATCGTCTTTTAAATGACTATGTTTTTTCGAATAAACAAAGTATACAACTACTCCAATTGCTAACCAAATACCGAAGTAGATCCATGTTGTTAATGGTAGGTTAAACATTAAGAATAGACAACATGCGATTGAAATAAGCGGTAGCGTTGGTACAAGTGGTACCATAAAGCCACGTTTTAAGTTCGGATGTGTTTTACGAAGAATAATAACTGACACACCTACCATCGCAAATGTTAACAATGCTCCAATATTCGCTAAATTCGACAATTCTTTTAAATCGATAAATCCAGCAATTAAAGCACTGCCAATACCTGTTAACCAAGTTGAGAATACTGGTGCTTCTGTCTTTTTATTAATTTTCGCAAATGATTTTGGTAATAAACCATCACGGCTCATCGCGAAGAATACACGTGTCGTTGCATAAATGTAAGCAAAGATTACAGCCATAATACCAATTACAGCTCCAACTGCGATTACACCCGCTACTTTATCTTGTCCTACAACTTCTAACACATATGCCATAGCTTCTGGTACATCTAATTCTTTATAAGAAACCATACCTGTCATAACGAGACATACTACAACATAAATAATTGTACAAATAACTAACGAAGCAATAATACCAATCGGTAAATCACGTTGTGGATTTTTTACTTCTTCAGCAGAAGTTGCTAATGCATCAAATCCTAAGAAAGCAAAGAATACTGCTGCTCCGCCGGCAAAGATTCCGCTAATACCGTATGGTGCAAATGGTGTCCAGTTTTCTGGTTGTACGTAGAACGCACCAACTGCAATGAATAAAATAACAATACCAATTTTAATTAATACCATTATGTTATTCACACGCTTACTTTCTTTCGTACCTCTTGATAGTAACCAAGTTAAAACTAATGTAATGACTACTGCTGGTAAATTCACGATCCCACCTTGTGATGGAATCTTTAACAACTCTGTTGGAATTTCTAATCCGAATCCACTCACTAAGTTATTAAAATAACCTGTCCATCCACCTGCTACTGCGGCAGTTGTTACGACATATACAGATAGCAATGTCCATCCCATTAGATGGGCAATAAACTCACCAATTGTCGCATATGAATATGTGTACACACTACCTGAAACCGGAAGTGTAGATGCAACTTCTGCATAACACAACGCTGCAAATCCACAAACAATCGCTGCAATCATGAATGAAAAGATAACTGCTGGACCAGCATCTCTTGCTGCTACTAATCCTGTTAATACTAGTACTCCTGTACCAATTATCGCACCAATCCCTAGCATTGTTAGGTCAAATGCCCCTAGCGTTTTCGTTAAAGTTTTACTTTTACTTTCCCCTAACAATTGCGTAACGGATTTCTTTTTAAATAGGTTGGCCACGATGTATGCCCCCTTTTGCCAAGAAGAGCTAAGAGATATTCACTCTTAGCTCTTATCATGTTGGTTTATATATTGTTCGATTTTGTTTTGTATAATGCTTGTATTAGCAAGATACTGTTTCTGCTTCTAATAATTCTTTAGCACCTTTGTACTCTACACCGTGAGCTTCTGCAACTGCTTCGAATGTTACATAGCCATCTAATGTGTTAATACCTTTTAGTAATGCAGAGTTGCCTAGGCAAGCTTCTTTGTAGCCTTTGTTAGCAATTTGTACTGCGTATGGTACTGTTACGTTTGTTAATGCAAGAGTTGATGTACGTGGAACCGCACCTGGCATGTTTGCAACTGCATAATGAACAACGCCGTGTTTTTCGTAAGTTGGGTTATCATGAGTTGTAATACGGTCAGTTGTTTCGAAAATACCACCTTGGTCAATCGCGATATCTACAACAACAGAACCTGGTTCCATTGATTTAATCATTTCTTCTGTTACAAGTTTTGGCGCTTTTGCACCTGGGATTAATACTGCACCGATTACAAGATCAGACTCTTTTACAGCTTCTGCAATATTGTACGGATTAGACATTAAAGTTTTTACTTGGTTTCCGAAAATGTCATCTAATTGACGAAGACGTTCTGCACTTAAGTCGATGATTGTTACATCCGCACCTAGTCCAACTGCAATTTTAGCAGCATTTGTACCAGCTTGTCCACCACCGATGATTGTTACTTTACCACGTTTAACCCCTGGAACACCTGCAAGTAAAATTCCTTTACCGCCTTTGTTCTTCTCAAGGAATTGTGCACCAATTTGTGCAGCCATACGACCAGCTACTTCACTCATAGGTGCAAGTAATGGTAGAGAACGGTTTTCTAATTGTACTGTTTCATATGCAATAGAAACAACTTTCTTTTCGATTAATGCTTTTGTTAATTCTGGTTCTGGAGCTAAGTGTAAGTATGTGAATAAAATTAAACCTTCGCTGAAGTGTTTGTATTCGCTTTCAATTGGTTCCTTAACTTTCATAACCATTTCCATGTTCCAAGCTTCTTCAGCTGTATCAACAATTTTCGCTCCTGCTTCAACATACTGAGCATCTGTGAAACCAGATCCTAAACCTGCACCCTTTTGAATGAATACTTCGTGATTGTTACGAATTAAATGTACAACACCTGCTGGTGTCATTGCCACACGGTTTTCGTTGTTTTTAATTTCTGCTGGTACCCCAATACGCATAATGAAATGCCCCCTTATAATTAACAGAAAAAAGAAAGTCTTTTTTCTTTTTGTAATAATTAATAACTTATGTCCTTATTCTAGCATAACTTAAAAGTTATGAAAACGCTAACATACTACATTTTTAAAGTTTATATATTTAGAATAGTGTAAATATATAAAACATTGATTCTATTAGCCTCTTTGTTCCATCTCATTATCTATCACTCTATTTTTATTATACTCCTTTAAAATAAGCAGCAATCATTTATTATTCGACAATAATGTAACAATGTAAGAAATACCAATGATGCCGTATACATATACAGTTATTAATTTACACAATACTTTAGAGATATATTCTTTTTGTAAAAAAACAGCTGCAGGCATTTAGCCAGCAGCTGGGTAACTTATAAATAACTTGGAAAATAAATCATCTGTTGTTTCCGTAATTTTATCAAACAGATCACTTTCTTCCTCTTCTTGCTCTTTTAACATCTTAATTGTTTCACGTGCCGATTCAGGGTAATCGGTAATGATACCATCTACGTTTAACTTATAATATCCCTTTAAACTTTCCATATCATTTACTGTCCATACGTAAATTGGCTTGTTTAACTTCCTTGCTTCTCTTACTAACTTCTTATTTAACATATATTCTTCCGCTACATAAAAATCAGCTTTCACATTCTTTAAGTTAGCTCTACTTGCATATAGTATATATCCGACTTTTATATCTGAATTTGCACGCTTAAACTCTTTAATAAGCGGGTAATGTAACGTTTGAATAACACATTGCTTCTCAAATTCATTATCTTTAATCGTTTTTAATACTTTGTTTACAAAGTCTTTTTCGCCCCCATGAAGCTTCACTTCAATATTGAGTTTGATTTTTCCCTTTGCCAACTTAATGATTTCATCCAGCGTACTGATTTGTCCTGAAAAACCATCTTGACTAAGGGTAAGCTGCCTTAACTCTTCCATCGTTAAATCCGAAACATGAACATTAGCATTGGCAAGACGTTTCAACTTCAAATCATGTATAACTGCTAGTTCACCGTCTTTCGTTTGTAGTACATCAATTTCAGCGTAGTCTGCTTTCGCATCAATAGCTCCCTGCACAGCTTCTTTCGTATTTTCTACACCTTTTGAAATATAACCGCGATGAGCCATAATAATCGGTTCTTTATATGTGTTTGTAATAAAGGTCACAATGAAAGCAACAACCATTCCAGCCGTAATAATTCCTACAATATATACACCAATAAATTTCCAACGATGTTTTTGGAAGAAACATTTATCTGCCTTCGTCTTTGAATAATCTAATCCTTCTTCTAATAAAACATCTTCGACTGGAACCTTTTGTAAATACAATCTTGTTAACGCCATAATATAGAACGGCGTCATAATAAAGCTAAATAGATACAATGTACTTGTTAGGAAAACTGAAATAGTTGACTCTGCTAGTAGTGCAAATGTCCCTTCTGGGTTTGTAAATTCATATACTCCCCACAGACAAAGTAAATAAACTCCTACACATAAAAGAAAAACAATTCCTACAGATATGAAAAAACCTACTAAAAAGAACAAAACTTTAAAGAAGCTTTCTTTTACTAAGTTTGCGCTTTTGCGTGCTGCCGTACGGAACGGCTTCTCCTCTAAAACAATAATAGGTAAAACAAAAATCCAACGAAGGTTCAAATAGGCAACTACAGCAAAGAAAGTATAATATCCAACTTGCCCCATTGTTGTCTTAAATAGTTCACCTGTAATAAAATTAGGAATTTGAATTTCAGGAATCAATGCAGATTTATATCCCATACTTAATAGTGGTAATAGTACAACTGCATACAAAACAAAGCCAGGTAAGCAATATGTAAACAGAGAAGGTAAATACGTTACTGTTTTATATAAAATTGGACGTAATCTCACCTTTTGCCTTTTATGAGCGAAGTACGAAATGATAATAAGTACTGCAAACTCTGTAAAGATCAGGAACAATGCCAATATAGATAAAATTACAATCGCCAAAATTCCGTATGGTGTTTTCAAAAATGCTAATAACTCGTCATTTGTTGCGTTTGCATACCCACCAAAGTACAACAACTTATTGAAAATAATACCAAAGAGCGGGATAAACACAATCGCTGCTAACAATTTATAAGCAAGTTGGAATGTTAACACATTCCAAAAGGCAAATCTAACAGTTTGAAAGGAATGTCTCATTACTCCTGGTATAGATAGTTTTTTACGGTGTTGCATATATTCCTCCACATTCTAAAACGATATTTGAGATGGATTCCACATTTCCAGTTCTAATCCATCCCTTTAATAATAATATATTCCGCTTAACATGAACACTCTTATACATATAATGAAAAAAGTGATGGCTATTTCTCATCACTTTTTCACTTGCTCTATTTTTTCTCTAACCCTTGTCCAAATGCTTTCAAAAAGCTAAAACCGAATGTAATGGCTCTATTGATATCTGGATCTTTTAACACTTTAAAGAAATCCATCACTTTTGTTTTTTTACCACTCTTTAATTCATCTGTTGCAAATTGCAATCCAGTGACTAAACTCGATGTGATTTGCTTTGTTACTTCTGGGTCAACTGAGGACAGTGCTTCCCCCGCCCCCATCATGTTGTTAAGTGCATTTTTAACTGGTTCACGATTTAATTGCTCCACAGCGATTTTTGAAACATCTTCCTTCGCAGCAAGTAAACTAATCGCCGCATCTAATATTCCAGCCTTCTGTAACTGCGCTAACAGCTGCATCGTTTCTTCTACTGCTTCACGATTATTAGATAGCTCATTTAGAAGTTCATTTGCTACTTGCTGTTTCTGTTCTTCCTCTGTTACAACTTTCTTTTTAATTAAAGTAATTTCTTTCGCCACTATCTCCGCCCCCTAGTCCACGAGTGATACGTATTGTTTTCTTTGCCATTTTTGCTCGATTTCAACACCATTTTGCGGATTACGCTTTTTATCTCGCGGGTTTGAAGATGGTAACGGACGATTTCCTTTTTCACGTAATACACGCATTTTCACCATCGTTTGTTTGTACGCCGGTGTACACGTATAAAGGTCTGTTGCCGTCCCAGTTAAAATATTGATCGCTTCTTCATTTATCGTTGCATGCATCGGTAAGTATAGCTCTTTCCCCGTTACACGCTCAGTAATAAGCGCTTGTACTTTAATTTTGCCAAATGGTGATGCTAATTCTACAAGACCACCATCTTTCACATTGCGCTCTATAGCAAGTTCAGGTGAAATTTCAACGAACACTTCAGATACTTTAGATAAAATACCAGCCGACTTATTCGTCATATTCCCTTCATGGAAATGTTCTAGCATACGTCCATTATTTAAAAGTAAATCATATTCATCTGGCGCTACAACTGGTGGTACCCATTCATCTAGTGATAAACGAGCTAGTTTATCTGGGAAGTTAAATCCGTCTACATATAATAGCGGTGTATCACTACCATCATGACTACCCCAACATAAACTATTCCATCCTTCTAGACGATCGTACGTTGCTTGAGAGTATAACGGTGCAAGCGATGCGATTTCGTCCATAATTTCACTTGGACTTTCGTAATTCCAATCCCCGCCGAGTGCACGAGCAACTTTTTGTAAAATCCACCAATCTGGTTTTGAATCACCTAGTGGTTTTAATACTTCATATAATCTTTGAATACGTCGCTCTGTATTCGTAAACGTTCCTTCTTTTTCTAAGCTTGGTGCCGCTGGTAAAATAACATCAGCAAAACGAGCTGTTTTTGATAAGAACATATCTTGAACAACTAGGAAGTCTAAATTCGCTAAAATATGTTGCACATGGTTCGCATTGGAATCGACTAAAGCCATTTCTTCCCCCATGACATACATACCACGTAGTTTTCCTTCTTCTGCCGCAAGTAACATTGCGATATTATTTAATCCTGGTTCTTTCGGAATCGTTGTGCCGTATGCTTTTTCAAACTTAGCACGAAGCGTATCATCCGATACTGCTTGATAACCTGGAAGCCAGTTTGGTAATGTCGCCATATCACAAGCACCTTGTACGTTATTATGACCTCGTAATGGATATGCGCCTGCACCAGGACGACGATAGTTCCCCGTAACAAGCAGTAAATTGGAAATGGCAGCAGATGTTGTACTTCCCCCTGTATTTTGCGTTACACCCATTCCCCAAAGTATACAAGTTCCATCTGCTTCATATACCATACGAGCCATTTCTTTCAGGTTTTCTTTCGAAATTCCCGTAATTTCTTCTGTATAATCAAGCGTATACTTTTCTAACATTGTGCTATATTCATCAAAGTTCTTCACATTTTCAGCTATGAACTTTTTATCATGCCAATCTTGATCAATAATATATTTCGTAATACCAGCAAGCCATACGTAATCTGTACCTTGGCGCGGATGAATAAATAAATCCGCACGCTCTGCCATTTCATGTTTACGAAGATCTGCTACAATCAGTTTTTGCTCGTGTAATTTATGAGCACGTTTTACACGCGTCGCGAGTACAGGATGTCCTTCTGTTGGATTCGCACCAACGATAATGACAAGGCCTGCTTCAGCTATATCTTTCACTGTTCCAGCATCCCCGCCCATACCGACAGTTTTAAATAAACCATCTGTCGCTGGAGATTGGCAATAACGGGAGCAGTTATCCACATTATTTGTTCCATATATTTGACGAGCTAGTTTTTGCATAAGGTAATTTTCTTCATTCGTTACTTTCGAAGAAGAAATGAACCCAAATGCATCGCTGCCGTATTCTGATTTAATATGTTGCATGTTAGAAGCCACAACTTCAAGAGCTTCTTCCCATGAAGCTTCAACAAACATATCTCCTTGGCGAATTAATGGCTTCGTAATGCGATCTTCACTGTTTACAAAGTCCCATCCAAATTTACCTTTTACACATGTGGAAATGCCATTAACCGGTGCATCAGAAACAGGTTGCACTTTTAATATATGGCGATCTTTCGTCCATACTTCGAATGAACAACCGACACCACAAAATGTACAAACAGTTTTTGTTTTATTCACTTTCGTCTTACGCATCGCAGCCTCTACTTCTGAAACTGCTAAAATACTACTATATCCAGGCTCTACATCCTTTACAAAATCAATCATCGGATCTAACACATCTGATTTTAATCCTGTCATGAATCCAGCTTCACCTAACATTGATTTTTCCATTAACGCATTACATGGACATACTGTTACACACTGCCCACAACTTACACAAGATGAGTCATTTATACTTACACCATGATCCCATATAACACGCGGACGATCTAAGCTCCAGTCTATCGATATCGTTTCATTAACCTGTAGGTTTTGACATACTTCTACACACTGTCCACAAGCAATACATTGATTTGGATCATACCGATAAAACGGATGTGACATATCCACTTCACAAGCACTTACTTTCGGCTCATACGGATATTTCTGTTCTTCAATTCCCATCATGTGTACTGTATTATGAACCTTACAATTACCGTTATTGTTATCACATACGGTACAATACAATAAATGATTCTCTAATATTCGATCCATCGCCTCAGTCTGCGCCTCTTTCGCACGCTGTGACTGTCTTTCAATATGCATACCGTTCTCTAATTTCGTTGAACAAGCACGCATTAACTTCCCATCTACTTCTACAATACACGTATCACAAGTTTGAATTGGATCTACTTCTGGTACATGACAAATTTGAGGATGTTCCAAATTACTCTCGTTAAATAATTGTAGTATCGTCTTTTCACCTGATGCTGAAAATTCTTTACCATCTACGGTTACACGGACTGTCTGTTCTGCCATAGTTTCCCCTCTCCTTACAACCAACTGTACAACACATTTGTGAATCCGTTTTCATAAATGAATTACTGTACATATTTTTGAAACGCCCTGCCCAAATACTTTTCTTTTGAAGTCGATTCTAGATGTTTATAAGGCATCACTACGAAAGCTTGAAAATTTCACTATTCTACATTTCTATTATATCGTATATATACAATAATAACCAAAATAATCTGATACCTCCCTTCTAACAGCTGTTTTTATTTTTTCAATGTTTTATGATGAATGTGGGAGAAAATACATATAAAAGGGGAATTTAATATGGAGCCTACGCAAGAAACGTATACAATTGTACGTTATCAATCTGGTACATTTTCAAAACAACTTGATGAGATTGTTACAGAATCTCCTATTACAATTAAATTGAATGGTGAAGAATATGTAACAGTCGTATGTACACCAAATTATATTGAAGATATGGTCATTGGTTTTTTAATTTCTGAGGGGATTATTTCTTCTTATAAAGATGTTGAAGAACTATGGGTGCAAAAAGATAACGGAATTGTCCATGTAACATCATCAAAAATAAATCCGCTCTATCAAAATTTATATAATAAACGATACATCACTTCCTGCTGCGGAAAAGGTAGACAAGGTTTTATTTTCGTTAACGATGCAGCAAAAGCAAAAAATTTACATAATATACATGTAAAAATTACTCCTGAAGAATGCTTTTACTTAATGAATACTTTACAACAATCTTCCACTACCTTTCGCCAAACTGGCGGTGTTCACAATACCGCGCTATGTGATCGAAACAATATCCTCCTATCAAGAATGGATATCGGAAGACATAATGCATTAGATAAAATATACGGCCATTGTTTGCGTAACGATATATCTGTCAAAGGAAAAATCATTGCATTTAGCGGGCGTATTTCATCCGAAATTTTACTCAAAGTTTCAAAAATCGGATGTGAAATTGTTCTATCTAAGTCCGCTCCAACAAAACTAGCATTGCAACTCGCCCATGATTTAGGCATTACAGTCGTAGGATTTATTAGAAATGAATCCTGCAATATTTACACACATCCACATCGAATTGATGGTTATCGATCGAATAACTAAAATAACTCCTCAATCGAGGAGTTATTTTAGTTATGAAAATGTAATATATCAAACACTTGAATAGTTAATAAAGTTAATATATAATTTCATTACATAATTAAAAACAAAATATTGTAGCATATATCTTTTCATTCTTTTACACATTAAAAGAGACTGCTAACAAAACGCATACACATTCTTATATATGTAATGGATTTATTTGATTTAAAATCGACCAAGGAGGTTACAACGATGGAAATTCGCTTATTAACGACAGAGGACGCAGAAATATATTTAAAAGTTTGTATGGAAGGTTTAACGAAGAACCCGGAAGCTTTTAGCTCTTCTTATGAAGATGTTTTGAAACATGAGGATCCTGTAGCTGCTATGGCTAAACGATTAAGCAATCCGGATAAGTATACTCTAGGTGTCTTCAAAGATAACGATTTAATCGGCATTGCTACTTTAGAAACAAAGCCTTTCATTAAACAAGAACATAAAGCAAAAATCGGTTCCGTTTTTGTTTCCCCTAAAGCACGTGGCCTTGGAGCAGGACGAGCTCTTATTAAAGCAATTATTGAAAATGCCGATAAATTACATGTAGAACAACTTATGCTCGATGTTGTAGTTGGTAACGATGCAGCAAAAAAATTATATGAGTCATTAGGTTTCCAAACTTACGGCGTACAAGAGCGTTCATTAAAACATAACGGTCAATACTGGGACGAAGAACATATGGTTCTATTCTTAAATGATTAATACTTCAATCTAGTTTTCCAAAAGCATCTTTTTATTAAGAAAGATGCTTTTTTCATTACAACAATGTAATCTTCATGTCACCTTTATCGATCGTACCAAACCTTTCCATTCATTATACTAAAAATATAAAGTGAAACTTTACTCAGTGGGGAACTACATCCCACGCTGATCGCATGTACTTGATATGTAGAGGAGAATGTGACATGAAACAAAACAAACGAGCTATGCTTTTAATATTTACTACAGCAATTGTAACTTCTGGATTAGCAATTTTACCTTGGTTTATTATATAAAAATACTCCCCCTAACAACGAAAAAAGCTTATTGCTTCTTAAGAAGCAATAAGCTTTTTTTATATTATAAAATCCCCAAAATTTTATTTACACAACTTATAATAATAACCATAGATACGGCAACGCACATGACAACCGTATTACGATCTTGCTTTTCTTTTTTTGAAATTTCTTCTTTTGGATTCATGTGTATGATCTCCTTTTAAAAAAAGTGTGAGATAGGAAATTTTTCTTATCCGATGCGAGGTGAATACGAAAACCCTCTCTATCTCACATACACAATAGAATGGAATTGTCATTTTATAAATAAAATGACATGACGTTATGTCGCAACATAGGGTATTTTGTGTCGCTACGTTTTCTATTATAAAAAATAGTTGTGCAAAACTAGTGCATTTTTTATGTCAATTACTCTGAGCGAGAAATCACTCTTCCACTCAATCACATAAAAAGAGTTTTTTATCATTTTCATGTAAACTATACAAGTAGAATGAACAGTTTGGGGTGCACAAGATTATGGTGAAAATTTTATTAGTAGACGATGAAGAACGTATGTTACGATTATTAGATTTGTTCTTAAGTCCTCGTGGCTATTTTTGTATGAAAGCTACCTCTGGCCTTGAAGCACTAAAGTTAATAGAACAAAAAGACTTTGATATTGTTTTGTTAGATGTAATGATGCCGAATATGGATGGATGGGATACTTGCTATCAAATCCGTCAAATTTCCAACGTTCCAATCATTATGCTAACAGCTCGTAATCAAAATTACGATATGGTAAAAGGCCTTACGATCGGCGCAGATGACTATATTACAAAACCATTTGATGAACATGTATTAGTTGCACGAATTGAGGCTATATTACGCCGTACAAAGAAAGATGGGTTTGTTAGCTTCAATGGTATTGAGTGGGATAAAACGAAACATACTGTCACAGTGTATGACGAAAAAATCTCACTGACTCCTATCGAATTTTCGTTACTTGGACTATTTTTACAAAATACAAACCGTGCTTATAGCCGAGATGATTTAATCGAAAAAATTTGGGGTTATGAAACAGACATTGAATATAGAACAATCGATTCACATATTCGCAATATCCGTGATAAATTACGTAAAAAAGGATTTCCAGTTGAAAATTACTTAGAAACTGTTTATAAGGTCGGATATAAATGGAAAAGTGAATAATTACTTCGGTCAGTGGAAAATACCATACCACTGATTAAAGTTTCACTTTATATGAAATAAGGTATGGTGAGAAAATGAGTAAACTTTCACTTAAAATTGGGACATACTTTTTAATACTAGCTTTATGTATTGAAACAATTGCTTTCGTATCTTTTTACAAAAGTATTTCAACAATGCGGATTGAGGAAGAAACACTAGCTCTTTTAGAAAAAGGTAATCGCTATAGTAACAAAATTACACAACGCGCAAAGTGGAGTGCATTTGCTAAAGAAAAGAAACACGGCGAACGCGCTGAATACAATAAAAATCCTAAGCGTCCTATATACCCAGAGTTCGATATCGCTGATGAGGCTGAACACTTAGTTGAATCAGAATCAATTGCTAACTCTGATATAGCTATCATTATAACGGACAATAATGGAAAAATCATTTCCACTTCAGAACCTGTAACAAAGGCGATGCAAAAACAACTTACTTGTAAAACAGAACATATTCCAGCCAACGGATTAGTTGTCGAAAAGAACTGGAAAAAATCAAAATTCATCACAACGGTAAGCCCACTTAATACAGCAGAGTTTCAAGGAAAGTTATATATGTTATTAAAAACATCTTTTTTAGAAAATATGTTACTTAAACTCATGAACCAATTTCTTATCATTAGTGTTTTGACTGTTATTCTAACGACTATTTCTGTCTTTGTTTTTTCTCGTGTTATTACAGAACCGCTTATAAAAATGAAGAGGGCAACAGAAAAAATGTCAAAATTAAATAAGCCAATTCAATTAGGTATTAAACGGAATGATGAACTTGGAAGCTTAGCAAAAACGATTGAAGATTTGTCCAGTGAACTAACTTATATGAAAAAAGAACGCAATGAATTTCTTGCTAGTGTCGCCCATGAACTATTAACTCCATTGACCTATATGAAAGGTTATGCGAAAGTAGCAAAGAGAGACACTTTAACGAAAGAAGAGCGAGAAGAATACTTACAAATCATTGAGGATGAAACAGATAGTGTAACTGATCTCGTTCAAGATTTATTTATGCTTGTACAATTAGAACAACACCAATTTGTTATAAAAAAACAAAAAGTGCTTCTTAGGCCTTTTTTAGAGCGAATGGTTGAAAAAACAAAAACAACATTAACGAATAAGCAAATGCAACTCCATGTATATTGTAAAGATGATTTAGAAGTTTGCATAGACGAAAGACGTATGGAACAAGTTATGTTAAATTTATTACACAATGCTTATCAACATTCGCTAGAAAACACCACTATTACAATACGCGTACTCACAGAAACAAATTCTTTTACAATAAGTGTACAAGATGAAGGTGAAGGTATTCCTGAGGAAGATATTCCGCATATTTTCGATCGTTTTTATCGTGTTGATAAATCTAGAACGAGAGCTACTGGAGGAAAAGGTATCGGGCTAGCTGTTGCGAAAGAAATTGTGGAATTGCATAACGGTGCCATTCTAGCAACAAGCAAATTAGGGGTAGGAACAACCTTTATAATTGAGCTACCTTTTGAATAATATGTGTGTGAAAACACCAGTAGTAGTAAACACTACTGGTGTTATTTTGTTCATAAAATCAGCTCATTTAGGCTAAGCTTTTGAAATTATTCTTATTTCAATATAAAATAAAGTGAAACTTTAATCCATGGAATGGTTCACCCCATGGATTATTGGTTGAACCAATCGGGCATTTACGGGCAGTTATCTCCAATCTAGCTTCCGCGCATTCGCTGGATTTTAAAGTTGGAGTCTACTGCCCGTTAATGCGGGGTAAAGATACATTTGTCAAAGATTTGGAGGGTGATATAATTGGATATCCATGTATTAACAAAAGACGAAGCGGAAATTTACTTAGAACTTCGTGTAGAAGGATTAAAGCAAAACCCTGAAGCTTTTAGCTCTTCTTATGAAGATATTATTAATAAAGAGTGTGCGATTGAATATAAAGCACAAAAATTAGCACAAGATGAAAACTATACGCTAGGCGCATTCAAAGATGGAAAATTAATCGGGGTTGCAACACTGGAAACGAAACCATATGTAAAACAAGAACATAAAGCCAAAATCGGTTCTGTATATGTATCTCCAAAAGCACGCGGACTTGGAGCAGGAAAAGCACTTATTAAAGAATGTCTTGAGCTTGCTAAATCTTTAGAGGTGGAACAAGTTATGCTTGATGTTGTTGTTGGCAACGATGGAGCAAAAAAACTTTATGAATCATTAGGATTTAAAACATTCGGTGTGCAAGAACGTTCATTAAAATATAACGGACAATATTGGGACGAAGAGCATATGGTCTTATTCTTAGATGAAAATAAATAATAAAAAAACATCCTCATGCTTGGAGGATGTTTTTTTATTTTCTTGTATACCATGCCTTATGCAATAATTGAATCGCTTTCGCAATTTCTTCTTCTGATAAAATCGCGAACCCAAGTAAAACTACATTTTCAGGTGCAGTACCATCTTTATAGTACGTAGAAACAGGATATATTTTAATACTATATTTCGCAGCTTCTTGAATGAGTTCCTCTTCTCGCATTCCATTATGCACTTTTAATAAAATGTGTAATCCCGAATCTTCCCCTATCACCTCAACACAATTAGAGAAATATTTCTCTATTTCAAAGACGAGCCGATCCCTCTTTTTCCGGTAGACGACACGCATTTTATGAATATGTTTTTCCCAATAGCCTTCATTTAAAAACTTTCTAATCACTTCTTGGTCCATTCTTGAAACACTTTGTGTATAAAATAAATATTGCTGTTGATACTTTTTAATTAATTTCTTCGGCAACACCATATAGCTCATCCGTAGCGATGGCAATAATGCTTTAGATAGCGTCCCCATATAAATAACTTTCCCCTCTGTATCTAACCCTTGCAGCGCCGGTATAGGCTTTCCAGAATAGCGAAATTCACTATCATAATCATCTTCAATAATATACCTGTCTTTCGCTTTCTTCGCCCATTGTAAAAGCTGCGTCCTTCTCGTAATAGGCATAATCATTCCATACGGAAACTGATGGGAAGGTGTAACAAATACAACATTCGCATTGCTATTTTCTAAATCTGCCATACAAATGCCGTCCCTATCTAAAGACAACATTTGAACATTCTCTTCTCCCTGTTCAAAAACGACCATTTTCCTATGATACCCTGGGTTTTCCACTGCATAATTGCTTCCCTTTAGCAATTGAAACAATAGTTTCACTAATATTTGTGTTCCCGCTCCTAATACAATTTGACTAGCTGAGCAACGTACACCTCTAGATTCATACAAATAGTTCGCAATTTCCTCCCTTAAGCTCAATTCCCCTTGAGGGTGTCCAAGAAAAAGCAACTCATTATTATGTGGCTGCCATACATCATTAATAAGCTTGCGGTACGTAGTGAACGGAAAAGTATTCGTATCAACCCCTGTTTGTGTGAAATCAAATGTATAGTTCTCCTCCCGAAACGATACTTCTTCTACTTTCGCTTCGCTTCCTTCTACATCAATCATTTGTTCAACTTTACATACAAAATAACCTTTTCTCGATGCCGACTCAATATAACCTTCTGCAAGTAATTGCTCGTAAGCCGCTTCTACTGTATTCTTACTCACTTGTAAATAGCTCGCCAGTTTTCTTTTTGCAGGTAATTTTGTAAAAGCCGGAATCGTTCCATCTTTAATTTCTTTTTTTATATACTCATACAATTGCACGTATAACGCTATTTTACTTTGCGTATTTAAATTAGGCGTTAATTCTAACATAACATCTGACCCCTTAATAAAACTGAAATCTGATACTTTTTACAGTGCCAGATTATATATATAATTCCTTTTATCATGTCACACATAAAAAATCAAATACTCGAGAGGAGATGCATGATTATGAACAATAGTAGACGGATTGGACTCATTATGATTATTACAGGAGCTACCTTATGGGGGTTATCTGGCCCGATGATTCAGTGGCTATTTCAACATACTAACGTATCATCAATTGATTTTTTAACAATTCGATTACTGCTTGCAGGAATATTTATTTTATCTTTTTTACGGATAAAGAAACAAAACATTTTTCAAATTTGGAAACACACTAGACATTCTATACAACTTATTATTTTCTCTATTCTCGGCATGCTCGGTGCACAATACGCCTTTATCGAAACAGTTCATATTAGTAATGCGGTCACAGCAACATTATTTCAATTTCTAGGTCCTGTTCTCATTACCATTTATGTCGCATTTGAACAACGAAAATTCCCTGCTTCTATGCAACTACTCGCAATTATAACTGCACTAACGGGAACGTACTTTATTATTACAAACGGTTCAATTGAAAATATTGTTTTATCGAAAGAAGCCATTATTTTTGGCCTATTAACAGCAATTGGATTTGCATTTTATACTCTCCATCCAGCTTCTCTTATTAAAGAATGCGGAACAACCATAGTAATTGGCTGGGGGATGTTAATTGGAGGAATTGCACTGCTTATTTGTAATCGTTCGTTTGAATGGGATCAGCTTTCACAAACTTTTACACTAAAAACTTTTTCTATGCTTATTCTTATCATCATAAGTGGCACCCTTTCTTTCCTCCTTTATATCGGTAGTCTGAAATATTTAGCAGCAACAGAAACGAGCATTTTATCTAGCATTGAACCACTTGTAGCAGCTATCGTTTCAATCGCTTGGCTAAATGAATCATTTGGAGCGTATCAATTACTAGGCGGCGTATGTATCGTTCTTTCTGTTATTTTTTTGACGATGCCACAAAAAGAACGAGAACCAGCCTTTTCAACTGAACAAATATAAAAAATGTCAAAAGAGGTCGTACAAAAATTACGACCTCTTTTTATACTTTAAAGGAATTGTCCCTCTTTCTGGCAAATACAATTACACTAACAGTAAAAATTAGGAGTGTGACACCATGAAAAAAATTGGAACTATGCTACTTTTCTCCTTTCTCATCGCTGGATGCTCGCAATTGCAGCCTGATTCAGAAGCACCTAAAAAAGAAGCTATCGCCACGTCATCCACCCAAGTTAATGCACCTTCCTTCTTTCATCTTAGCGTTTTAAAAGATGTAAATTGGGAAGAAACACCCTCCTTCATACAAGAAAAAACACCTTTAAAAGGTATCGAAGAAAAAATCGCAATGGCTGATAGCCCTATTATCGCAAATGAAAAAAATGAAATGATGTGGTACTTTTTAGATCCTGAAATGCCAACTGGAAAACTATCTATTATTGCACTAAAACAAGGATCAGTAACCCCAACACCCGTACTCTTTCAACAAGAAACTTCTAGACCAACTTGGACTACTTCAAATACAATTGATTCTACTACAACCGAACTCCCACTCACTATGTCACTACCTTCATCTGGATTATGGGTATTAAATATATACGTGAATAAAAAATATTATGATCAGTTTGTAATTACTGCTGAGTAAAGTGACAAAGCTAAAACACTTCCTTACAACAATGTAATTTCTACGTCATGTACTTCGATAGTTGAAGTAACTCTCTTCTCTTATACTTAAAATAAGAAATGACACGAGGAGAGATAAGAGATGAAAAAAATGATAGAAGTGATCGTAGCAGTAACTGAGGTTTTAGTAAATGGTAAACAAGTTGCAATGGAATTAAATAAATAGTGAAGAAACATAAATAAATAATTTTACACTTCTTCATTATTTTGATTTCTTATCTCAAAAAAGCAGTGCCTTTTAGGCACTGCTTTTAGCTATTAATAACTTGGTATTTTCGTAATTTGCGCCACACCTGAATCAATGGCTGCTTTCGCTACAGCTTCCGCAACACTTGGAACAACTCTTTTATCTAATGGATTCGGGATTACATAATTCGCATTACGTTCTTCGTCCGTAATGATGTTAGCGATCCCATATGCTGCCGCTAATTTCATTTCTTCTGTAATATCAGTCGCGCGCACATCTAACGCACCGCGGAATATTCCAGGAAACGCCAATACATTATTTACTTGATTCGCATAATCCGAGCGCCCAGTTCCTACTACAGCTGCTCCAGCCTCTAACGCATCCTCAGGGAATATTTCTGGAATTGGATTTGCCATTGCAAACACAATTGCTTTCTCATTCATCATCTGTACAAGTTCTTTCGTTAATACGTTAGGGGCAGATACACCGATAAAGATATCAGCCTGATAAATCGCTTCTTTTAATGTTCCACGCACATGTTCTCGATTTGTCTTTTTTGAAACTTCAATTTGCGCTTCGTTCATCCATGCTTCACCTTCACAAACAATACCTTCTAAGCTAACTAATGTAATGTGCTTTGCACCAGCCTTTAATAATAATTTTCCAATTGCAATTCCTGCCGAACCAGCACCGTTAATAACAATTTTCACATGATCCATTTGTTTGCTAACAACTTTTAATGCATTAATAACAGCTGCTAAGACGACGATAGCTGTTCCATGTTGATCATCATGGAATACAGGAATATTCGTTTCTTCTTTTAATCGTTTTTCAATTTCAAAACAACGCGGTGCTGCAATATCTTCTAAATTGATCCCTGCAAATGTAGGCTCTAAATTTTTCACAAGGGTAACGATTTCATCCACATCAGTCGTACCTAAACATAACGGGAAAGCATCTACATTCGCAAATTTTTTAAATAATATACTTTTTCCTTCCATAACAGGCATAGCCGCTTTTGGTCCAATGTTTCCTAAACCAAGTACCGCTGTTCCGTCTGAGACAACTGCCACCATATTTCCACGTGCTGTATAGTCATACACTGTTTCTTCATCTGCTGCGATTGCTTTGCAAGACTCCGCTACACCTGGTGTATATGTCAGACTTAAATCATCCGCTGAATTTACTTCTACTTTACTTGTAATCTCAATTTTTCCTACTAATTCTTTATGCAATAACAATGATCTCTCATTAATTTGATTTTCTAACATACTTATAATCTCCCCTTAATTTGACAAGCTAGCTATATTTATATAGCTAGCTTGTTTGATCATGAAAACATTTTTAATAAAATTGTCGCTGTTACAACCATTGCTGCCCCGCCTAAACGAGTCGAAATTTGCGCGAACGGCATTAATTCCATTCGATTTGAAGCTGATAAAATAGCAACATCTCCAGTTCCGCCTAAACCGCTATGACATCCAGTTACAATTGCTGATTCAACTGGATACATTTTCATCACTTTCCCTACAAGAAAACCTGACGCTACCATTGTAAGAACAACCGATGCGCACACGACAACATATCCTACTGAAAGAACTGCTGCTACGTCTTTTAGTGGAATATATAGCAATCCTAGTCCAACCATTAACGGCCAAGTTAAATTCTTCGAAATAAATTTATATAAATGGAATGCTCCTTGCTCCATTTTTGCGGGCATTAATTTAAAGTATTTCACAAGTGCTGCTGAGAAAATCATAATGATTGCCCCAGGGATACCGATGAACTTAGAAGCAAATCCTCCGAAGATGAAGAACGTACACGCGATTAATAAACCTGCTCCCATTAATGAGAAGTCAATTGGCTTCTCTGTATTTTGTTCTTTTAATAACTCGGCTTGATTATCTGTTTTTACTAATACACCGTTACCACTAAGCTCCGGTTTCTTCTCACCTAAACGCTTCATATACCCTGCACTCACAATAGCGAACATATTTCCAATAATAGCCGCTGGAATAAGCTGTGATACAAATGTTGCTGATGATTCGTTTAAAATATCACTATAAGCTAGCGATAATGGTAAAATCCCTTCCCCGATACCACCACTCACAATTGGTACGATGATAAAGAAGAATGTCTGCTTCATTTCAAATCCAAATAATGAACCGACCAATAATCCTACCGCTACAGAAGCTAACGTTCCTACCACTAAAGGAATAAACATGCGAACGAAACCTTGTACTAACACTTTACGGTTCATTCCTAAAATACTTCCGACTACTAAACAAGAAATATATAAATATAAAAAGTTCGATTTTTTCATTAACATAGTCGCAGCTTCCATTGAAGCTGGATTCATCCAGTTAAAAAATACAAGTAATGATGGAATAAATAACGAAAGTATTGCTGGACCACCGATATTTTTTAAAATTGGAATTCTCATCCCAATGTCGCCTAAGAAAATACCCATGATCATAATAACTGCAAATCCACCAATCATATCTGCTGGCAATTTATTATATACAGATGCCCCATAAATAATAGCAGCCAATACTACATATAACGGTAAAGGTATAACACCGATTTTCACATTCATAATTTTAGAAGCGAAAGATTCTCTTTGTACTTCATTTCCTTCAGAAAATGATACCGCTTCCACATTCTTTTGAATTCCCATATGGCACCCCCTTATTTTCTTAATAACAATATTAAAACGCTTTCAATAGTAAAAATAGTTTTTGTAAGTTTTGTAATTGATTTTGTAATTAAAAAAAGTATAAGCGACTTATAATAAGTCGCTTATACGTAAAACTCTATTTTCTTTTGATCAACACATCTTAGTTTACTTACAGGTCTCCCCACATGTTGGTACATCATTTCGTTTTCTAACACTCCAATGTCAGTTAAAAACATTACATATTTCCGAATAGAAACTCTTGAAATCCCAACTAATTGTGACATTTCATCTGTTGTAAACGCTCGTCCATTCAGCGACTCGATCTTCTGCCAAATTAATTGCAACGTTTGCTTCGTTAATCCTTTCGGAAGCTCTTTAGTAACAGTAGGCTCTCTTTTTTCCTTTTGCAAAATTAACGAATCTAATTCCGATTGACTAATTTTTTGTTGTTCTTTCATGAAAGTAAGTTTTTCTCGATATATAGTTAATGCTTCTTTGAATCGTTCAAATGTAAATGGTTTAATTAAATAATCTACTACGCCATATTGTAATGCTTTTTTAATACTCCCCATATCATGTACAGCTGAAATCATCATAATATCGATTTCTTTTTCTTGATTCCGAATATACATTAAAAGCTCAAATCCAGTCTCTTCAGGCATAAAAATATCAAGTAATACTAAATCTACTCTTGATTCCTCTAATACTTCTATCGCCGATTTTACCGAATTAACTGCTTGAACAAGTTCAAACCCTCCTACTTGCTCTAAATAATGCGTATTTAACATTGCTACCATCGGGTCATCTTCTACAATTAAAACTTTAATCATATTTGCCTCTCATCCCTACCTTTAGGTATTTCAATTGTTATCTTTGTTCCCTTTCCTACTAATGAATGCATATGAATTTCCCCATTTATTCGCTGTATACTTTCTTTTACAAGATACAAACCATAACCACGGTTATCTCCCTTTGTGGAATAACCTTTCGTAAATAATGCCTCTATTTCTTTTTCTTGTATACCTTTTCCCGTATCTTGCACTGTAATAATTAATGTATTCCCATATCGTATCTCAACTTCAACTTGCTTCTTTTCACAATTCGTCACTGCCTCTAATGCATTATCAATTAAATTTCCGACAATCGTAATTAGTTCATGAGTAATACTTTCATCATCTATTTCTGGCATGTAAGAATCTTCACTTATAATTAATTTTATATTTTTCTCTCTAGCATAGCTCAGTTTTCCGAGTAAAAAACCAGCAAATACTGGACTTTTTATTCTTTTCATAATCCCACCAATTTCATATTGATGCTCTGATACCATACCACTTATATACTTTTGTAATTCTTCATACTGTTTCATATGTGTAAGCCCTAATACGACATGCATTTTATTCATAAATTCATGCGATTGTGCCCGTAATGCTTCTGCATATAACCTAATACCAGTTAATTCTTCTGCTAATTTTCTAATCTCTGTTTTATCACGAAATGTTGCAATCGCGCCAACTATTTCTCCTTTTACATATAAAGGAACACGATTCGTTACAATCGTAATTCCATAAATATTTTGTTCTTCGTTTAATTGTACCTCTCCAGTTTGTAATACTTCCTTTATACGCGAATTAGGCATATACAACTCAACGTCTTTACCGATAAAATCTTCTTCAAGTCCACTTTTCTTAAACAATCGTTTTGCCTCATTATTTATTAAAGTTACATTGGCCTCTTTATCTACAGCAATAATACCTTCCTTTACAGATTGTAGCATCGTATTTCTTTCTTCAAGAATTTTCGCTATCCTGTGAGGTTCAAGACCAAATAAACTTTTCTTTATATGTCTAGCTAGCAATATTGCTCCTATCATTCCGACTAGTACCCCAACTCCAACTCCAATATAAATGATATGTCTACTTTCCTTAACTCTCTCTTTTACATTATCTGCTGAAATACCAACGGCCACCGCTCCAAGTTGTTCACCTGTTTCAGAAAATATAGGTACAAACACTCGCATTGAAATACCCAAAGTTCCTTCTGCCAGCGATACATGTTCCTTTCCTTTCAATGCAGGCCCTTCATCTCCCCCAATAAAATGATGACCTATTTTTTGAGGATTTGGATGTGACTTTCTTATTCCATTCATGTCCATAACTACAATAAATTGAACACCTGTGTTTTTTAATATTCTATTTGTATACGTTTGGATTGCAGCAGTATCTGTTTTCCCAATTAAACCATCAATTACAATTGAATCATTCGCCACAATGTGTGCAATTGTTTTTGCTTTCTCTGCTTGGCTATCCTCCGTTGTCCGTTCTACATTGTGACTAATTAATATATCTGTCACAAGTAAAGAAAAAATTACAACTGTACAAACTAACAATGTAATCGTTTTCCATAAATTCCATAGTCTTTTTCTTTTTTTCATCCCGTTAATGACTCCCCTAATTGCTGAATAGAAAAATAAGTAAGGTGATATTATTCTCACCTTACTTATCTGCTGTTATTATACTTTAAATTTACTAGTCATCGCTTGTAGTTCTTCGGCCATCTCAGCTAAGTTTTGTGAAGCTGAACTAATTTCTTCCATTGAATTCACTTGTTCTTCTGTTGAAGCAGCAACACTTTGCATACTAGCTGTATTTTCTTCTGCAGCCGCTGCAATTTCATCAATAGCATTTGTCACTTCATTTGCATCTCCAGCAATTCTCTTCGTTGTTTCTACCATTTCATTCACTTGAGAAACAATATGTGTAGTAGAACTTAAAATTTCCGTAAAACTTACTTTCGTTTTTGTTACAACATCAAGACCTTGTTGAACTTCCTCATTCACATTATCCATCGCTTTAACAGTATGTTCAATATCAGCCTTAATTTCTGCAATTAAATTCGCAATCTCTCCAGATGATTCTCCTGATTGCTCCGCTAATTTTCTAACCTCATCTGCTACAATAGCAAACCCTCGGCCCTGTTCACCTGCTCTTGCTGCTTCAATAGCCGCATTTAAAGCTAAAAGGTTCGTTTGAGTAGCGATATTTTGAATTGCTTCAGAAATAGCTCCTACCTGCTTTGATTTCTCATCAAGAAGTTTAATAATGGCATCTGACTCGGATACCGACCTAGAAATAGACTGCATTTGTTTTGCTGTTTGTTCAACCAATTCCTCCCCTTCTTCAGCTCTTTCTCTCGCATGCAATGAGGAGATAGAAATTGATTCTGCACTTCCAGTTACATCTTGAATTGCTGTATTTACTTGTTGTAATGTAGCCGCACCTTCTTCAACACCTTGACTTTGTGATTCAGCCCCACCTGATACTTGTTCCATTGCAATTGTAATTTGATCTGTCGCATCATTTGCTTGCTGTACGCTCGCTGTTAACTCTTCAGCCGATGCCGCCACATGTTCTGCTGAAAAACTAATTTGAGTAACCACATCTTGTAAAGAGGCAGACATTTCATTAAAGGAATTCCCTAATTTCCCTATGTCATCCTTGGAATAGATTGTAATTTTCTCTGTTAAATCTCCCTTACTAATTTTATGTGCCGAGTCAGCTATTTTTCTTAATGGTCTTGTAATAGACTTTGTAATGAAATAAATTAATACACTACCAAATACAATAGCGATAGCAATAACAATAAAAGTCTTATAAAATACTGGATTCGCAGCTTGGGTAATTTCTTCATCAAACATAACTCCAACTACTTTCCAGCCCGTTTTCTCATTTGTTGCAAAGATTAAATTCTTTTTATCATCTTGTTCTGTATAAGAGACATTTCCTTGTTTTTCTTCATAAATCGGTTTAATCCAAGGGTCAGTAACTTTTGCACCTGGTTTTCTAGATGGATGACTAACAATTTGCTTATTTTGATCTAAAATAACTGCATAACCTTTTTCACCAATGTTAATCATTTTGGAAATTTTCAAGATGTTATCTAAATTCAAGTTAATTCCTATAACACCTTTACCATCTTTTACTTCTTTTGCAATTGTCACTACCATATTTTTTGTAGATGCTGATTGATATGGTGCAGTAACAATTA
This sequence comes from Bacillus cereus group sp. MYBK101-2, assembly GCF_051918845.1. Taxonomy (NCBI): domain Bacteria; kingdom Bacillati; phylum Bacillota; class Bacilli; order Caryophanales; family Bacillaceae; genus Bacillus; species Bacillus cereus group sp. MYBK101-2. Next base: position 46,862 of record NZ_JBQAIE010000019.1, on the reverse strand, counting down.
CTTTCCCTTTATTTTCATGTGCTTCTTTATACCAAGATCTATCTGTTGGATTATACCCATCATCCATTTTGATAAATGGTTCTCTTATAAACTTTCCTGTCTGCGTTCCAATATAAATACCTTCTACTTCTGGATGAAGTTTTATATATTGCGCTAACTTCGTTCTTACTATTTCTTCTTGTCCGTTTGGATATGTATCCTCTGTTAAGATGTCTGCAAAGTATGCTGCATCAACAAATTTCTCTTCTATATTTTGAGAAATAACAGTATTTAAAATCGAAATATTTTCCTTTGCTTTACCTGTGATTTGTTGTTCAAAATTTGTTTTGGCAGTTTGATATGAAACACCACCGATAATAAGTCCTGGTATAGTTAAAATTAGAAAGAATGAAATGATTAATTTTTTCTTGATACTCATACATTTAACCCAGCTAAATATTTTTTGCATAATAAGCCTCCTTTATGGAATGTGAATACTTGTGTAATTTTATACAAGTAACATATATAAAACAATATATAATGATAACATGTAATTTTTTTGTCAATTATGCATTTTTACATATTCACTACTTCTAAAGATGTAATCATAAAAAATAAGAGAACTTCAGCTTATTATATATGCTGAAGTTCTCTTATTTCGTAACAAAAAGCCCCCATAAAAACTCCTCTTACAATTCCTTACATCCCTTTCCTTACTAATTGCTTTTCACATAACTAATCGCCTGACTCCCCATTTGCACCCATGCCTGTTCAAAGTTTTCTCTCGGTACTTTTACATCTAAACTATCACTTAGAGGATCTCGAATGTATACAAATTCCTTATCATATCCAATAAGTACTACACAATGTTCATTATACGTAATAGAAACATCTCCAGTATTTGTTTCCCATGTAGTAAATTCATCTTCATCTAATGGCGCAAATGTTGCATTTGTAATCATAACTACCGGTTGTCCTGATTTTACACTCTTATAAAGTTCTCCTATACTCTTCCCCGTTAAGTCCACAGCTTTATTAGGTAAATACTGTTTCGCTAATTGAAATAGCGGTCCATGATATACACCATATCCAGATTCAGAAAAGGTATAAATATTCCCTACAAATCCTTCATTTGGGTTCCCACGTATACCATCGTTCATAAAATCAACTTTCTTTATTTCGTTTGCTAATTTCATCTTATCCACTGTAATACCTGCGTATTGTAACATCATCGCTAAGCTCGTCACTTCACAGCCTCTATCTAACTCTGGTAACTGCTGAATGAAAGGTACATTTGATAAGATGACCTTTTCATCACGATCAAACTCCACTTGTTTTCCGCTTCGTATATGGAAGAATGTTAACTTCTCCACATACTTTGTAATTCCATTTGTATATACGTTCCATACTGCTATAGCTAGTAATGCTATGCATATATACCACTTAAACCTTCGTATCACTCTCACGCCCTTCTTAGTTCGTTAAATAAGAATAAAACGCGTCAGCATCCGTGCGAATTACCGGTACAAAATTTAGTTCTTTTCCTTTTTCAGGCTGATCTTTTTTTATTTTTTCTGCTAGTTCTTGAGTGTTCATATTCGTTTTATCCATATTAAGCTCATCTGCCATTTGTAACACCTTTTGTTCATTAATTTCGCTTAATACTTGATATATATCTTTACCATACAAATCGATATGATATTCTTTTGCTTCTTCCTGTACTTTTTGTTCATACACTTCTTGTGCTAACATTTCTATTTCTTTTCCTTTTTGGGAAATCCCTAACTTCCTTGCTTCCTCTCTTACTTTCGTTCCATAGATTTCTTCCTCAATGTCCTCTATTTCTTTTCCATTTGTCGAAATACCTAATTTATCCGCTTCATCGTTAATTTTAATCGTATTAATTTGATTAATTAAATTTACAATCGTTGTATTCTCTATAGATATGCCTAACTTTAACGCTTCTTGCTTTATTTTTGTTTCATAGATTTCTTCTGAAAGAGTTCCAACGTCTTTTCCTTCAATCGAAATTCCTAACTGTTCTGCTTCCCTTCCTACTTCTGTTTCATGGATTTCTTTTTCTAGCGTAATTTGTTCTTTCCCTTCCGTTTCAATCCCTAAATTCTCCGCCTTTTCTTCTGTATGCACCGCATGTATCTTCCCATTGTTTAATTGTTCTTTGCTACGCTGCGTGTAATCTGTCTTTCCTTTTGATGTTTCAGAAGGAGAGGCACCCCCTAATATACTTAAACTCATTACTCCAATAGTGAATACCATCATCATTTTCTTTTTCAAAATTAATTCCTCCCTCTTACACTTTCTTTTCCATCATTCCCTATTCATACTCGAAATAACATTATGATCGATGTAATCTACTCAAATACCTTTTTATAATCGCTTCTTTATAGGGCGAACTTTCCGTATACAATACATGTTAAAAATAGTTTCTTAACTTTCCCTTAAAAAAAGACGACCTTGTAAAAACAAGATCGTCTTCTTACTTATATTTTTTGGTTTTTAGGGAAAATCACTTCAAAACAAGTAGCATCTCCCCATTTGCTCTCTACTGATATTTTTCCGTAATGTTTTTCTACAATCCAATTTGCGATTGAAAGACCTAATCCAGCTCCTTCTGACGTACTTCTCGCTTTATCCCCTTGATAAAAACGATTAAATAGTTTGGGGATATCCTCATCTTTCACTCCTATCCCATCATCTTTCACTCGTATACGAATTGAACTGTTCATTTGCGTACAATCGATTTGAATATGACCACCTTCATTCGTATACTTCATCGCATTATCTAACAGTATGACCATCATTTGATGAATCCGCTCTCTATCACCCATAAAAGATACGCCACGTTCTACTTTTAATATCATTTCTTTTTTTTGATAAGAAGCAATCTCCTTATATGGAGCTACTATTTCTTCTAACAATTTATCGAGTTCAAATGTTTTCTTATCCATCTCAATTTGATTAGAATCAGAACGCGCTAGCAATAATAAATTACTAACGAGTTTTGATAACCGCCTACATTCTTTTGAAATTGTAGAAATATCCATCGCTTTTTCTTCTATCGTAGCGGATGGTGACTGGAATAAAACATCTGTTTTTGATTGAATAACTGCAAGCGGTGTCCTTAGTTCATGTGATGCATCAGAAACGAATTGCTGCTGTTTTTCCCATGAATTTTGAATGGGTACGAGTGCCCTGCCAGCTAAGAAAAAGCCAATTCCTATTGCACATAAACTTCCTACGCTACAACCTATCACAAGAATTAAAAATAAAGTATGTAACATTTCTTTTTCAGCTGTTATATCCCTTGCAATTTGAACTATTTTTGCATCTTTCTGAAATGCAAATATTCTAAAATATTGTCCTTGTACTTCTATATCTTGTAAAGTTCCTAATTTCTTTGGAGAAAATTTTTCCAAATTATCTTCAAAGATAAAACGACGTTTGCCGTTTTCAATATCTATCTCCACCGTATTTCCAAGCCAAGTTAACTCCATTATCCTTGGATCCCCAATTGGAGGATATCCCCTAATTTTTTTAGGTAGTTTTTTATCATCTTCATTCTTTCTATGTTGAACGGCTTTTTCTATCGATTCATTTACTCCACTATAAATACGCTTATATGTGTACGAATAAATGATACTACCTAATACACCTATCAAAATGATAAATACTAATGAATTCAATATAGTCAATCGAACGCGCGTCTTCTGAAACATACTCCCCTTTTTCATTGTTCTTTTAATATATATCCAATACCTCGAACGGTTTGAATATCTTTCTGATAACCGAATGGCTCTAATTTTTTACGTAAATGATGTACATACACTTCTACAATTGCCACTGTCGTATCTGAATCAAATCCCCAAACACGATCAAAAATTTGTTCACGCATTAAAATTTTTCCGCTATTTTGAACGAGGTACTCTAGAAGCTCATATTGTTTTAATGTTAACTTCATACTTTGTCCATCTACTTGAACATCTTTATCTTTTCCGAACAGTTCAATCCCTTTATAGCGAATAGTCTGCTTTGTTGTTAAACTACCGCTTCGTCGTAATAAAGCACGAATTCTCGCTTTTAACTCTGGAGCCTGAAATGGCTTAACGATATAGTCATCCCCGCCAAAATCCAACCCTTTCACGCGATCTTCTAAAGAATCTCTCGCTGTTAAAAACAGGACTGGTGTTTCAATCTTTTCATCACGTATTTTTTGAATTACTTCAAAACCGTCCATTTCTGGCATCATCACATCAAGCAAAATAGCGTCATATATATTTTGTAATGCTAGAAATAATCCATCTTCTCCATTCAATGCTGTATCTACTTCAAATTCGTCGTGTAATATTTGGACAATAGATTCTAATAAAGAAGCATTATCTTCTACTACGAGTAAGCGCATATTCTCACCTTCCACCATATTGTTCAATTCTATTTATAATTACATTTTAACGTTTTTCTCGCCATAAAATTTGGAAGACTTATTATACAAGCTCTTCCTTAAATTTAGCTTAATAAAAAATTGAAAGAAATAAGATTCCTCTTATCTCTTTCAATTTTTTACTACGTATACCTTTTTGCTCGGCAATTCTAAACAATTTAGCTGGCCGCCATATACAGCACCGCCATCAATTCCTATAATACGATTGCTCCCAAAATATACGCCACAATTCTCACTACCATGAAGCGTTTTTGTTTCCGTATGACCAAATATAACAACCTTTTCACCACTATACCCACTATGAAACTCATTACGAATCCACATTAACGTATATGGTTCACATTCCGAAACATGCTTCAATGGCTCAACACCAGCATGTACAAATATATATTCTTCTGTTTCAACGTAATGATCTAATTCTTGAATAAACTTTACATGTTCATCTAATACACGAGATTGTAAAATCGGTTTTTGGAAATTCCCCTCATTAACCACAATATCTTCTTCTACAAATCCATAGCTGTATAACGTCTTATCTCCACCATTCCTTTTTACCCAATGGTTCCATGAACGTTCCTCATCTGTCGTTAACGCCTTAATCATCATCTCTTCATGATTGCCCTTTAGAACGAAGGCTCCATCTTCTTTTAACTCTTTTACTTTTTCAATTACTGCACGCGCATTTGGACCACGATCCACATAATCTCCTAGTAAAATTAATTGATCCTGCCTTACATCGTATTGAGCCTCTACCAATAACTGTTCGAACTTTTCTATTTCTCCATGAATATCACTAATAACAAGAATTCTTTTCATATTATCCCCTTCTTTCTCAACCACTCTCTTTCTAATTATATTTCAAAACAACAGAATCCTTTGAACTTATATTCAAAATCACATTTATTACAAATACAACGATTATCCTTACAACAATGTAAGTCTCTTGTCATCCAATTCGATAGTTGCAATTGCTATATTTCCTTATACTAAAAGTAAGAAATGAAACAAAAAAACAAGGAGAGATGAGAAATGAAAAAAGTGATGGAAGTTATGGTAGCAGTGGCAGAGGTTTTCGTAAATGGCAAACAAGTTGCAATGGAGTTAAACAAATAATGAAAAGGACAAGATTCATTCTAGACCCTTTACTCATATAAAAGAGATAAGACTTCTTCATTTTTTTGATCCCTTATCTCCTAAAGAAAGCCGTATCCTTTTTCGGATACGGCTTTCTCTTATTTTTGACTCGTACGAGCTGAAATACTAATTGCTCTATCTGTCGCTTTGGCAGCTTCATCTAACGCTTCTTTACTATTCTTTCCGTCATACATTGCTTCTAATGCTTTTACAACTGCATCTCGTGATTCTGGGAATACGCTAATTAAAGCACCTTGTGTTGCTGGAGATTGTTTCGTCGCTTGCAATTGATCTACTGTTACTTTTAACTGTGGATATTTTTCATATTGCTCTTTTACTAATGGTTCATTATATGCATCTGGATTAATAGAGAAATAACCTGTTGCAGTATGCCATTTTGCTTGTACGTCTGGCTTCGTTAAATATTTCATAAAGTCCCAAGCACCTTGTTGTGTTTCTTCTGAAACCATATTCGTCATCCATAATGATGCTCCACCAATAACAACACCATTTTGTTTCGAATCCTCTGGATATGGAATATATGACACGCCTACATTAAACTTAGATGCATCAATTAAGTCGCGAACACCAGCTGAAGAATCTAAATACATAGCAACTTGTCCAGACTGGAACGCGGCACGAATATCATCCCAACTTGCTCCATACTTTCCTAGTGCACCAGCTTTATTTAACTCATCTAGCATCCCAAATACTTTCTGTCCTTCTTTACCGTTAAATACAGCTTTCTTTGCAGCATCTTTACGACCATTTTCATTATCTACATATAAAGCGCCTTGTGTCGCTAACAATTCTTCAAAGAACCAACCATAATTCAGCATTGAAAATCCATATTGTTTTACATTTCCGCCTTCTTTAATCGTTAACTTTTTCGCTGCTTGTTGCAATTCCGCATATGTTTTTGGAGCTTTCTCTGGATCTAAGCCCGCCTTTGCGAAAGCATCTTTATTATAAATTAATACTGGTGTAGATGAATTAAATGGCATAGAATACATTTTTCCATCAACTGAATAATAATTTGTAATTGCTTTTTCCAGCTTTGAAGTATCGTACTTATCTTTTTTTATCCAACTATCAATTGGCGTAATCTTTTTACTATCAATCATATATTTTGTTGTAATTTCACTCGACTGAACAAGAGCTGGCGCTTCTTTCGTAGCAGACATCGTTTTAAATTTCGTTAAAGACTCTTCATATGTCCCTTGGAACTCTGCCTTTATCTCATATTTATTTTGTGACTTATTATAGTCTGCAACAAGCCCATCTAGTACACCTTGTGTTTTTCCACCCATCGCATGCCAAAAACGAATTACAGTTTTATCACCATTTTTTTCAACTGGTGCTACTTTTGCCTGTGCTTCAGGTTTTCCCTCTGTTTTACTATTTGAACAAGCAGCACTAGATAATGCCATTGTTGCTACCATTAATAGAGCAGCACCTTTTTTAACTAGACTCATTTTAATCTCACCTTCTCTTAGTTATTTAATTGCACCTTTTGTTAATCCTTGTTGTAATTGCTTTTGTCCTAAAAATAATAGAATCAATGTTGGTATAACGATAACCGTAACGCCAGCCATTACGCTTCCCCAATCAGTTGCAACTTCTTGAGATTGAAGCTGCTTCACACCAATTTGAACTGTTCTTACCTTTTCATCAGTGGTCACTAAAAGTGGCCATAAGTACATATTCCATGTTGTTAAAAAACTATATACGCCAAGCGTAATAAAACTCGTTTTACAATACGGAATTACAACGCTGAACAAAAATCTTACATTTCCAATCCCTTCAATAAAAGCAGCTTCTTTCAGTTCATTCGGAAGTGTCATAAAATGTTGGCGTAACAAGAAAATACCGAAAGCTGTTGCAAAAAACGGCACTGTCATCCCAGCGAAACTATTGATCCAGCCAAAGTTTTGAATCGTTAAAAAGTTAGGTACCATCGTCGCTTCCCACGGAATAAGCATCGTTGAAATAAACAGGAAAAAAATAAGATTTCTTCCCTTAAACTGAAGAAAGACAAAAGCATACGCTGCTAAGCTTGACACGATAAGTTGTCCAATCATAACAACTATCGATACAACTAAGCTGTTATATAAATATGTAAAAAGTGGTACTTTCTGAAAAATATTAATGAAATTATCAAAAGTAAATTGAGTTGGAAATATCCTTCTCATTTGAATATCGTCTGGTGTCATAAAGCTTATTAAAAACGCATACAGCACAGGAAAAAATACCATTACTGCACTAATTATGAGCAGCATGTATAGCAGGAAATTTTGTTTCCACTGTTTAACGATCATTTATAATGCACCTTTCTCTCAGCAAACTTAAATTGAAGTAATGTAGCAATGAAAATGAAAACAAATAGTACCATCGCTTGTGCACTTGCTGTCCCAAATTGATGATTCACAAATGCCTCTTTATAAATCGAATATACAATTAAATTTGTTGCATCATTCGGTCCACCGTGCGTTAAAATATCAATCTGTCCAAAGCTTTGGAACGCACTAATTAACGTTACTGTCACGATAAAGAATAAAGTTGGTGATAGCATCGGTAATGTAACACGACGAAGCTTATATAAATAGCTAGCACCATCTATAGATGCACTCTCATATAAAGACGTATCAATATTTTGTAAACCACCTAATATAACTAAAAATGCAAATCCTGTATTCACCCAAACCGTTGTAACTGATACAGAGAATAGTGCCCAGTCCGGACTCGTTAACCATGCAATTGCAGGAAGATTCATAGAAGCTAATATATTATTGAATAACCCGACACTTGGATGAAATAAAAATAACCAAATCACTGCACTAGCAGCTACTGATATTCCCATTGTCGAAGAAAACAGAACTCGAAATAACCCAATACCTCTTACCTTTCCGTTTGCAATCAATGCAAGAAATAAAGCGAGTATAATACTCGTAGGCACTGTATATACAACAAATAATAAAGTTGACTTTATGCTTTTGTAGAAAGCAGGATCAGAAAATAAGTATTGATAATTTTCTAAGCCAACGAAAAGATTAGCTTCTCCGTGTATATCTGTTAAATAAAAGCTATAGTAAATCGTCCTAAATAATGGATAAAAAAGAAAAATCGAGAACAATAAAATAGATGGCGCTAAAAATAATAATCCTATTCTTAAATCTTTCGTTCTACTCCATAAATTCTTGTTTTTTGCCACCTTTGCTTGGGCTGGTAACTTGCCTACTTCAATCATTATTTCGCCACCACTTTCAACTCTTCTTCAGCTACCACTTTTAATCGTTCATTCGTATTTTGATGAAAGAAGCATAACTTATCTTGTGAGAATAATAATTTTACTTTGTCACCTTTGTTCAGGATTAGCTGTCCAATGACTTTTGCACTCCAAGTTGTTCCATTTATTGCGAAGTTTAATATAGATTCGTTGCCTAATACTTCTACAGATTGTAGCGTAACTTCTTGTCCTTCCTCAGACAGGGCAATATGATCAGGACGCATGCCTATGCGAATTATTCCTTCTGGTAATTGCTTTAACTGTCCAATAGATAACGGAATTTGCAATTGCCCTATATGTAATACACCTTTTTCTTTGTTTACTTCTCCATCATTTATATTCATCGAAGGAGACCCTATAAAACTTGCAACAAATTCATTTGCTGGTTCGTTATAGATGTCAAGCGGTGTTCCAACTTGCTGTATGCTTCCTTTATTTAAAACCATGATGCGATCTCCCATAGTCATCGCCTCTATTTGATCATGAGTAACGTAAATCATTGTAATTCCTAAACGCTGCTGAATTTCTCTAATTTCAATTCTCATTTGCGCACGTAATTTCGCGTCTAAATTCGAAAGTGGTTCATCCATTAAACAAATCGGTGCTTGGCTCACAATCGCTCTAGCAAGCGCAACACGCTGTCTTTGTCCACCTGATAATTGACCTGGTTTCATTTTCACATACTCTTTCAGCCCTACCATTTCAATAGCTTCCATTAATCTCTTTTGCCGCTCTTCTTTTTGTACTTTCCTTACCTTAAGTCCAAATAAAATATTTTCTTCTACAGATAAGTGTGGGTATAGTGCATAATTTTGAAATACCATTGATAGATTACGATCTTTCGGCTCTAAATCATTTGCAACACGTTCATTAATAATTAAATCCCCCGAAGAAATTTCTTCTAGGCCAGCGATCATTCGTAATAATGTGCTTTTCCCACATCCTGAAGGCCCAACTAAAACAAAAAACTCACCCTTTTTAATATGAACCGATACACCCTTAACCACTGTCTCTTCTGCATTTTTATATACCTTTGAAACATTTTTCAATTCAATCACAAAGTTGCACTCCTTTTTTCTTCTTGTATCCATACTTCATAATGACTCGTTGAAATTGCACTTGCGCCTGCACGAATAGCAATTTCCGCATCTTCTCGTGTTTGAATCAGTCCGCCTGCAATGATAGGAAATTCTATTTCCTCTGCTAACTGCTTAATAATGGAAGGCATAATACCAGGCATAATCTCTACTGCATTCGGTTTAGTCGTTTTACAATTTTCAATTGATTTTGTAAGAGATAAAGTATCGACAATAAAAATACGTTGGATCGTTTTTAATCCAATTTTATTGGCATTTCGAATTGTCGATCCTTTTGTTGAAATAATGCCTTGTGCTCCGATAACGTCTTGAATATACAAAAGCGCTTCCTCTGTATTCGTATTTAAACCTTGTATAAAATCACAATGAAGAAAGACATCATGTCCATGTTTCTGTAATTCATATACACGCTCTGGTAACTCCAGCATTGAACCCGTCATAAGAAAAACTGTTTTCGGTAATTTTTTGTATGTGTTGTATCCTGTCCAATCTTTTATCATCGCAATATAAGGTTCTTCAAACATTCATTCCACCTAGCTTTTCTGTTTTTATCCAAACTAAAAACACCTACTTACATAGAACACCTTTCTCCTTATTTGAACTCTAGGGAATAGAGCACACCTAAGAAAGTGGCACGTTATATGTAAGCGGGTGTTCTCAAATGTTCTCTACCCTAGTTATTTTGTTACCTTTACTATAGTATGCATTTATTAAGTCAGTTTTGATAGATTGTTAATTAGCTGTTAATCGAATGTTAATATTCACCTATTCCTTTTTACACTAATCATTACATAGGAATAGTACAAACAAACTCCCAACTACCTTTCATATTCTATAATTAAGGTTGTTTAATTTTCTTATCACTTTTTGAATTAAAGTTATTTTCAGAAGTATGTTTCTTTTCTTATTAATATTGTCCATAATGCAACAATACCTGCACTATTACCTTAAAACTCCTTATCTATCCCTCTCTTCAAATGATTTTTCCCAAAACAAAAATCCCATTCAAATACACATTACTGAATCCATCATGCTAACTGATTTCTTCATTCTGTCTATCTAAATGGGATTATTTTTCGTTTTTTATTCTACTGGTTGTTGTGGCTGTACTACTTCATTCGCTCCAGCTGCCCTCAACATATTTGCAATATCTTTAAAACCTCTTTTTTCAGCATATTGCAGTGGCGTAATATTTTCCTTATTGGCCATATTTACATCTGCCCCGTGGTCAATAAGCATTTGAATTACTTTCTTATGGTTTTCACTACCATTTCCTAATACGATTGCTTCTACTAAAGCTGTTCCACCACGAGCATTTTTATAATTCACATCAATATCTGTATGCTCTAACAATTCTTTTACGACCTCTACATGGCCACGCTCAGATGCAGAAATGAGTGCTGTTCCACCTGATTTAGTCGTTTCTTTCGTATTAACTCCTGCATTAATTAGTAGCTTTACAATGTCTGTATATCCTTCTCTACTTGCATAAAGAAATGGATTACTTTGTTTCTCATCTTTACTTTCAATATTAGCACCTGCACCAATTAATGCTTTCACTGTCTCTACATGATTTTGATACGTTGCTGCAAGGATAGGTGTTTCTCCGTTGTCACCTTCTACGTTTATATTAGCCCCATCTTGAATCAGCTTCATAGCTGTTTCTGTGTCTCCAAGGGTCGCAGAAAGTAGTAACTGTTTGTCCATTAAATTTATACTTTTTTCTTCTTTAGATTCTTCCTGTTCTTTATGCTGTTCTTTTTTCTTTTCGTTTTTCACATGAACCGGTTTCGATTCTGGCTCCTCTTGCTTATCGCAAGCCACTACCGTCATTAAAAGTCCTAATAACATACATAATAAAATTTTTTGTTTTCTCACAACTACAGCTCCTATGAAAGATAATGTTTTCTTAACCATTCCTCCATCACATACAATAACTCTTCTTGAGTACATTTATCCATAAGCCCTTTATATTCCTTCTTTAATCGGATTATCTAAACTTATACCTAAGTTTCTCAACTTATATTAGCGAAGCAATTAGTTTAGCACGATTTTACCGCATTTGTATACATTTCTAAAAAGTACATAAAGTGAAACTTTAATCAGTGGGAGGGTTCACCCCACTGATTATTAGTTGAACCAATCGGGTATTTACGGGCTGTTGATCTCCCACCTAACTTCTTTGCTCCTGCCTAATTCTGAGGTGGGAGTTTTACTGCCCGTTAATACGGGGTAAATGATTGCTTTAGGTTACTATATTCCATTGTAACCGTTCTTCTAAAAATTTTACACCTTTTCTATATTTGCACCTGAATAATACTAGAAAAAGACAACTATGCAGTTGTCTTTTTCTAGTATTAATGATGCCCACCGTGATTTCCCTTTTTCGGGTTCCCCATCATTTCTTTATTCATTTCCCATTTATGCTCTGCTAACTCTTTATACGAGAGAACTTTCCCCTTATAGTTAGATACAAAGCTCTCTGCATCTTTTTTGTTTTTAAATGAAATGACATTATAAGCCATTGGTGTTGTAATTGTTTTATCATATACATAAGTAGCGTCTTCTAACGAAACCCAATCTTTCGAATCATAATCTCGAACAAATTTTTCTTTTGTCTTTTCGCCCGGATTAATCTCCATCCATTTATACATACAACCAATATCATCAAACTTTAACGCTTTTCCATTTTCTAAAATAATTTCCGTTGCAAATTGATTATCCATTACCCCAATTTGGCAAATATCACACTTATCATGTTTCTCATCGATTGCTACTGCCTCTGCTTGTTTCTTACCACATCCTACTATTGTAAAGACAAAGAATAAGCATATAGCAAGTGTCACATACTTTGTTCTCATTTTACTTCCTCCCTAACCGTATCTTCCACAAGGAGCATATCAAAAAGTTGTGTGAGATTTGTGAAAAAATAATGTACTTTTTGTAATATAAAGGCCAAAAAAGATGTGTAGCCATTTCTACACACCTCTCATCATTCACAACCTGTAATTAATAAATCATCTTCCAACCTAACTAATAATGTACCTGTATAAATTTGCTGCCCAACAACTACATTTACTAATCTTATATTTCCACTAATGCCGACTGCAACCTTTTCAAGCTCACCGTTAGTTTTTCGGATCATCATTAATTTTTCCCACTCATATACGTAAGAAGATTCATTAACAAAAATCTCTTCTACTTTTCCTTCATAAGAACTACAAATCTCTTCCATTCTTGTTTTCATATAAAACCTACTCCCTATTTCACACTTCAATATTTTCATCTTATTCTACCATTCTTACGGAGAGCAGCTTACTTTTTAAAAATTCAAATTAACTACCGTGAACAAAATGACCAAAATAAAAATTATGCTTCTAATGATGTTATTTTTCAAATTATTTACCATTTGGATGGATACTTTTATGATAAACAAAAAATCTTTTTCTGAATTTTCATTCCATTTTGAAAGCGCAATCATTTTTTGAGGGGGAGATTACATGTTAGCACTACTTGGATTTGCGATGGTATTTGTCTTTATGTTTTTAATTATGACGAAACGTATGTCTGCACTAGTCGCATTAATATTAATTCCAATTACTTTCGCATTAATTGGTGGTTTTTATGCAAATATGGGACCTATGATGTTAGAAGGAATTCAAAAACTAGCACCTACTGGTATTATGCTTATGTTCGCTATTTTGTATTTTGGAATTATGATTGATAGCGGTTTATTTGATCCTGTCATTAGTCGGATTTTGAAATTTGTAAAAGGAGACCCTTTAAAAATTGTTGTTGGTACAGCAATTCTTACGATTATCGTTTCATTAGATGGAGATGGAACAACAACGTATATGATTACTGTTTCCGCAATGTACCCACTATATAAACGCCTTGGAATGAATCCACTTATATTAGCTGGGGTTGTTATGTTAGGTGCAGGGGTGACAAATCTTACACCGTGGGGCGGACCGACAGCTCGTGTTATGAGTGCACTTGGACTAGATGCATCAGAGCTCTTTACACCACTTATACCAGGAATGATTGCTGGTGCACTTTGGGTCGTTTTCGTTGCTTACTATCTTGGAAAAAAAGAAAGAAAGCGTTTAGGAATTATGGATATACAATATTTAAAACAAATGCAAACAACAGATGAGCAAGCTGCAACAGTAGAAGCTGCTGTTCATAAGCGCCCTAAACTTCTCTGGATTAACTTTTTATTAACTGCTACTTTACTTGTCTGTCTCATACTAGAAGTTATGCCGTTACCTGTTTTATTTACAATCGCTTTCGCTATTGCTGTTATGATTAACTATCCGAACTTAGAGCAACAGAAAGAACGTATTGCTTCTCACGCAGGAAACGTATTAGCGGTTGTTTCTCTCGTATTTGCCGCTGGGATTTTCACTGGGATTTTATCAGGAACAAAAATGGTAGATGCAATGGCTAAAAGTGTAGTAACTCTTATACCAGACGCTCTTGGACCACAACTACCAATTATTACAGCTCTTCTTAGTATGCCATTCACATTTTTCATGTCCAACGATGCTTTTTATTTCGGCGTATTACCTATTTTAACGAAAGCTGCCGCTGCTTACGGAATTAGTGCAGCCGAAATGGGACGCGCTTCATTACTCGGGCAACCTGTTCACTTATTAAGCCCTCTTGTCGCATCCACTTATTTATTAGTCGGAATGGCCAAAGTTGATTTTGGTGAACATCAACGCTTCACTTTATTGTGGGCAGTTGGAACGACAATGGTGATGTTGATTACTGGGATAGTAATTGGGATTATTCCAATATAAGACAAAAAGAGAGTAGAGGACATATATCCTCTACTCTCTTTTTTATTATGAAGAAACAAGAAAATACCGTCTCTCCGGTCTCCCTACACTCCCATATGTAAGTTCCGCATGTACTTTCTTTCCTGATATTAAATACTCTAAATAACGCCTCGCTGTCGACCTACTTACTCCTACCATCGCACTTAACATTTCTGCTGTAATTCCTTCTTCATTCACTGTTAACATATGCTTTTTTATTTTTGCTAAAGTTAAAGGGTCTATACCTTTCGGAGCATATTCTATTTCATTTCCCTTTACCCCTCTTTGAGACCATAAATGTTCAATTTGTTCTATAGATAACTGATTATTTTTCTTTAACTGTACAAGCTTTTTTTGGTAATTTTCCAAACTTGCCTTAAATCGATCAAACATAAGTGGCTTTACGATATAATCTGTTACTCCGCCCCGCAGGGCGTGCCTCACTACATCTGTTTCCGATGCAGCTGTAATCATAATAATATCTGTATCATGTAAATGATGCCTAATATACGTAACAAGTTCCGTACCTTGCATATCAGGTAAGTACACGTCTAATAAAACGAGCTGTGGTTTCACAAGATCTAACCATTCTTTCGCTTGTTCCCCAGTCGTTGCTGTTCCAATTACTTTAAACCCCTCAACCTTTTCAGTAAAACGACGATGAATGTCCGCAATTCGAATATCATCCTCTACAATCAATACTTCAATCTCCTCACCCATTACAATTCGCCTCTCTCTTTTGGTAATGCGATAATAAATAATGCGCCACCTAAATCCCCTTTTTCGATTGCAATACTTCCATTTAAATCTTCTACTAACTCTTTCACTTTTGCTAACCCATATCCTCGCTTCCCGCCTTCTTTCGTCGAGAAGCCTTTATAGAATATGCTAGTAATGACTTCATCATGAATTCCTTGCCCCGAATCTTCCACTTCAATGACTATTTCTTCTCCGATATCAGTTACAAACATTCTTACTTTCTTATCATGTTCTTCATTTCTTTCAATCGCTTCAAATGCATTTGTAATTAAATTCCCTAAAATAGAAACGACATAATTACTCTCAATGTGCGGGCTTAATTTGTCTAAGCTACTTTCTCTATCTAGCATAAAATCAATCTTCAACTCTCTTGCTCTATTATAGAATCCAATTAAAATCCCACCTAACCACGGATTTTGAATTCGCTTCATAATAAATTGAACAAAATCTTGATAGACCGCCGTTTCCTTATGAATAAGCTCTAAAGCATCTTCATATGATTCTAACTGGATAAGGCCTGAGAGCGTATACAATAAGTTATTATATTCATGCGTTTGCGCTCGTAATGCCTCTGTATATTGCTTTGTCTGAGATAATTCTGCTGTTAACTGATCCATTTCAGATTTCAAACGTAAGCTCGATACAACACCCGTTACTTTATTCTTTACTTTAATAGGTAGACGGTTCGCAATAACAGCCTGCCCTTTTATATTTAATTGACGATCAAACTGTTCTTCCCCAGTTTGAAGTACATCTAGTATCGTTGAATTAGGAATTACATCTAAAATAAATTCTCCAATAATATTTCGTTGTTCATCTAATGAAAGAATGTCATAAGCTGCTTGATTGACTAATCTAATCATCCCATTTTGATCAATGACAATAATCCCTTCACGTACAGATTGAATCACTGTACTATGCTCTTCATATAAAGATGAAATTTCTTCTGGCTCCATACCAAACATCATTCTTTTTATACTGCCTGCTAAATATATAGAACCAATTATCCCAATTAAAAGACCTGCTATTGTAATCCAAAATACACGCTTTCCATACACTTCTACTGCACCATGAATATCATCCATTGAAAATCCAACAGACACCACGCCAATAATTTCATTTTCCTGATTACGGATTGGAACTTTTCCGCGTAATGAAGGGCCTAATGATCCAGTTGCTCTCGAAACATAAGATTTCCCTTCTAATAGAACCCCTTCGTTATCTCCACCAACCATTGCTTCTCCTATTTTATCTCGCTTAGGATGTGCATATCGAATCCCCTCTTTATTTCCAACTACAATAAAATCAGCATCTGTATCAATTCGAATTTTTTCTGCAATCGGCTGAATGATAGAAGCTGGATTTTCTTTTTGAAAAGCTTCCTTTATTTCAGGTATAGCAGCAACTGTTTTCGCAACATGCAAAGCCCGTTTCCCAATTTGCTCTTCTACCGTTTCAGATAATATGTAATAAAATAAGTAACTCGTTAACAGAAGTACAACTAAAATTAGTGTACTAATAGTTAATGTAATTCTCGGTTGTAGTTTTAATTTTTTTAATTTCAAAACCATTCCCCTAACATGATTAAAGATAGAATTTAAAGAATATACAGTCTCTTTAATTATACTTAATCATAACATGGTTACTCTATATTTCTTTTTCTATTCATAAAAAAGAAACGAAGTAAAATTATTACCTCGTTTCTTAGCATTCGTTATTACACTTTAAACTTACCAATCATCTCTTGTAATTCTTCTGCCATTTGTGATAAATGGACTGCTGCTGCATTTATTTCATCTACTGAAGCTAATTGTTCTTCAGAGGAACCAGCAATATTTTGAACGCTTGCTGCATTTTCTTCAATCGTAGCTGCAATTTCATTAATAGATGCACTTACTTGTCTTGCATCTACCGTCATTTGCTTCGCTACATCTACCATGTTATCAATTTGTACAACTGTATCATCTGTAGATTTCAATATTTCAGCAAAGCTTTGCTTCGTTTCATTTGCAACTACAAGCCCTGATTGTACTTCTGTTCCAACTTGCTTCATAGAACTTACCGTTTCTTTTATATCAAATTGGATCTCTTTCACTAGTTTTCCAATTTCCGTAGAAGACTGTCCTGATTGCTCAGCTAATTTTCGCACTTCATCTGCTACAATTGCAAATCCTCTTCCTTGCTCTCCAGCTCTCGCAGCCTCAATTGCCGCATTTAATGCTAATAAATTTGTCTGCTCTGCAATGTGTTGAATCACCTCAAGAATTGCTCCAATTTGTTTTGATTTATCATCTAACAAAACAATAACTTTATCTGATTGTGAAACAGACTCATGGATTAATTGCATTTGATTCACAGTTTGTTCAACTAACTTCCCACCATCTTCAGCCTTTTTCTTCGTATACATAGATGCTGTGGATACTAATGAAGAACTATCTGCAACACGCTGAATTCCTTCTGTAACTTCTTCTAATAATGTTGCGCCTTCTTCAACTTCTTTCGTTTGTATTTCAGCCCCACTCGACACTTGCTCTATTGCTTGTGTAATTTGTTCCGTCGCTTCACTTGTCTGCTTCATACTAGCTGTTAATTCTTCTGAAGATGCCGCCACGTGACTTGCTGAAGTATTTATATTGGAAATGACCTGATGTAATGATGCCGCCATCTCATTAAAACTTTCTCCTAGCTGTCCAATTTCATCTTTAGAATGAACTGTAATTGTTTCTGTTAAATCGCCTTCACTAATCTTTTTCGATGATATAACAAGTTGTTTTAACGGACTAATGATAGAAGCAATTATGAAGTAAATTAAAATCCCACCAATTATTAATGAAATACCAATAACAGTTAGCGTTTTATAGAAAATAGGATTAGCTGCTTCAATAATTTCTTTTGAAGGCATAATTCCTGCTATTTTCCATCCAGTCTGCTTATTTGTTATAAAGGTAACATTACGATCATCACCATCGAGTTTGAATTTAAAATCGCCTGTTTCCTGTTTGTACAATTCCTTCTCAAGTTTTTCTTCTATTTTGTCACCCGGTTTCATCGTCGGATGTGCTATTACATGTTTAGATTGGTCGAAGATTGCTACATATCCTTTTTTACCGATATTGACCATTTTTGAAGTATTTACAATATCATTAATAATTAAATCAATACCGAGAACACCGCTTTTATCCTCATTCTGTTTTGCTATTGTAATAACAATATTCCCTGTTGTACTTGACTTATATGGAGCTGTGATAACCACTTCTCCGCTTTTTTTCGCTGCTTCTTTATACCAATCTCTTTCGGTAGGATTATACCCATCCGGCATTTGAATAGACGGTGATTGAATAAATTGTCCCGTACTAGATCCTGTATAAATTGCTTCTATTTCTGGATGTAATTTATTATATTCTTCTAATTTATTTTGCACATTTTGAAGCTGATCAGTTCCGTAACTTACTCCGTTAAATAACTTTGTAAAATATACTGCGTCTACCTTTTTACTGTCTATCTCTTTGTTAATAACATTATTTAAAATCTTTACGTTATCTTCCGCTGATTGTAAAATTGTTTCATTAAAATTTGTCTTCGCTTGTTGATAAGACGTCCAACCAATTACAATACTTGGAAGAATTAAAACAATAACAAATGATACAAGTAACTTTGCTTTTAAACTACTTCTCCTTAATTTCCCTTGAAGCATATTTCTACCCCTCCATACCGTTTTAAATGTAATTACCTTACATTTAATTTCTTTATATAAATTATACGATTAAAATGCATCAACTCTTTACCTCTTTTTCTATTAAAGAATTAATACATACCCTTTTCATTCTATATAAATTAAATAATTAAAACAATATATTAAAATGTACATTATTCGAATAATTCACAGAAGAACCTCTAGTATCTCACTTACTAGAGGTTCCACCCACTATACTATTCTTTATCTTTTTCTACTTCGTTTTTCTCATCTTCTACTACAGATACAACAGGTTTATCGTTCGATAATTGTTGTACTGCTCCTTTTCCAGCAAACCCTTCTAATAACTCTTTTAAATCAATACCAGAAGAAGCTTTTAATGTTTCTTGCATCGTTGCCATTAAATCAGTCGCATAGCCTGCAACTTTTCCAGCGCCGCTATTTTTACCACCGCCGCCTGTATCGACAACTGTAATTTTATCAATATTGCTAAGTGGACTTGCAACTTCCTTCGCATAACTTGGAAGCATTTTAAGTACCATATCCATAATTGCCGCTTGGCCATATAATTCAAATGCCTCTGCAATTTTTTGTTTCGCTTCTGCTTCTGCTAAACCTTTTAACCTAATAACATCTGCTTCCGCCGTACCTTGTGCTTTTTGTACTTCCGCTTTTGCTTGACCTTGCGCTTTTTCGATTTCCGCCTTCGCTAAACCTTCCACACGTACTTCTTCCGCACGCGCTCTCGCTTCAGCCTCAATCTTATATTGATCCGCATCTGCCTTTTTAATTTGTTTTACTTTTTCTGCTTCCGCTGATTGCTCAACAGCATAGCGATCTGCATCTGCTTTTTTCTTTACTTCTGCATCGTATTGCTTTTCACGACGCGCAATCTCTTTTTCTTCTAATTCAATTTGTTTCTCACGCTCAATGATTTTAACGCGCATTTGCTCTTCTGTAACACCTTGTTGCGCTTTCGCTTGTTGTAGTTCGTAAGAAAGATCCGCATCTGCACGAGCTTGTTCTTGCTCTCTCTTATAAGATTGTACTTTTAATTCTTTATGTTTTTCAGCTTCAGCGATTTGGGCATCACGTTGGTATTCAGCTTCTTTCGCTTCTTTCTCAGCACGAGCTTTTTCAATACGAGCTTCCTTTTCACGCTCTGCATTTGCAATTGTTGCATCACGCTTAACCGTCGCAATTTGTGGCTGACCAAGTGCATCTAAGTAACCGTTCTTATCCATGATTTCTTTAATGGTAAAGGAAACGATGCGAAGCCCCATTTTCTTTAAATCTGTAGAAGCTACTTCATGCACTTTTTGAGCAAATTGCTCTCTATTGCTATACGCATCTTCTACTGTCATAGAGGATAAAATCGCACGTAAATGACCTTCTAAAACCTCTTTTGCTTCTACCTTTAACTCTTCTGTTTCTTTTCCTAAATATTGCTCAGCTGCTGTAGATACTTCTTCAATTGTAGAACCTACTTTAATAATAGAAACACCATTTACTGTAACTGGAACACCTTGCTTCGTATACGTATCGCGTGTACCCACTTCTAACTTATAATTTAGTAGGCTTAAAGGTTCTGCTCTTTGCATAATTGGAACTACGAATGTACCGCCACCACGAATAATCTTAATCTTCTTTCCATCATCAGTGGTAACTACATTTTTCCCACCACCAAGCCAGTTCCCTGTAACAATTAACGCTTCATCTGGTCCAACTGTTCGATACTTCGTAATGAATACTAAAATGAGTAGAATTAAAATTGCGAGTAAAACTCCACCAATAATTAATGGAATCGTCATGTAAATTCCCCCTTATAATTTTGGTTTTTTTAAAGAATAAGCGATGTTTTGTACAAGCAAAACACCATCTTGGACTCCCTCGATAATAACTTCAGTTCCTTGTGAAATATCTTTTTTTCCAATTGTTTTAGCTGGAATTGCATTACTTCCAAATTGGGAGGATATTAATACTTCACCAAATCCTTCTGTAGGAATTGTCGTAATGACTTCTCCCTTGCAACCAATGAATTCATCCATACGTTGCACAGTATTTTGTTCAGCCTCTGCAATCGGCTTTAAAATTAATATTTTCATTATGAATACACCAATAAAGGATATAGCAAATGCAGCCACGAAAATAAGAATACTATTAAAGGAAAATAAATATTCTCCTATATAACTAAGTCCACATAACATAGCGAAAAAACTAAGTAATAAAGTAACAACGGATACCGATCCGCCTCCAAAACTAAATATGGATTCAAATATATCCCCAAAAAAGATATAAATCACAGTGAGTATAGTAGCAATAATAAATCCATATAAATAAATTGTCTCAAGTGGATAACCAAACAAAACCATTTCTTATCCCCCTCTCTTAAACAATCCCTTTTTTGTTATGTGTATGCCCCACCTCTTCCAAAGATTATTGTTCTTAATTTTCAGTTATTTGTCTTTTAAAGAAAAGCCTGCAATACAGGCCTCTAAAAAAGAACAGGAGAAACCCATTGTGACAGGCTCCTCCTAGAAAATAACCGATATATTATATATCTATATAATATACTATTTTCCACAAAAAGTAAAGTTAAACATACATTGGAAAAGCACTTATTTTATTGATAATTCGTATGTTCCATCGCCATTATCATATTTATATACATACAAGTAATACTTACCTGGTTTTGCATTAAAGTTTGCATCTATATGATTTCCATTTGCTTGACCGTAAGCAGCATAATTTTGCATATCTGATTCATGGTGAAGTACCCATGTCATCCCGATTCCATACTCATTTAAAACGGAAATATCGATATCTTTCGCTGATGCTACATTAAATGTATAAACATCAGTGTGGTCCCCGCCAATAAGACTACCTTTTATCGTACTATTTAGCCCGATACGATTTGCTTCCTCTGGGCGATTATTTGGTTCTGATTCTGTTAAACTTCCATCTTTAACCGTAACCGTTGTTTCGCTTTTGCTCTCTTTTCCTTTATCATCTTTTACTATTAACGCTACTTTATATGAACCTTCTCTTTCATATACATGTACCGGATTTACTTCTGCACTTGTGCTTCCGTCTCCAAAGTCCCATAAATAAGAAACGATTTTTCCATCTTCATCTTTTGAGCCGTCGCTTTTAAATTGAATACCTTCTTTTACAAGTCCATTATAAGGGCCATTTATATTAACCGTTGGAGCTTTATTTTCTCCGTCATCTTTTGCGATACCGTGGAAGACTACATCATATTCAAATTGATTTGAGCTATTTACACGATAATTGACGAAATATGCTGTAACAGTTTTGTAGCCACTCCATTCTTTTTGCGCAAGTTGTTCCAAAGCTTCATTTACTTTCTTACTCATTGCGTTCCAATCTTCTGACTCACCTTTTGTTACACTACCTGTATACGTACCTTCTAATGTAAATGTATTAAAGAATTGGGAGCTATGTTTTGTCATTTTTGCATCTTTCATCGGCAACGTTTCAGTCATTTCTTTCTCTACTGCTGTTAATGATTTTGGGGCATGTTCAGCTAAATAATCATCTGCTACTGCCGGTACATTATATTTATCTTGATTATCGATTAGCTGCTGCATATACTCTTGATACTCTTTATTTAACTTAGGATCTTTACTTAGATTTTCACGATATGCATCATAATTTTTTACGTCATTCGCACGAATCAAATCTTGAATTTTATCAAATGTTTCAAACTGATGCGTATATAAGTAAGACTGCAATGCGAACGAGTAATTATAGAAATCCCAAGAACCGTATTTAGCAAATAATGTACGCTCTGCTGTATAACGACTTGCAGGATCAGATGATAATCCACTAATGATGCTCTTTCTCGGTACTACATTATTTGTTCGAGTAGACCCTGCGAAAAACTCTGCATTTCCTTCTTGGAACCAAGTTAACCTTTCATTTTGATACATATCTCCTCTTCCGAATAAACCTGGCACTTCATATCTCCCTTGAAGATAATGGGTAAACTCATGGCGGAATAATTCTTCTAAACTATAAATACTTTGTTCTGGCGTGCGTTCATATGTAAAGAATGTTCCTGTTTCTTCAATATAAATTCCACCGTTGTTCGTTTCATATCCATACAGTTGTCTATTTAATTGGTACTCTTCTGGACTGTTATAAATTACGATCGTTAATATATCATCTGCATTGCCCGGCTCTAACGCTTTATCATTCCCAATTACACGATGATACTGCGCTTTTACTTCCTTTGCAGCCCAGTATAGTCTCTTAATTTTTTCTTCCGATACTTTATCTCCTGTTTTAAATACGATAGATCCATCATCAAATGTATACGTTTTTGGTAAGTACTGCTCTTTTCCTTCTTTACGTATTTTCTCTAAATCTACTGTATTCCCGCTATAATCTTTTCCGTTATAATTTGTTGTAATTTGTTCTACTGCGACAAAATACGGTTCACTTAAACGTGGATACATATGCATTGCCTGTGTCACAACTTCTAATCCTTTATTTGGATTGCTATGAAACTTCCCTAAACGACTAGCAAAGTAAATTCCATTATTAACGAGCCACTTATTTTCTGGTGTTACTTCATTTAGAAGAGCAATACGATTTATTTCATTAATAAACCCATCTACTTTTCCATACCACATCGTTTCATTCGCTTCTTTACGAGCCTCAATTAAGTAAGACTGTATATCATAGTCAATCCCTTGCATAATATCGTATACAGCTTGTCCTTTCATACGATCGTCTACATACGTATGAAGATTATCATTATATTGTTTTAAAATATTAGCTGCGTATTGAACCGTTTCAACATCACTTGAAGCGTTACTAATCAATTTTCCGTATGCAGATACGACTGTATCTTGCTCATCTGTACCTAGCTTAAAGTTTGGGTTATTCGCAATTGCTTTTAAAGCAGGTAAACATTTGTCCTGGAAGCTTCTTTCATTTAATTCACTTAATTCATTATTATAAAATGCCAAATAAAAAGCTGAACGTAACACTTCCGTAAACGTTTGAATTCCTTTTGAATCATCTTTCGTAAATGTACTACCTCGATGAGCTAATTCATCTATAACGACTTGCATTTTCCCTTTATCTTTATAAAAGGACTTTGCATCTTCATTAAACTGGAATAAGTCTGTAATTTGATGCCACTTAATACTGCCTAACGTTTCAACTAATTCTTGATCATTCATCTTGTTTAAATCAGCCATTGAATAGCTTTCTTTAACTTGCTTTACTGTCGCTTTGTTCGTAATAGATGCTGGTCGCTGTGAAAAGTCTCCTACTTTTAACCGTTCTTCAAACGATAATGTTTCCTCCGCTTTAGAAACGTGTCCAATCTCATCTACTGGTTTTTCAATTCCAACTGGTTTCGAATGCAATACATTATGTGGCACCTTTTCTTCTGCTGATGCATGAGTTTGAATTGCCCCCAGCGATAGAGCCATTGTACTAATACTAAGCATTACTTTATTAATTTTTGATTTCTTGTTCATATCCTTGCCCCCTATTCAAATATTCCATTCACGAATTTAACATAAAATCTAGATACAACAATATAAAATGCAATATTTCATATTATTTCTTCTTACATTTTGTACATATCGTGAACAATCTCCCCACTATCTAGCCGCCAATAGTTATGAATCTTTAGCGATTAAACAGTCCTTTTACACATGTTAAAAATCGAATTTTTTGACAATTAACCCTTTAATTGTTATGATTAATATAATTGTTAACTTTATTAAACAAGGGTGGGATTCTATGATAAAAAAAGAGAACAGTGTATTTTATATCTCCATCTTGCTAACAACATTATTCATCATATGGGGAATTACCCCGGCAAGTTGGATACAAGGCTATGATTTACAAAGCGTTACATCTTCCTTAAATTCATTTATCCTCAATAAATTTGGATGGTTTTACTCTCTACTTATGACCGCAATGATTATTTTAGCCGCTTATTTAGCATTTTCTAAGTACGGTTCTATTCGTCTTGGTAAGGATGGAGAAAAACCAAAGTATAGTTATCCATCTTGGCTATCCATGTTATTTGGGGCAGGAATGGGAATTGGACTCCTCTTTTATGGAATCGCTGAACCGATTTCACACTTTACAGATCCACTAACAGGAAAAGCAGGTACAGAGGAAAGCGCCAAGCTCGCTATGCAATATTCATTTTTCCACTGGGGTCTCTTTCCATGGTCACTATACGCAATGGTTGCTTTAACAATTGCATATTTCACATTCCGCAAACAAAAAGGTAGCACAATTGGGGCTACAGTTACTCCATTATTTAATCGATCGAAAAATTCTCCTATCGGAAAAACAGTTGATATTTTAGCTGTTTTAGCCACTGTATTCGGTATTGTGCCATCTGTTGGGATTGGTGCTCAACAAATCGCCGGAGGATTAAGCTATTTATTCCCTTCTATTCATAACACTTTACTTACACAGCTCATACTTATCGCCATCTTCGCTGTTTTATATTTAACAAGTGCACAAACAGGCTTAGATCGTGGGATTAAATATTTGAGTAACTTAAATTTCTCTCTTGCAGGTATATTACTCGTCTCCTTTTTACTTTTAGGACCAACTGTATTTATTATGAAATATTTCACATCTACACTCGGTTCTTATATTGGAGCTTTACCTAGTATGGGATTAAATTTAGGAGCATTTAATGAAAAATCTTCTTCTTGGATAGAAAACTGGACTATTTTCTATTGGGGATGGTGGATCTCTTGGTCTCCATTCGTCGGTACATTCATCGCCCGTATTTCTAAAGGACGCACAATAAAAGAATTTATTTTTGGAGTTGTATTAGTCCCAACTCTCATCTGCACATTTTGGTTTGCAGTCTTTGGCGGTACCGCTATCCATATGGAAATGTTCCAATCGCTTGGTATAGCTGATGAAATCGCAAAAAATGGTACAGAGATTGGATTATTTGCTGTTATTTCACATCTACCGTTCTCTACATTTTTAACAATTATCGGGTTAATTTTAGTAGCCACATTTTTCGTTACTTCTGCTGACTCGGCAACATTTGTCGTTTCTATGCAAACGAGTAACGGAAGCTTATCACCAAAAAATAGTTTAAAACTTATATGGGGATTAACAATCGCGATCATTGCAGCTATTTTATTACAAGCTGGAGGATTAAATGCACTGCAAATTGCAGCGATCATCGCAGCACTACCATTTTCTATCGTAGTCGTCCTTATGATTACTTCACTCTTTAAAGAGCTACGAAAAGAAGACGTTAATTTGCAAACGAAAGAAGTTCCGAAAAAAATAAAAAAGGTTATGTAACGATTGGCACCTCTTCTTTTAGAAGAGGTGTTTTCTACATTCATTTCATTTATTTTCCTAAAACAAATAAAACCTACTTGTTTTATAGGGATTATATGTTATTATAAAGGAAATAAATTGAATCTTTTTACATTTATTTACTAACCATTAATCTTTTTTTCTTGATATCTAAATGAAGGGAGGTTGTCCATGTGGAGATAGACATTGATTTTATGAAGGAGCAAATTCCACTATTTGTAGATAGTGCACTATTAACTTTAAAAATCGCATGCTTCGCCATTATCATTTCATTATTTATTGCGAGTATAAATGGTTTAATTCTGTTCTTTCGAATTCATATTATACATAAAGTTGTTCGCGCTTATGTGGAAGTAGCCCGAAATACACCTTTACTCATTCAATTATTTTTCTTATATTTCGGTTTACCATCATTAGGTATTAAATTATCTAATTTTTCAATCGCATTACTTGCAATGTGTTTTTTAGGTGGTGGATATATGACAGAGGTCATTCGATCTGGTCTTGATTCAATATCCAAAAGCCAAGTGGAATCAGGATATGCCATTGGATTAAATAAATGGCAACTATTTAGATTTGTAGTTTTACCACAAGCTGCAACTATTTCTGCACCAGCCCTATTTGCTAATTTTATCTTTCTATTAAAAGAAACATCTATCGTTTCTGCGATCGCTGTTCCTGAATTGTTGTATACAACAACGAATTTGATTTCAATTTATTACAAAACATCTGAGATGCTCATTATGTTAACAGCTTCCTATATCTTTCTTTTTGTACCACTATCATTTCTACTATCTTGGTTAGAAAGGAGAAATCGTTATGGGCAATTCGGGCATTAATCTACTAATAGAATCGCTTCCGCAATTGCTAAAGGGACTAGAACAAACATTATTAATTGCATGTTTTACAATCATCATTAGTACAATTGGCGGCATTCTATTTGGAATCATTCGTACATCAAAGATTACTATTTTGAGGTTCATTTCAAGAACTTATATTGAATTATTTCGTTCTATCCCAATCCTTGTTTGGTTATTTCTTTTCTTTTTCGGTCTTCCAATCGCTCTAGGGATAGATGTTTCTAGTACAGTAGCTGCTATTACAGCTCTATCATTATGGGGAATTACAGAAATAGGCGAAATTGTAAGAGGTGCACTTCAGTCCTTACCAAAGGGACAAGTAGAAGCTGGCAAATCTATCGGAATGAATAAGAAACAATTATATCAATATGTACTCATTCCTCAAGCAATACGGCGAATGATTCCAGCTACAATAAACATCTTCATTCGTATTATTCAAACGACATCTTTGACCGTTTTAATTGGTGTAACTGAAGTCATAAAAGCTGGCCAACAAATTGTAGAGCGAACAGGAGAAGCATTTCTCATATATGGTTGCTTATTTATTTTTTATTTCTTACTTTGCTATCCATTATCTGTTTGGTCAAGAAAACTAGAAACAAGATGGATATAGACAATTCAATAGTTTGAGAGGAGAAGAAATATGACTGCTCCATTGTTACAATTGCAAAACATCTATAAGTCATACGGTGAGAACCATGTTTTAAGAGACGTAAGCTTACAAGTATTTTCCGGAGAAGTCATCGTTATTTTAGGACCAAGTGGTTGCGGAAAAAGTACATTATTGAGGTGCTTAAATGGACTTGAGAATATCCAAAACGGGCAAATGCTTTTTCATGAAGCCCCCCTTCCGAAAAATGATGTTAACTGGCAAAAACTTCGTCAAAAAATCGGAATGGTTTTTCAAAGTTATCATTTATTTCCGCACATGACTGTTTTAGAAAACATTTTACTCGGTCCTCTAAAAGTACAAAAACGAAATAAAAGTGAAGTATTAAAGCAAGCGGAACAATTATTACTAAAAGTAGGATTACTAGAGAAAAAAGACGCCTATCCAAGAGAGTTATCTGGCGGACAACAACAGCGTATTGCAATTGTTCGCACTCTCTGTATGAATCCTGAAGTCATTTTATTTGATGAAGTAACAGCTGCATTAGATCCTGAAATGGTCAAAGAAGTATTAGAAGTCATTATGAACTTAGCTAAACAAGGTATGACAATGTTAATCGTCACTCATGAAATGGGATTCGCAAAAGCTGTTGCCGATCGAATTATTTTCATGGATAAAGGAGAAATTTGTGAAACAGGAGATCCAACTACTTTTTTCACATCTCCACAAACAGAGCGTGCGCAACATTTCTTAAATCAATTTTTCTATATTGAAACGGTGAAAGGAAGAGATATTATATGAAAAAATTACTAACATTTATTATGATCGGACTGCTTTCTATTTTAGTCGTTGCATGTGGTTCAAATGAAAAGAAAACAGAAAAAACCTCGGCAAAACCAAGTGGGAAAATTGAACAAATAAAAGAGCGCGGTGAACTAGTCGTTGCTGTTTTTACAGATAAACCACCATTCGGTTACGTTGACAAAGATGGTAAAAACGTTGGATTTGAAATTGATATGGCAAAACGTTTTGCGAAAGACTTATTAGGTGATGAATCAAAAGTGAAATTTGTTCCCGTTGAAGCAGCAAGTCGCATTCCATATTTACAATCTGATAAAGTAGATTTCGTATTAGCAAATATGACTGCAACAGATGAGCGAAAAAAGGTAGTTGATTTTACAAATCCACATTTAAAAGTAGCTGTACAAGTGCTTGTTAAAGATGGTAGTCCTATTCAATCAGTAAAAGATTTAGAAGGTAAAAAAGTAATTGTAACAAAGGGTACAACTGCAGATATTTATTTAACAAAGAATATGAAAAACGTAGAATTGATTAAATTTGATAAAAATACAGAAGCGTTACAAGCACTAAAAGATGGCCGTGCTGATGCATATGCTCAAGACAATCTTGTCCTTCTATCTTGGGCAAACAAAAACCCTGGATTCCACTTATTAAAAGATAAATTAGGTGGAGATGACTTAATTGCTATAGCAGTGAAGAAAGGTAACAAAGAAGTGCATGATTGGGTAAATAAAGAGCTTGAAAAACTAGGAAAAGAAAACTTCCTACATACACTATATGACAAACATCTAAAAGAAGAATTCGGTCCTCAAATTAGTCCTGAATCCGTTATTACTGAGGGCGGCAAAGTAAATTAAATAAAACCCATTCGTATGAAATATACTCTTCATACGAATGGGTTTTTACTCTATTATATAGTGTTGTAAACATAAATAATCATCTTACGTTATAATAAGATAAAACGTTTTTATTTCTTAAATAATCTCTTTCTAAATACAAACATACTCAGCGCTGAAAGAACTAACGCTACGCCTGAAAGTAATGTTGATGTATTCTCTTGTCCACCTGTTGCTCCTAATGATTTCTTGCTTTCTTCTTGTTTATTAACAGCTGGTTTACTTTCTTTCATTTTTTGATTCTCTACTACTTTTTCTTTCACAACTTGATTATTCACGTTTTGTTCTTGAACTACTGCTGATTGATTTACTGCATCTTTTGAACCTTCAATTCCTGGTGTTGGCTCTTTTGACTCTTCTTTCGGACCTTCAACTTCTTTTCCTGGTTCTTTT
This sequence comes from Bacillus cereus group sp. MYBK101-2, assembly GCF_051918845.1. Lineage (NCBI taxonomy): Bacteria > Bacillati > Bacillota > Bacilli > Caryophanales > Bacillaceae > Bacillus > Bacillus cereus group sp. MYBK101-2. Next base: position 16,718 of record NZ_JBQAIE010000019.1, on the reverse strand, counting down.
ACTCCTTCTTTTGATTCTTCAACTTCTTTTGTTGGTTCTTTTGCTTCTTCTTTCGATTCTTCAACTTCTTTTCCTGGTTCTTTTACTTCTTCTTTTACTTCTTCTTTTGATTCTTCAACTTCTTTTGTTGGTTCTTTTACCTCTTCTTTTGATTCTTCAACTTCTTTTGTTGGTTCTTTTGCCTCTTCTTTTGATTCTTCAACTTCTTTTGACGGTTCTTTCGGCTCTTCTTTCGCTACTATATTTTGCATAACTGTACCACTGTATAATAGAGTTAGACCGTGGTAATTTCCATTTAATGAGAATGTATAAACTTTTTCTCCTGGAGTTTTCCATACGACTATTCCTCTATCAGTGACGATACCATCTGTACTCTTCAGTTCAATATCTTCAAAGATTTCTCCCTCTAAATCGTAGATAGGAATTTGGATTTCTTGATTCATTTGTCCATCTTCTAAAACAATTTTTTGGTTTTTAATATCAACTGTTATCCATTGAGCCAATTGAATAATCGGTCTTACATCACGGATCTCATTTCCAGCTAATTTCAAGCTAAGTAAATCGAGCATAGAAGATAAAGTAGAGATATCTTTAATCTTATTATCAGATAAATTTAACCACTGTAAGTTTTTCAAGTTCGCTAATGGAGAAATATCTCGTATTTTATTGCTCATTATTTCAAGCTTATTCAATTTACTAACTTTGCTAATCTCATCTAAATTATTGATTTCATTATTATTTACTAACAATGTATCTAGATTTTGCAATTGATGAATTCCAACAAGAGCAGCATGATCAAGTTTATTATTTGATAGATCTAGATTTTGCAATTTCTGAATCTTAAATAGTTCTGGAACATTTTTTATACTGTTATTGCTAACATTTAATTTTTCAAGATTCTCTAATGACTGAAGTGGTTTCATATCTTCAATTTGATTATTGGATAAATCCACTAACTTCAAACCTCTCAAACTTGAGATAAATTCCACATTTTTTATATTAACATTTTTTAATGTCAATTCCTCCATATTTGTCATGAGTTCTAATCCAGAAAAATCTGTTATGCCCTCTTTTTCCCCATCTGTAATTTTTAAAGTCTTAACTTTTAATAAATCTTCTTTCGTTATAGGGGTATTTACATTTTTACGTTCAAAATTATGTTTGTTCATGTATTGCCTTAATTTCATATCTTGAATTACGTTAGAACTCTCTTCTCGTTTTTCAACGATATTTTGTATTACCCTTCCTTGGAACCTTATCTTACTTTCACCAGCATCCATCTTAAATTCATACATTTTTTCTCCAAGACTATTCCACTTTATTAATCCATTTGTAATACTTCCGCCTTCACTCTTCCACTCAATATTTTGAAGTGCTGTCCCATTTACATCATATACAGGAATTTTCACTTCTTCATTTATATATGCTTCATCTAAAAAGATTTTTTGTCTTTGAACATCAATCTTAATTCGTTTTCCTAATTCTTGAATAGGTCTTATATCACGAATCTCATTTGTCGCAAGTTTTAATTCATATAAATTATTCAAATTACTAAGTGATGATACATCCGAAACATAGTTTTCCTCTAAATTAAGTGCTTGTAAACTAGTTAGGTTAGATAATGATGTAATATCTTTAATATCATTTTTTTGAAGATCAAGTTCCACGAGGCTACTCATCTCACTAATCGGTTCAATATTTACAAGCCCGTTACTTCCTATCCCTAATGTCCCTAATTTATTCAATTGCTCAATGCCTGTAAGATCAGTAATTTTATTATTGCTTACATATAACTTTCTTAAAGAAGAAACATTATATAAAGGCTTTATATCACTAATTTTATTACCTGATAAGTTAACGGTTCTAACCTTTTTAAGTTGACTTAGTGGATTAATATCAACAATTCTATTATTTTGTAACTCTAGTATATCCAGTCTTTCTAAGTTTACAAGCGGCTCAACATTTTCTATTTTATTAAAAGATAGATCAACTACTTTTAAACGTTTTAGTTGTGAAATAGGAGCTATATTTCTTACATCAGACCCTTGTATCGTTAGTCTTTCTAGATTTTCCATATACTCTAATCCTTTTAGACTCTCAATTCCTTGACCTGCATATATATTTAACTCTTTAATTTCTTTTAAATCTTCTTCAAATATAGGTTCATTTACATCTTTTCTATTTAATACGTTTTTGTTAATTACTTGCTGTAATCGTTTATCACGTATGATATTTTGTGTATCTTCAATTTGTTCTTCTTCTTCCTCTTCTATATCGCTTTCTACAAATGTGCGCATATTCACTTCAAACTGAATTTTGAATTCCTTATCGTACCCTAAAGTGGGAATTAAAATATGCATTTGCATATTATATCTTTTTCCTAACTCACCTACTTCAAATTGTATAACTTTCGTTCCATGTTTTCTTTTATCTTCTGAAAGCACCTTTACATCATGGAATACACCTGGCTCTTTACTATCTTCGACTTTCAGATAGTCAAAGAAATCACTATCTTTTAATGTTGCTGTAATAATTCTTTTTCCATTTTCAATCGTCAGCTTTGGATCTTTTATATATACAGTTGCATATGACTCTTCATTTGAGTTATCTTTATACGCCTTAATTATCGCATCAAAAACATACTTCTTTGAACTTTGTGCAGTCATATTTTCTGTACCAGCAGTAGCTGCTACGGCAGGTGTAGCATAAACAGCAAATGGCAACGATAATGTCGCAGCCACTAACATCGCATTTATATGTTTTCTTTTATTTTTCTTCAACTTTACATCTCCTCCAAAGTATATAATTCAAAATGTAATCATTTCTCGAATAAATGATAATGATTTTCATTATCATTGTCAACTAAAAAAATAAAAAGTTTACAAAAAAATAACCCCTCAAAAAGGGGTTATGCCATTTTCTCTCCTGATTCTTCTCTAAAAAAGCTCTTCATCGCGTGAAATACATCTGCTTTTTGCTTTAAAATATAATATCTGAAATTCTCATCTTTAATATTTTTATAGGCTGACATAAGTGTACTGTGGCGGTTGTACTGGTTCACTTCCCCATACCCAAACATGTTACACTTCTTCATTAACTCTTCAACAAGTTTTACACATCTAGCATTATCTGATGTTAAATTATCACCGTCTGAAAAATGGAATGGATAAATATTATAGCGGTCTGGTGAATATTTATTATCGATTAGCTCAAGTGCTTTTTTGTATACAGAAGAACAAATTGTTCCGCCACTTTCTCCTTTTGAGAAAAACTCTTCCTCTGGAACTACTTTTGCCTCCGTATGATGGGCAATAAATTCAATATCTACTGTTTCATACTTTGTGCGTAGAAATCTCGTCATCCAGAAAAAGAAGCTCCGTGCCATATATTTCTCCCATATTCCCATCGATCCACTCGTATCCATCATCGCTAATACAACAGCTTTTGAATCTGGCTTTAATACTTCATTCCAAGTGCGGAATTTTAAATCTTCTTGGTGAATCGGATGAAAAGATGCTTTACCACGCATCGCATTTCGTTTATATGCGGATATCATCGTTCTTTTCTTATCGATGTTGCCCCATAATCCCGTTTTTCTAATATCATTAAATTCAACATGTTCAATCTTGTTTTCATCCATTTCTTTTCTCTTTAAATTAGGTAATTCTAATTCTTTGAAAAATGCTTGCTCTAATTCCAAAATAGAGACTTCAGCTTCATAATAATCTTCTCCAGCCGCATCCCCTGCTCCTTGCCCTTTTCCTGGTCCTTTTTGCTTTTGACCACCTGATCCATCTCTCGCAACGACATCACCAACTTTGCTGTCACCATTTCCTTGCCCAACGTGTTTGTTTTTATCATAATTGTACCTAATCTTATATTCATCTAAAGAACGAATCGGTATTTTTACAACATCCTTACCATTAGACATAACAATGCTTTCTTCTGTTACAAGATCGGGTAAATTATTCTTAATTGCCTCTTGTACTTTCTCTTGATGGCGTTGTTGGTCGTCATATCCTTTGCGATGGAGGGACCAGTTTTCCTGTGAAATCGTATAATTTGGTTGGTTTTCTTCACCCATTTCTTTCCCTCCTTACTGTAATTGTCTTCCTATATGAACAGCAAGCTAGAAATTTTGTTTTATACTGTACCAGCTAGAATGAAAGGTCACTGCCCATCGAAAATCATCCCATAAACATATATAACGTTTTTCATATAATACTCCGAGCATCCTAAACAAAATTTTGCCACTCACATACTAGAAAAGAATCATTCAGCCTTTGATAAGAAAGAAACACAATGCATAGTTGCACACATTTACACTTTGCAACATATTGTATTGTGTTGGCTTTTTTCGTATGAATGGTTGGTTACTCTATCATATGCATATTGTAAAAATAATTGACAATAAATTCATAAAATTGCATCTTAATTTATTACATTTGGACAAGGTATGACACTTTACACATATGACTGGATAATAAAACGCTGTCCCGCAAAATACAAGAGACAGCGTTTTGTTATCAAACTATCGATTTAGCAGGCTACCTACATAGCGTAATAATTCATTTGCTGAAGAAGAATTATAGCCGTGCTCATCAATTAAACGTGCAACAACATCATTAATTTTCTTCAGCTGATTTTCGTCTGGTGTTTTCGTTGATGTTGTAATTTTCACTATATCTTTTAAATCAGCAAATAGCTTCTTCTGAATCGCTTCACGAAGACGTTCGTGCGAATTATAGTCGAAGCGTTTTCCTTTACGTGCATAAGCAGAGATGCGAATTAATATTTCTTCCCGGAATGCTTTTTTAGCATTTTCTGAAATTCCAATTTGCTCCTCAATCGAGCGCATTAACTTTTCATCTGGGCTCATTTCTTCACCTGTTAACGGATCACGTAATTTCGACTTATTGCAGTACGCCTCAACGTTGTCTAAGTAATTATCCATAAGTGTCTTAGCGGATTCTTCATACGAATAAACAAACGCTTTTTGTACTTCTTTTTTAGCAATTTCATCATATTCTTTTCTTGCTAATGAAATGAAGTTCATATAGCGCTCTCGGTCTTCATTACTAATCGATGGATGCTGATCCAATCCATCTTTTAAAGATCTAAGCACATCTAGAGCATTAATAGATGGTACTTCTTTTCGAATAATTGTAGAAGAAATGCGGTTAATAACGTAACGAGGATCAATACCTTTCATACCTTCATCTTGATATTCGCGTTGCAACTCCTCTACATCAATCGCATTATAACCTTCTACCGTTTCTCCATCATACAAACGCATCTTTTTAATTAAATCAATATCTGGACGCTTCGGATCTTTTAAACGAGTTAAAATCGTAAACATTGCTGCAACCCGAAGTGTATGCGGTGCAATGTGCACATCGGACACGTCACTTTCACGAATCATTTTTTCATAAATATGTTCTTCTTCACTCACTCGTAAATTATATGGAACTGGCATTACAATAATTCTTGAGTGCAATGCTTCATTTTTCTTATTTGCTATGAAAGAGCGATACTCTGTTTCATTCGTATGCGCTACAATTAATTCATCTGCTGAAATAAGTGCAAATCTTCCCGCTTTAAAATTCCCTTCTTGTGTAAGCGATAATAAGTGCCATAAGAACTTCTCGTCGCATTTTAACATCTCTTGGAATTCCATCATCCCACGGTTTGCCTTATTCAATTCTCCATCGAAGCGATACGCTCGTGGATCTGATTCTGAACCATATTCTGCAATTGTAGAAAAGTCCAAGCTACCTGTTAAATCTGCAATATCTTGTGATTTAGGATCAGAAGGGCTAAATGTACCAATACCAGTTCGGCGATCTTCAGAGAAGAAAATACGCTCCACAACTACATCTTCAATTCTCCCACCATATTCTTGCTCTAGGCGCATAACGTTGAGTGGTGATAAATTCCCTTCAATTCTTACTCCATACTCATCAAAGAAATCATCTCGTAAATGATGCGGAATTAAATGAAGTGGATCTTCATGCATTGGGCACCCTTTAATTGCAAAAATTGCTCCTCGATCTGTTCTTGAATATGTTTCTAATCCTCGTTTCAACATCGTAACTAATGTTGATTTACCTCCACTAACAGGACCCATTAATAATAAAATACGTTTTCTAACATCTAATCGTTTTGCAGACGGATGAAAATATTCCTCTACAAGACGTTCTAAAGCATCCTCTAACCCAAATAGCTGATTACTAAAGAAGTTATACTTTCTTCTACCATCAACTTCTTCAATTCCAGCATCTTTTATCATATTGTAAATGCGAGAGTGTGCTGTTTGAGCCACCCATGGTCTTTCCTTCACAAGCTCCAAATACTCCGCAAACGTACCTTCCCATTGTAAGCGTTCTTCTGCTTCTCGATGCTGTTCAATTTTTTTTAGAATATCCATTATAGCTCCTCCCCCATCTCCTTGTTCAATCGGATTATTATAAAAGGTATGCTAGGATGTCCTTAAACATTCTTTAAATCAAAATGAAATATACAGTAGTGTTATAAAATTCTCTCCAAAATTCAAAGAAAATTCTGTATAATATAGGTATTAAAGTTTTTACACCTCTATTCACTTTAAATAAATTCTTTTCTTCCAAGAACATTACATACATTTCGATTCATATTTCAGATTCGTAAACTGAAAAAATAGGAGGGATATTAGTATGAAATTATTATTAATTTTAGGTGTATCACTCACATTTCTTACAGCTATTTTTACATCTGGTTACAATGATAAACCCGGTACACATAAAAAGTGATGTGCTTCTTAGCACATCACTTTTTTTATCAATTATTTATAATACACATTTTCCACATCATATTTTGATAAAGGGCGGCTATAATAATAACCTTGTACAAACTTCACATTCTTTTCCTTCAAAAATTGTATTTGTTCCGCTTTTTCTACCCCTTCTGCAATTACATTCAATTCCAACGTATGAGCTAGATGAATAATTGCAGCCGTAATATTCGTATCGCGTTCATCTACATGTATACCTTCCATAAAAGAACGATCAATTTTCAAAGTATCAATTGGATACGTTTTTAAATAACTCAAAGATGAATACCCTGTACCAAAATCATCTAAATGAATCTTTAAATTTTGTTCTTTTAATTGTAGCAATACTCTTTTCGATATATCTTTATGTATAAGGGCTCCTTCTGTAACCTCTATCGCTAATAAATGAGCTGGTACATTGTACTTATGTAAAGCTCGTGTAATCATCTCTATTAATGTAATAGAGCGAAAATGCCTGGCTGAAATATTAACTGCAATTGGGACAACTTCATATCCTTTATTTAACCATTCGCGTATTTGTCGACACACTTCATTTACTACCCATTCATCAAGCTTAATAATAAATCCTGTTCTTTCTGCTAGCGGAATAAATTGATTGGGAGAGACAAATCCTAATTCTTTATTCTCCCACCTTATTAAAGCCTCCATACTAGCTATTTTTTTCGTTTCAATATTCATTTGCGGCTGATAATATAAGAAGAATTCATTTTTTTCTATAGCACGATGTAATTGGTTTTCTATTATAAATCTTTGTTCACGCTCACAATCTAACCCACTGCAATAAAAATGATAATGTCCTTTTCCTTTTTCTTTTGCTTTTTCCAAAGCAGCATCAACTCTTTGGAATAATATCTTTTCATCTTCTCCATCTGTTGGAGCCATTACAATTCCGATTGAAGCACTTAAATACACGTCCTCTTCTTCGATTACAAAATGTTCACTAATCCTTTTCAGTATGTTTTTGGAAACTCCCTCTACACGTTCTTTCGTTATATTTTCTATTAACATAACAAATTGATCATCGTGTTCTCTAAATAAGTGCATACCAGCTATTTCAAAACTGCTTAAACATTCTGTAACTTTTTGTAATACTTTATCTCCTTCTTTATGGCCAAAAGTATCATTAATAAGATGAAATTCATCTAAATCTATAAAAACAAGCGCAAACTCTGTATTATCATTCAACAAAGTATTTAACTTATTTGCACATGAAATTCTATTCATTAATCCTGTTAACTGGTCATAGTAAGCTAAATATTCCGTTCTCATCTCATTTAATACTTGCCTTGTAACATCTCTCGTAACAATATATACTCCAACAATTTCACCATTTACAATAATCGGAATCGTCCTCAGAGAAATATATAGCTCGTACCCTTCTTTATGAACATACTTCTTTGAAACAATTTGCTTCGCTTTTCCTTGCATGGATCCTTTAAATATAATTTGAAAATCTTTTTCATATTCTTTATTAATAAATTCAAAGATAAATTTATTATTTAATTCTTCATATCGATATCCAAATATTTCATACGTTGCTGGATTCGCGTATGTAATTCTACCTATAGAATCTATAGATATAATGGAGTCATTATTATATTCTAGTAATGACTTAAATAACATTTGTTTTTCCTCTATTTCAATCTTCTCCTCAATTTGAGCTGTAATATCCCTCGTAATACAAATAATAAACTGGCATACCCCTTCTTCATCAAATACAGGATTAAGTGAAGATTCATAATGTAAATTACCAGTTGGTAAACTAACTACATCACAAAAGGTATGTGCTTTTGCTTCACTCGCTACTTTTGCATATTGCACTTGCAATATTTCCGCCGTATCTTTCGGCAATACTTCAGAAAACGTTTTTCCATAACATTCTTCGCTTAGCTTTGCATAATCCATACCTATCTTATTTACATAAATATATGTAAAGGTTTCATCATCCATAACTTTCACAATAAATACTAAATCTTGAATAGCATGTAATAATCCTCTTCTTATTAAATCCATATCTATCATACTTAAAAAGGTATTTTGATTACGATATTGTTCCTTCATATTTATCTCAACCCGTCTAATCTATTTTTATTCATATATCACCATTCTATATGACTATGTACCCTTTTTTAAATGTATGATTCCATATTTACTTTTATTTTTAGAAAAAAAGCCGCCATATGGCGACTTTTAATAAACAATTTCTAAATCTAATCCTGGATAATTTTGTTGACGGAACGCTTCATAAATTAAAATAGCTGCTGTATTTGATAAATTTAATGAACGCACTTTATCAGTCATTGGAATACGTAAACAATGATCGAAATTTTCTTCGATTACATTAGCTGGTAAACCGTTCGTTTCTCTTCCAAATACAAAGTAGTAATCCTTCTCACGTTTACTATAATCAAACGCTGTATGAGCTTTCTCGCCATACTTTGTTAAATAGAAGAACTCACCGTCTTTATTTTTCTCATAAAACTCTTCAATTGAATCATAATACGTAATTTTCACGTGCTGCCAATAATCTAATCCTGCACGCTTTAACATTTTATCATCCGTTGAAAATCCAAGCGGTCTAATCAAATGTAATTCTGTTCCAGTTGCTGCACAAGTACGAGCAATATTTCCTGTATTTGCTGGAATTTCTGGTTGATATAAAACAACATGTACTCCCACGCGATATTCACCTCTGTTTTTTGTCTACTACGTATTATACCACTTGAGCGAAAAATCTCTACCCATTAATAATATGAAAGAATTTATATTTCATTTGTGGTGTATATTTACTAGAATCTTCATAGTTCCAATAACGCCGACGGCTATTCGCTGAATGTGCATTTACAAGTGGCATACCATCTGCGTCTTTTGCTACTACAATCGTCGTATGATTCCACCTACCATCATCCTCGAAATCATAAGCGATGACATCACCAAGAATAAGGTCCTCTGGCCTTTCTACAGCTTCAGCTCGAAGTCCTGATGTAGCACCTGACAAATACCAATAAAAAGAGTGTGCAACAGCCCAGCTCCAACTCCACTGATTCTCCCTTTGCCACCATCCTTTGCGAATATTAGGATATCCATTCATTGGTACTTCTCCAGTATGAAGACATTGAGAAATAAAATTCGTACAATTATCAGGGAAATTACGATATGCAGGGTTTCGATCATCCCACCAACGCTCTGCATATTTAACTGCCTCTAAACGGTTGTACTGATAGGAACCGTACTTCTCTTTTGTAACTTCCCTTTCTAATGTCTCACTCATTCCAACTGCTTCTGGCACTTCAATAGCATAATCACCTATTATCCGGCTATTATTTAAACAAACTCTTCGTTTTAATTGTTCCTCTTCAATATAAAATAATTCTTTATGCTTAATTAAATATTTAAAATGTATTTGATAATCAATTTCTTGATGATTGCTATTATTTAATTGCCTCATAAAAGAAACATCCGCAGTTGCTTTTACTATCTCTGCATTACGCTTTTGAAATAATTGTTTCTTTCTCTTTGCTATTTGTAATAAATCTTCAGCAATACCATCTACATTTGTTCGTTTCTCTGTTATATATGCTAAAAAGTGTTGGACTTGCTTTTCAATATTTATTTTTACAACCATTTCGTCTCCCTCCCATATTACAATATGAAAAAGGGAGATATTATCTACTCTTTTTTCTGCGCTAACAGTTCAAGTCCGCGATTCATTTCATGAAGAACCTCTTCGTCTTTCTCACGTTGCATCGCTTTTTCAATAGCTTCGCCCACGCCGTCTCCACCAATTTTCCCAAGCGCCCACGCTGCCGTCCCGCGAAGCACTGGTCTTGGATCATCTTTCATAACACCTATTAAATCTGGAATTGCTGATGCTTCTTTAAAATGTGCAAGTGCCAAAATCGCATTTCGTTGCAACGGTTTTTTACCTCTCCATGAACCAGACATAATTCCATATTTCTCTTTAAAATCACGATTGCTAATTGTTAAAAGCGGTGTTAATAACGGTTTAACTAACTCAGGATCTGGTTCCATCTCAGGGTGATTATGAAAATCCATTCCTTTATTTTTCGGACAAACTGTCTGACACGTATCACATCCATAAATACGATTACCTATTTTGTCGCGATACTCTTCTGGTAAGAATCCTTTCGTCTGTGTTAAAAATGCTATACACTTCTTCGAATCTAACTGTCCTCCTTGTATTAAAGCACCTGTAGGACAAATATCAATACACTTTGTACAGCTCCCGCATTGATCTTCTATCGGCTGATCTGGTGGGAATGGAACGTTTGTAATCATTTCTCCTAAATACACATACGAACCAAATTCAGGTGTAATAATAGAGCAGTTCTTACCGCTCCATCCAATACCAGCACGCTCTGAAACAGCTCGATCACTTAATTCACCCGTATCAACCATTGACTTAACTTCTATATCGGGAAGTTTTTCGATTAAATATGCTTCTAATTTCTGCAAACGATCTCGTAAAACTAGATGATAATCTTGTCCCCAAGAAGCACGACAAAAAATCCCACGGCGTTCTCCACGCTTACTTAATGGTGCATTTTTTAATTTTGAAGGATACGCTAATGCAATCGCAATAATTGATTTTGCACCAGGTAATAGAAGCTGTGGGTTCGTTCTCTTTTCTATATCAGGCTCTTCAAATCCAGATTGATAATTTAATTGTTGCTGCTGGATTAACCGCTGCTTTAATTCTTCAAATGGTGAAGCACTAGCAAAGCCTATTTTATCTATACCAATCGTTTTACTATACGCAATAACATCTTGCTTTAATTGTTCAAAATCCATTCCTAATCGCCCTCCTCAGATGAATCCATCCTTTATGTAACGATCTATTAGTTAGCAATTCACTTTTGGAATACTATTCTTTACTTCTATTTTCGCATACAATGATGTTTTTAAAACATTAAAAAACGCAATGCCTCGTTTATCTCGGAAACGAAACACTGCGTTGATCACAATTTATAGAAAAACATTTAATAAAATTTGGAGCGGGTGAAGAGAATCGAACTCTCGACCAGAGCTTGGAAGGCTCTTGTTTTACCACTAAACTACACCCGCAAATATGAAATACATATAAGATATTAGAATAACTTATGTAAAGTAGTATAGCATGTACAAAAAGCGGAAGCAAGAATTTTATCGAAAAAAGTCGAAAAAGTGATGAGAGGACTCATCACTTTTTCAATTCTTTATCAATTGCCGCCTTCATACTATCAAAATCAGGATTTGCAAGATTTCCATTCACATATACCGAAGGAGCACCTTGAACTTTTAATTTTTGAGCACGATCTGAATCTTTACGTACTTTTTCTTTTATTTCTTTACTGTGTAAATCTTTCTTAAATTGCGCTACATCAACTTTCGGAAGCTTCTCTTTCACAATATTAAGAAGCAATTCTTCTGTAATCCATTCTTCCGTATCTTTCTTTTGACTTTGATAAATCTCATCATAGAAAGTCCAGAATGAATCTTTATCTTGTTTATAAATTGCTTCACCAGCTGCTGCACCTAAATCAGAGTCTTTTCCGATAAATGGGAAATTAATAAAGTATAACTGCACTTTTCCTTTATCGATATACTCTTCTTTTAATCGTGGTAATACTGTTACATCCCAAGTACGACAAGCAGGACATTTGAAGTCTCCAAATTCAACTACCTTAACTGGGGCATCATCTTTCCCTAAAGATTGTTGTGTGGAATAAGCAAACATCTCATTCCCTTTATCCTTTTTGTCATTTATGATGCTATACGCAATTGTTCCGATTACAATCAATACTGCAATAGAAAAAACTATACCAAGGGCCATGAGTTTATTTGATTTCATATACATTCCTCTTTAAATTCATATTCTGTATACAGCATTGTACACAATACACATAATATCAACACTTATATACATCACGCAATGAACACGCTCACATAAATTACAAAAACACAATAATTGTGACGATATTGTGTCACAATTTGTCACAATTTATTCAAAAAAAGAAGCTCCTATGTAGGAACTTCCTTTAGCTTACTGCTTTTTCACGAGCACTATTTAACATTGACTGCTCTGTTTTTATATCATGCCGAATTACTAACTTCTCACTAACTGCTTGCACATACTCATCATGATTGATATAGCCTTCTTTCTCCATCAATCTCAAAACGACATTTCGTCTCTCTACGGCCTTATCATAATTTTGTGCAGGTGAGTAATAAGCAGGTGCCTTTACTACAGCAGCCATCATTGCACTTTCAGCCAACGTTAATTGGCTTACCTTTTTACCGAAGTATAGGTTTGCTGCTTTTTCAATTCCCCATGCTCCTTCTCCGTAATAAATATTGCTTACATACAATTTTAAAATTTCATCCTTCGTAAATGTACGTTCAATTTTTTTCGTATAGAAAATCTCTTTCCACTTACGAGAAAATGTACGTTCATTCGTTAAAAAAGCATTTTTAGATAACTGTTGTGTAATTGTACTTCCACCTTGCACAACACCACCAGCTTTTATATTTTCAACAGACGCTCTGACAATCGCTATATAATCTAAACCGTTATGATGATAAAACCTTTTATCTTCTGTCGCAATAAATGCATGTGTCAATGATTCTGGCACCTCTAACTTAGCCGGCACATGTAATTTACTAATATCACTTTGCTCGATCATCACATTTCCAACGAATAATAACGTAAAACTTAACAATAATAATAAAATAATGGCTTTATAAAAAAACTTAGTCATTGGATTTAATGCAACTTTTTGATGATAGTTCACCCTAGATAATACTCGTTCTTTCATCTTAAACACCTCTTTTCCACACAGCGTATAACTCTTACTTTAAGAATACCTTGTTGTAAAAAAATATCCCATCGATTTCTCTTACACGTACCTTACATCATTGTAAGGTATAAATTGAAACTTTCATCAGACCCCCACCAATCTGGCTGCCCGGCAAATAGCGGGATAAAAAAGTATTGTATCACAGTCCTTTTTTATCTACTATTCATCTGAAATATTGAATATAGATTATGCTAAATCAATAGCAGATTAGATCTTAAGGTTATTATACTTTCTCTATTAAAGCACCCTATTTTCATTATATCATCTACCAATATATATACTTTTGAGTATCTAGTAATCTAAATGTACATAATATATCATATATTGTACAGAACAAACGTTCTTTAAATCAATACTAACGCTATTATTATTTTGACCTTTTTCTTAAACAGTATACAAAAAAGAGTAGTGATTTGACTGTATCTCAAATCGGCTACTCTTTTCTTTACAATCTTCCTATTAAGTTATACGGCTGCACTTCCCACGTTTCATACGGAATGAAATGGGTTGCTCTCATCGCATCAAGCGTTCTGGATTTCATATGAGGACGCGTTATATACTCATTTATGTTCTCTTCGTTTAAAGCTACAAATTTAGCCTCTTGTATTTCTTCATGTTGAATTTTTATTTCACCGCTTACATATGCTACTTTAAAAACGACAGCTAAAATGTTCTTGGAAGCATTATAATAAACTCCTGTAACTCCAAGCGGCTTCACAGTTAAACCCGTCTCCTCAAGCATTTCCCTACAAACAGCTTGATCGAGTGCTTCCCCTTCTTCTACCTGTCCTCCTGGTAACTCCCACGTATCAGCTCGCCAGTGTACCTTTGCTAATAACACTTCATCTTTTTCATTTGTTAAATAGCCTGCTACAGCAACGATATGTTTTGGTGTTTTTTGTTCCATGTTAAGCCTCCTAGCAATAATGAATATTTCATATATCCCTATAAGCATATTCCCTGTTTACAATAAAATACCTTTATTAAAAAAGCCCCTATTCGTTAAACGAACAGGGGCTTTTATCGTATTATTCTCCTAAGTCTACGTTGTGATAAACTTGTTGTACATCTTCTAAATCTTCTAATGCATCAACCATTTTTTCAAATTGTGCTTGTGCATCTTCAGGAAGTGTTACATCGTTTTGTGCAAGCATTGTTAATTCGGCAACTGTAAATTCTTCAACACCCGCATCTTTAAGAGCAGATTGTACTGCATGGAATTGATCTGGTTCAGCATACACGATAACAGCATCTTCTTCTTCAAGAATGTCACGTGCATCCACATCTGCTTCCATTAAAATTTCAAGAACTTCATCTGATGTTTTCCCTTCAAGGCCGATAACAGCTGTTGCATCAAACATGTAAGCTACAGAACCGTTTACACCCATGTTACCACCGTTTTTGCTAAATGCAGCTCGTACATCTGCTGCAGTACGGTTTACGTTGTTTGTAAGTGTATCTACAATTACCATAGCTCCATTTGGTCCGAACCCTTCATAACGAAGCTCGTCATAATTTTCTTCTGAACCACCTTTTGCTTTTTCAACTGCACGATCGATAATTGTTCTTGGAACATTGTATGTTTTCGCACGTTCTAATACAACTCTAAGCGCTTGGTTTGATTCCGGATCTGGCTCGCCTTGTTTTGCCGCTACATAAATTTCACGTCCAAATTTCGCGTATATACGGCTAGTATTTGCATCTTTTGATGCTTTTTTATCTTTAATATTATTCCATTTACGACCCATACTTTCCACTCTCTTTCCCGTTTTAAATCTACATAAAAATATTAATATGAAATATCATGTGTGTTCAACACATTTTTAAAAGAAATATAAAAAGTTCATTTTTGATTCATATTACAGACATAATATAAATCACTATCATTTTGTTCTTTCGACAAGTTATATTATACATGAATTCCTACGTTTATTACGAATTTTAGAAGCACATAACATAATTTAGCAAAAAAATTCTACCATTTCACCAACACACTATTTATGCTTATTTTGTAGTGTGATGAAAATATAAAAAGACTCTACACATTTGGTGTAGAGTCTTTTTATTACGCCGTTCGTGATACCGATGGTCGGGGTCGAACCGACACTCCCGAAGGAACACGATTTTGAGTCGTGCGCGTCTGCCAATTCCGCCACATCGGCACAAAAGAAAAGGCGGCAACCGGATTTGAACCGGTGATAAAGGTTTTGCAGACCTCTGCCTTACCACTTGGCTATGCCGCCATATAAAATTTTACTGGAGCGGAAGACGGGATTCGAACCCGCGACCCCAACCTTGGCAAGGTTGTATTCTACCACTGAACTACTTCCGCAAAAATGGCTGGGCTAGCTGGATTCGAACCAGCGCATGACGGAGTCAAAGTCCGTTGCCTTACCGCTTGGCTATAGCCCATCGAATTCTTACTTAATTATATGTAAGTATCCATTAGATTATTTATAATTTTTAAAATAAAAATGGGGCGACTGATGGGAATCGAACCCACGAATGCCGGAGCCACAATCCGGTGCGTTAACCACTTCGCCACAACCGCCATGTTGTGTAAATATATTTGGCAGGGGCAGTAGGAATCGAACCCACACTGGAGGTTTTGGAGACCTCAGTTCTACCTTTAAACTATGCCCCTATGTAAATGGTGGAGGGGGGCAGATTCGAACTGCCGAACCCGAAGGAGCGGATTTACAGTCCGCCGCGTTTAGCCACTTCGCTACCCCTCCGAAACTTACATGGTGCCGGCTAGAGGACTTGAACCCCCAACCTACTGATTACAAGTCAGTTGCTCTACCAATTGAGCTAAGCCGGCGTATTTTATTAAAGTAAATGGTGGCTCGGGACGGAATCGAACCGCCGACACGAGGATTTTCAGTCCTCTGCTCTACCGACTGAGCTACCGAGCCTTATTAAAATGGCGGTCCCGACCGGGGTCGAACCGGCGATCTCCTGCGTGACAGGCAGGCATGTTAACCACTACACCACGGGACCATTTGGTTGCGGGGACAGGATTTGAACCTGCG